>NZ_CP045492.1:1687208-2339562 GCF_015500055.1 Mesorhizobium sp. NBSH29
CTGTCCAACACTTTTGCTGGCATCCGACCGCTCGACGTGCCGGCCTTCATCATTGCCGAACTGGCAGGTGCGGCGCTGGCTGTCGCGCTCGCGAGCTGGATGTTTGCAAAGCCACGCGGCATCGTGCCGAAGGAAGCGACCCTATGACCATCACGATCTACCACAATCCCGACTGCGCCACCTCGCGCAACGCGCTGGCCATGATCCGCCAATCGGGCGAAGAGCCTCAAATCATCGAATATTTGAAAACCCCGCCAACGCACGAAAAACTCATCGCGCTGCTCGCCGCCATGAACATGCCGCCGCGCGCTCTTTTGCGCCAGAAGGGCACGCCCTATGCCGAACTGGGGCTGGATAACCCGGACCTCAGCGACGCACACATTCTCGACGCCATGCTTGCCCACCCGATCCTCATCAACCGCCCGATTGTCGAGACACCCAAGGGCGTCGTTCTCGCCCGTCCATCAGAAGCCGTGCTAGACGTGCTGCCCAACCCGAACCTTGGCCCTTTTACCAAGGAAGACGGAGAGGTCATCAATGCCGGGCGCGCGTCGGCAGGGTAGAGCCTCCGGTCTATATTTCGATAGAACTAGAAATAAGCTTGACGAGAGCGCCCATGGCGCCTACTCATATTTCCATGAAACTCGAAAAAGCAGCAAAACGCATGGAAGCGTTGGGCAACCCGACGCGGCTCAGTCTTTACCGCATGCTGGTGCGTGCAGGTGATGCCGGCCGGCCGGTGGGTGCCCTGCAGGAAGATCTCGGCATCGCAGCCTCGACGCTCTCGCATCATCTCCACCGGCTGATAGAAGTTGGCCTGGTCACTCAGGAGCGTCAGGCAACGACCCTGATCTGCCGGGCTCATTACGCGGTGATGAACGAACTGATCGGCTTTCTGGCCGATGAATGCTGCGCTGATTCCGGTTGTGAGACAGTGCCGGCGGAGTCCGTGGCGTGAGCGTTTTTTTGACAAATTATTCGATAATTCTAGAAGGACAGAAACATGCGTGATACACTGAACGAAAACCATCCCGTT
The DNA here is from genome assembly GCF_015500055.1 of Mesorhizobium sp. NBSH29. Lineage (NCBI taxonomy): Bacteria > Pseudomonadati > Pseudomonadota > Alphaproteobacteria > Hyphomicrobiales > Phyllobacteriaceae > Mesorhizobium > Mesorhizobium sp. NBSH29. Next base: position 1,688,245 of record NZ_CP045492.1, read on the forward strand.
GCAATCATCGGCGGCGGACCAGTGGGCCTGGCGGCTGCTGCGCATCTGATAAAGCGTGGCATCCCGGTCAAACTCTATGAGGCAGGAGATGGTGCCGGCGCGAGCCTGCGTGACTGGGGTCATGTGCGCGTTTTCACGCCGTGGCGCTATTGCGTCGACAGCACGGCGCGGCAGTTGCTCGAAGCCACCGGCTGGCAGATGCCCGACCCTGAGAAGTTTCCCACAGCTGATGAACTGGTCGCCCAATATCTCGCGTCGCTCGCCGCGCTTCCCGCTCTAGCCTCCGCGATTGAAACCGGTGCACGCGTTGCTGCCGTTTCGCGTTGGGGCGCAGACAAGGTTGTCACAAAAGGCCGAGCCGAAAAGCCTTTCATGCTGGTGGTTGAGACAGCCAAGGGAACCCGCAGAGACAGCGCCCGCGCAGTCATCGATGCCTCAGGCACCTGGCGCACGCCCAATCCACTTGGTGCCAGCGGACTTCCCGCTGAGGGTGAGCTCGCCCTGGGCGAGCGGATAGCCTATGGCATCCCCGATGTTCTGGTCCGAGATCGAGCGCTGTATGCCGGGCGCACGACACTGGTTGCAGGGGCTGGCCATTCAGCTGCCAATGCTTTGCTTGATCTTGTAGCGCTTGGAAAAACCGAGCCCGATACGCATGTTATCTGGCTGACTCGCAGCACCAATCTGGATCGCGTCTTTGGCGGTGGTGGCGCAGATGCGCTGCCCGCGCGTGGCGAACTTGGTTCCGAAATCAGAGATCTGGTCGAAGGCGGCAAGGCAAAACTTGTTTCCGGCTTTGCGGTAACAGAAATCGTCAAACAGGACGGTCGCTTAATGATCTCGGGGCAGACGGCGCAGGGGATGCAGACCGTAGGCCCTGTCGACCGCATTATTGCCGCTACCGGCCAGCGCCCAGATCTTTCATTGACGCGCGAATTACGCCTCGACCTTGATCCTCTGCTGGAAAGTGTCAAGGCGCTCGGTCCCCTGATCGATCCCAACGAACATTCCTGTGGAGACGTGCCGCCACACGGCCACCGCGAACTTAGCCATCCCGAGCCAGGTTTTTACACTGTAGGGATCAAGAGCTATGGCCGGGCACCAACCTTCCTGCTTTTGACCGGCTACGAACAGGTGCGTTCGATCGCCGCTGCTCTGGCCGGGGATATGGTTGCCGCTGACAATGTGCAACTGGAACTGCCGCAGACCGGCGTGTGCACTGTTCCGCCCTCGCTGGCGAGCAGCATATCAGGCGGCTGTTGCGGAGGTCCGGCTCCGGCTGAAATCGAAGCATGCTGCGTTGCGGATGCCGACGCCAAGGCAGTAGGCAAAAGCGGCTGCGGTTGCAGCGTTGCTGCATAGGCCCAGGGGCGGGGCGGGTCTGACCGGGCCCGCCAACCCCTCTGGTTTGCAGATTGCAGACAGGTGCATCTTGCCTGATCTCGTGTGGCATGCTTGGGCAGCGGGTCAGCAGAGGATGCCCGCTTGGATCAGGTCAGGCCGTCGCGCCCGTTTGAAGTGAACAACCGTGTGGTGTTGGCCATCGCGGTACCGATGACGCTTGCCTACATCACGACCCCGCTGCTTGGTGTGGTGGACACCGGCGTCGTCGGCCAGTTCGGCGACGCGGCTCTGTTGGGCGGTTTGGCCGCTGGCGCCATCATTTTTGATGTCGTTTTCACCTCTTTCAACTTCCTTCGTTCCGGCACCACCGGGCTTGTCTCGCAGGCTTACGGTGAGGAGAACCCGCTCGAAGAACGCGCAGTCTTCCTGCGCGCGGCAGCGATTGCTCTGATTTCCGGCGCTGTGCTGGCGCTGCTGGCGCCTCTGGTCGCGATGATTGGCGTCTGGATCATGGACGCCGGACCGAAAGTCACCGAGGCGATGGACATTTATATCCGCATCCGCCTGCTGTCGGCACCAGCCTCGCTCCTCAACTACGCGATCCTAGGTTATTTCCTGGGCCGCGGCGAGGCTGGCACTGGACTGTTGCTGCAGATGATCCTCAACGGCGCCAACATCGCCCTGTCGATATGGTTTGGCCTTCATCTCGGCTGGGCCGTGGAGGGGGTCGCGTGGGGAACGGTTTGCGGCGAGATTTTCGCCGCTGTGATTGGCGCCGCAATGATCTGGCGGCGCTTTCGGCCCATGCCACGGTTCACAGTCCACGAAGTCTTCAGCGCCGCAGCTTTGAAGCGAATGCTTCTCCTCAACGGGGATATTTTGATCCGTTCTTTTATCCTTGTCGCGGCGTTCACCCTGTTTACCCGCCAGGGCGCGCAACTTGGCACGCTGACATTGGCCGCTAACGCTGTGCTGATGCACTTTTTCCTGATTGCGGGCTATTTCCTCGACGGGTTTGCCACCGCAGCCGAGCAGTTGGCCGGTCGCGCAGTCGGCGCGCGTTACCGCCCGGCTTTCGACCGCGGCGTGCGGTTGAGCTCGATATGGGGATTTGCGATATCAGCCTTCGCCTGTGTGGCTCTGCTCACCTTCGGCGGAGGTTTGATCGCCGTCATAACCACCGCGCAGGACGTCCAGGCCGAAGCAGCGCGCTATTTGCCATGGGCCGCGTTCACGGCTCTCACCGGCGTGTTGGCCTTCCAGATGGACGGCATTTTCATCGGTGCTACCTGGTCACGCGATATGCGCAACATGATGGTATTGTCCTTCGTCGCCTTCCTCGCGGCTCTCATTTGGCTTGGCGGAGCCTTTGGAAATCACGGCCTGTGGGCAGCACTTCATGTGTTTCTTATCGTGCGCGGCATCAGCCTGCTGGCAATGGTGCCACGTCGCGCGCGCGAAACGTTTGGCGAACGTCTGCGCTGAGCGCCGGCGTCAATTAGATTGGCTGGCCGGCCCAATGCTCGACCCGGCTGTCGCGGATGTCGCGCACATGCTTCAACCCCTCGGCCTCCGCATAGCTAAGCATCCCGGCGACGATCTTGCCTGGTAGCGAGGGCCCGGCATAGATCATTCCGGTATAAAGCTGCACGAGATCGGCCCCGGCACGGATTTTTTCGAGAGCGGTTTCTGCCGTATCGACCCCTCCAACGCCGACAAGCACCGTCTTGTCGCCAAGCAGTTTGCGCATTCGCGCTAAAACAGCAGTGGAGCGTACAAAAAGCGGCTTGCCCGACAGGCCGCCGGTCTCGCCATGGTGCACCCGGTCGGTCAACCCGCTGCGCGAAAGCGTGGTGTTGGAGACGATGACACCTTCGATGCGTTTGTCGGCAACTTCGGCAGCGATGTCGGCAAGCTCCGCATCGTTGAGGTCCGGGGCGACCTTCAAGAATACCGGCACCGTTTTGGCACGACCGGACAGCGCGCCGCGTGCCGCCATCACCCGCGTCAGCAATTCGGCCAGGCTCTCGCGCACCTGCATCGAGCGCAGGCCCGGCGTGTTGGGCGAAGAAATGTTGACGGTCAGATAGCCGGCAAGGGCCGCAAAGCGACGCACACCTAGCTCATAATCGGCGAAACGGTCGGTGCTGTCCTTGTTGGCGCCGATGTTGATGCCGACGATACCCGGATAGCCTTCCCGTGCCTTCATCCGTTGGAACAGACGCTCGTGCCCTTCATTGTTGAAGCCGAGCCGATTGATCACCGCCTCGTCCCCGCGCAACCGGAAGATGCGCGGCTTCGCGTTGCCCGCCTGCGCCAGCGGCGTGACCGTGCCTACTTCTGAAAAGCCGAACCCCAGCCGCAACAGTGCATCCGGCACTTCACCGTTCTTGTCGTATCCAGCAGCCATGCCGAGCGGGTTGGGGAAGGCAAGTCCGCAAAGCTTGACTTTCAGTCGGTCGCTTGCAGGAGCCTGCCCGCAGACAGGCAAGCGCGACTTCAGCGCAGCAATTGAAAGCCCGTGCGCAGTCTCCGGGTCTAGACGGAAAAGCGCCCGTTGCCCGATCTTCTCAAGCAGGTTCATGCGTCCTCCAGTGGCGGAAATTCATGCTGGCCGTCCGAGCGAACTGGCAGCGGCTTCACCCACAGAACGGCTGACAGCTCCAGCGGTTCATATAGATGCGGAAACAATGCCCCCCCACGCGACACTTCGAACTTCAGCATATCTCCCAGGCGCGCGACATCAACAGCCACCAGCAGCAGGTCTTGCTGCCCGAAAAAATGCTTGTGTGCCGTTTCGGCCGCCTGCGCCGCAGTTGAGAAATGGATGTAGCCGTCAGCGATATCGATCGGTGCACCGGTGAAACGGCCAACAGCCTCGGCTTCCTGCCACTGGGATTGCGTGGCAATCTTGTAGATGGTGCTGATCATCGCCTCCCTCTAGTCGCAAAGATGTCCGCGTGAAAGGGTCACCGCCAATCCGTCCCCAATTCTGGCGCAAATAGCGTCCAAAGTCCCGGCATCACGATACGGAGAATTTTGATGCGGAATGCAACCATTCCAATACCGGCCGCGCTGATTACCGCCTGCCTGATGCTAGGCGCGGCCCAGGCGCAGGAAGTTGATCGCTACACGATGGAAAAATCAGCCACCGGCTTTGTCCGCATGGACCGAAAGACCGGTGCGATGTCGATCTGTGAAGAGCGGGCCGGCCAACTGGTCTGCAAGGTAGCTGCCGACGAGCGGACCGCGCTGAACGACGAAATCGAGCGCTTGCTGGATCGCCTAACGGCTTTGGAAACACGTGTCGCAGCCATGGAAAAAACAGCACCAGATGCGCTGCCCAGCGAGGAAAGCTTCGAGAAGTCCCTCAGTTACATGGAAAAGTTTTTCCGCCGCTTCATGGGTATCGTCAAGGATCTAGATCAGGACTGGCGCAAGATCGAACCCGAGGCTTTGCCGCAAAAGACGTGATTTCCTCTACCGTTTGTCAGCGTCAGGCGATGAGCCTTGTGTTGGGTGTGGATCACCGCTTTACTGCGCGCGCACTCCGACGGGACGACAACAAGATTCGGAGCACAGCCACAGCCACGCCTTGTCAATCAAAGTGGGACGGCAAAAAGGGGAGGACCGGGCACCGTTGAGCTACAGGTTCCTGATTGCGGATGACCATCCGCTGTTTCGCGGCGCGCTGAAACAGGCGCTCTTTGGCATTTCTCAAACGGGTGACATTCTTGAAGCCGGCGACTTCGACCACGCAAAGGCGTTGATCGCTGCGCACGACGACCTTGATCTCGTGCTTCTCGACCTCTCGATGCCTGGCACCAGCGGTTTGTCCGGGCTGGTATCCCTGCGTGGCATCCATCCCGCCACGCCCATTATCGTGGTTTCCGGCCATGATGATGCGGAAACTATCCGCCGGGCTCTGGAGCTTGGCGCATCGGGCTTTATCTCTAAGTCAGCCAGTATGGACGACATCAGGCGCGGAGTAGAAACTGTGCTGGCAGGCGGTATCGCGGTGCCGTCAGGGGTGGATCTCGACGTCGAATACGATGCCGAAATTTCCAGCCTGATCAAAAAGCTGCAATCGCTGACGCCTCAGCAAACCCGCGTTTTGTCTATGCTGGCGGAGGGTCTGCTGAACAAGCAGATTGCTTATGAGCTTGATGTCTCGGAAGCCACCGTCAAGGCGCACGTCTCGGCGGTGCTACAAAAGCTCAGCGTCGATAGCCGAACGCAGGCAGTGATTTTACTTTCGAAGATTGGCATCGAACCGCAACCTGCAGCAGGCTAGCGGCAACGTCTATTCAGCAGCAACAGCGATGCTGCGCAGAAGGCGGGTCACGGCAGCGCGCAACGCCGCCGGTTTGATCGGCTTGTTAATCACCGGAACATCGATGGCATCGGCGGCAGCACGGACCTCGCTTGAGCGGTCGGCGGTCAACAAAACCGCCGGGACGTCTGTTCCGGTCGCCTTGCGGATCGCTGCAACAACATCGAGACCGTTCTCGCCGTTCAGGTGGTAGTCCGCGAGGATAATATCGTACCGAACTCCAGCCAGGATGCCGGGCTCCTTCGAGCCGAGAGCGGTGTACACCGTGCATCCCCACCCCTCCAGCAGGAGACGCATCCCGTCGAGGATGCGCAGGTCATTGTCGATGCACAGCACGGACACGCCGTCGAGGGCCGCAGTCAACGGTACGGTGCCGCGACGGGGCTTTGGCTGCGCCATCTCCATCGCTTCCGCAACTGGTACCATCACCGAGAAACGCGTGCCATTGTGGCGGCGCGACTGGATCTGGATTTCCAGCCTGAGTACGCGCGCTATACGGTCTACGATCGACAGTCCCAACCCCAATCCCTGCGCTTCTCTCACGCCGTCATCGAGCCGAATGAATTCACGAAACACGGTGCTGACCTCATCGTCAGCAATACCGATGCCGGTGTCGAAAACCTGCAATTCCGCCAGCGCCCCGCGCCGCCGCACCCCGATCAGAACCTTTCCCGTGCGGGTATATTTGATCGCGTTCGAAACCAGGTTCTGTACCAGCCGGCGAAACAAATTGCGGTCGGTATGAACGGTCAACGATGACGGAACGATCACCAGCTCCAAATTTTTGGCCGCCGCGAGCGGCAGAAAGTCGGTGCAGATCTGGCGCAGCAATTCATCCAGCCGGAAGGCAGTCTCCTCCGGCTTCATGGCCCCCGCATCAAGCCGCGAGATATCGAGCACTGCACCGAGTATCGTCTCGACTGATTCCAGCGAGGACTCGATGCTGGTCGCAGCATCGGTCACGCCAGCCTTTCCCGCGCGCTCAATCAGGGACGAGCAGTAGAGCCGCGCGGCATTGAGTGGCTGCAAAATGTCGTGCCCGGCAGCGGCAAGGAAGCGCGTCTTCCCAAGATTGGCCTCTTCGGCAAGCATTTGCGCCTGCGCCAGTTCTTCGTTGACTTGCATCAGCTCGGCTGTTCGACGTTCTACCCGTTGCTCCAGCGTTTCATTGGCGCGCTTGAGCGCCAGGTCAGCTTCCACGCGCTGGGTGATATCGGCATAGGTAGCAACAATCCCGCCATCGGGCATCGGGTTGGTGCGCAATTCCAGAATTCTGCCGCTGGCTTTCAGCTCCATCTGCCAAGGGCTGCCGAACTGCGCAAATCGATTGATCGTCGCCACTCGGCTTTCAGGCGCAATCTCTTCGCGGTCAGTCAAATGCCGCAATATCCGATCCAGCGAGACGCCGATCTGGCCCATGCTGTCGGGCAGGTCAAACAGCACCCGGTATTGCCGGTTCCAGCAGGTAAGCCGGAAGTCGCGGTCAAACACGGTGATGCCTTGCTCCATCTGGTCGAGCGCGATCTGCAACAGGTCGCGATTATGCTGCAGCGCCTCAGTGGCATCGTCGAGCAAGCGAAACGCATCCTTTGATGCACTGTCATGGCGCTTGAACAACAGCGACAGAATAAGCCGCGCCGACGACGAGCCGACAGCGCTGGCCAGCAACTGCTCCGAAAAGCGGATCACTGCCATGCTGGCCGGCATCGAACCGCCTAGCACGTCGCCCTCTTGCTCCTGAAAACTCTGGAACGAACGCTCGGTACGTTCCACGCCCAGATAGCGTGACAGCGTGTCCTTCAGGTCGTTGATGGTGACTGCCGTCCGAAACCGCCTCAGGCTCGGCATCGGGCTGGTGTCAGGCGGCACGAAAATCGCTGCTTGGATTCGCTCCAGTGGCACCGAAGCCCGCGACAGCGAGCCCAGGGCGAAAAACACGGCGTTGATGGAGAGGCTCCACATCACGCCGTGGTTCAACGGCTCAGCGATGGTGCCAAACAGCGCCTGTGGTCGCAGCGCACCCAGCCCGAACAATCCATGCACCAGAATATCGGTATTCGGCGCAGCCAGTGAGGGGAGCAACAGCGTATAAGCCCAAACAGCGATGCCGGCACCCATGCCAAGGATAGCGCCGCGCGCATTGGCACCGCGCCAGATAAGCCCCCCCAGAAACGCCGGCGCAAGCTGCGCAATGGCCGCAAACGACATCAGTCCGATGGAAGCCAGCCGCGCATTGTTGGTGCTCTCGCGGTAGTAGAGGAAGGCCACGAACAAAATAATAAAGATGGCGGCGCGCCGGATGTTGAGGATCAGCGTTGACCAGTCTTCTGTTTCACGTCCCTGGTTTGCCAGCAGCCGGCGAACGAAAAGCGGGATCACCAGATCGTTGGAGATCATGATCGACAGCGCGACGCTGGCCACGATAACCATGGCGGTGGCAGCCGACAGACCGCCAATAAAGGCAGTCATCGCCAAAAAATCATGCCCGGCAAACAGAGGCAGCGAAAGGACATAGAGGTCGGCACTTGTCCGGTCACCGACTATGGCAGCGCCGGCAAGCGCTATCGGCAACACGAAGAGGTTGATTAGCACCAGATAGAGCGGAAACACCCAGGTCGCCTTGCGAAGTTCACTCTCGTTCCGGTTCTCTACAATCATCACGTAAAACTGGCGCGGCAGCATAATGATGGCGAAGCCAGAAAGCCCTGTCATCACCAGCCAGGTCCCAAGCGAGGTGCGGTGTGCAAGCGCCGCGTCCACCCTGTCGCTGGCGGCCAGCATGCCGACAAGCTCTGCCGGGTTGCCAAACATGAAAAAGGTTACCAGCAGGCCGACCATCATAAAGGCAGCAAGCTTGACGACTGACTCTACTGCAACGGCGAGGATCAACCCGTCCTGATGCTCCGTCGCGTCGGCGTGTCGGGTACCAAACAGAACCGCAAACAGCGCCAGCAGCATCGCCACGATCAGCGATATATCGCTGACGAACGGATCGAACGAAGGCGGCGCGCCGTTATAGTGTTCCACCATCAGGCTGACTGAACCCGAAATCGCCTTCAGCTGCAGCGCGATATAAGGCACGGCCCCGACAATTGCGATCAGCGTGGCAATCAGGCCAACACCAAAACTTTTGCCATAGCGAGCACCCAGAAAGTCAGCGATCGAAGTGATTTTCTCGGCCTTGGCCAGCCTGACGATGCGGCGCAGGAGCGGAAAGCCAAACACGAAGACCAGTACCGGCCCGATATAAATCGCGATGAACTCGATCCCGCGCTCAGAAGCCAACCCGACCGAACCGAAGAACGTCCATGACGTGCAATAGATCGCCAGGCTGAGCGAATAAATATAGGGTCGCGGCTTGCCCGGGCCGCGGCTGTTGGCCCAGCGGTCGCCGAAGCTCGCAATGCCAAATAGAAGCGTCACATAGGCTATCGCAATGATGACGACGATCCAGCCTTGCACGTCTGCCCCTCCCTTTCAGGGCACGTAACCATAGCCGGGAATGCGGGTCCATAGGCGTGCAGTTTTTGCGTGACCCGCAACGCAGACGACGGGATCGCGATATGTTAGACGATTCGCAGGATTTGAAGCTTCAAGTCCCATCGGGCCGTGATGCGGCAATTGCATTTGAGGGAGCAATCAATGCTGAAAGAATTCCAGGAATTTATCTCCAAAGGCAACGTGATGGACCTTGCGGTCGGTGTCATCATCGGTGCCGCCTTTGGCAAGATCGTCGATTCACTTGTCAAGGATATCATCATGCCAGTCGTCGGGGCCATTTTCGGCGGCCTCGACTTCAACAACTATTTCCTGCCGCTCTCATCCTCGGTGACAGCCGAAACGCTCGAGCAGGCAAAAACACAAGGCGCGGTTTTCGCCTATGGCAGTTTTATCACCGTGGCGATCAACTTCCTGATCCTCGCCTGGATTATCTTCCTGATGGTCAAGGGCGTTAACACCATGCGCCGACGCCTGGTTGCCAATGAGACACCATTAGTGCCGTCTGCACCGCCTGCCGATGTCGCCCTGCTCACCGAGATCCGCGACCTCCTGGCAAAGCCTGCCGCTTCGGCCAAGGCCGCGGTACCTGCAAAGGCGCCTCCTGCCAAAGCTTTGGATCGCAAGCCGGCCAACCGCTAACGCCAGACAATCTTGCTGGACCAAAACCCTGGTCGATCTCGGCCAGGGTTTTTCGTATTCGCGCGCACCGAAACCGGATACCGGTGGCCGATCGAGATTCTCTGACAGGCTTCCAATGAACATTATTGAAAAACTGCGAACTGAAGCACAGCTCGCTCCCGAGAGTGGAATCTCTGCCGTGGTCAACTACGGCCGCGGGAGGCCGGGCCTCATTCCGCTTTGGGCAGGCGAAGGCGATCTGCCGACACCGGCATTCATCTCCGACGTGGCAAACAGGGCGCTTGCCGGCGGCGAAACCTTCTACACATGGCAGTGCGGCCTACCCGAACTGCGCGAAGCTTTGGCCCGCTTTCACACGCGCCATTTTGGGCGCAGCTTTTCGCCAGACGAGTTCATCGTAACTGGCGGCGGCATGCATGCCATCTCGTTGGCGCTACAAGCGACCGCTGGTCTAGGCGACGAAGTGCTCTATCTCTCGCCCGCCTGGCCAAACTTTCGCGGCGCTTCCATTGTCGCGGGAATCGATCCGGTAGCAGTTCCCCTTAGCCTGACGGGCAATGGTTGGACCTGCGATGTGGAGCGCCTGGAAGTTTCGGTTACGCCAAAAACCCGCGCCATCTTTATAAACTCACCCTCCAACCCTACTGGCTGGACGGCCGACAGGGAGACGTTGCAGGCGATCCTCGACCTCGCCCGTCGCCATGATCTGTGGATCATCGCCGATGAGATCTATGCGCTGTTTCACTTTGGCGGCACGCGCGCTCCCTCCTTCATGGACATCATGGAGCCGGAGGACAAAATCCTGTTCGTCAATACGTTCTCAAAAAACTGGGCCATGACCGGATGGCGCGTCGGCTGGATGCGCACGCATCCGGGACTTCAGCAACCTTTTGCGAATCTTGTGGAGTATTCGAACTCTGGTGTGGCGCAGTTCATCCAGCGCGGTGCCGTGGCTGCACTTGACGAGGGCGATACGTTTCTGGCGAACCAGATCGAGCGGGCCCAAAGGGCTCGAGACATCGTCTGCCGCATCCTGCTCGCCACCGGAAAGGTGCGCCTTACGGTTCCGCCGGGCGCCTTTTACCTGTTCTTTGCCATCGATGGTTTGACGAATTCCCGGCAGGCGGCCTTCGATATTGTGGATCACGCCAATGTCGGGCTGGCGCCGGGGACGGCTTTCGGCGAGGCGGGGGAGGGTTTCCTGAGGTTGTGCTTCCATCGCGACCTCGATCAGGTGGAGGAAGCAGCCAACCGCATTGCAACGTGGATCAACAGCCGCTGATAGCCATACCGTCAGCCAGACGACAACATTGCATCCTGCAATAGCCGAACCTGATAAAGCCGCGTGCTCGCGTCTGGTGCGGCATTGTCGGTGGTGAGCAACGCGCCCTTCCGCACAGGTTTTAGCACCCGTCCGCCTTCCAGTAGGCCGACCGGAACAGCATTCTGCACCTGTGCATCAGCCACGGTCATCGTCCAGGAACGGTAGCACGTCTCGCCGATGGCATCGAAAATCTCACCTGCGGCAAGGTCACGTTTGGCAACCGCGCACACTTCAGCAACCGGCTTCGGGAGCGGCACCATATCCGCCTTGCCATAGAGCATGATCCGCGCTGCCGTCAGCGGCACTTCCAGCGAGGTCAGGTGATAGGGGCGGAAAAAGCTGTAATAGGGTCCGGTGCCGACATGCAGATCATCCAGTCTCTCGATGATGCGCGGATGCTTTGCCTCGACGATAACAAATACGCCGGGTGCGACGCCCTTGCCGACCGTATAATCGACCACGCCTTTCTTGTGCAGCACGCCGCCATCCTCGCGCGGGATCAGCACTTTGACGAGCGCCTCGCGGTCAGCCTTCGGCCCATGCATGCCTGGAACGTCTGGCACCAGCCCCGTGGCGTTGGCAATCGCCGCCATCTCCACCATGGTTTTCGACCCGTCAATGAACTCGACCAGCATGCGCGGGTTCATATTGCGCCGTTCCGCTTCGGCCCGATAATCATCCGGCACCGCGTCATGGTTGAGCGGGTTGTTCTTGCCCTTGCCGGCAGACACGATATCGAAGCCAAGCGCAGTGACAAACTCGATCAATTCCATGCAACTCGACGGTTCGTCGCCGGCGCCGACCGAATAGATTACGCCCAGCCGCTCTGCTTCACTGCGCATATAGGCGCCGATGGTGACGTCTGCCTCGACGTTCATCATTACGAGATGCTTGCCATGCTCCATGGCCATCAAGTCGAAATGAGCGGCAACGCCGGGCTTGCCGGTAGCATCGATCACCACGTCGACCAGCGGGTTCGTCACCAGCAAGTCATTCGACGTTATGGCGATTTTCCCCGCCTCGATACAGGACGTCACCTGAGAGGCCGTCTCCGCCTCGCAGGCCATTGCCTCGTCGCCATAGGCGATACGGATAGCAACGCGCGCTGTGTGCGGCCGCCGCGTTGAAATCGCGACAATCCGGATGCCGCGCATCAACATGCCCTGCGTCACCAGATCGGTGCCCATCTCGCCCGAACCGATAACGCCGATTCTAACAGGCCGGCCTTCATCGGCGCGGCGTGCAAGGTCGCGGGCAAGGCCAGTAAGGGCGATGTTTGTCATGCGGTGGGTCCGGTTGGTCTGCCTAGCCGCAATAGCAGAAAAGCCGTCCGATGTGTCAACCAGGCCGCTTCTCTACAACTTCAGGTTAGGTGCACTCAGGCAGCGTCGGCGCTGCGCAATGTGCGGCACCGGTCGCCAGTTCGCTAGTCGCAGCGACTGTTTCCTGCGCGCCATACCACCCGCGCACCTGCAGACAATGACTGCGATGGGTTGAAGGCGGTCGTCGATATCACTACAGCGAGAGAGAAATTTGTGATGAAAAAATTATTCCGGTCGCCTGATGTCCTTGGATCACGTCAAGATCGAAAGGGGGAGGAGAGGCGATACTGGTTCGGGAGTTGCCGAATGGGACTGCGTGCTTGGTGACAGCTGACAGCAGCCAGAAGGTCCTGGAATCTGCACGCGTGTGTTTCTTTGCACACTTCAACGCGCATGGTGAAATCAAGCTTCATGTCCGCAAATACCTGGCTGAACTCCGAAGCTGCGGTTTTGCCATCGTCGTGATTTCGGCCGCGCGTTTGTCAGACGAGGCGAGAAAAGATTTACAAAGCCAGTGCGATGACTTGATCGTGCGGGAAAATATGGGTCTGGACTGGGGCAGTTGGCAGGCTGCTTACAAGAAATATCAGCATATCAAACCCAAGGAATACCTGCTCCTGTGCAACGACAGCGTTTACGGACCTCTGAGGCCATTGTCAGACTGGCTCGAAGACCTGACCCGCACGCCTGCAGATGTTTATGGCGCGATCATAAACTGGGAGATAAGCCCCCACCTCCAGAGTTGGTTTCTGCTACTGACGCCAAAAGTTTATGAAGCCCCGTTTTTCAAGGGGTTGATGAACTCCAATATGGCGGATCTATCTAAAGTCGAAATTATCGCTCGGTACGAGGTCGGATTCGGCAATTATTGTCTCACACAATTTCGCGCCCATGCGGCCTATGATCCGGGAAAGTCTGCAATTCAGGCCCATACCCCGTTCAACGCAAGCCATCTTTTGTGGGATGCAATGCTGGCCGACGGTTCAGTGCCCTTTATCAAGCGCGAGCTGTTTCGAGACAATCCGCTGGCAATTGCCTCGGTCAATCGATGGAAGGAGACCAAGGATTCTTCGGGTGGTTCAATCGTGCAGTTGGTGCTGGATGACCTTGGCGGCCTGCCGGCGACCACATCGTCATTTCAACGACTCAAACAGGGATTTCGGGGCAAAAATCCGCCCTCCAGGCCCTTTAACATGGGCTTTGTAAAAGTTGATTACCTGACGCGGGAGAGACCCGTGATACAGCGCATCAACTATCGTGCCTACGCGGTCATCAACGACGCCTTCTCGGCATTCGGCAGGTTTGGAACAAAAATCCTCCGGCGCGCGCGCCGATCATAGCGAGCATCGCTCTGGATGCCCATCCACACGCACGTGCCAAGGCGTAGTCCGATTGGGAAACCACCCTTTCTTTCGTACCGAAGGAATGCCGGCGCCTGAGTGGGTCGTTCTCGGTACGTTTTGGCGCGCTATAGGCTTTCCTCGATGCTGCGGGTGACCGCGCTATAATACGTGCAATCGCGGGCAATGGGCTGCGAGGCCATGCGCTTTGCTGAAGTAACCGCGCGGCGCGTTTGATCGTTCGTTTCGCCAAGTCGGTTGAGACCGACGAGTGGCAGATCGCATGTTGGATGGAACAGCGGTCAATAGACAAATGACATAGCTGAAAAAAAGAAATTGCTCGGCGTGACCGGAACATTTCACCGGCCCTGCAATTTATCCAACGCAACACTCGAAAGGAGACTCTGATGAACTGGGACCGTGTCGAAGGAAATTGGAAGCAGCTGAAGGGCAAGATCAAAGAGCAGTGGGGCGACCTGACTGATGACGATCTGGATGTGATCGCCGGCAAGCGCGATCAGCTCGAAGGCAAAATCCAGGAACGCTACGGATATGCCAAAGACCAGACCACGAAGGAAGTTGACGACTGGTATTCGCGCCAATCGTGGTGACTCACGCACAGCTGCCTTTCTTTGGCGCAACCATGGCCACCGGTCATGCGCAGTCGCCCATGCTGATCACCTCAAGTCTATGAAATGAAGGAATTCCATGAAAAATCTTCTCGCGCCACTATCCATCGCGGTGCTGCTGTCGACAGCTGCTTTCGCACAAGAGGCGACGCAGCCAGCACCGGCGACAGCAAATCCGGCTGCAAACGCTGATGCTTCAGCCCAAGTGGTAACGACCGACCACCTTGCCTCGGCAATTCTCGGCGAAAGCGTCTACAACAGCACTGCCGAAAATGCCGAAGAAATCGGCGAGGTCAAAGACATCGTGATTGATGCGAATGGCGCTGCCGTCTCGCTTATCGTGGGCGTCGGTGGCTTTTTAGGCATCGGTGAACGTAATGTCGCTGTCGAGTTCAAGAGCGCCAAGTGGGCGGAGAAGGCCGGTGACCGCTGGCTTGTGGTGGAGACCAGTAAAGAACAGCTGGAGGCGCTGCCGCCGTTCGATGCTGCTGTTTACGCCCCCTTGCCCGTGATGGAAACCGCTCCGGGTGTTCCGGCGGCTGACCCCGCAGCGACGGCTCCGGCAGCACAACCTGCTCCGGCCACCTCAGAAACGCCCGCAGTCACAACACCAGATGAACCCGCACCAGCTGATGCGCCCGTTGAAGGCGCCAACAGCTTCACCGAAGCGCAGGCAAAGTCCCGAATGGAAGACGGTGGATACACTGACGTTAGTGCCCTGACAAAGGATGACCAAGGAATCTGGCGCGGTAAGGCGACAAAGGATGGAAAAGAAGTGTCCGTGTCGCTGGATTACCAGGGCAACGTAGTCGCGAACTGAAACAGAAATTTTATAGGAGATATCGATCATGTCGACCAACGTAACTGGACTTTTCGACACTTATAGCGACGCCGAGTCTGCGGTTCGCAATCTCAAATCCTTGGGGATCCCGGAGTCCGATATTAGTATCGTTGCCAACCATCGGGATGGCACCATCGAAACCGATGCGGCTTCAGAAGCAGGAACCGGCGCGGGCATTGGAGCCGTGGTCGGCGGTGCTGGCGGACTGTTGACCGGGCTGGGTGTCATGGCGATCCCAGGTGTCGGACCGGTTGTAGCTGCAGGTTGGCTCGTAGCAACTGCGGTTGGCGCAGTTGCCGGTGCTGTTGCCGGTGGCACGGTGGGCGGGCTGGTGGGCGCCCTCGAAGATGAAGGCGTCCCTGAACGCGATGCCCACGTGTATGCCGAGGGCGTCAGACGCGGCGGAACCCTTGTCACTGCAAGGGTCACGGATGCTGCCCACGAAATGCAGGCGAGATCCATCCTAAAGGAAGCTAACCACGTCGACCTGAACAGCCGCCGTAGCGCCTACGCTGAAAGTGGTTGGGACAAGTTCGACGATACCGCCGCGCCTTACACGGTAGACGAAGTGGCGACCGAGCGAGATCGGTATCGCCGTACAAATCAAATTTAGCGCCTAGTTAAAGGCGACTACGGAAAAAGCCCCCCCTCGGGGCTTTTTTTGTCGTCGCCAGCACAGTTCCCCTAGCATTTCTTCGATTTCCGAAGCGACCGATCATATACTTGAGCTGCCTCGGGGAAGTCAGCGTTTCATATGGCGGGTAGCCGTTTTCGGTGATGTCGTTACCGGCGCGAGGCGACCGATCAAATGGCGCTATCGCCGCTGACGATGAAAACGGTTCGAAAGTGGTTTTCACCTGCAGCATCGTCCCTCTCGTTGGGACGACCAAAAAATCAAGAAACAGGCAGGAAACATACTTTGGCTGATTCTGCGTCAGAAACGCGCACGTGGTCCGCTTCGTTCTGCATAGTGACGTGGGCTGCTCGCAATTCTTGCGGTCGCTGGTGCTGCCAGGGAGGATTGAACTCCCGACCTCTCCCTTACCAAGGGAGTGCTCTACCACTGAGCTACGGCAGCTGAAAAGCGAGTGCGGCGCGTCATGCCATATGAATACCGACTGCGCAAGCCAATCGGCGCATAAAGCGGCGAACTTCGCGGATCGTCATCCCCCTGCCACATTGCGGCGTAGCTTCGGGGCGCGCCATCAAGGCTCTTGGACGGGCGAGGGGACAAAATCATGGCAAAGCAGCCAATGACGCGGGAAGACATCCGCAAGGCAAGGCTCGCCGAGGAACTGCGTGCCAATCTGCAAAAGCGCAAGGCACAGTCGCGGTCGCGGCGCACCGGCGAGGCCGATAGTCGGCCCGAGGGGTTGGCGGTAGGGCGCAAACAAACCGAGAATAAGTGAAAGTTACAACTTTAAGATGCGCGCGCTTGTGTATACCATTTCTTGAACCCAACGGAACTATGGTCTAGACGAAGCCCCAAACCTCAACCGATTTAAGCCGGCGGCCTCGCCGGAGAAAAGTTTCTCATGGACCGCATCCGCATCGTCGGTGGCAATCAACTGACCGGCAGCATTCCTATCTCTGGTGCCAAGAACGCTGCCCTTCCCCTGATGATCGCGTCGTTGTTGACCGACGACACATTGACGCTGGAAAACGTGCCCCATCTGGCCGATGTCGAGCAACTCATTCGCATCCTTGGCAATCACGGCGTCGATTATTCGGTGACCGGTCGCCGGGAACGCCAGAGCGAAGGTTATTCGCGCACCGTCCACTTCACCGCCCGCAATATCGTCGACACCACAGCGCCCTATGAGCTGGTCTCGAAGATGCGTGCCTCTTTTTGGGTGATTGGGCCGCTTCTGGCGCGCATGGGCATCGCCAAGGTTTCACTGCCCGGCGGCTGCGCTATCGGCACGCGTCCGGTGGATCTCTTCATCGACGGCCTGCAGGCACTGGGCGCCGACATCTCGATCGATTCCGGATATGTCACGGCCAAGGCCAAGCGCCTGATCGGCACCCGTTATGTATTTCCGAAAATTTCAGTCGGTGCCACCCATGTGCTCTTGATGGCGGCAACGCTGGCCAAGGGCGAGACTGTACTGGAAAACGCTGCCCGCGAGCCGGAAGTGGTGAACCTTGCCGAATGCCTGATTGCCATGGGCGCAAAGATCAGCGGCGCTGGCACCTCCACCATCACGATTGAAGGCGTCGATTCGCTGCATGGCGCGCGCCATGCAGTCATCCCGGACCGCATCGAGACCGGCACCTATGCGATGGCCGTGGCGATGACCGGTGGCGATGTGATGCTGGAAAACGCCCGTCCTGACCTTTTGCAGGGCGCGCTCGATATTCTTGCCCAGACCGGTGCCGAGATCACGACCACCAATTCAGGCATTCGCGTCAGGCGCAACGGCGCCGGCATTGCGCCGGTTGATATCACAACCGAGCCTTTCCCCGGCTTCCCGACGGACTTGCAGGCGCAGTTCATGGGCCTGATGACCATGTCCAGCGGCACGTCGCGCATCACCGAGACAATCTTTGAAAACCGCTTCATGCATGTGCAGGAACTGGCCCGTCTCGGCGCCAACATCACTCTGGCCGGCCAGACCGCAATCGTTGAAGGCGTATCGAAGCTGAAAGGCGCACCTGTGATGGCAACCGACCTTCGTGCGTCGGTATCGCTGGTGATCGCCGGCCTCGCCGCCGAGGGCGAAACCATCGTCAATCGTGTCTACCATCTGGATCGTGGTTTTGAACGGCTGGAAGAAAAGCTCTCCGGCTGCGGCGCCACCATCGAGCGCCTGGCTTCCTGATCAAGCTGCCGTGCAGCCAAATGGTTGCACGGCCTGTCCGGACCGCCTAACAAGGCCGCAGGCGTGCAACGTCCGGCAAACTGTGCCGCAGTTTCTGTCCCGTTGCTCCACAGAAGAATACGGCTCCTGACAAGGCGTGAAATTTGGCCATGGATTTGCTCAAGCTTGCAGCCCTCGACGCAGAAGACCTGATCGTCATTTCCGCCCATGTGCAGGATGCAGTTACCAAGGTCGGTGACTTGTCGTTTCAGCCGGCGGCCCATCGCTTTGTGATCCCAATGCACCGCCTTGCATGGGAAACTGTTTCGGGCACGTTCCGCAAGACGGGCGAGCGGCGACAGAGCGTGCTGCATTTCGACCGCGTTCTCTCCGCCAAATATGCCGGTATCCCGCGCGACAATCCGGCAGATGTGCTTTCGCTTCTTGCGGTACGCTTTCTCGATGGCGCCTTGCCTGCCGGCACGGTCGAGCTTGATTTCTCTGGCGGTGGAACGCTTCGGCTGGAAGTGGAGTGCGTGGAGGCACGGCTGACCGATCTGGGCGGCGCCTGGCAAGCTTCGTCACTACCGGTCCACAGGGTGTAACGATGGCGATAACACTGCGACAGAGCGATACCGACTTCGAAACGCGCTTTGCAGCTCTGCTGGATGCCAAGCGTGAATCCTCCCCGGAGGTTGACGCAACGGTGCGCGCCATCATCACCGATGTCCGCCAGCGTGGCGACGCGGCGCTGAAGGAGCTGACCCTCAAATTCGACGGTGCGGACCTCAATCAGATTGGCATTACGGTAACGCCGGACGAGATCAAGGCCGCCTATTCAAAGGCCGATCCCAAGGCGGTGGAAGCGCTGAAATTCGCGCGCGACCGTATCGCCTCCCATCACAAGCGCCAACTGCCGAAGGATGACCGCTATACCGATCCGATCGGTGTCGAGCTCGGTTCGCGCTGGACAGCGGTGGAAGCGGTCGGCCTTTACGTTCCAGGCGGCCTTGCCTCCTATCCAAGCTCGGTGCTGATGAATGCGGTGCCGGCCCATGTTGCGGGCGTTGAACGCCTTGCCATGGTGGTGCCGCCCACCGGCGGCGGCATCGACCCTCTGGTGCTGGTGGCGGCGGATCTGGCCAACGTCACCGAGATTTACCGCGTCGGCGGCGCGCAGGCTGTGGCAGCTCTGGCCTACGGCACGGAAACCATCCGTCCGGTGTCGAAGATCGTCGGACCGGGCAACGCGTATGTGGCTGCCGCCAAGCGGCAGGTGTTCGGCAAGGTGGGTATCGACATGATTGCCGGCCCATCCGAGGTTCTGGTGATAGCGGATGCCAAAAACGATCCCGAATGGCTGGCCGCCGATCTGCTGGCGCAGGCCGAGCACGGCATGGGCGCCCAATCCATCCTGATCACCGATGACGAAGCCTTTGCACGGGCAGTAGAACAGGCTGTCGAACGCCAGCTGAAAACCTTGGCAACGCAAAAATCGGCCACAGAGAGCTGGCGCGATTTCGGTGCGTTGATCGTGGTCGATACGCTGGAGGACGCGTTGCCGCTCGCCGACCGCATTGCCGCAGAGCATGTCGAGCTTGCGTTCGACGATGCCGAGATTTTTTTCGCTCGCCTGCGTAATGCCGGAGCTGTGTTTCTGGGCCGCCACACGCCTGAGGTTATCGGCGATTATGTCGGCGGTTCAAACCATGTGTTGCCGACAGCGCGCTCGGCGCGTTTTTCGTCCGGCCTGTCAGTGCTGGACTTCGTCAAGCGCACCTCGCTACTCAAGCTCGGTCCCGAGCAACTGCGCCAGTTGGCACCTGCAGCCATCGCGCTCGCCGAAGCGGAAGGCCTTCCCGGTCATGCCCGCTCCGTCGCCATCCGGCTCAATCTCTAGAGGTGTGGGATGGCTGCAGCAAGCGACCAGGCAAGACTGATCGACGTTGAACTGGACGAATCAATCGGCCGGTCAACGCCCGATGTCGAGCATGAGCGGGCCGTGGCCATTTTCGACCTGATAGAGGAGAATTCGTTTTGTCCGGTCGGCGATGCCCAAGCCGGGCCGTACCGGCTGAAGCTTTCGCTGGTGGAGGCGCGGCTGGTCTTTGCAATTTCGCGAGAAGGCGGCGATGCTGTCGCCACCCATATCCTGTCGCTGACGCCCTTCCGACGCATCGTCAAGGATTACTACCTGATTTGCGAAAGCTATTATGACGCTATCCGCTCCTCCACGCCGAGCCAGATCGAGGCTATCGATATGGGGCGACGCGGTCTCCACAATGAGGGGTCGCAGACATTGCTGGATCGGCTTTCGGGCAAGATCGAGGTGGATTTTGATACTGCCCGCCGCCTGTTTACCTTGGTGTGCGTGCTTCATTGGCGGGGCTGAATTCCGTGGCGGGCGCGCCGGATGAGCCGGGCACGCTGTCCCCGGGCGCTGGCCTGCCGCGCTCAGTGCTGTTTGTTTGCGGCATGAATTCGGTCCGCTCGCCGATGGCCGAGCTTCTGGCCCGCCAGGCGCTGGCGTCTACAGTCTATGTGGCCTCCGCCGGAGTGCGGGCCGGTGAGCGCGATCCCTTTGTTGATGCGGTGCTGGCCGAACAGGGTCTCTCCCTCAATGACCGACAGCCGCGAACGCTGGATGATCTTGAGGACGACTATTTTGACCTGATCATCACACTCTCGCCAGAAGCCCATCACACAGCCCTGGAACTCACGCGCTCCATGGCAGTCGATGTCGAATATTGGCCCACCGCCGACCCCACCACAGCGACCGGCACCCGCGACCAGATACTTGCTGCCTACCGTGATGTGCGTCAAAGGCTAAGCGAGCGGATAGCCCGCCGGTTCGGTCCGCAAACCGGGGCGGAATAAGCGTGTTCACAAAGAAGCTTTAATACGATAGGTTCCGCGCGAATTCCGGCCTGGCGTCGGACAAAGCAATCCAACAAAGGTATCGAATGCCGAAGGAAGAAGTCCTCGAGTTTCCAGGTGTTGTCAGCGAACTGCTGCCAAACGCCATGTTTCGCGTCAAACTCGAAAATGAACACGAAATCATCGCCCACACTGCCGGCCGCATGCGCAAGAACCGCATTCGCGTGCTCACCGGCGACAAGGTCTTGGTGGAAATGACCCCCTATGACCTGACCAAGGGCCGCATCACCTACCGCTTCAAATAGCGAATTGCGGGCCGCAGCGCCTTTCACCGACAGGATCGAAACCGTCCGATGAGCGTCCTCCAAAAGCTGGTGCTTGCCTCAGGGTCGCCCCGCCGCATCGAGCTTTTGCAGCAGGCGGGCATTGAGCCCGATCGGCTTTTTCCAGCCGATATCGACGAAACGCCACTGAAGGCAGAGCATCCGCGTTCGCTGGCCAAGCGGTTGTCGCGCGGCAAGGCAGAGCGCGCCTATGAAGCGCTTAAAGGTGACCCGGACGCGGCCGGTGCCTACATTCTCGCCGCCGACACGGTGGTGGCTGTCGGTCGTCGTATCCTGCCTAAGGCAGAGCTCATCGACGAAGCGTCAAACTGCCTGCAATTGCTGTCAGGTCGCGCCCACCGCGTCTATTCTGGTGTCTGCCTCGTTACACCGTCCGGAAAATTCCGCCAGAAGCTGGTGGAAACGCGGTTGCGCTTCAAGCGGCTGTCGCGCGAGGAACTGGAGAGCTATCTCGCCACCGGCGAATGGCGCGGCAAAGCCGGTGGCTATGCCATCCAGGGCCTGGCCGGCACCTTTGTCGTCAAGCTCGCCGGCTCTTACACCAATGTCGTCGGCTTGCCGCTCTATGAGACCGTTTCACTGCTATCCGGCGAGGGCTTCAAGGTACATTTTGGCTGGCTTGCCACGCCGCCTGCACCCTGATTGGAACGCATCGAATGACCAAAACCCCGGCCAACGTCACGCCGCTGCGCCCCAAGCGCCCCTGTCCGATTTGCGGCAAAACTTCCCTGCGCGAACTTTTCCCGTTCTGCTCCACCCGCTGCAAGGATATCGACCTGTCAAAATGGCTCACCGGCAGCTACGCCATCCCGGTTAGGGATGACGAAGACGAGGAAGGCGACGGCACCACGAGCCGCCCGGAGACCGAAGGCTGAGCGCGCGCTGGAATTAGCCCGCAAAACATCCGTCGGTGGCTGGACAGGTCGATTTCACATGCTATAACCCACGCGCTTTCGGGCGGCAGAAATGATCTGCCGCAGAAGGGGAAACCAAGCCCTTCAGATGCCGAAAACAGGATGCCCAGATAGCTCAGTTGGTAGAGCAGCGGATTGAAAATCCGCGTGTCCGTGGTTCGAATCCGCGTCTGGGCACCACCTACTTCAAACCACACCAGTTCTCTTTCAGCCGTCACGTCGCTGGCGTCACCAGCTTTTCAGGATGATCTGGCATCGGGCACTGGCGACCATCGGGCTGGTGCCGATTTTGTCGTTGAGGCTGCTGAGTTCAGCAAGGCTCGGAAGCGCCACCGTCATCACCGCATCGATCTCGCCTGCCAGCGAGTGAACAGCCGTGACGCCCGGCAATGCGGCAAGCCATCCCAGAGCCTTGTCGCAAGGCCGTTCCGCAATCGCCACGAAGATCATCGCCCTGGCCATCCCGCCGTCTTCAGCCGTGATTGCACGGTAGCTTTGGATCACCCCGGTCGCCTCCATCCGGGCGATCCGGTCCTGCACGGCGGTCCGGGAGAGCGCGATCTCCCGGCCGATTGCTGCCGCCGACAAGCGAGCGTTTTTTTCGAGCAACGCCAAAATGCGTTTGTCTGTCCGGTCCATACTAAATTCCCCCGAAGTGCAATCCAATGACGACGTTGTGCAAGCGGACCGCCCGCCATTCCTGGCCTATGGTTCTGCCATCTGCTTCAGGAGAACACTGTGCCATGCGCACCATCAAGCCCAAGAATTTCACCGGCTCCCGTGCCTGGGAGGCGCTGGACGTTGAGACAATTGACCAGGCCACCATTCGTCTCCATTGGACCGATCAACCCTACAAATGGCATGTGAACGATGGACCGGAGGTTTTTGTGGTCCTCGACGGCGCCGTCGACATGTACACGCGCACCAATGGCGAAGAGAAAATCCACATTCTGAACGTAGGCGATATTTTCCATGCACAAGATGGCGACGAACATGTTGCACATCCGGTGGGAATAGCACGCATCCTTGTGATCGAGCGCGCCGGCAGCGTGTAGCTACCCACTGTCATGGCAGCTCCGCGAAAAGGTAACGCTGGATGGTTGATCCTATCATGGAGATAGCAGTCTCGGGCGCCACGTCCTCATCGGATAGTTTGAGCACGTAGCGCGCATAGGCAAGGCCCAAGATCTGTGTTGCGATAAGGCCTGCACGTTCTCGTGCCCGTCCCGGCCCCGCTATTTTCTCCACCATGGACGAAACCTGCTCGGCAAGAATTGCCCGTATGCGCGCAGCCGCTTCCTCATTGGTGGCCGCAGTTCGGATGAGGACCCGTAGCAGGTCGTCTTCCTC
This sequence comes from Mesorhizobium sp. NBSH29, assembly GCF_015500055.1. Lineage (NCBI taxonomy): Bacteria > Pseudomonadati > Pseudomonadota > Alphaproteobacteria > Hyphomicrobiales > Phyllobacteriaceae > Mesorhizobium > Mesorhizobium sp. NBSH29. The sequence goes on from NZ_CP045492.1 coordinate 1,711,804, forward strand.
GCGACCTTCCCATCGTGCAAAGAAATGCGCCACCAGTGTTCGACCGATGGAATCGCGCTCCACGCCCGACAGATCTGGAAAGCTGAGGTCAATCGCAACAGCTTTGGCAAAGAGTTCTTCCTTGCCCCCGAAATACCGGTTGATCAGCGCCGGATTTACGCCTGCTTCGCCCGCGATCTCGCGAACCGTGGTCCGCTCAAAACCATTGTTCGAAAAAGCTCTACGTGCCGCCGCAATCAAACGGGATCGCGTTGCCTCGGCATCTCTCAGCGCCATTTGACCTCCATGTAAACATCTGTTGACTTAAGCATCCCGCAGCGCTAGTAAACGCATGATTACATCTCCATGGGAGAACCGCAATGGACGCTATCACCACACAGGTTCTGATTGTAGGCGCCGGGCCAGCCGGCCTGGCAGCCGCGATAGGGTTGGCGGAACGTAAGATTGATTTTGTCATCATTGACGCACTTCCCGAAGCACAGAACACCTCGCGAGCCGCCGTCATTCATGCCGCGACACTGGAGAGCCTACGAGCGCTGAAAGTTTCTGACAGGCTGATCAGGCAAGGCATCAAGGTGCCCCATTTCCGCATTAGGGATCGCGACTCAGTCCTGCTCGAAACAGATTTCTCTGACCTATCTACGCCGACACCGTTTGCACTTATGATCCCGCAGGACGAGACGGAACAGATACTCATCGACCGTCTTTCAGAGTTGGGACATCAGGTGCTGCGGCCTGTCGAATTCGCCCGCTACGAAACCCATTCGCAAGGCATCCGCGCCAGTTGTACCGGCAAGCAGGACATCACAATCGACGCGCGCTACATGGTGGGCGCAGATGGCGAAAAGAGCGCAGTGCGATCCGCTGCTTGCATAGCTTTCCCTGGCAACACCTACGGATCGTTCATGCTGGCCGATGTGCGGATGAACTGGCCGATTGATCGCAACGAAGTGACGTTGTTCTTTTCGGGTGCCGGAACGCTTGTTGTCGCACCTATGTCGCGCGAGCGGTATCGCGTTGTCGCACAATGGGGCGACGCACCGTCCACCCCCACAATCAATGACGTGCAAAACATCATTGACGCCCGTGGACCTCGTAGTGGGGTCCATGTTCGTGAACTGATTTGGGGATCGCGTTTTCAGGTCCACCACAAGCTGGCTGACCGTTTTCAGGAAGGAAATGTGCTGCTTCTGGGTGACGCGGCACATGTCCACAGCCCGGCTGGTGGCCAGGGCATGAACCTCGGCTTACGGGACGCACAGGCATTGAGCAGCGCCTTGGGCGAAGCACTGAGGAATGGGTCTGAAGCCGCGTTGCGCAGCTACGCGCAAGAACGCCGGCAGGCAGCAGCCGAGGTGCTGAAGATGACCGACCGCCTGACGAAAGTTGCAACGATGGGCAATCCCGCTGCAAGATGGATCCGCAATCGCCTGATCGCTGCCCTGGGCACGCTGCCGGTTGTCAGGCGCGCTGCAGCACGCAGGCTCGCCGGGTATAGCTGAGGCGCCGTTCAGATTTCAGTCCTAGACGGCCGGGCATTCTTCCCCACCAGCGCTGCCTCCCAGTTCAGCGCGTCCGACACGATCCCGTCGAGATCATCATGGGCCGGCTCCCAGCCGAGTTCGGCGCGGGCGCGGTCGGAATTGGCGACGACGGCGGGTGCGTCGCCGGGGCGGCGAGGCGCCATGGTGACGGCGAGTTCTTTGCCGCTCACGCGCTTCACGCTGTCCAGCACTTCAAGCACCGAATAGCCGTGGCTGTAGCCGCAATTGGCAATCAGGTTGCCGCCGCCGGCACGCAGCCGTTTGAGTGCAAGCCTGTGCGCGGCGACGAGATCGCTGACATGGATATAATCGCGAATACAGGTGCCGTCGGGCGTTGGATAATCGGTGCCGTAGACCTGCATGCCGGCGCGCTTGCCGAGCGCTGTTTCGCAGGCGACCTTGATCAGATGCGTGGCACCCGGCGTTGATTGCCCGGTGCGGCCTTTCGGGTCGGCGCCCGAGACGTTGAAATAGCGCAGCGCCGTATAGGTCAGGGGATGCGCGGCGGCGGTGTCGCGCAGCATCCATTCGGTCATCAGTTTTGAGACCCCATAGGGCGATTCCGGGGCAAGCGTTGCCTCCTCGCGCACCGGCTCCAGTCCTGCGCCACCGTAGACGGCAGCCGTCGACGAAAAGATGAAATGCGGCACGCCAGCTTTCACCACGGCTTCCAGAAGCGTGCGCGTGTTCGACGTGTTGTTTTCGTAATAGCCAAGCGGGTCGGCCACCGATTCCGGCACCACAATGGACCCGGCGAAATGGATCACCGCGTCGATCGGATGTGTTTTCAGGATGTTGGATACCAGCGTCATGTCGCCGACATCGCCGACGATCAATTGTGCCTCTGGCGCAATCGCCCATTCAAAGCCGGTCGAGAGGCGGTCGAGTACAACCACGTCCTCGCCCGCATCGAGCAATTCCCAAACCATGTGGCTGCCAATATAGCCGGCACCGCCTGTGACCAATACGGCCATATAGACCCCCTCTCAAACGCCCCGACGCCCGGGTTTTCGCGGTGAACCTAGGCGCGAACATTTAAAATTCGGTGCTTCGCTGCCAATCCGCCTCCACAGGGCTTTCGGGCGTGGCATTTTGACCCCGCTGTTCCAATGGACGCCAAACCGCATGGCCATTATGATCAGCCTACTAAAAACCGGGAAGTCAGATGAATTATCAGCGGTTCTTCGAGGAAGCGATCGACCAGATCCATGGCGAACGGCGCTACCGCGTTTTTGCCGATCTGGAGCGTATTGCCGGCCAGTTTCCCAAGGCGATCTGGCGCTCCGGAAGCGACACGAAGGAAATCACCGTCTGGTGTTCCAACGACTATCTTGGCATGGGCCAGCACGCCGATGTCATTGCGGCCATGCAGCAGGCTGCCGGCAAGATGGGCTCTGGCTCCGGCGGCACGCGCAATATTTCTGGCACCAATCATCCGCTGGTGGAGCTGGAGATGGAGCTCGCAGACCTTCACGGAAAAGAATCCGCGTTGGTCTTCACCTCCGGCTTCGTTTCCAACGAAGCGTCGATTTCTACCATCGCAAAACTTCTGCCCAACTGCCTGTTACTTTCAGACGAGCTGAATCATGCCTCAATGATCGAGGGCGTGCGTCGCTCGGGCTGCGAAAAGAAGGTTTTCAGGCACAATGATGTCGCGCATCTGGAAAGTCTGCTCCAGGCGGCCGGACGCGATCGTGCCAAACTGATTGTGTTTGAATCAGTCTATTCGATGGATGGTGACATCGCACCGATAGCGGAAATCGCCGACCTTGCCGAAAAATACAACGCCATGACCTATATCGACGAGGTCCATGCGGTCGGCATGTATGGGGCGCGGGGCGGCGGTATCACCGAGCGCGAAGGACTGGCAGACCGTATCGACATCATCGAAGGCACGCTTGCAAAAGCGTTCGGCACGCTGGGCGGCTATATTACCGGCACGCGCAGTGTGGTCGACGCGGTGCGCTCCTATGCGCCCGGCTTCATTTTCACCACGGCACTACCGCCCGCGATTGCGGCGGCCGCGACTACCTCGATCCGGCATCTGAAAAATTCCGGCGCTGAGCGCGAACGCCAGCAGTTGCAGGCCGCGCGAACCAAGAAGATCCTGTCGGAAGCAGGCCTGCCGGTATTCGCATCCGAAACTCATATTGTGCCGGTGCTGGTGGGCGACCCGGAGCTTTGCAAGCTGGCGACGGACCGCCTGCTCGGTCTGCACGGGATCTATATCCAGCCGATCAACTACCCGACGGTGCCGCGCGGTACCGAACGCCTGCGCATCACGCCGACGCCCTTCCATTCGGATGCCTTGATCGAGACACTGCGCGATGCGCTTGTGGAAACCTGGAACACACTGGGCATTCCCTATGGCACCTCCGGTCAGCCGGAAGTCGCCAAGTCTGACCGGATCATTCCGCTTCTGGTGCCCAAATCAGGCGGGTAACCCTGATTGGGTCGCTGAGTCCAGTTCTGCTCAGCCCAGCTCGACTGACCGCTTTCGCGCCGCCTCGACGGCTTCAGCCACCAGTTTTTTCAACCTGTCATCACCCATTAGAACCGACAATGCCGCTGCCGTTGTCCCGTTCGGGCTGGTTACCTGCTGGCGCAATGTGGCCGGCTCATCGGAACTTTCTGCGGCAAGACAAGCGGCTCCGTATACGGTCTGCATTGCAAGCAGCCTGGCCGTCTCTTGAGGCAGCCCGGCGGTCTCGCCTGCAGCACTCAGCGCTTCGATAAAATGGAAAATGTAGGCAGGCCCCGATCCTGAAACGGCGGTAACGGCATCCATCTGGGTTTCGTTATCGATAGACGTCACAGCGCCGCTGGCCGCCAACAGATCGGCAACAAAACTCTGCGCAGCCTCGCTTACTTTACCATTGGTCACTGTTACCATCATCCCCTTGCCGATAGCCGCCGGCGTATTGGGCATACAGCGAACCATGGCGATCTCAGCGCCCAGCATGTCCTCGAAGCGGGCGATCGGCGTGCCGGCGGCGATGCTTAAAAAGGTCGTCGCGCCTTCAGCAAAGCGCTTGTAGGCCGGTACGACGTCGCCCATCGCCTGCGGCTTGACAGCAAACACCACTAGCGCCGGCGCAAGATCTACAGGCAGTGCGTCGGAACTGGCAAAAGCGTTGGTGCCAAGCGTCTCGGCGCGCTGGCGCAGCGGCTCGTTGGGCTCCACCACCCAGACATCATGCGCTGCCAGCCGGCCAGATTTCAGCCAGCCTGCCAGCATGGCAAATCCCATATTGCCGCATCCGGCCAGCACCACGTTTTGTGTCATTTTTCCTAGTCCTGTTACAGTTCGGGAGAACTCTATCGCGGCTGGTGTCCGGTGTCATCGGGCCGGGACCGATACGGGATCCGCGCAACGACGCGTAGTCCGAACACGGCCAGGATGAAGAACAGCCATACTGGATCGGCACGCCGGAAGAAAATGGATTCCAGAAAGGCGTTGAGCGTGGTGAACAGCAGGATCATCATGAAGAAGTCGGCCAGATAGATGTTTTCCTTCAAATTCGGCGTGCGCATGTAATCGAAGAGCGGCACAATAAGGAAAGTGATCGCAGCGACCGCCAAGGCCGGTAGCCCCATGATGACGGCAATATCCAGATAGCCATTGTGGCCGTGCACAATGCCGCGAATATCCCAGTCCTGGTCGAACGACCGATCCATTTCGGTGATGAAGGGCGTTCCCCAGAAGCTTTCATATCCATAGCCCCACCATGGCTGGTGCATAATCATCTCGCCGGAAAACTTCCACAGTGCCGTACGGCCCGTATAGGTGAGGTCGGGCGCGACCGTACTGGCGAGATCGGTCAATGCCGGAATGAAGACAATGCCGATGGTGGCAAGTCCCGTCAGCACGATGGCGACGGTAAACAGAAGTGGCGTCAAAAATCGCATGCCGATAATGCCTGGCAACATCACCAGCCCAACAGCCAACGGCACCAGCCCTACAGTCGTCTTGGAGCCCGTATTGGCCATGAAAATGATCGCTGTGATGAACAGTATCCCCCCGGCCTGCTTCCACCCGCGTCGAAACAGATAGAGCCCGCCAAAGCTGAAACAGGCCATCACTGGTCCGGTCAGGTTTTTGTGCTGGAACACACCGCGCCAGAAGCCGGCATGCTGCGGCTCCAGGGAGTTGGCGGTGTGTCGGGCAATGTCCGGAAACACGATCAGCCCGGCATAGCTGAGGAGGATCACCGCAAAGCCGGCAAACGCAAGTGAGGTGGAAAACGCATCGGCATCGCGCGGCACCGCCAGCACGGAGACCATCGCAAGCAAGCCGATAACCGTGAAAAAAGCCGCGCGCATCGCCGAGGATGGATCGGCTGCGTGCAGCACCGAAAGCAGCAGGAATGCCAGAAGCAGTAACCACCAGGGTGAGAACAGCGCCGCCAGCACGCGCCGGTCGGTAAAGGCGAGCAGCGAAAACAGGGACACCGCACCCAGCGAGCCGAAACCCAGTTGGTTGACGACATCGCCGCCTTCCATCGCCTCGTCTCCAATCAACTGGAACGGACGAAATCCGACTAGCGCAACGGCAAAGATCAACGAAGTCAGCAGGATGCCGATCCGTCTGACCGGAAACCGGTCGCGAATGGCGTCGAGCTCAGTTCTTTTCAGGCTGCCGGTATTGCTCATTGGCATATCCGAATTCCGCCAGCACCCGGCCTAGCGCGACATAGATGGGATAGAGCCCGGTCGACAATGAGCCGGTTCGGGCAAGCCTCACCGTTCCGCGAAGGGGCGAGGCGGCCAGCAGCGCCAGGCTCCTGGCAAATACTTTTGCGCCCGCAAACGGCGTTCCGGCGAGCTTCTTCTTTTCTACCAGGGTCGAGATGACGCCGTTGCGCAGCGCACGCGAGCGGATCCACTCAGCCTCAACGCGGCGCGCTGGAACAGTCTCCAAAACTTTCGCCTCTGCACACCAGCCAAGGGCAAAGCCAGCCTGCTTTGACCGGCTCAAAAAGTCCGAATCACCGCCGCCCATAAAATTGAACCGCAGGTCGAGAAAGGGTGGACCCATGCGCTTCAACACATGATGGCCAATCAACAAATTGCCGGACGAATAGAGCGCATTGACCAACCCTGTTTCGCGGTACGGCGGCGCAAAAACCGGATGCGCGGCCCATCTGTCTTGCGCGGGATCAGCGAACACCGGAACCTGAGGTCCGCCGACAATATCGGCACCCAGCGTCTCACTGGCAGCGCACATTTTTTCCAGCCAGTCAGGGGCAGCCAGTTCATCATCGTCAATCACCAGAAGATATTTGAAGTTCGGAAACTGCGCCATTGCGGTCTGCCAACCGGCATTATAGGCGCTGCAATTGCCGCGCTCATGAGCCACGATCAAAAGCCCGTTCACAGTATCGTCTTCGAACAGCGGCTGTGCGGCACCTGCGCCTTCGCGTGCCTCCGCCTCGTTTTCCATGACGATCACGGCAAAGCATCGCCCGGTTTTTTGGGCACCGAGCGATGCCAGCGTCTCCAGCAATTGTTGCGGACGGCGAAATGTCGGCAGTGTTACCACCACCTCGATAGCCGCGGGCGACAGGCCCGGCGACCTGGCCAGAATCGAGATGGAACCGCTGGACGGATGGTGATTCATGCCCTGCCAAATCTTGAAAGTACAAGGGCGATGAAATCCTGTTTGGTTTAACGTCCCGTTAAACACCTTGGAAAACACCGAGACAGCTTAACGCAGTGCTATTATGGAGCCGCGATTTTCCTCCGGCCTTTAATCAACATTTCATGGCGATTTGCTATGTCGCAGGCAACAGGAAGATTATGATGCATCTGGTTTTTGTCACATCGATCGTGCCGCACGATGCGCCCTCCACGGGTTATGAGATCGCCAACGCTGCCATCATCGATGGCTTGCGCAGGGCAGGGATCAAGGTGACGGTCGTCGGCTATACATGGCCCGGGACCAAGCCCGCTGACCCGCAATCCACGGTGGTTCTCGGCGCTGTCGATGTACGCACTGATAATGCGTCGGCGCTCCAGAAGATTGAATGGTTGGCCAAGGCCATGGTCGCCGGTCTTACCTTCTCTTCGATCAAGCTCAGGGCTGCCTCGGTGGCTGACGTTAAGGCCGCATTGCGATCAGTCGCGCCCTACGACGGCTATGTCATCAACGCAGTGCAGTTTGCTGGGGCATTCGAAGGCCTGTTTGAAGACAAGCCGTCGATCTTCGTTGCGCATAATGTCGAGTACCGTTCGGCGCAGGAAAATGCCGAGGCGGCAACAGGGCTATTGCAAAAATTTCTCTACCGGCGTGAAGCGCGCCTTTTGCAGAAGATGGAAGCGCGGTTGTGTGCCCAGGCCAATTTTGTCTTCACGCTGGCGGGCGAAGATCGTGAGGCGCTGGGGGTGGCCACGCCAGGGCGCTCTGCAGCACTGCCGCTGATCACACGCGCCGAACCACCGTTGAAACCAGCCACACGCCAGATTGCCTGCGACGCGGCGCTGATCGGGACCTGGACATGGCAACCAAACCGTATCGGTCTCGACTGGTTTCTGGAAAACGTAGTGCTGCTGTTGCCGGATGATTTCCGCGTCGAGATTGCAGGCAGCATGCCGGCCAACATGACTTCGCACCATCCCGGCGTCCACTTTGTCGGGCGCGTCGAGGATGCGACCGAATTCGTCCGCAGGGCTGCCGTCATCCCGCTGATCAGCCGCGCCGGCAGCGGCGTGCAGCTGAAATCGATTGAGACGTTCGAACTTGGCCTGCCTGCCGTCGCCACCACGCGTTCGCTGCGCGGCATCGACAATATCCCGGAAAATTGCGTGGTTGCCGACGATGCGAAAGCGTTCGCAGCGGCGCTTGTACGCCTTGCCAGGGCCGGCGATGGCGATAGCGATGGGCGCGACTTCTACCAGAAGCAGCGCGCCGCGCTCGACGCGCAGCTTGCGCTCGGCCTTGCAAAAATTCGGTTAGTCGACAAAGAAGCGGCATGAACTTGAAAGCCATCATTCCCACGCCGCCCACACGCGACATTCTGGGGATCGCCGTCGCCGAATTGACGCATGCGAGAGCGATTGAGCATCTGCTGGAGCTAGTAGCAAATCAACAGTTCACAAGGGTTGGCTTCCTCAACGCCCACATCGCCAACGTGGCCTGCGCAGACCCTCAATTCAGGCACACACTTGGCGATTTCCTGATCCTGCCCGATGGCGTTGGCGTCGATGTGGCGTCGAAGCTGCTGCACGGAAAACCATTTCCGGCCAATCTCAATGGCACTGATTTCATCCCAGCACTTCTCAGCGCGGCACAAACTCCGCTCACCGTGGGCATGCTGGGCGCCAGCGCGACCAGCATTGAGCGCGCTGCGTCAAGGTTACGCGAACTTACACCGCTTCACACGATTGAGATTGTCAACGATGGCTTCTTCCAGCCCGACGACGAAGCGGCCATCCGCGCGCGGCTTGAAACATTGCGCCCCGACATCCTCCTGGTGGCCATGGGCGTGCCACGCCAGGAATTCTGGATGGCGCATAATCTGGGCAAGCAGCATTGTACCTTACCCATCGCTGTTGGAGCACTGTTCGACTTTCTGAGCGGCGCAGTGCCGCGCGCGCCCGGCATCGTGCGCTCGCTCCGGCTCGAATGGCTGTTTCGTCTTGTGATTGAACCCGGACGGTTGTGGCGCCGCTATGTCGTCGGCAATCCGCTGTTCCTGTTTCGCGTGTTTCGCCAGAAGCTGCGAGGCCGCCCGTGACCCTGCCTCCCGCGAAAACATCGGCGGCGATGGTAACAGCGAGCTATGCCCCCGATCTCGAGCGCTGCCGACTTCTCTGCGAAACTATGGATCGATACGTTACGGGCTCTTCGCATCACTATCTGCTGGTAGAGGGCAGGGATGTGGCGCTGTTCCGGCAGCTGGAGGGACCAAACCGCACTGTCATCGACGAGCGCGACCTGTTGCCCGCGTGGCTGCACGCTGTCTGGGACCCGACAAGTCTTTTTCGCCGTCGCATCTGGCTTAGCACCCGCACCCAACCCATGCGCGGCTGGCACGTGCAACAGCTGCGCCGTATGGCCATCGGCGCGCATGTCGGCCAGGATATTCTGGTCTATTGCGATTCCGATGTGGCGTTCCTGAAACCCTTTGATTGCGGTGCATTCTGGCGCGGCGACAAAGTTCGGCTTTTCCGGCGCGACGGTGCACTGCCCATGCAAGGCGACCATCCGGTTTGGTCTCGCAATGCGGGCAAGGCGCTGGGCATCGCCAACCCCGAAATATCGTCCCATGACTACATCGCAACTCTGATCGCCTGGCGGCGCGACACGCTCAATGCCATGTGCCGGCATATCGAAGACGCGCACGGTCGCCCCTGGGTGCAAACGGTTGGTCGCGCGCGAAAATTCTCGGAATGCATGCTCTATGGTCGGTACGTCGACGAGGTTCGGGGCGGTGATGGACATTGTCACGATGATGCAGAATTATGCCGCGTCTACTGGACCGGCCCAAAACTTGACGATGATGGTTTCCGAGCGTTCGTCGAGGGCATGGCGCCCGAGCAGGCTGCGATAGGCATGCAGTCGTTTATCGGCACCGATCTTGCGCGGATACGCAAGCTGATCGGCTAGAACACCTTGGCCGGACGGCGCAGCGCGCTGTAGGTCAGAACCGTGGACACCAGATAAAGCAGTCCAAACACCACATTGAGCGAAATAACCATCTCGGTGGTGTCGACGAACCGCGTGAGCGCCCACCAGAGAAAGATTCCTTTTAAGCCGGCAAGGACCGCCAGGTTCACCGCCCGCAATGCCGTCTGCCCGCGCGCAAAAAGCAGCTCGGCCTGGTATTCGACGAGATTGCGGAACGCCGGAACGAGAAGCGCAAACCCGACCAGCGCAGCGGCCCCGGCAACATTGCCACCAAGCGCCCTCGGGAAGAAATAGAGCAGTGTTGAAAGCGTGGAGATTGCCAGAGTAGAGACCACCAACACCCCGACCTCGATGCCCACGCGGATGCGCATCCGCGCCAGAAGTTCGGGCGTGCGCATCATCTTCTGCACCAGCATCATGGTGAAGGTGCGGATCGGGATAGCGGTGAGGTCAACCAACCGCATAACGATCGCATAAATGCCGGCCAGTTGCGGTCCCCCGATGGAAAGCACCAGAAGCTTGTCGAATTCCATTTGCAGGTAAAACAGCACTTCGGCTCCGGCCACATAAACCGAATCCGCCAACCGCCGGAAGTAAAGCGCCAACCTGAAACGCACCCTTTGGCGCGGATAAAAGAAGCCAAAAGCGATTATCAGCGAGACCGCGTTGGCAGCGAGATAAAACCAGACCCAGTTTGCAAGGTCATGGTTTGCGGAAAACATGAAGACAATCGCTGCGATAGCGCGCAATAACGTTCCCATGATCACCAGAACGGCAGCCCGTCCGAAACGCCCCATGCCGTTGTTGACGATCACCGCCAACTCCACTGGTCGCCACAACATAGCCTCAGCAGCAACCACAGCAGCAAAAATCCAGATCGAAATATCGGCGGCAAAAAACAGCGCATAGGTCAGCCATGCCGCCAGTGCCATCACCGGCAACGAAGCCAGCCCGAAAATGATAAACCCACCTGTAAAGGCACCGATCAGATTAGGTCTCACCGTCGCCACGCGATAGAGTGCGGAAATAAACCCGAACGCCAAAAAGCGCGACAGCATGACGCCGGCAGCCGATGCGGTGGCGAAAAGGCCGAAATCAGCGATTGAAAGCGTATTGGCTAGGGCGATGAAATAGGCGAGCGAAAAAACCAGCCGTCCCGCCGAACCGCTGATAGCGGTTGTGTAATCGCGCAGCACGTCACGCCGTTCTGCCAGGAATACGCGGATTCTGGAATTTTTCGGATTCTGCATGCTGTTGCCGACGTCGTTCATTGCTTGGTTCAGGCTAGCGGCGAATGTTTAACGCTGGGTTCCGCAAATTCATCAACGACCGCTGAAATAGGGTCAAAATTAACGGTTTGTTTTCCATGCCTGTTTAGCGTGGCTTAAGATTTGAAAACCTCTGCTCCTGAATGCCTGGGCGAGCCGCATAGATGTCTGATGCTCACGACCATGACCGGAAAAAGCGGTCCTTGCTATCGCTTGGCCGCGCCGAGCCAGAAGGCCGTGGCAGATCGCGCAATGCAACGGAAGGAACGTGGTCTACTAACGACGAAATAGACGCAGCAACCCGCCATCGCCTCGCGCGCTCGCGGCGTGAGGCGCATCCAAGTCCGCTGATTTCAGCACTCGCTGAGCGCCCGAACAGTTCACCGCGAGACCGTACACCCGAAAGAGCTCCGGTGGTGGAACAGTCCAGTCCGGCACCAAAGTCTCGCTGGAGCCTGCGCAACCTGCTTCCAGATTCGGACCGTTCGCAGAACCCCCGCGAGCACGAGCAGCCTGCATGGGTGCAGCCCGAACGCGATACCTCACACCCTTATGCGCGCCAGCAGCATGCTGACGAAGATCCGCGGGCTTCGACCCGCGCCAGCGAAACTGCAGACCCTGACCTTTACTGGCGACCGCTGATTGATCCCATGCGGGTAGTGGTGGGCATCGCCAATTCCAAGAAGATCATTCTGGCCACTACGATTGCCGGGGCGCTGTTGGCCGCTGCCGTCGCTGTCTCGACACCGAAAAAGTTTGAGGGCGTCGCTGAGCTGCTGATCGACCCGCGTGATCTGAAGATCGTGGATCGCGACATCACTCAATCCGGCCTGCCGTCCGATGCCACCATGGCAATCGTGGAAAATCAGGTGCGCGTGCTGACCTCGGGCACAGTCCTCAACAAGGTCGTCGACAAGCTGAACCTGACTGCAGATCCAGAATTCAACGGTCAGGGTTCAGGCGTCATAGGCAGCCCGGTGGCGATCCTTCGCTCGCTCCTCGCGCGTGACGCAGGCAGTGCTGGCGACAACCGCCGTTCACTCGCGGTCTCGAATCTGGCTGAGAGCCTTGAGGTCGAACGCGGCGGCAAAACCTTTGTGGTGGTGATCACTGCCAAAACCCAAAATGCCGAGAAATCAGCGCTGATCGCCAACACGCTCACTGATGTGTTTCTGCAGACCTACGGCCAGATCCAGGCCGACACCGCAGGTCGCGCCACCGATGAGCTTACGTCGCGACTGTCGGGCATGCGTTCTGAGCTAGAGGCCGCCGAACGCGCGGTCGAAGAGTACAAAACCCAGAACGACATTATTGACGCCGGCGGCAAGCTGATTAGCGACGATGAGATGGTCAAGCTCAATGAGCAGCTCGGCACAGCGCGGGCTCGCTCCATCGAGCTCAATGCCAAAGCGCAGTCGGCCCGCGACCTCGATGTCAACGCCGTCGTCAACGGCATCTTGCCAGAGCAGATCAGCTCCAACGTGATGACCGAACTGCGCTCGCAGTATTCCAGCCTCAGTCAGGAAGCCGACCGCCTTGCCGTCCGGCTTGGGCCGCGCCATCCGCAATTGCTGGCGATCCAGGCGCAACTCGGCGGCGCCCGTGAGCAGATCCAGAATGAATTGCGGCGCATCGTTGCTTCCAATCAGGTCGAACTGAAGCGTGCGGTGCAACTGGAGCAGGATCTCGCTGCGCGGCTGGCTCAGGTCAAGGTACGCCAGAGCGGCGTCAGCGAGGATCTTGTGGCGCTGCGCCAACTTGAACGCGAGGCTGCCGCCAAGCGCGCAGTTTACGAATCCTTCCTGCTGCGCGCCCGCGAAACCAGCGAACAACGTGACCTCAACACTGCCAACATGGCCGTCATCTCCAAGGCCTATCCGCCGCTGGAACCGGTCGGCCCGTCGCGATCAACGTTGACGCTTGCGGGTGCACTTCTCGGTATGCTGGCTGGCATCGGCATCGGCGGTATGCGTGGCGCATTCTACAGCCTGCGCGACAATTCCAACCCAGGTACGCCGCGCGATCCCCGTCCAACCGATGGCGGTCGAGGCCCCTCGGGGCCATCCGGGCGCCGCCGCGATATGGATCACGAAACGCGCAAACCCGAGCCGGAACCAGCTCCGCGTCGCCCAGCGCGTGTGCCAGAAGCGCGGGCAAACTGGAACGCGCTCGTTCAGCCCGCTGGGTCGGGCGAGGACGATGCCGTCAATGATCGCATTGCTCCCAACCCGGCTCGTCACATCGTTGCTGCAACCAGGCGCGACCGCGCTTCCAAGTCCGAGGCGCCAATACCGGTGCGCGTTGCTGAAGCACCGCGCCCGGCAGCTGTCGCCGTTGCCCCCATCCACCCGGCGCCGGTACAACATGCTCCGGCTGCGGTCCAGCTGCAGCCAGCCGCCCAAGTACACTTGCAGGCGGTTCCGCCACAGCAGCCAGTCGTCTACGCGCCGCAGATGCAGCCAGCCTACATGCCTGCGCCGATGCAGCCGCAACCCATGGCCTACGCCTATCCACCACAACCTATGCCGATGTTTTATCCCGGGCAGCCAATGCCCATGCCGCAAGCCTATATGCCGCCGATGCCACACTATGGTGTCTGGCCAGCCCCGCATTTTGCACCGCAACCTTCCGGACAGCCGGTGCAAGAGCCAGCCGCCACCCGCTCCGATATCGAGGAGGTCCGCGAAAGCCTGCGGGCTTTCCGCGAAGCGGTTCTGGATCGACCGGAGTTGCGCCCGCGCCGCCGCTTCCTGTAAGCAAAACTTTCTTGCAGACTTTCGCGTCAACGGCACCAGAGGGCGCAATGACAGCGTTACGCCGCTCATTTCTGGTGACAATGCGTAGCAAGTAAAACTCGGAACGGATCATGGCAGAGCAGAAAATCATCGACGGCAAAGCAGTGGGCGAGGACGTTGTTGCCCGCGTGAAAGAACTTACCGCCGAACTCGTCGCCGCCGGCGGGGCGAAACCTGGGCTTGCGGTCGTCATCGTCGGAGAAGATCCGGCAAGCCAGGTCTATGTCGCGTCCAAGTCCAAAAAGGCGAAGGAATGCGGCTTTCATTCCGTTCAGCACACCCTGGCCGCCGACACCCCGGAAGATGATGTCGTGGCACTGGTCGAAAGGCTCAACGCCGATCCGGCAATACACGGAATTCTCGTCCAGTTGCCCTTGCCCGGTCATATCGACAGCGCCCGCGTTGTCCAGTCGGTGTCGCCGAAAAAGGATGTCGACGGCTTCCACTTCATCAATGTCGGCAAGCTCGGCACCGGCGAACTGGAAACCGCATTCGTTCCGTGCACCCCTGCCGGCTCCATGCTGTTGATCGAGCGGGCACGCGGCAAGGACCTCTCCGGCCTCAACGCCGTGGTGGTCGGGCGCTCCAACATTGTCGGCAAGCCGATGGCAAACCTGCTTCTTGCGGCTAATTGCACCGTAACCATCGCTCACAGCCGCACCCGCGATTTGCCGGCACTCGCCCGCACCGCCGACATTCTGGTAGCAGCCGTTGGCCGTCCTGAAATGGTCAAGGGCGATTGGGTCAAGCCCGGAGCAACGGTCATTGATGTAGGTATCAACCGCATCGATGCGCCCGAAAAGGGTGAGGGCAAGACGCGCCTTGTCGGCGATGTTGAATTTGCCGAGGCGCATAAAAATGCGAGCGCGATCACTCCGGTGCCAGGTGGTGTCGGGCCGATGACCATTGCCATGTTAATGGCCAACACACTGATTTCCGCAAGCCTTGCGGCTGGTCGTCCCCGGCCATCTTTCTGATGGTCCAGAGGCAGCGGCCACCCTTGCGTGCCTTTGCGGTGTGGCCGGCTTCCTGTAAAAGAGCCCTCAATGTCTGATATTGTTGAAGGCAACCGGCACTTCGCATTTCTGCTGGTCGATAAATTTTCAATGTTCTCGCTCGCTGCCGCGATAGACGCTGTGCGCTCGGCCAACCGTCTGCTTGGCCGCGATTTCTACAGCTGGACCACAATATCTTCCGATGGCGAGGCAGTGATGGCATCAAATGGTCTGCCGCTGAAGATCGATTATGCAGTTGCTGACTTGCCTCCGACCGACATCTTGTTCGTCTGCGTCGGCCTCACCACCGAATATCCGGGCAAAAGCAAGGTGCTTGGCGCGCTGAGAAGCTGGGGACGCCGTGGCGGCGCGCTTGGCGCGCTGTCCGTCGGTTCCCATTTGCTTGCCGAAGCCGGCCAGTTGGATGGTCATCGCTGCACCATCCACTGGGAAAACCGCGCCGGCTTCATGGAAAAATTTCCCGAGATCGAGTGCACCGGAAACGTCTTCGAGATCGATCGAAAGCGCTACAGCTGTGCCGGTGGCACGACCTCAATCGACCTGATGCTGGAGATTATTCGCCAGGATCTCGGGTCAAACATTGCCAATGGCGTTGCCAACCAGTTCCAGCATGAGCGGATCCGCTCAGCCGGCGACCGTCAGCGGATCGGCCCCGAACGCGACCTGACCGGAAAATCTGAGAAGCTGCGAAAAATCGTTGAACTGATGGCCGATAATCTGGATGAACCTTTTTCGGCGGTGCAGCTGGCAAAATCTGCGGGCCTTTCGGTCCGCCAGGTCGAACGCTTGTTCCTACGTCACCTGACCGTTACGCCCGGGCGCTACTACATGCGGTTGCGGCTGGAGCGGGCGCGTGAACTTCTGCGCCAGACCAACATGCCGATTCTCGACGTGGCAATCGCCACCGGCTTTACCTCGCACTCCTATTTCGCCCAGAGCTACCGCATGCAATTCGGCCGCCCGCCTTCTGAAGAACGACGCACGGCGTATTAGGCCTCGGCGGGCACGGGCTCAAGGGATTTGCCCTCGCGGTAGACAACATAGAGTCCTGCCGCCATGGTGATCGCGATACCGACGGCTGCAAGCCCGTTGGGCAAATCGCGAAAGATCAGCCAGCCGATTGCAGTGGCGAAAGGAATTTCCAGATATTGCATCGGCGCCAAGGTGGTCGACGGCGCAAAGCGTAGCGACCATGTCATCAGCAGATGGGCAAATGTCCCCAGCACCCCTATTGAGGCAAGCAACAAGAACTCGCTTTTTGTCGGCGTGACGAGGGTCATGCCCGGCCAATCCGCGAGGTTTCCAGCCATCAAGACGAGCAGCAGCACCGGCGTCGCGAGCATGCCACTCATCGCCTGCAGCGCGAGCGGATCGGCCTCCTTGGCGGTCTGGCGGCTGATCAGCATGTAGAGGGCAAAGATGACCGCCACGACCATCGGCAGGAGAGCTGGCCACCCGACATTGGCGAAGGAAGGCTGCACCACCAGCAGCGTGCCAATGAAGCCGATCGTGCAGGCGGCGAGCCTGCGTGGCCCCACGGTTTCGCCCAGTACATAACGCCCTAGAAGCAGCATGATGAACGGCATCACGAATGCAATTGCCACGGCATCTGCAAGCGGTAGGTAGCGCAATGCAGAGAACATTGCGGCGATACCGAACACGTGCAGGATCGTGCGGACAACCGTGAGCCGGAAGACGCGGGGGGCATGGATAGTCCGGTGCCGGTCGCCCAAAGGATCGGAAGGAGCAGCACTGCCTGGGCGAAGAAACGCACCACGAGCAACTGCATCAGCGGGATCGTTGCGCCAAGAATTTTGGCCAAGGCGTCGCCTAGCGGAGCAACCGCACAGAAGCCGACCATCAGGAAAACGCCGAAGAGCGGCCGGTCTGCAATCATGCGTACATGCTATGGCGTGTGCTCGATTCCGGCAATGTGCCACGGAAAAAGTGTCTTGGGGCAACGGGCAACCACGATAGGGCAGGAGGCGCTTCGACACCGAAAGCCCTACCGCACGATCGTGCTGCCCACTCGCTGCGTTGCCGTCTTATGCGCGTGAAACGGCACGCCTTTTTTCCAGATTTTCAGGGCTTCCCAGTGAATTCCGGCTGAAACCTTCAGCGTCATCAAAGGATGCCTGATCAATGCGCCAAGCATGGCCCGGTCCGTCAGCGGCTGACGCTCGCCGGAAAAGGACGCGACCAAAAGCGGCCCGTCGGCGTCGCTTTCATCAATCCGGATGAGCACCTTCCTCTCGGGCGGCTCGATATGGAACTGGTAATGGCAATCCATCGGCATGAAGGGTGAGACATAAAGCTCCTTCGCACAGGCCTGACGAACTGGTCCGTGAGCCCCTTCGGCAACCGGGATCACATAGGTATGCCGCTCGCCAAAGGTGTTGCAAACCTCGTAGAGGATTGCCCGCAAACCGCCGCCCGGCGCATGGCAGAAATAGACAGTAAGCGGATTAAAAACGTAGCCGAAAATGCGCGGGTAGCAGAGAACCTCGATCCGCATTGCGTGTTCAAATTCGCCTGCACGCCGCAGCTGCCTTTCGATCCATGCGCGCAGACCTCCCTCCACGCCGTCGCCATGGTCGGCATCGTGGAAGGACAGAACGCTGGGCCGGTTATGGCCCATAAGACGCGAAGACGCGCTGATCGCCGGCAATTCATCCAGATCAAGCAAAAGCGAAAAGACCCGGTAGGAAAATTTATGCCGCTTGGGCCGCGAACGGCTGTGCATCACCGTCCCGGCATAAAGGGCGGAGCGTCGTTCCATCATTCTGCAGCCTGCAAGTGCGGGCGCAGCGATATCCGCGCCGATTCATTCGCCACATTCCAGGGGCGGCGCGCTCCCGAAAGCAACTCGGCGGCGGCAAGACCTGCCTGCAGTCCATCTTCGTGAAAACCGAAGCCAAAATATGCGCCGCAGAAGAAGATGTTGCGCCGCCCCTGGATACGCCAGAGTTGCCGCTGCGCTTCAAGCGCCCGCACGTCGAACAGCGGATGGGTATAGTTATAGCGCCCGATGGTCTTCGCCTCGTCCACCGCTCGGGTAGGATTAAGCGTTACAAAAAGCGGGTATCTGGCATCCAGGTTTTGCAACCTGTTCATCCAGTAGGTCACGCAAAGCGGCTGGCTCTCATGATCGCTTGTCTCGCCAATATAGTTCCAGCTCGACCACACCCGCCGACGCTTGGGCATCAGCCGGTCGTCAGAGTGCAGCACCGCCTCATTGTCGGTGTAGCGGAAAGCGCTGAGCAGTGCCTGCTCTTCGGCGTCGGGGTCCGCCAAGAGCTTGAGCGCCTGGTCCGCATGGGTGGCCAGTACAATCTGCGTGAAGAATTCGCGGTTGCCCTGCGTGTCAATCACGGTCACGCCGCCATGCTCCCGCAAAATCGACGCGACCTGTGTGCCGGTGCGAATGTCGGCTAAATCTTGTGCCAACCGCCTCACATATTCCTGTGAACCGCCTTTCACCGTCCGCCAGGCCGGCCTGTCGGCAAGGCTGAGCAGCCCGTGGCTGGCAAAGAAGCGCACAAAAGCAACCAGCGGGTAAGCTCGCATCTGCGCGCCCGTGGTCGACCAGATCGCCGCGCCCATGGGCAGCAGGTGATCGTCCACAAAGGCCGGTGTATAGCCATTGTCGTCGAGATATTCTCCCAGCGTAACCCCTTCCATTCCCGGCTGCCCGATTAGCTTGGGGGCCTCGCGATAAAATCGGAAAATGTCGCGCATCATGCGCCAGAAGCGGGGCCGCACAACGTTGCCGCGCTGGCCCATTATGCCGTTGAGCCCCGAGCCCGAATATTCCAGCCGGCCGCCATCAAGCGAGGCTGCAAACGACATTTCAGAAGCGCTGGTCTCGACACCAACAGCATTAAACAGCGCGACAAGGTTCGGATAGTTGCGTTCATTGTAGACAATGAAACCGGTATCGACCGGGATCACTCCATCCGCGGTTGAGATCGTTACGGTATTCGAGTGGCCACCAAGCTTGGCTCCCGTCTCATAGACGGTTACGGGCATGGTCTTTGACAGCAGCCATGCTGCTGAAAGGCCCGAGATGCCGGCGCCGATAATTGCGACGCGCGGTGTTCTTGAGGTGGTGATGTCCACTATTCTGTTCCTGGCTCGTGTTGGGTATCTGCAATGCAATACGCGCTGGAAGGCCGATTGGTTTTCCTGCTTTGAAAAAAATTGTGGGTCGCGATGATCCGCATGCCAGTTGACGGCGTAGAACCGGCATGAACACAATCTCACCCATAGCTGCACGGGAGTGGCAGATTGGAAGCTGGCCGACGCCGCGTGTTGCCGTGCGCCGCTTCCATGGCGCCAGGACAGTTGGGATGGGAAGCGAGAGCAAACCGACCACGCGCAACGGACAGGACATGGCTTCCTTGATGAAAGCGGTGGCCCTTGGCCGCGATGTAGAAGCATTCGAAACGCTGTTTCGCTATTTCGCACCGCGCGTAAAAGCCTACATGACGCACCTTGGTAGCGGGGCAGCACAGCCGGCCGAAGAGCTGATGCAGGAAACGATGATCACTGTCTGGAACAAGGCTGGGCAGTACGACGCGTCCAAGGCAGCCGTTTCAACTTGGATTTTCACCATTGCGCGCAACCAGCGCATTGATGCGTTTCGCCGTGAGAACCGTCCGGTTTTCGACCCGAAAGACCCTGCCTTTGTTCCCGACGAAGTGGCGCCAGCCGACGCGGCTTACGAGGCCATGCAGTCATCGCAGCAATTGCATCTAGCCATAGCAGGCCTTCCTGATGATCAGGCGGCGTTGCTCAGGCGCGCCTTCTTCGATGGAGACTCACACAGCGAAATAGCGAGCGGCCTTGGATTGCCGCTAGGCACCGTCAAATCGCGTCTGCGGCTGGCCTTCGACAAGCTCCGCATCGCACTCGCAGGGGACCGATAATGTCGATAGGTCATCATTTGAGCGATGAATGGATCGTCGACTACGCTTCGGGAAGCCTGTCCGAAGGCTGGAGCCTGGTCGTCGCTACGCATCTTGCACTGTGCCCGTCGTGCCGCCGCCGACTGGATCTCGCCGAGCGCGTTGGTGGCGAGCTTCTGGCGCAGGTCGAGCCGCACGAAAGCGCAACAGACCATTCATGGGAAGCGATGCGCCGCCGATTGCAGCAGCCTAGGGCGAACAATGACAGCGATCCGGCGAAAACTGCGCGTCCGGCTGCCTCCGGGGTTGCCAGCCTGCCCGAGCCGCTGCGTTCTTACGCTGGTGCCGATATCGACGGGCTGCGTTGGCGCGCTCTCGGTCGCGGTGCCTATCACATCAGGCTCGAAACCGGCGATGATACGACATCCGTGCGCCTGCTGCGCATTCCCGCAGGCAAGCCCGTGCCTGAACACAGCCATAGCGGTCGCGAACTGACGCTTGTCCTGAGCGGCAGCTTTGCTGATGGCGAAGATATCTATGCGCGTGGCGACATAGAAGACGCTGACGACAGCGTCACCCACCAACCGGTGGCAACCCCGGATGCGGATTGCATCTGTCTCGCAGTAACCGAAGCGCCACTGCGCTTCAAAAGCTGGCTCGTCCGGATCGTGCAGCCGATACTCGGCATCTGACAGCCAAACCAAAACCTTGAAAGAAAAAGAATGATCTACCTTATCGCATACGTCGCGACCGCTATCGTTTTTCTAGGCCTCGATTTTATCTGGCTGTCCCAGATTGCCATCGGCTTTTACAAAAGCCGTATCGGCGCCTTGTTGATGGATGAACCCAATCTTGGGGTGTCGGCCATCTTCTATCTCTTCTACGTTGCCGGTCTCGTCTATCTGGCTGTCGTACCTGCGCTCAATTCCGGAAGCTGGACGACCGCGTTGGTCGCCGGCGCGGTCTTCGGTCTGGTCGCCTATGGAACCTATGACATTACCAACCTTGCAACACTAAAAGGCTGGTCTGTCTCCGTGAGCGTCGTCGATATGATCTGGGGCATGTGCCTCTCCAGTGTAGCTGCCACCAGCGGCTATTTTATAGCGTCTTCTCTGGTGCGTGGCGTTTGAGGATTAGCAGTCGCACCCGCCTTGCCACTGTCATCATGGTTGTTTAGCTTTCGCTTTCAACCTGGAGGGGATGGCATGCGGGTGTTTCTACGAATTTTCTCTGCGCTGGCTTTGTGCTTCGGTGTCGTCAACACGGCGCAGGCCGGCGACAAGGCGATCATTGTGCTCGACGCGTCGGGTTCGATGTGGGGCCAGATCGGCGGAAAGCCCAAGGTCGCGATTGCCCGCGAAACGCTCAAGACCGTGCTGCAAACCATTCCTGCCGATCTCGAACTTGGCCTGATGGCCTACGGTCATCGCGAGAAAGGCAGCTGTACCGATATCGAATTAATCGTGCCACCAGCTGCCGGAACCGCCAGCGCTATTTCCGGCGCTGCAGACGCGTTGAAGTTTCTTGGTAAAACCCCGCTCAGCGCGGCCGTGAAGGAAGCGGCTGAAGCGCTGCGCTATACCGAGGAAAAGGCCACCGTCATTCTGATCACCGACGGGCTGGAGACCTGCGATGCCGACCCCTGCGCACTCGGCAAGTCGCTGGAAGAAACCGGCATAGACTTCACCGCCCATGTCGTCGGCTTCGGCTTGACGGCGGAGGAGGGCAAAAAGGTCGCTTGCCTGGCTGAAAACACCGGTGGCAAGTATATCCAGGCTTCGGACGCCGGCCAGTTGAAGGATGCGCTGGTGGCAACGGTTGTCGAAAAGCCGGCACCAGCACCTGATCCCGCTCCGGCACCGCAACCGGCAGCTGTCGACTTCAACTTCCAGCCCGATGTTATCATGGCTGAAGGTGCGCCATCGCTGCCGAAAGACGCCGGCAATGTCTGGGAAATCTTCAAAGCAAACTCTGACGGCTCGCGCGGCGAACTGCTCGCCACAGAATATGGCAATTCCTACAAGGGAAAAATGGACCCAGGCGATTACTTCGTCGAAGCCAGGCTCGGTCTGGCGAAAACCGAGCAGAAGGTGACGCTGACGGGCGACGCCGTAGCGAAACCGATTTTTGTGCTGAACGCCGGAACGCTGGTCATCACCCCAGTTCCAAGCGAAGGCGCGGAGCCGAGTGATTCCGCGGCTGTCGTGGTGGAGTTTCCAGGTGGCGACGGGCCATCAACCAATTACGGCAAGACCACTGTGGTCGTCCCGGCAGGAGAGCAGAAACTGACGGTGCGCATCGGCAAGGGCGAGGTTTCCGATACCGTGACCGTCGCTGCCGGGCAGACGATAGAAAAAACGCTCGTCGCCGGCATCGGCCGTGTGGTGGCCAACGCTTCTTATATAGAAGGCATGAAGGTTGAGGAGAGCGGCATTAAGCTCGAAGTGGTAAAGGCTGCGAAAAAGATCGACGGCTCGCGCGATTCCATGACAATCAATTATGGTCCCGACGCCACCAGCGACCTGCCTCCCGGCGACTATGTGCTCCTCGCCTCAATTGGCGGCGCCTCGGCTGAAAAACCGTTCTCGCTGAAATCTGGTGAAAGCCTGGACGCAGATGTGGTGTTGAATGCCGGTGTCCTGTCGATTGAAGCTCCCGGTGCCTTGAAGCTGGAACTGTTCGGCGCCAAGAAAGACATTCAGGGCAAGCGCAAAGATTTCGGCAGCGCCTATGATCAAAACCTGCAGACAACCCTGCCAGTCGGCGATTATGTGGTAGTCGTGACCTACACTGACGATAAGGCCTCGAAGGAAAGTCCAACCAGTGTCAAGGCCGGCGAGAGGACAGAGTTGAAGGTGGAGTAATCACCGAGCGCTTTCCGGCGCTTGGTATGGATTTAAACCAGCCCGAACGCTGCCGCGCCATGGTCTGCCCGCAGCGCCAGGTCGCGAAAACCTGCAAACAGCTCGCGCCCGAAGCCGTGCCCGTTGCCGGACAGATCGGCTTCCGCCTGCGGGCGTCGGCTAAGTTCGCCCGCATCCACCAGCACTTCCAGTGTGCCCACTTCGGCGTCGAGCCGCACAATATCGCCGTTCCTGACCTTGCCGATCACGCCGCCGTCGAGCGCCTCAGGCGTCACATGAATCGCTGCCGGCACTTTCCCCGAAGCGCCCGACATGCGGCCATCGGTCACCAGCGCAACGTGATGTCCGCGATCCTGCAAAATGCCAAGCACGGTGGTGAGCTTATGCAGTTCCGGCATCCCATTTGCCTTCGGTCCCTGGAAGCGGATAATGGCGACAAAATCGCGGTCAAGCTGTCCGGCTTTGAAAGCCTCATTCAATCCGTGTTGGCTGTCAAACACCAGCGCCGGTGCCTCGATGATGCGCCTCTCGATCTTTACAGCTGAAGTTTTGATGATCGCGTGTCCGAGATTGCCGGTCAAAACCTTCAGGCCACCGCTCGGCTGGAAGGCCTTGGGAAAAGGCGCCAATACTTTTTCATCGCCGCTTTTGGCGGGTGCCGGCTCGCGTACTACAACGCCGCCATCTCCGAGCTTTGCCTCTATCGTATAGGGTCGCAGCCCTTCACCCCAGATCGTCTGCACGTCCTCGTGCAGCAGACCGGCATCCAGCAGTTCGCGGATCAGGAAGCCCATGCCGCCGGCGGCAGCAAAGTGGTTCACGTCCGCAAGCCCGTTCGGGTACACGCGCGCCAGAAGCGGCACGATATCTGAAATGTCGGAAATATCCTGCCATGTCAGCGTGATGCCGGCTGCAGCAGCCATCGCAATCAGGTGGATCGTATGGTTGGTGGAGCCACCGGTGGCAACCAGCCCGACAATGCCGTTGACCACCGTGCGCTCATCAAACATGCGCCCGGCGGGCGTATAGTCATTGCCCATGGCGGTAATCGCCAGCGCGCGTTGCGCAGCCTCCTTGGTCAGCGCATCGCGCAACGGTGTGCCCGGGTTGACGAAGGAGGAGCCAGGCGTATGCAGGCCCATGATCTCCATCAGCATCTGGTTGGAGTTGGCGGTGCCGTAGAAGGTGCAGGTGCCCGGCCCGTGATAGGATTTCGACTCCGCTTCAAGCAGTTCGGCACGCCCGACCTTGCCTTCGGCAAAGAGCTGGCGAATGCGCGCCTTCTCGTCATTGGGTAGGCCCGATGTCATCGGTCCTCCCGGAATGAACACCGCCGGCAGGTGGCCAAACGCCAGCGCGCCAATCACCAGCCCCGGCACGATCTTGTCGCAGACGCCGAGATAGACGGCCGCATCGAACATATTGTGCGACAGGCCGACAGCTGTCGCCATTGCGATCACGTCACGCGAGAAAAGCGAAAGCTCCATCCCCGGCTGGCCCTGCGTGACCCCATCGCACATCGCCGGCACGCCGCCGGCAACCTGTGCCACACCGCCCGCCTCGCGCGCCGCCTGCTTGATCAGTTGCGGATAGGTCTCGAATGGCTGATGTGCCGAAAGCATGTCGTTGTAGGAGGTAATGATGCCAAGATTGGCGCTGGTGTCACCGGCCAGATCGGCCTTGTCGGCAGGCCCGCAGGCGGCAAATCCATGCGCAAGGTTGCCACAGGATAGCACCGTGCGCGCCGCGCCCGCCGTTGCTGCCGCATCGAGCCTGGACAGATAAATCTCGCGTCGCGGCTTGGAGCGCTCGCGGATGCGATGGGTGATGGCTTCAATGTCTCTGCGCGCGGTCATGGCGAAACGGTCCTCTATCAGGCGCGGCACGGGAGATGGGTGCGTCACGCGTCAAAGCAGATGGTCAGGGCGCCCAGAAAATCTCGACTGGCCGCTGTGCAGCGTCCAGAACGCGGCGCACGGGAAGTTTTTGGTCGGCGATAGAAAACAGCGCGCCTTCAAGCACATCGCGCTTGGTATTGCCTTCAATATGGAGCGCGACGAACCGGGCATCAGCTAACCTTGGCAGCGAAAGCGTCAGGCGCGGCTCTCCCGCGCCGGGCGCATCGACCGCAAGGATGGATTTGTCGCTGCCCGGATCGAGCAATGCATCAAGCCCGCCGGCATCCGGGAAAAACGATGCGGTATGCCCGTCACCGCCCATGCCCAACACCGCTGCATCGAGCGGCCAGCTCATTTTTTCAAGATCGGCCCCCGCTTCTAACGCAGCTTTTTCAGCACTCGCGCTGGCCCGGTACAGCGGTACAAAATCTGCCGCTCTCGCACGGTTCTGCAACAGAGTAGCGGCCACCAGTGCCGAATTGGAGCGCGGCGAGGTTGCCGGCACAAAGCGCTCATCAACCAGCGTTACGGTCACCTTCGCCCAGTCGAGATCGCGGTTCGAAAGCACCTCGAAGAACCGCCCCGGTGTGGTGCCGCCTGAAACAGCGATCAGCGCCGCGCCGCGTGAAGCTATAGCCCGGGCCAATTCCTGCGCCACCCGATCTGCCAACGCGTCTGCCAGCGCTGCGCCATCGGCAAAGCGGTTCCAGTGCCAGTTGGGGGTTGTAACAGCGGACATCAGGTGCTCTCGTGCCATGTACGGCCATCGCGCTCGATGAGCGCAATCGAAGAGGATGGGCCCCAGGTTCCGGCCGTATAGCCCTGCGCGTCCTGGCGTCCGTCGTCCCACGCAGCCTGAATGGGATCGATCCAGCGCCACGCCGCTTCCACTTCATCGCGACGCATGAACAGCGTCTGGTTGCCGCGCACGACATCCATCACCAGCCGCTCATAAGCGTCCGGATTGCGCTGCTGGAACGATTCGGCAAAGCTCATATCAAGCGGAACGTGGCGCAGGCGCATTCCGCCCGGGCCCGGGTCCTTGATCATGATCCACTGCTTCACGCCCTCGTCCGGTTGCAACCGGATCACCAGTTGATTGGCAATCACATTGCCAGCGCCCTCGCCAAAAATGCTGTGCGGGATAGGCTTAAACTCGATGACGATCTCGGAGACGCGCTGCGCCAGCCGCTTTCCAGTGCGCAGATAAAACGGCACGCCGGCCCAGCGCCAGTTGGCAATTTCTGCCTTGATGGCCACAAAAGTCTCGGTGCGGCTTTCGCCATTTTCGAGCTCTTCCGCATAGCCCTTCACCGGCCCGGTTGCCGAAGCGCCAGCGCGGTATTGACCGCGCACGGTATTTTTCGGCGCCTCATTGCCATTGATACGGGTCAGCGAACGCAGCACTTTCAACTTCTCGTCGCGCACCGCATCGGCGTTCATCGATGCAGGTGCTTCCATGGCGACCAGGCAGAGCAGCTGGAGGATATGGTTCTGCACCATGTCGCGTAGCGCACCGGCCTTGTCGTAATATCCGGCCCGGCCCTCAAGGCCTACCGTTTCGGCCACTGTGATCTGCACATGGTCGATATGCGCATTATTCCAGAGCGGTTCGTAAAGCGCATTGGCAAAGCGCAACGCCATCAGATTCTGGACAGTCTCCTTGCCAAGATAATGGTCGATGCGGAAGATCTGCTCTTCCTTGAAAACCTTGCCGATCTGGTCGTTGAGTTCACACGCCGAAGTCAGGTCTCGCCCGATCGGCTTTTCCACCACGATGCGCGATCGCGCGTTCACCAGCCCGTGCTTGTCCAGATTGGCGGCGATATCGCCAAACAGCGCCGGCGCGACAGCGAGATAGAAGGCGCGGATCGCCTTGCTGGAGCCGATCGTCTTCTTAAGCGCGGCAAAACCATCGCCGTTCTTGGCATCCACGGCCACATAAGTCAGCCGAGCTACGAAAGCGTCCAGCACGACCTTGTCGATCTCCTCGGCCTTGACGTGTTCCTCAATCGCCGCCCGGGCATAGGCCTGATATTCCTTGTCGGTCATTTTGGAGCGTGATGCGCCGATGATGCGCGTAGGCTCGGAGAACTGACCGTCCTGCTGGCGGTGATAGAGAGCCGGCAAAAGCTTGCGTTCGGCAAGGTCTCCGGTGCCACCGAATATGATGAAGTCGAAGGGCTCGACGGGAATGATCTGGCTGGTCATGTCTGGTCCGGTTCTCGGGAAACGATCTGCGCGATTGCCTATAATCTAATCGATTTAAGGTTTCCAGTGCTGCAGTGTCACATCTTCCGTTCCTCACTGGAACCTTGACACCGCTTGGGCACACGGCTTTGTCACATATGGGTCGGACCTGAAACATAAGTCGGTTGAGCAGCGATACCAAGGAGGAACGCAATGGGCACGCATCTTTCTCGAACGGTGGCCGAAGGGCTGGCATTCATGCAGATGATCGACGGCAAATCCGGGGATAGTCTGTCCGGTCTGCGCATCGATGTCGTGTCGCCTTCGGACGGCAAGGTTTTTGCATCCATCCCCGCCGCTGGCGCAGCCGATGTCGATCGCGCGGTGAAAGCGGCACGCCGCGCCTTTGACGATGGCCCCTGGCGTAAGATGCCGGCCGTCGAGCGCGGCCGTTGCCTCACGCGGCTCGGTCTTCTGGTCGAAAAGCACGGCACCGAGCTTGCAGCCCTCGAATCGCGTGACACAGGCAAGCCCGTCCGCCAGGGCCGTGCCGATGTCATCGCCACGATGCGCTATTTCGAATTTTATGGCGGCGCCGCCGACAAGGTGCACGGCGACACCATTCCGTTCCTTGACGGCTATACCGCTCTGACGCTGCGCGAGCCGCATGGCGTCGTGGCCGGCATCATACCGTGGAATTATCCGCTGCAGATTTTGGCGCGCGTTGCCGGTGCCGCTCTGGCCATGGGAAACACGCTCGTTGTGAAGCCCGCCGAAGACGCTTCGCTTACCACCATCCGCATGGCTGAACTGGCTCTGGAGGCGGGCTTTCCAGCTGGCGTCTTCAACGTCATCACCGGATATGGCCGCGATGCCGGCGCAGCTCTGTCGGCTCATCCCGATGTCGACTACGTGACCTTTACCGGCTCGCCCGGAACAGGCACTGCCATCCAGCAAGCGGCAGCCGTCAACAATCGCGGCGTCACCATGGAGCTTGGCGGCAAGTCGCCTCAGATCGTCTTTGCCGATGCGGATATCGAGGCCGCGCTTCCGGTCCTCGTCAACGCCATCATCCAGAACGGTGGCCAGACCTGTTCCGCGGGCAGCCGCGTTTTGATCGAAAAGCCACTCTATGAGGCGGTTGCATCCGCGCTGGCCGAACGCTTCGCAGAACTGGTCGCAGGACCCCACGATGCCGACCTCGACCTCGGTGCCCTGATCAACCCGCGCCAGAAAGAGCGCGTGGCGGCGATGATCGCAGCTGCGGAAAATTCAGGTGCCGCAGTACTGGCGCGGGGCGGCATTCATGCCGACGCACCGGAGGGCGGTTTCTATCAACCTCCTGTCCTGTTTGGCGCCGTCGATCCCGCCGCCATCATCGCCCAGGAGGAAGTCTTCGGCCCGGTGCTGACGCTCTTTGCCTTTGACGGCGAGGAAGAGGCGGTGCGCCTCGCCAATGGCACCGCCTTCGGCCTCGTCGCCGGCATCTGGACCCGCGACGGCGCACGCCAGCACCGCATGGCCAAGCGCGTCCGCGCCGGTCAGGTCTATGTGAACGCCTATGGCGCAGGAGGCGGCATCGAACTGCCCTTTGGCGGGTTTGGAAAATCCGGTCACGGCCGCGAAAAAGGCTTTGAGGCACTCTTCGACATGTCGGCCACCAAGACCATCGTCTTTAACCACGGCTGACGCCATAGAATCTTCCAGCAGGAGCCCACGCATGAACCGTCTCGATAACAAGGTCGCCATCATCACCGGTGCAGCATCAGGCTTTGGCGAAGGCATGGCCAGGCGCTTTGCCGAAGAAGGCGCCAAAATCGTGGTGGCCGACCTCAACATGGAAGCTGCAGAGCGTGTCGCCGCCGAGATTGGCGCTGCCGCAATCGCAGTGAAGGCCGACGTCTCAAAGCGCGCGCAGTTCGAGGACATGGTCGCGGCCGCGATGGAAGCGTTTGGCCGCGTCGACATCATGATCAACAATGCAGGCTACACCCACCGCAGTGGCGACATGCTGGGCGTCGACGAGGAGACCTTCGACCGCATCACCGACATCAACATGAAACAGATCTACCATTCGGCGATCTGCGTGGTGCCGATCATGGAAGGGCAGGGCGGCGGCGTCATCATCACCACTGCCTCCACTGCTGGGCTGCGCCCGCGTCCAGGTCTCACCTGGTACAACGCCTCAAAGGGCTGGGCGATCACGGCAACGAAATCGATGGCAGTCGAGCTGGCACCCAAAAACATTCGGGTCAACTGCCTCTGCCCGGTAGCCGGCGCAACCGGAATGCTGTCGCTGTTCATGGGTGAAGACACGCCAGAAAAGCGCGCCCAGTTCACCGCCTCGGTACCGCTCGGCCGGCTCTCCACCCCACTCGACATTGCCAACGCCGCGCTCTACCTCGCCTCCGACGAGGCAGCCTTCATCACCGGCGTCGCGCTCGAGGTGGATGGCGGCCGCTGTATCTGAGCGCAGCGTCTCAAGACGGTCCGTCGCCAGGCGATGGTATTGACGATTTTCGCCAAATACGGTTTCCCTATTTCGGAAATTGGTTGGGGCAGGGGATGAAGCAACATCTGGTGACAATTTCGGTGGCGGTGGTCTTGGCGCTCCAGGCTTCAGCTCATGCTGCGGATCTGGAGGCATCCCGCCAAGCACCCGTTGATCCCGCATCCGGGATAACGGCGCGTGCTTATTTAGGCTATCTGACCGCCCGATCCGGCGAATATGTCTACGACTCCGGTACAAAACTCAGCCAGCTCGACTGGACTATCGACAATGCGCTCATCGCTGGCGGTGATGTCACCTTTCAGGCAAACGAATGGCTTAGCTTGCGCGCCGGCGGGTGGACCACAATAGCCGCCGCCAACACAATGGACGATTATGACTGGCTCGCAGGCTATGACGGCTTCGATAGCTGGAGCCATTGGTCACATCACCCTGAAACTGAAACCTCCAAAGCTTTCCAGATCGATGTGTCTGCCGCCGCAAGGTTTGCCAGCCACAACGAACTTCAGTTCGACGCACTCGCCGGCTACCGTTTCCGCAACATGAAATGGAATGCTGAAAACGGCTCCTATATCTATTCTTCTGAAAGCGGTTTCCGCGACGAAGCCGGAACGTTCGAAGGGCCAGCCATCGGCTATGAACAATGGTGGCATACACCCTATCTCGGTCTTGGTGTCACCTATGAGGCACCGGAATTCCGCATGCGTGGCGAGATTATCGGTAGCCCCTTTGTTTTCGCGCGCGACCGCGACCACCACTTTGCGCGCGATCTGGTCTTCACGGAAACCTTTGGCGCGTCGTCGATGCTCGGCGTGTCGCTTGCCGCCGAACGGGACTTCGGCGCTGACTGGACCGTATTCGGGAAGGCGGATTTCCAGAACTATTTCCACACGCGAGGCGATACACGCGTCTACGACCTCGCTTCCGGGGAGACGTTCGAATTGAAAAATGGCGCCGGAGCCGACCATCGCTCGCTTGCGTTTACGCTAGGTGTGTCCCGCAAGTTCTAACCGCGGCCAGCCTCAAAACCGGTCGCGCAGTGCATACCAGTTGAGCGCCAGGAAAAGCAGCGGTGCGCGAAAGCGCCGTCCGCCTGGGAAGGGGGGGATCTTCAGATCCTCGAACAGTTTGAGCCGGTCCCGGTTGCCGGCCACCGTCTCGGCATAGAGCTTGCCGACGAAGTTGGAAAGCATCACCCCATGGCCGGAAAAGCCACCCGCCGAAATAACGTTCGGCATCACCTCGCGCACAAACGGCTTGCGCGGCAGCGTGATGCCGACATAGCCGCCCCAGCCGTGGGTGATCTCTATGTCCTTCAGCGCCGGATAGATTTCGGCAATCTGCTTTCGGATGTGGATGTGAATGTCGTTGGGGTCGTTGACACCGTAAATCTCGCGTCCGCCGAATAGAAGCTCGCCGCTGGGCGCGCGCCGAAAGTAGCGCACCACAAAGCGTGAGTCTGAAACAGACTCGCCCCCCGGCAGCACCGAGCTATCATCGCCCAATGGCACCGTCGCGCCGATAAACGAGCCTATCGGCATGATATGCGCAGCACTTTTTGGCTCAAGGTCGCCCCCGTAGGCATTGACCGCAATAAGGCACTTTTTGGCGGTGATCGTTCCGCGCGCTGTCGAGACGGAAATGGTGCCGCCATTGGTCTGAATGCCAGTTGACTTGGTATTCTCATAAAGCTTGGCGCCCGCTGCTGCAGCCACCCGTGCGGTGCCGACAGCAAGCTTCAGCGGGTGGATATGCCCTGTGCCGGTGTCGCGCACCCCGCCGAAATAATGGGTTGACCCCATCCGCTCAGCCGTCTCAGCTGCATCCATGTAGGAAATGTGCGGATAGTTGAAGCGCGTCGCCATAACCTCTGCATGCTCGCGATATTCCGGCAGGTCGCGCTTGCGATGGGAAACATTCAGATGGCCAGGTCGAAAATCGATGTCGATCTTGTTGACCTCGGCAAATTCCAGCAGATGCGCCTTGGCCTCTTCGGCGAGATCGAACAGCGCTTTGGCGCGGGAAAAACCGTATTCGGCCTCCAGTTCATCCGCCCCGGCGCGCTGCCCGGTGCCAAGCTGCCCGCCATTGCGCCCTGAAGCGCCATCGCCAAACCTATGCGCCTCGATCAGCACCACATCGGTGCCGGCCTTCGCCAGATGCACCGCTGCCGACAATCCGGTAAACCCACCGCCGATGACGACCACATCGCAGCGAACATCGCCATCAAGCGCCGGATATTCCGGCCGCGCACCAAGGGTCGCCTCATACCAGGAATAGCCAGGTGAGATAGGGGATTGATAGTTCATTCGGTGGTAAATGGCGAATAGCGAAAGGTCAAATTGAAAAACAAAGGTTCTTCGCTCAAGAATTCACAGTGCATACTGACCACCAGACCGTAAGTTTTCACAGTTCACCATTCACTCTCTTCACACATTCAACAGCAAATACTCCCGCTCCCACGGGCTGATAACTTCCATGAAGGTCTCGAACTCGGCTTTCTTGATCGCCGCATAGGTGGCGACGAAGGATGCGCCGAACATCTCCTTGAGCACGGCGTCTTCCTCGAACAGTTGCACCGCTTCAAGCAGCCCGCGAGGCAGGTCGATCTCGTCCTTGTTCACCGCTGTACCGGCTGGCTGGTCTGGCTTGATCTTTTCGATCAGCCCGGCAAGGCCGCAAGCAAGCGAACCGGCGAGTGCCAGATAGGGATTGGCGTCTGACGAAGGAATGCGATTTTCCACACGCCTGCCATTGGGTTCCGAGCGTGGAACCCGAAATGCGGTTGTGCGGTTGTCGTAGCCCCATTTGTTGTTGACCGGGGCCGAGGCTGCCTGGGTCAGCCGCCGGTAAGAGTTCACATAGGGTGCAAACATCACCAGTGCATTGGGCACATGCCTTTGCATGCCGCCGATGAAGTGGAAAAACGCATCCGTCTCGCTGCCATCCTCGTTGGAAAAGACGTTGCGACCGGTCTTGCTGTCCACGATGGACTGGTGGATATGCATTGCCGAGCCGGGCTGCCCCTGGATAGGCTTGGCCATGAAGGTGGCATAGATATCGTGCTTCAATGCCGCTTCGCGGATGGTGCGCTTGAACATGAACACCTGATCGGCAAGCTCAATTGGATCGCCGTGCCGCAGATTGATCTCCAGCTGGCCCGCGCCCTCTTCATGGATCAGCGTATCGATCTCCAAACCCTGAGCCTCGGAAAAATGGTAGATGTCATCGATTAGTTCGTCGAACTCGTTGACGCCCGCGATCGAATAGCCGGCACCACCGCCGATGGGGCGGCCCGAGCGCCCGACAGGCGAGGTCAGCGGATAATCCGGGTCCGGGTTCTTACGGACCAGATAGAACTCGATCTCCGGCGCTACGACGGGCCGCAATCCGAGTTTGTCATAGGCGGCAACCACGCGCCGCAACACATTGCGAGGCGTGAATTCGACATTCCGCCCGTCCTGATGCACCAGGTCGCAAATCACCTGCGCAGTGGGGTCTTCCTCCCACGGCACCACCGAGAGCGTGGAGAGATCAGGCACCAGCTTGAGATCGCCATCACCCTCGGGGTAGGCAAAGCCATTGCCGTCATCGGGATACTCTCCCGAAATAGTCATCATGAAGGGTGCCGAAGGCAGCGCCAGCGATGTGTTGGAGGTAAACTTCTTCGACGGCATCATCTTGCCGCGCGCCACGCCGGCTTGGTCGGGCGTGATGCATTCGATGTCTTCGATGCGGCGCCATTCGAGCCAGGCGCTCACTTCTTTCCAGTTCTTGACACCGCGGAGATTCTTTACAAAGGCTGGAACACGCGCCCCCCCCCGGTTCGCGGCTCGTACGTCCTTTTTGTCGGCAGGCATCAATCACCAGATTCTGTTGCGGATGGGCGAGTATAGCCGTGTCGACGCTTGGAAGGAAAGGGGCCTACCGGGCTGTCCCGCGTTAGCAAGACCTTATGCCCGGCTGAGATAACGCATCACCAGGCGTTCAATAACGGGCTGCAGACCTTCCGGCGTAATCGGTTTGGCAACCACCGCATCCACTCCGTGGAGCGAAGCCAGCTGTGCCGCATCCGAAGCGGCCGTGCACAGGAAAATAACCGCTGGCGCAGAGGCATTGGAACGAAGCCTGATATCCTTCAGCCCCGCAAGCAACCCATCGCAATCGCTGTTGGAGGAGCCACCATCTGCGATCACCAGCGCGGGGCGCAAATCCTCGAAGGCGCTCAACGCGTCCTCCGGCGCTTCCGATTGCGATCTCAACCCAGCACGTTCTGCAATCTTGCTGACAACGATCCGGTTGATCGGTGACGTTCCGGCTATCAGGATTTGCGAAGCACTTCCATTTTTCGGCATTGGTGTCGTTGGCATGCAAATCCCCAGCCCGTGCCTGACCGCAAAAGCGACCGAGCGCCACGTCATGAGAAAGATGCGGGTTCAATGCCCGGTTGCAGGCGGCGCCGATAATGTCCTTTATCGTGTGCTTGTCAAGCGAGATTGCGGACATCCGATTGCAGACTGTGTAACCTTTCGCAACACAGAAGTTGGACGTCAAAACGAAGCGCGGATGATACCTGAACGAAAGAAAACGCGCGCATTTCTGCGCGCGTTGCCTCGCTGAATGCCCGATAGGCCCTAGCGATTCTGCGTAACAACCACAGGTATCAACAGGTCACCCCAATTACCGTTGCCGCCGTGGTGGCGGGCAGAGCGTACCAGCTCGACCGAGACGCCGGCTTCGACCGCCTTCATGACCGACTGGTTGAGCCGGTGCAGATCATTGGCTAGCATTCGGATGGTTGCCTGCTGGTCGTCATTCATCGCCGAAGCCTGTTCCTCGGCGCGTTCCTTGACCCGTGTCAGAGATGCCATTTGTCGTTCTCCTTGTGAAGGTTCCCCGGCTATTCTGCAGCCGGCTTGAATTGAGCGTGCTCGGTGGATTCATGCATGGCGGTGGTCGAAGATTGACCGCCGGTGATCGCCATCGACACGGCGTCGAAATAGCCGGTGCCCACTTCGCGCTGGTGCTTGGTGGCGGTGTAGCCGTTCACCTCGGCGGCGAACTCGGCTTCCTGCAACTCCGAATAGGCGGCCATCTGACGGTCTTTGTATCCGCGCGCCAGCTCGAACATGCCGAAATTGAGCTGGTGGAAACCGGCCAGTGTGATGAACTGGAACTTGTAGCCCATGGCGCCCAGTTCGCGCTGGAATTTTGCGA
Source organism: Mesorhizobium sp. NBSH29 (assembly GCF_015500055.1). Classification (NCBI taxonomy): domain Bacteria; kingdom Pseudomonadati; phylum Pseudomonadota; class Alphaproteobacteria; order Hyphomicrobiales; family Phyllobacteriaceae; genus Mesorhizobium; species Mesorhizobium sp. NBSH29. The sequence goes on from NZ_CP045492.1 coordinate 1,746,641, forward strand.
TGGTCGCGTCGTCCAGGTTCTTTTTCCAGTTGAACGACGGCGAGCAGTTGTAGGCAAGGAGCTTGCCCGGATGCGCCTTATGCACGCCCTCGGCAAAACGACGTGCCTGGTCGAGATCGGGCTTGGACGTCTCGCACCAGATCAGGTCACAGTAAGGTGCGTAAGCGACCGCGCGTGCAATGCACGGCTCAAGCCCATTTTTGACGTTGTAAAAGCCTTCAACGGTACGACCTGCGTCGTAGTCAACAAATGGCTGGTCGCGCTCGTCAATGTCGGAGGTCAGAAGTTTTGCAGCTTCAGCGTCGGTGCGGGCAATCACCAGCGTTGACGTGCCCATGACGTCAGCTGCCAACCGTGCCGCATTGAGATTGCGGATATGAGCTGCAGTAGGGATAAGAACCTTGCCGCCCAGATGTCCGCACTTCTTTTCCGATGCCAACTGGTCCTCATAGTGCACACCGGCAGCACCCGCCTCTATAAACGCCTTCATGATCTCAAAAGCATTGAGAGGTCCGCCGAACCCGGCTTCAGCGTCTGCGATGATCGGCGCAAACCATGTGTCGACCGACAGGCCCTTGCCTTCGGCGGTCTCAATCTGGTCGGCGCGCTGCAGCGTCTTGTTGATGCGCTTGGCAAGCTCGGGTGCTGCATTGGCCGGATAGAGCGACTGGTCGGGATACATCGACGACGCAGTATTGGCGTCAGCTGCCACCTGCCAGCCCGAAAGATAGATCGCCTTCAGCCCGGCGCGGACCATCTGCATGGCCTGATTGCCCGACAGGGCGCCCAGCGCGTTGACAAAGTCTTCCTCATGAAGCAGCTGCCACAACCGGTTGGCTCCCATCTCGGCCAGGCTGTACTTGATCTGGACGGACCCACGCAGACGCGTCACATCCTCGGCGGAATAAGGCCGCTCAACGCCGTCATAGCGGCCCTGTGGCGCAGAAGGAACGAGGTTGTAAAAGTCAGTCATCATAGGCTCCGTGGTAGGAATGTCTGAAATTCTTCATTCCCGATCCGCCGGAAATGTCTGTGACTTCTGTGACATCACGCTCAGCTATCCGCCAGAAAAACCGTTATATCTCGGTGAAAATTCGCGTAACCCTGTGTTGATTGTGACTTGTCCTTGATGTAAATCTGTAAAGATTGTCATCAGCGCCGAGAGGCGTGCCTTTGTCACAGCGGTACACAATATGGCCGAGCATAAGATCTTCGCGGGCGCGCGCATCAGGCGGATCCGTATCGGCAAATCGCTTACACAGACCGCAATGGCACATGGGCTCGGCATTTCGCCGTCCTATCTCAACCTCATCGAGCGGAACCAGCGCCCGCTGACGGTTCAACTCATTCTGAAGCTTGCCTCCGTCTATCAGGTCGAACCGGAAGAGTTGCACGGCGAGGAGAGCGGTTCACTTGCATCGCTGCGCGAAGTGTTCGCTGATCCCCTGCTTGCAGGTGAATTGCCCGGTGAGCAGGAATTGATCGAAATTTCCGAAGCTGCCCCCAACGCCGCTGCAGGCGTGATCAAGCTATTCCGCGCCTACCGCGAGCAAGCCACGCGGCTAACGGATCTGTCCGACATCATGGCGCGCGATGGCCAGCAGGCAGCCTTTGCCGGTGCGCGGCTTCCCATCGACGAGGTGCGCGACACTTTTGAGCGCCGCCCCAACCATTTTCCCGCGCTGGAAGAAGAGGCGGAGGCGTTCATAAAACTGCTCGCTCCGGGAGACGATCTTGCTAGCGCGCTGAAGGCATGGTTGCGCACCGAGCTTGGCATCGTCGTCAAGGTGCTTCCAGTCTCGGCCATGCCCAACTGGCGCCGCCGCTATGACCGCCATTCGCAGCGGCTCTTCATTTCCGAACGCCTGTCGCCTTTTGATCAGTTGCGCGAGATTGCCATGGAGGCATGTCTGGTCCGTATGCGTGTCGCTATTCCGGCCGCGCTGCAGGCGTTGAACCTCTCTTCTGAAGAGGCGCGGCGGCTTGGCCGCTTCGAACTTGCGCGCTACGCCGCGCACGCTCTGATGATGCCTTATCAGCCGTTTCTCGCCGCTGCCCAGCGCGCGCGCTATGATATCGACGTGCTTCGTTCGCGCTTTGGTGTGTCGTTCGAGCAGGCGGCAAACCGGCTGACCATGCTGACGCGGCCGGGCGCTGGCGGCGTACCGTTCTTCATGCTCGAAATCGATCATGCCGGCCACCGGTTTCGCAAAGCCGGTGCACAAGGTTTTCCCCAAGCTCGCTTCGGCGGTGCCTGCCCCAAATTACCCATTCACACCACGTTCTCCCAGCCCGGCCAGGTATTGGTCGAGGCGGTGGAAATGCCAAATGGTGCCGAGTTTCTGGTCGTGGCCCGCACGCTGGAAGGCCCGCAAGGGGCGTTTTCAGAACGTCCGCGTCGCACCGCGCTGTTGCTCGGCTGCGATATCTCCTTTCGCGACGATATTATCTATGGCGGCGCCTTGCCGGCAGCTGCGGCCAAGGGCCAGGCCGCGCGCGCGACACCCATCGGTCCAGCCTGCCGCTTGTGCGAGCGGGTAGCCTGTCTCGCTCGTGCCGAGCCACCTATCACTCGACCACTGGGGCTTGACGAAATGGTCACAGGACTAAGCGCGTTCGACTTCCAGTAGCCTGCCACAACCGGGAAGATAGTGCTGGACCACGCAGTCGCTGCCAGAAGGCAATAGGGCATAGGCCAGCGCGTTGCGCACTTTTTTCCTTCTGGTGGTGGTGCAAGCATGAGCAGAGAAACGCCAACCTCAACGAAAGTTCCAACCACCGCTACAGTTTCGCTGCGGGATGAGCGTGTCGGCTTTCTGCTGGTGTTTCTTTCGGCTCTGTTCTGGAGTTTTGGTGGCGTCATCGCGCGCTTCATCCAGTCGGGAGACGCTTGGACGGTTGTGTTCTGGCGCGCTTCCTGGGCGACCGCCTTTCTGCTCGCCTTCATGCTCTGGCGCGACGGACCGCAAGGCATGCGAACATTGTTCCGCACCATGGGGCTGCCGGGAATTGCGGTAGCCCTGTGTTTTGCCACCGCATCCACTTCCTTTGTAGTCGCGCTCGGCTACACGACAGTCGCCAATATCCTTCTCATGCAGGCGGGCGTACCGCTTCTTTCAGCCCTCCTGGCGTGGCTTCTGTTTCGCGAGAGTGTGCGCCTCTCGACCTGGATCGCTATTGTAGCGGTGATCAGCGGCGTCGCCATCATGGTGTCTGATTCTTTCGGCGGCGATATCTCCCCTATCGGCGACGGCCTGGCGCTTCTGATCGCGGTGGCGTTTTCGATCGCCACCGTCATCACCCGCCGATACGCGCATGTCCGGATGACACCTGCGACCTGCCTCGGAATGTTCGTCGCTGCTCTTTTTGCTGCCACCCAGACGGCAACATTCCTGGTGCCGGCCTCCGATATGGCCTTTCTGTTTGCCTTCGGCGCCATCAACCTTGGACTTGGCCTTGCCTGCTTCGCTTCTGGTGCCCGGCTCATACCAGCGGCATTCGCAGCGTTGCTTGGCACGCTTGAAACCGTGCTGGGGCCGATCTGGGTCTGGCTGATCCATGCCGAAATTCCGTCCAGCCGAACGATTGCTGGTGGTGCCGTCATCTTTGTCGCCCTGCTGGTCCATATCGGGCTGGAATTCAAACGCCAGTCGCAGCCCGCCCGGCCTGGCGTGACCGGAATGCCGTCACCCAATTAATCTCGCCAGACCACGAACTTCGTCCTCGTCAGATGACACAACCGGCATCGCCAAAAAATTGAAGCTTGTCGCACTGCAAAATCGCCAATAGGCTTGCATCAACCACCCAGAGAGGCTGCACCAACGGTCCGGGTAAACAATCCTATGAGGAGAATTTGATGAGACGTACCTTGCTTCGCCTGTCAGCAGCGCCGCTGGTTGTATTATCCCTGTCGGTTGCGGCAATGGCGCAAGATCGTGTCGTCAACGTCTACAACTGGTCGGACTATATCGATGATTCGATCATCGCCGACTTCACCAAGGAAACCGGCATCAAGGTCGTCTACGACGTCTATGATTCCAACGAAATTCTGGAAACGAAATTGCTTGCCGGCGGCAGCGGCTATGATGTGGTTGTGCCGACCGCCACCCCGTTCATGGCGCGTCAGATCGAGGCGGGCGTTTACCAGAAGCTGGACAAGTCCAAGCTGCCAAACCTCGTCAATATGTGGGACATGGTCAGCGAGCGTGTTGCCAAGTTCGATTCCGGAAATGAGATTTCAGTCAACTATATGTGGGGCACCACCGGCATCGGCTACAACAAGGCCAAGGTGAAAGAGCGGCTTGGCACCGATGTAATCGACAGCTGGGATGTGTTCTTCAAGCCTGAAAATCTCGCCAAGCTCGCCGATTGTGGCGTCTATGTGTTGGATTCTCCGACTGATATTCTACCCACCGCGCTCAATTATCTGGGACTTGATCCCAACAGCACGGAACCAGATGATCTTGCCAAAGCAGAAGAGGCTCTTTTGGCGGTTCGCCCATCGATCCGCAAATTCCATTCGTCCGAATATATCAACGCGCTCGCCAATGGCGATATCTGCTTGGCTGTCGGCTTTTCGGGTGACCTTTTCCAGGCAAGGGACCGCGCCTCTGAGGCTGATCAGGGTGTTGAGATTGCCTATTCCGTGCCCAAGGAAGGCGCTGAAATGTGGTTCGACCAGATGGGCATTCCAGCTGATGCCAAGCATGTCGCTGAAGCACATGAATTCATCAACTACATGATGAAGCCGGAAGTCGCAGCAAAGGCCTCCAATTACGTGTTCTACGCCAACGGCAACAAGGCATCGCAGCCCATGCTGGACAAGGAAATCATCGACGATCCGGCTATCTATCCGGATGAAACGACCATGGCCAAGCTGTTCACCGTGAAGCCGTACGACGCCAAATCCAATCGGCTGATAACGCGCAGCTGGACGAAAATAGTCACAGGTCAGTAGGTAGCCCCGCAAATTCCCCGGCTTTTCTAACCGGGGAATAACGGCGCAGTATCACTATAGGAGCGGGCACTATATGAAATCGCTTGGCAGCATTCGCAGGGCCTTTGCGCCCTGGAACGACCCTTCGGCCAAGCCCTACATTTCCTTTGAGAACGTCACCAAAAAGTTTGGTGACTTCACCGCAGTGAACAATCTCTCGCTGTCGATTTTCGAAAAAGAGTTTTTCGCCCTACTCGGCGCGTCGGGCTGCGGCAAGTCCACGCTTCTGCGCATGCTGGCAGGTTTTGAAGAGCCAACGGCAGGCCGCATTCTGCTTGACGGGCAAGACCTGCGCGGCATCCCGCCCTACCGGCGTCCGGTCAACATGATGTTCCAGTCTTATGCGCTGTTTCCGCATATGAGCGTCGAGAAAAATATTGCGTTCGGCCTCAAACAGGATGGCATGCCCAAGGCCGACATCGCAGCCCGCGTCGCCGAGATGCTGCAACTGGTCAAGCTGACCGAGTTCGGAAAACGCAAGCCGCACCAGCTTTCCGGCGGGCAGCGTCAGCGCGTTGCACTCGCCCGCTCTGTCGCCAAGCGGCCAAAGGTTCTGCTGCTTGATGAACCACTCGGCGCGCTCGACAAGAAGCTGCGCGAGGAAACGCAGTTCGAGCTGATGGACCTGCAGCAGGATCTCGGTCTCACCTTCCTTGTCGTCACGCACGATCAGGAAGAGGCGATGACGATGGCCGACCGCATCGCCATTATCGACAAGGGTGAGGTGATGCAGGTTGCAACGCCGGCTGAAGTATATGAAGCACCGGCATCCCGTTTCGTCGCCGGTTTCGTCGGCACCATTAACATGTTCGAAGGTACGGTTACGAGCCGGGATGCGGGAACCGTGCGCATTGCGGGGGCTAGCGGAGCTGAAATCACTGTGGAAAATGCCGGCGATGTCGCTACCGGCAAGCCAGTTGCACTCGCGGTACGCCCTGAAAAGATAAAAGTCTCTCCCCAAAAGCCCGCTGACACCACCAACGCCATGGAAGGCGAGGTCTACGACCTTGCCTATCTGGGCGACATGACTGTCTACCACATCCAATTGGACGACGGTCAGATCGTCAAAGCAAGCGCCCTTAACAGTTCCCGCCTGACCGCAAATCCGCTGACCTGGAGCGACCGTGCATGGATATCTTTCCAGCCGGATGCCGGCGTCGTGTTGACGCGCTAGGGGCGGAGATGGCCGACATTACAGCCGCCACCGCCAAATCTCCTGCCAGCCGCTCGGCGCTGGGCAGCGCCCTCAACGCTGTCGTCAGCCGTCTTGTTATCCTGGTGCCCTATCTGTGGCTGTTCACCTTCTTCCTTGTTCCGTTCTTCATCGTCGTCAAAATATCACTTTCTCAAACGGCCACCGCGATGCCACCCTACCTGCCAGTAATCGGATTTTCCGAAGGCATTTCGGGATTCTTCAGCCAGATCGGAAAACTGAGTTTTGACAATTACGTCTGGCTTACCCAGGATTCCCTCTATTTCAACGCCTACATTTCGAGCGTTGGCATCGCTGCCGGCTCTACTTTCCTGACGTTGCTTGTCGGCTATCCGATCGCCTACGGCATGGCCCGCGCGCCGGCTTCCATGCGCCCCACTTTGCTGATGCTGGTCATCCTGCCGTTCTGGACGTCGTTCCTGATCCGCGTCTATGCGTGGATTGGTATCCTCAAGCCTGAAGGACTGCTCAACCAGGCTCTGCTGGCCACAGGCATTATCGACCAGCCATTGATCATCCTCAACACCCACACCGCCATCTTCATTGGCATCGTCTATTCTTACCTGCCCTTCATGATCCTGCCGCTCTATTCCGCGCTGGAAAAGATGGATTTCTCACTGATAGAGGCCGCGCAGGATCTCGGATGCCGGCCCATCAGCGCGTTCTGGAAGGTCACTTTCCCGCTGTCGCTGCCGGGCGTTGTCGCCGGTTGCCTGTTGGTCTTCATCCCGGCGGTAGGTGAGTTCGTCATCCCTGATCTTCTCGGCGGCCCACGCACGCTGATGATTGGCAAGACGTTGTGGAACGAGTTCTTTGCCAACCGTGACTGGCCGGTGTCATCGGCTGTGGCGGTGATTCTGCTCCTGCTTCTGGTGGTGCCGATCATGATCTTCCAGCAGGCGCAGGCCAAAGCCCAGGAGCAGGGACGATGAACGCCTCGTGGAGCCGCTTTAACATCGTTTCCATTGTGGCGGGCTTCGCTTTCCTTTATCTGCCCATCGTCATCCTGGTGATCTTCTCTTTCAACGAATCTCGCTTGGTCACCGTCTGGGGTGGTTTCTCGACCAAATGGTATGTCGAGCTGTTCAACAACAAGGGCCTTTTGGACGCGGCCTGGGTCACGTTCCGCGTCGGGCTTATCTCGGCATCCGTAGCCACGGTGCTGGGCACGCTGGCGGCGCTAGCCTTGACCCGCTACACGCGCTTTCGTGGCCGCGTGCTCTTTTCCGGCATGGTGTTTGCGCCGCTGGTCATGCCCGAGGTGATCACCGGGCTGTCGTTGCTGCTGCTCTTCGTGGCCATCGGCATGGACCGTGGCTTCGTCACGCTGACGCTGGCCCACATCACATTCTCGATGTGCTTTGTCGCGGTTGTCGTCCAGTCGCGCCTTCTCACATTCGACCGTTCGCTCGAGGAAGCCGCCATGGATCTCGGCGCCCCGCCGGTCAAAACCTTTCTGCACATCACGCTGCCTGTCATCCTTCCAGCCATCGTGTCGGGATGGATGCTGGCCTTCACGCTATCGATCGATGATCTGGTAATTTCGAGCTTCACCTCAGGCCCCGGCGCGACCACGTTGCCGATGAAAATCTACAGTCAGGTGCGCCTTGGGGTGACCCCGGAAATCAACGCCGCCTGCACCATTCTCATCGGCGTTGTCACGGTCGGCGTCATCGCCGCCTCGCTGGTCAACAAGCAGCGCGAAGTCCAGCGCCTGCGCGACGAGCAGGCCGCTCAACGCATCTCATAGATTGGGCGCCTGCGGCGGCAGCTGCAGGATTGGCGAAATGAACGGCACGCTCCAGGAGCCGCCGACGAAGAATGTGGCATCGGGTGGCGTCACCGCCTTATCCGCGCCGGGCGGAAAAATCTTGCCCGAAAGCGCTAGCCCGCCACCGATGTAAGGCACCAGCCCGCCGAGCCAGATGTCCTTTACCGCCGATTTAGCCTCGGCCTTCTCGATTGTGACGACCCCTCGATTAATGCTGGCTTTAACCTCGGCCATCTTGATCGGAAGCGAACCGTCGGACACTTCCGTGAGCGCAAAAAAGCCGCCGCGCGCCGCACGTTCGAGGAACGCGGGGATGTTGAGCCCTTTCAGCTCGCCGGCACCGAAATTCGCCGTAATCGACCCGTCCGCATTCTCCAGCAGATGACGCCATGATTGCGCGGGGCCCTTGAGGATCGCCGAGATGGTGCCACGCCCGGTCGGCATCAAGCCGCTCATGCCGGTTGCAGCCGCAAAAATAGCTCCGTCAATCTCATTTGCCAGCATACGCAGTTCCACCGTGTCGGTGGGCCCGTTGTGGTCAAGCCTGAGTCCCGCCTGCAGCGTGCCACCAAAGGCAGTCGCGTCCGAGACGTCGAGCATAGCAAGCCCGTTCTTGACCTGAACAGTGGCTGCCACCTGCGTCAGGCCGATAGTTCCGGCGGCGGCTTTGGCAGCAGAGAGTCGCAGGTCGAGTTCAACCCGGCTGGCAAACTCGCTTTCCAGATCTGTGTCCGTGTCCGAGGGCGCAAGCGGGGTGAGCGCGGAAAGAAATGATCCTAGATTGAGTGTTTCAAATGCCAGCGTGCCCGCGATATTCGGAACGGGTCCCTCAAGCGAAACATCGAGCAAGCCCGTGCCCGGATTGCCATCGAGCGCCAGCTCGGTATTTTCGAATTTCACACGCTGCGCATTGCCCGTGAGGTGACTTTTGATCGAGATCGAGCCAATTGCCGATTTCGGCGCGATATCACTTTGCAGCCATTCCATCAGGCGGCGGATCGACGGCGAGGCAAACGCGAACTGCCCGTCAACGAACGGGTTTTCCGATGCATTGAGCGAGCCTTCAAAGCTCATGGTAGCGGAGTTGGATTTCAGCGCCACGGAAAGGGCGGCACTGCCGCCCGCAAAAAGCGCCACAGGATTGGCGGATGATAGATTGATAGCAACATTCTCCCCCCGCCAGATACCATTAGCTGCAAGCTTTCCGCTCCGGTTTGTCGCACTCCAGTCGACCAGTCCCGAAATGCTGGTGACAGCTTCTTCTTCTCGGCTGCCATCGACGGTGACGATCCGTCCATCGGTAAACTCAACTTTGCCGAATGGCTCAGATGCAACCGCATCAAGTGCTGGACTCTCGGGATTGGCAGCGATGGCGGCGCGTGCACTTCCGATCGACCGCGACACGCGTCCTCCACCGGGCGGAGCAGGCAGGTAGAATTGACCCGAGGGAACCAGCCGCAATGTGGGTCGGATCAGCCGGACATCGGAGAAAACAATTTTGCCGACCAGTGCTGCCAGCGGCGACAGGTCCACTTCAACCCGTTCAGCGTCGACAATCGGCTTTGCATCAGTATCGCGCCAGTCGGAAAGCGTCACATTGCGCAACGTCGCTTTCACAATTGGGAAGAACGTGACCTCCGGCGGCGCGCCGACTGAAACCCGGTAGCCGCTCCACGCGCTCATCTCGAGGGCGATGCGATCGCTCACCAGTCGCGTTGAAGCTACCATGGGAAATAGCACAGCCAACACCGCCAGCAAGGCGGCAAGTGCCGCAATCACCCACACGCTCCGTCTGACCATCCCTGACGGCATTGTTCTGGCACCCTTTGAGCCGGCTTTGCGCCGGCCGATATGGGTTTAGCGGACACTTGTCGCTTTTCAAACCCGCAACGCCGCCGCAGCGTCCTTTCCCACAGGTGTCGATGCCGCGCCCATCTTGTATTGCGGGCTTGCACTATGCATAACCGCCCGATCCTGGAGGACGTGTTGATGACTGGACAGACCCCCCTTTGGACACCAACACCCGAAAGCGTGGCTACAGCGCCCATGACGGCATTCATGGCAGCCGCCTCGCAGCGGGCCGACCGGAACCTTGCCACCTATGCGGACCTTCATGCCTGGTCGGTTGCAGAGCGTGAGCAGTTCTGGGATCTGGTCTGGGATTTCTGCGGAATCTTGGGTGATAAGGGTGAGCGCATCCTGGCCGATGGCGATCGTATGCCCGGTGCGAGGTTCTTTCCTGACGCCAGTATCAATTTCGCCGAAAACCTTCTCAAGATAACCGGCTCAGGCCATGCTTTGGTCTTCCGCGGCGAGGATAAGGTCGAGCGTCATATGTCGTGGGACGAGCTTCACGCCATGGTGTCGCGTCTGCAGCAGCTGTTCTTGTCGCTGGGCGTAAAAAAGGGCGATCGCGTTGCTGCGATGATGCCCAATATGCCAGAAGCCGTCGCCGCCATGCTGGCCACCGCCTCTATCGGCGCCATCTGGTCGTCCTGTTCCCCTGATTTTGGCGAACAGGGCGTATACGACCGCTTCGGTCAGATCGAGCCGGTCATCTTTATTGCGCCGGACGGCTATTGGTACAACGGCAAGTCGATCGAACTGTCTGAAAAGGTTGCCGCAGTCGTTGCCCGGCTTCCAAGCGTGAGAAAGACATTGATCGTCGACTATCTGGGTTCTGCATCAGACGTTGCCGAGGTGATTGGTGCTATTTCGCTCGACGATGCAATCGAGCCGTTCGCTATCACGCCGGTTACGTTTGAGCGCCTGCCTTTCGCGCATCCCCTCTATATTCTGTTCTCGTCTGGCACCACCGGCGTACCCAAGTGCATCGTGCATTCGGCCGGTGGAACGCTAGTCCAGCACGTCAAGGAACAGCGTCTCCATGCCGGCTTGGTTGAGGGTGACCGACTGTTCTACTTCACCACCTGCGGCTGGATGATGTGGAACTGGCTGGTCTCCGGTCTCGCCACTGGCGCTACCCTGCTTCTTTATGACGGCTCGCCCTTCTACCCGGACGGCAATGTTCTGTTTGATTTCGCCGATGCCGAGGGGATGACGTTTTTCGGTACCTCGGCAAAGTTCATCGACGCTGCCCGCAAGGCCGGGCTGACGCCGATAAAAACGCACCGATTGGAAAGGCTGCGCGCTATGGCCTCAACCGGCTCGCCGCTATCGCCTGAGGGCTTTGATTATGTCTATGAGGCGATCAAGCAGGATCTGCATCTTGCCTCCATCTCGGGTGGCACGGACATCGTCTCCTGCTTTGTACTCGGCGTGCCCATCAACCCGGTCTGGAGCGGCGAGATCCAGGGCGCCGGTCTGGGCATGGCGGTCGATGTCTGGGACGATGATGGCAAACCGGTCCGCGGTGAAAAGGGCGAGCTTGTCTGCACCAACGCTTTTCCTGCCATGCCGCTGATGTTCTGGAACGACCCTGATGGCAAAAAATACCACGCCGCCTATTTCGAGCGCTTTGACAACGTATGGTGCCATGGCGATTTCGCCGAATGGACGGAACATGGCGGCATCATCATCCACGGCCGCTCGGACGCGACGCTAAACCCAGGTGGCGTGCGCATAGGCACGGCTGAAATCTACAATCAGGTAGAACAACTGCCGGAAATTGCTGAAGCACTCTGTATCGGCCAGCAATGGGATGACGACGTCCGCGTGGTGCTGTTCGTCCGCTTGGCCGACGGCGTGAAACTGGACGAGACTCTGGAAAAGAAAATCCGCACAAAAATCCGCACCGGAGCAAGCCCCCGCCATGTGCCGGCGAAGATTGTTGCGGTGACTGACATTCCGCGCACCAAATCGGGAAAAATCACCGAGCTTGCGGTGCGAGACATGGTTCACGGACGGGCAGTCAAGAACAAGGAAGCGCTGGCCAATCCGGAGGCGTTGGATCTGTTTAGCGGGCTACCTGAATTGCAAAACTAAAACCAATCGCAACCGCTACGGTTAACGAAAGATGACCGTAAAATTTACCAGGAATTCACGGGTGATACACTTCCGTAAACATGTCTATACTCTGGTAAGGTCTTGTTAACGGTTGACGTTGATAGTCGTGCGTAACTTGCGGGAGAAATCCCACTCATCGAATTTACGAAGAGCCCAAGTCCTTTGCTAACAGCTTCTAACTCAGGCGCCCTTTGGGCGCCTTTTCTTTTCTTTTCTACAGACTGAGGCCCGGATCTTGATTGCTCTAGAGCAGTGCATCTCGGTCACGCATCAGCGCGCTGGAAAGCAGGATAACCGGCACCAGAGCCGTCAGGATGATGACAATCGCTGCCACTGCGCCTTCTTCAGGAACGCCGCGAGAGGCGTTCTCGTAGACATAGGTCGCAAGCGTGTTGAAGCCGAAAGGACGCAGCAGGATCGTTGCCGAAAGCTCCTTGATCGTATCAACGAACACCAACACTGCAGCGGTCAGGATCGCCGGTTTTAAGAGCGGCAGGAGCACGGTCGTGGCGCTTCTCGTCGGTGTCTGCCCAAGGCTGCGCGCCGCCTGATCGAGATGCGGTGGGAGTTTTTCCATACCTGACTGGATTGCGCCTTCAGCCAGCGCCAGAAAGCGGATTGTGCAGGCAATGATCACGGCCGCCGCCGATCCGGTGAAGAGTAAACCAGTCGAAATCCCGAACGTGGAACGCGCAAACGCATCAAGCGAATTGTCGAACCGCGCCAGCACAAACAGGAGGCCAAGCCCCAGGACACCGCCGGGCAGGGCATAGCCAACTGCAGCAAGCCGGACGGTAGAGCTGATCACCCGCCCCCGGGAGAGACGGGCCGCGTTGATCAGAAAAAGCGCCAGAACAATAGTGATTGATGAGGTGACGGCTGCTGTAAACACGCTGTTGACGAAGGCGCTGGCCACAGCCGGCGAAGCAAATTGGTCGAGCCGTCGCAACGCATATTGACCGAATGTCAGAAGCGGGATGCCGAATCCGGCCAGTACCGGCAGCGCCACGGCGGCCAGTGCGCCAAATGCGGCGATACCGGTAAGCTTTGCGCGCGGCGGGTGCGCTCGCAACTGTGTGGCACGGCCACTGTGAAAACGCTGCCGTCGCCTTGCCCAATGTTCGGCCGCGATCAGCACGAACACGATCACAAGCATCAACAGAGCTATCTGCGCGCCGCCTTCCAGGCTGCCGCGCGCCAACCAGGTTGTGTAGACCGAGAATGTGAGCGTGCGCACGCCCAGAAATTCTGACGCGCCGATATCGTTCACGGTCTCCATCAGCACCAGTGCAACACCAGCGACAATAGCCGGCCGCGCCACCGGCAGCAGCACGGTCCAGAACACTTTTGCAGGCCGCGCCCCAAGCGTTCGTGCCACATCCGCAATGTTTCGACCCTGCATGAGAAACACGATGCGGGTCGTCAGATAAACGTAGGGATAGAGGACCGAGGACAACACAAAGGCTGCGCCCGGCGTCGAACGAATATCGGGGAACCAGTAGTCTCGCATGGAAGTGAACCCGAACAGGTCGCGCACCAGCCCCTGAACTGGCCCCGAATAATGGAAGAACTCGCCGAATGCGTAAGCGGCCAGATAGGGGGGCACGGCTAGTGGCAACACCAGCGCCCATGAAAATGTCCGCCGCAGCGGAAAATCATAGCCGACAACCAGCCACGCGCCCGCAACGCCGACGACCGAAGTGGCAATCGCCACCATTGCCAGCAGCGACAGCGTTGTGACCGTTGCGCCGGGCAGCACGTGTGCGAAAAGGTGCGGCCAGTCAGCCCCCGTCCCACTCAACGCGACATAGAAAAGCGAAAAGATCGGCAACAGTACCAGCGCCGAAAGCGCCAGCGCACTGGCGCTAACAAAGGGCTGCCGCAGCCGCTTGACGGGCAGCCTGCGTGCTGCGTCGAAACCTGGCTGGATGCTTGCCATGTTTCGCCGCCTAAACAGCCGTAAGGCCGGCGCCTTTCGGGCCGGCCCGTGTTGCTGGAAAGCGAATTTGCAAGTTAGCTGCTTGGGCCATCGTCAAGACCGACCCTGTCCACCATCTCGGAAGCCGCCTTGCGGTTTCCGGCAATGTCGACCAGCGGTAGCGTATCGGCCTTCAGATCACCGAACGACTTGACCATCTCTGAAGCCTCAAGGCCCGGTTCCACCGGATATTCAAAGTTCTTCTCGGCATAAACCTGCTGTGCCTCGTGGCTGGCAAGGAAACGGATCAGCTTCACCGCGCTGTCACGATGTGGCGCGTTCTTGGCCAGCGCGATGCCCGAAATGTTCACATGTGTCAGGCCGTTCTCGAAGGTCGGGAACAGCACATTAACAGCTGCACCCCAATCCTTCTGCTGTGGTTCTTTATCATTGGTGCGCATCAGTCCCACATAATAGGTGTTGCCAATTGCCAGATCACATTCGCCGCTCGCAATAGCACCCGCCTGCTGGCGGTCCCCGCCGTCGGGCTTCTTTGCCAGATTGGCCTTCAGACCCTTCATCCATTCTTCAGTCTTCTCCGCACCCCAATGCGAAATGGCAGCAGAAAACAGCGCCAGATTATAATCATGCTGGCCTGAGCGCATGCAAATCTTGCCCTTCCACTTTGGGTCGGCCAGGTCCGCATAGGTTAGCGCGGTGTCGCTGACACGTTCCTTCGAAGCATAGACCACGCGTGCGCGCTTGGTCAGACCGAACCAATGGCCTTCGGGATCGCGATATTCGGTCGGCAGCAGCTTGTTGACATCTTCATCAGTCAGCGCCTGGGTGATACCCTTTTCCTTGGCTGCGGTAAGGCGGGCAATATCGACCGTCATGATGACGTCCGCTGGCGAATTAACACCCTCGGCAGCGACCCGCTCTTCCAGCCCCTTGTCGAGAAAAAGCACCTCGGTCTTGATACCGGTCTCTTTGCTGAAAGCATCGAGGACCGGCTGAATAAGCTCTGGCTGGCGATAGGTGTAGACGTTGACCGTTTCTTCAGCCTGCGCGCCGAATGCGGCGATCAAGGCAAGGCCGGCGGTCGCGGCAAAAAGGGAAAATTTCTTCATCATACGCTCCTGAGGGAGAGGGAGGGCGGTGCAGACTTCGAGTCCGTGAACGCCACCCCTATCCTCAATCTGACAAAAAAGGTCAAGTTTTAATCTGAACAAATTCAAATATTTAGAAAAGTTCTAAACTAGCAGTGTCGCAATGAGTCGATGGTGTCGCGCGCCGTCGCCTAGTCGGCCAGCACCCGCGTCGATGGAAAAGTCACTTCCACGAGTGTGCCTTCGCCAGGCGTCGAAAGAATCGAAAACCGCGCGCGATTGGCTTCCACCATCGCCTTGGTCAGCGGCAGTCCAAGCCCCGTGCCGTCACCACGTCCGCGTTTCAGGGCGTTGATCTGCTTGAAGGGTTTAAGCGCCTGCTCGATCTCGGCCGTACTCATTCCAATGCCGGTGTCACGCACCCGCATCACGATATCACCGCTCGGCTCATAGGCGGTCGAAATGATCACCTGCCCACCAGCCTGCGTATAGCGCACCGCGTTGGACAACAGGTTGAGTGCGATTTGGCGAACGCTTCGCAGATCTGCCACCACCTCTGGCAGTTGCGAGGCAAGGCTGGAGCGAATGATCACCCGTTCGCGATTGGCCTGCGGCTGCATCATCGCCACAGTTTCCGAAAGGGTGTCGTTAAGCGAAACCGCCTCATAGGCCATTTCCTGCTCGCCCGCCTCAATCTTGGAAATATCGAGCAGGTCGTTCACAAGGTCCAGCACATGATTGCCGGAACGGTAGATGTCGCGCAGATAGTCGCGGTAACGGTCATTGCCGATCTTGCCGAACTTTTCGTCGATCATCAGTTCGGAGAAGCCGATGATGGCATTTAGCGGCGTGCGGATCTCATGGCTGACACGCGCCAGAAAATCGGTCTTCTGCGAAGAAGCCCGTTCGGCTTGCGCCCGCGCCTGGGTCAGTTCCTCTTCGGCACGCTTCCACTGGGTGATGTCGCGCACTACTGCGCAATAGCCGCTGTCATTGGGAAGGCGTCCGATGGTCATGAACAGAGGTATGAATCGGCCTTCAGCCTCGCGGCCGATCACTTCCAGTCCGTCATTCAAAACGCTGGCAACGCCATGTTCGGAAAGCCCGGCAAGATAGTCGCGCGCCGACCGCTGACTCTCGATGGCAAACAGCGAGGCGAATGGCTTGCCGGTCACATCGTCATTGTCGAACCCGAACAACGCCTCCGCAGCGCGGCTGATTGAGCGGATCGTTCCGGCTTTATCAAGCACCACCACACCATCGGTAGCAGTGTCGACGATTGCCCGCATCTCGGCTACGCGGCTTTCAAGATCGTCGTTATCGTCAGCGTCCAGTGTTGCGTTTGACGCAACAAGCGTGGGCTTGGAAATCTCCGTCAGCGGTTCCTCTTCAACGCGTGTCAAAGCCAGCAACAGCGCTTTGCCGGCGCCCCAAGGCACCGACTGCAAGCGAACCGAAACCGGAATTTCATGGCCCTCGCGAGTCACCAGCCGAAGCTTCCGGTCGCCTTCTCCCTCGGGAGGGTAGGGATCGCCAAACAAGGTTTCCAGCCCGCCACTGTCCGCCAGCGCTTCCAGCGTCGGATACTCCGTCAGCGCGAAAAATTCCTCATTGGCAAAATGCAGCGTGTCGCCGGCATGGATGATCACAGGTACTGGCAACCGTGAAAGGATCGCCAGATCGCCATTGTCGTGAACTGGCTGCGCACCTTCACGAAAATTGTCGGCCTCCTCGGGAGAGCCAAAAATCCCCGACGCCTCATCGGCTTCGGAAAGTATGGGTGCAGTTGCAAAATCAGACGGCAGGTTCTCGTCGTTCGCGCTGGACACGTCAGGCTTGCGGGCCCAATCGTTCACCGCGGCTACGACCGGGTCCAGGTGTTCGAGTAGGTGTGGGTCATCACCATCAGCGGTGGCTTCGCGGGACGAAGGGGCGGTCTGGTCTACGCTATCGGCATCGCTGCTCTGGTCGGCATTTGCGTCACCACCGCTTGTGGCTGATTCCGCTCCGGTCGGCACAAGGCTTTCGCCGCGCGGCCAAAATTCGGGCTCGGCGTTTTCTGCGTCGCCTGAAATCGCCGCGTCCGGCTCGCCAGAGGCGCGAGTATCGGTATTGCTGCCGGGTGTCGCATCCAGCTCCGAATGCGTTGCAACCGGTTCGTCTGCCATTGCCTCACCGCCGAACGGTGTCACCGATTCCGCGCCTGTAGTATCGGCGACGAACGTTGTTTCGGATTTGAGCTCACCCGCAACGCTCGGATCGTTGATCATATCAGCGGAAACGAAATCGTCTGGCAGGCTAGCCTCAGCCGTAACTTCAGCGTCTACAGCTTCCGTCTCAGCCGCGTCGCGTGTCACCACGGCGCCGTCTGGCGCGTGCACCTTTTTCAGCCGGTCGCCAATCTCGCGAAACGCGTTGCGTTCGCCGGGCGAAAGGCTCTTGTCGATACCGCCTGGCGTCCGGTGCTCGGCCAGTCTGATAACCTTGTCGCTATAGCGGCGCTCCTGCTCTTCAACAATCGCCAGCGCTGGCACTTCGCCCTTGAACGGGTCGTTGTCCGCTACGGTCTCAGGCGCATCGACTTCCATCCGCTTGGGTACAACCAACTCTTCAGTGACGGTGCTGGCTGCTTCGATGGCGTGTGCAGCCGGCTGGCCAGAGACAGCGTCGCCACCACGCGCCACGCCAAAGCCGCGAAACCCTTCGAAATTGCGCTCGCGCCCATAGACGGGAAGCGCCGCCAAATCGACGGGCACCCGAAGCGCGCTGTCGCTAACCGGCCACATAACCGTGCGCCCCGACCAGGTGTCACGCCGCTCCAGAAGACCGGCGATCTCACCGGACGGGTCAAGCTGCAGGCGGCTCGCGACATCACGAAATAACTGGCCAACCACATCGGCCGAGCCCGCGCCGACCGCGCCAGCAAACTCTGGCGACATGGCGCTGAACTTGCCTTCGGCATCGGTGCGCCACACAAATCTCACGGGGCTCAAAGTACGCTCAAAAGCCGCCGCCGTTGCCTGCGATTCACCCTGGGGTGCTACTTCTGCCGCAGCACCGGTTTCTAACGGCGCTTCTACTTCTGCTGCTTCCGGGATTTCCAACGCGCCGCCTGGCGTTTCTGTAAAGAACGCTTCCGGTTGCGCTGGAGATGGATGCGTCGCTGCGAGCTGCTCCGGCTCTACGGGCGCTGCCGCTTTGGCTCCAAAGTACCAGCGTTCTTGCCGCGACGGCATCGCTTGGGCTGGTTCCGGGGTTTCTGATGTCGTCTGCACAGGCGCCCTGCGCCCTGCGTCAGATTCATGCTGAATGGTGGTGGTTGCGCTGGAGCCCACTCCTGCGCCAGCCACTTGAGCCTCTGTCGGGCGTGAGCCCGCGCCGGGCACATCAGCTTTGCCTGGCAGGGCGCTATCAGCTTCGTCCTGCACATCGCTGACAACCACCAGCAGGTGCAGCGCTGGCTCATCGGCCAGCCGCGCAAACCCGGCAGGCAGACGGCCTGCTGCGGCAGGAATCATCCGTTTGACCAAACGGTCCTTTTGCGCTCCGGCTTCAGTGACCAGTGCCGCAAGTGTATCGGGCGCAATGCCAAGCTTTGCCAGCCCTTCGGCTGCGGCCACAATTTCTCCCGAACCGTCTATCAGCGCCGCGAAATGTCCTGCTCCGTCAAACCCGCCGACTGCACGCTGCGCCCTTTGTCCCGCGTCTAGCGTGCTGGCATCGGATGCTGCCAGCAGGATTGCCCGTTCCCCACCCGGCAACACGATCGCGCTTGCCTGAAACGGAACAGCCTTGCTGCCTGCACCTGACGTGATCCGCACGGCCACGTTACGATTGCTTCCGATGGCCGGAAACCCAGAAGTCGCTTTGATCTGCCGCCGCGCAATCAGACCAAGATTGGCCGGTGCGCCAATTGCCGCCTCGATATCCGCATAGCCAAAGAGGGATGCTCCCGGTCCATTTGTCCAGATCACCGCGTCGAGATCAATCGACAGCACCGCCAGCGCATCGCCTGCGGCAAACCGCTGGCGCACCGCATCCAATACGGCAATGTCGAGAAATGAATATGTCGATGACGGCATGTGCGGACCAGGTCTGCCCCTGCCCATGCGGCAAAGGATTGATTAATCGTTCGTTAATAAAAGCAGCAATCGCGAAGGTCTACAAATAGGGGCCCCGTACACCGGAAATTTGGCCAGCGTGGTTAACCTCGGGAAGATTTTGTGGTGCATCGCAGCAAATATGTTGCAATGCACAAAAAAATCCTCTATATAAAATCCACACAAGATGGGCCCCGACAAAAAAGCCATCGCCAACTGGAAGGATACAACATGTCCAAGACCGCAGCCAAGACCAATGAGACCATTGAATTCCCGACCTTCGACGCGTCGAAGGCCACCGACCAGTTCCGCGCGTTTGCCGAAAAGGGCGCCGAACAGTCGAAGGAAACCTATTCCAAGATGAAGACCGGTGCTGAAGAAGCCCAGAAGGCACTTGAAACCACCCTCGAGACCGCGAAGTCCGTCGGCGGCGACCTGTCGCTAAAGACCATTGCCGCTATGCGCGCCAACGCCGATGCCGGTTTCTCGCATCTCGAAGCGCTGGCCGGCGTCAAGTCGATTTCAGACTTCGTCGAACTCCAGACCGCTTTCATGCGCAAGAGCTTCGAAACAGCTGTTGAGCAGGGCAAGGAATTGCAGTCGATCGGCAGCAAGGCCGCCACCGACGTATCGAAGCCCGTCAAGGATGTCTTCGAGAAGGCAATGAAGGAACTGAAAGTCGCCTGATTTCGCGTCGCTCGCCCTGATGTGGGCTCTGATGCGATGCAAAGGCTGACATGAACACAATGGCGCGCTGGCTAACAGCGCGCCATTGCTGGTTTCAGGGTGTTGGGCCACCCCTGTTTTCCACATGCGTCAAATCAACTGCCCTCCACGCTGCATCGGTCTTGAAATGCCCGCCATTTGTTCGTAAAGAGCCCTTCGCCAGACATTGGCACGTGCGGTTGTAGCTCAGTTGGTTAGAGCGCAGGTTTGTGGATCCTGAGGTCGGTGGTTCGAGACCACCCAACCGTACCATTCATTGGAAGCTCACTGGCAGGCCATTGCCTTGGCAAATATTTTTCAGGTTTTTTGACGTCAGTTTGTTGCGTGTATCACCCTACTATATCTCTTGCCTCCAATCCAAAAATTATTAGATGGTATCGAGATAGCATTGCTTGCCGCAGATACGGTGGTGTCAGGCCAGCGCGAATCTTTAAAGGGCAAATAATATGCGACGCATCGAACGTGCGCGGCAAATTTACCGAGCGGACGGTGCCCTGGGATTACTGTCTCAAAGCCTACGCTATGCTACTTTTTTGGTAGATCGTCTCAAGGGATTCTCGCTCCCTATCCCGGGGATGCAACCCGAAGCTTCACCTGGCAGCCTGAATGCGATTGGCGCAGTAATTGCTCGGCTCCCCCCGCCCGGATGGAACACGCCTGTTTCCATTCCGCTTGCCACCACTACGGACTCGACGTTTGAACGCGTCGCAGTGGTCGCCCACATTTTTTACCCGGACCTCGCCGATGGGATGTTGTCGTATCTCGACAATATCCCTGTGCCCTATGGCCTGTTCATCTCTACCGACAGCGAGGACAAGCGAAAGCAAATCAGCGAAGCAGCTTCCCGGCTGACAAAGCCCGTGGAACTGGAGATCAGGGTTGTGCCCAACGTCGGCCGCGATATCGCGCCAAAATACATCGCCTTCCGTGACATCT
Source organism: Mesorhizobium sp. NBSH29 (assembly GCF_015500055.1). NCBI lineage: Bacteria > Pseudomonadati > Pseudomonadota > Alphaproteobacteria > Hyphomicrobiales > Phyllobacteriaceae > Mesorhizobium > Mesorhizobium sp. NBSH29. Next base: position 1,767,376 of record NZ_CP045492.1, read on the forward strand.
ATTCCCGCTATCCCGCTTTCGTTCACATTCATTCGAAGAAATCGCCGCACGCCGGAGACACCTATAAGAACTGGCGATCGTATCTGCTGAGCCATTTGCTGGGCAGCAAGGACATAGTGCGGTCCAACCTCCATCTTCTGTCACAGGGTCGCATCGGCGTCGTCTATCCAAAGCATGCTGATGTTGTCCGCAATGTCATCAATTGGGGTTACGATTTTGACATCGCAGCAACATTGCTTGATCGTATCGGCATAAAACTGAACGCCGACATGGTCTTGGAGTTTCCCTCGGGATCCATGTATTGGGGACGCTCTGCCGCGATATCCAAAATACTCGATCTGGACCTGCAGGTTTCAGATTTCCCGCCGGAAGAAGGCCAGGTCGACGGCACGTTGGCTCATGCCATCGAGCGGGCACTCCTGATATTCGTGGAGGCCTCAGGACATCAATGGGTTCGAACGGAGAAGGCGAGGGACGACAAGGCCGGCGCCGGTGTCTGTCCGCCATTCCAGCCGATTCTGGCATCCCCGCCGCTCCCCTCCCGCACGGAGATGATCTCGACCGACACGCTTCCTATCTCGGTAACGCCGGTCCACCGGCCACACCGTCGGTTCAACCTTCTGGTGCCGACCATCAACGCCACGCAGACATTCGGCGGTATCGACACGGCGCTCAAACTATTCACCGAGCTCAGCGACGCCGAACCCAACTCTGATTTCCGTGTCGTTGTCACCGACTCTGCTGCGACGGAGGGTGTGCCAGCACGGCTGGATGGCTTCACGTTACAACAGCTGGGTGGTGAACAACCGGGGAGAAAAATAGCGCTGGACTGCAGCAAACGACGCACAGGCCAAACCCTCGAAGTCGCCGCCAACGATGTATTTATCGCTACCGCCTGGTGGACTGCTCACAACGCGTTCAAAATCCAGGAACAGCAACGTGTGCTTTTCGGATCGGCCCCGCGTGTCGTCTATCTGATTCAGGACTTTGAGCCTGGATTTTATGCCTGGTCATCACGCTATGCGCTTGCCGACGCGACCTATCGCAAGCCGGAAGACACGATCGCCATCTTCAATTCTGAAGAACTTGAGAGCTACATGTCCAAGCACTACGCGCTGGCCACCAAAAGCGTGCTGCGCTATGAGCCCAACCGCAAGGTCGCCGAAGCACTTCAGCCGGTGCCACGCGAGCGCATCATTCTGTTTTATTCACGCCCGTCGGCTATCAGAAATTGTTTTGAGATCGGCATTGATGCGCTGACACTCTGGCAAAAGCGCAATCCGGTTCTTGCCTCGAAATGGCAGATCTTTTGTATCGGAGAAGCATTTCCACCGCATCTGGCTGGGCCGCTCGCCAACGTCGAAGTCACCGGCAAGATGCCGCTGGACGAATATGCCGGTATGCTAAGCCGCGCCTCGGTGGGTTTGTCCCTGATGGTCTCGCCGCACCCGAGCTACCCGCCCCTTGAAATGGCCTTTGCAGGTGTGAAGACGCTTACCAACAATTATGAATGCAAGAACATGGCGCTGCGCAGCCCCAACATCACAAGCGTCGACGAGGTTTCCGTCAACGCGTTGGCTTGCGAACTGGAACGTATGATCGCCTTAGCGGAAGCAAACATCGGCAAAGTCACCGACATTCGCTGCGCGGTAAAGCATATCGAGACCTCGACCAGCACCTACCGTGCCGCAGATTTGCTTGCGGCGCTAGATAACCCCCGCGACAGGGGGCTGCGTGATAGAGCAGCCACCACCTAGCTGCGGCGCAGCGGTCTGGTCCATCGCCAGCTTCTGGAGTTCTCCATCAACCGCAGGTGCCCGTGCGCCGAGCGCAATTGGGATGAGAGGTGGATGATCTTCCGTTCTGCGTCTTCTGCCTGAGCCTGAGCGTTAGCCTGTAAGGCCGCAATCTTGTCTTCGGTCTGGCGCGTCAGCACTGCAATGTTCTGTTGGTGCTGCGATGTCAGCGCCTCAACCGCGTCTTGGTGCTGTGCCGTCAACGCCTCAATCGCTTCCTGCTGTGGCGTCACCGCTTGTATCGTATCGCCGTGTTGCCTGGTCAGCGCCTCGGCGCGGAGCAGTTTTTCAGCCGTCTCCCGGTGTGCCGCCTGCTCCCTGGACAGGTCGACCGCGCGCGAGACAGCACGCCCCAGATTGGCAAAGAGCTGACGGACAGCCTCCGCTTCCGTGTCTGAGCATTCGAGCAGCTGGCCGAAGCTATTGGGTATTTCGGACCCCACGCCCAGCACGCCGAGCCCGTGGCCGTGGTGGAATGTAAAAGACGGGTACCGTGCAACAAGCTCTTCCCAAAGCTTCCAGACGCCGAAATCGTCGCGCCTCACGTCAGTATCGTGAAAAAGAATGACACCCCGTTCGCTCATCAATGGCAGCCAGGCCTCAAAATCGGCCTTCACAGCTTCATACGTGTGCAATCCATCAATATGCAAAAGGTCGATCGAGGCAGGCTCGAAATTCTTTGCCGCATCATCGAAGCGGCTTTGCACCAGACTGGAGAATTCCCCATAACGTGCATCATGCACGGTGCGAAGCTGGGCTAAAACCGCGCTGTCATAAAGCCCTGCATGCTCATCGCCTTCCCACGTATCGATAGCGGAGAACGGGGCCTCGGCACCCAGCACCACCGCGGCCTGGCAGAAGGCGCAATAGGAATCGCCATAGTGGGTTCCCAGTTCGACAAACCGCCGTGGTGCGAGTGTGGCCACAGCAAAAAACGCGAAAGGGATGTGCTCTACCCAGGCACTGTGACCGGAGAGGTACTGAGGATGGGTGGTGGCTGCTGAGATCGAGCTAATATTGAAATTCATACGCAATTTGTTTCCGGGAAAGCAATTTGTCGCAGCAATGTACCATTGATGTGACCTGATCAAGGTGCTGCGCACAATCGATGTCACTACGGCGTTTCATTCAGAAAACGACTTTCTCAGCCAGGCCTTCGGCAGCGACGGGACAAAATTGCCATCTCGCCCGGCCATATCCTCACTGGCTGTCAGAGCATTCAGGATCGCTTCCTCGACCGTTTGAACCACCGCGTCGAAAAATGGATTGATATCGACATCTGGCACATAGCGCGCCTCGATCATGGCCCCTGAAATGCCACCGGCAGCTTGCGCATTGGCGGTGGTGAAGGCGAGGAAAATATCGCCGGAACTGTTGTAGCCAAAACCGCCGGTCAGCGCGACGCCGAGCGGCACCCGTTTCGCCAGCCGCTTCATCTGGTGCGGCAACAGCGGTGCATCGGTGGCGATGATCGCGATGATGGAGCTCTTCTCCATGCGCGGCGTGTTGTCCTGGATTGCTGGTTCGGCAAGGTCTGCTCCGGCCCGCACGCCGCGTATCGCAAGATTGTGCCGCGCGCCGAAGTTCGACTGCACGAACGCTCCGACCGTAAACGTCGCATCCTGCCACGGGACTAGACGCGAGGCGGTGCCACAGCCCGCCTTGAAACCGAACGTGATCATGCCGGTGCCGCCGCCGACACTGCCTTCCTCGATCGGTCCGCCAGTGGCAGTATCCAGCGCTGTCTCGACATGGTCGAAACCGACATGGTGCCCGTTGATGTCGTTGAGAAACCCGTCATAGGTTTCGCCCGATACGGGCAGTGCGAAGGCGCTCTCCAGTGCGTGGGGCTGGATACGCTGCATCCAGCGCAGGGTCGCATCGCGCGTCACCCCGCAGGAATGCGTATTGGTGATGGTGATCGGGAAGTTGAAGGCGCCTAGTTCCTCGATCAGGTGCGAGCCGGTTAATTCGCCATTGCCGTTCTGCGAAAATAGACCGGCGAAAACCGGTGTCATCAGGTCATTGCGAGGCCGTGGCAGGATCGCCGTCACCCCGGTCCGCACCGGCCCCTTGCCCACTACAAGCGGACCATCGCCGGAAATCAGCGTCGTATAGCCGACAGTCACACCGGCAACATCGGTAATGGCGTTGTAGGGGCCGGGAGTGCCATCGAATGGTATGCCAAAACTTCTGGCGCGCGGCTTTCCGGAAGGAGTTGCATGATGATGCGTGTTCGCGGTCATGAGTTGATCCCCGTTAAAACAGCGTTCCTTGGCCGCCGGGCTTCGGTGCCTTGGCGGATGTGCGCGGCCTGGGCCTTGCCTCGCCGCTGGTGGCCACTGCCCCGGCAGTGCCATCCGCAAACCGCAACGTCAGAGCGGTACCGGAAGATAGTTCCGCCGCGCGCGTCACCAGATTGCCATCAAGGTCGCTGACCAGAGCAAAGCCCCGCTCCAGTATCCCCTGATGCGACAGTGTCGCCAAAAGCCGCTCGGTCTGGTCAACGCGGTTGCGCAGCCGCTCAAGCTTCAGCGCCATTGCCTGTCCATGCCTTCTGGCCAGCAGCGCCAGCGACTCGCGCAGCAATCTTTGCCGGCGCTCAATCGGCTCATGGCGAAGACGGCCTGAAAGACGGGCAAAATTCCGCCTCTGTTCGCCCACCCGGCCGCGCAGCGCCGCCTGCGCCCGCGCAAGATCACGGTCCACCAGCTTGCGGGCATCAGCGATACGCCGTGATAGCAATTGCGGTTGCAGCCGCAGCGCGCCAAGCTGAGCGCGTTTTCGCTCGGTGCCGACTTCAAGTCCTCGACCCAACCGGCTGGTTGCCTCGTCAAACCGCCGCCGCGGCAACGCCAGCAACTGGTCGGGCGAGGGCAGCATGCGTGCGGTCGCCTTGAGCGTTTCTCTGCGCCGGTCGAGCGAGCGGCGCATGCAGGCCTTCAGTCGCGCCGAGAGACCGGCCAGCGTCGATTCAAGTTCGGCCTTCACCGGCACGGCAAATTCCGCCGCACCAGTAGGCGTCGGCGCCCTCACATCGGCCACCATGTCTACCAGCGTCCAGTCAGTCTCGTGGCCAACCGCCGAGATGATCGGGATTGTGGACGCTGCAACTGCCCGTGCTAGGGCCTCGTCATTAAAGCCCCAAAGATCCTCCAGGCTGCCGCCGCCCCGCGCCACGATCACAATGTCGGGCCGAGGGATGGCGCCACCAGCAGGTAGTGCGTTGAAACCCTCCACGGCATTGGTCACTTCCGCCGCTGCCGTCTCGCCTTGAACCCGCACCGGCCACACCAGAACATGCAGCGGAAAGCGGTCGGCAATGCGGTGCAGAATATCGCGGATCACCGCACCGGTTGGCGACGTGATAACGCCTATCGTAAGCGGCATGAAGGGAAGTCGCTTCTTGCGGTCCTGATCGAACAGACCTTCGCCGGCGAGCCTCTTCTTGCGCTCTTCAAGCAGTGCCATCAGGGCACCGGCGCCGGCGGGCTCCAGATTGTCGATTACGATCTGGTACTTGGAGGAGCCCGGATAGGTGGTCAGCTTGCCGGTGGCGATCACCTCCATGCCTTCTTCGGGCCGGAATTTCAGCCGCGACATGGTCATCTTCCAGACAACGGCTTCAAGCTTGGCGCGGTCGTCCTTCAGCGCGAAATAGGCGTGCCCGGAAGAATGTGGCCCGCGATAGCCAGAAATCTCGCCGCGCACTCGAACATGACCAAACGCGTCCTCGACAGTGCGCTTCAGCGCACCTGAAACTTCGCTCACCGTATATTCGGCGACGTTGGATTTCGAATCGGTGGGAATCATCTCGCTCATCGGCGGATTGAGCGGAGCGCGCCGACTGCCGTCAAGCGCGTCGCGGCTCTTGAGGTTCTACCAGCCCGGTACAATCTGGCTCGCTTTTTGGCGTCGGCCCCGTAGTGCCGCAAGCGCAGCGAGGTCAAACACCGCTTCGTCATCCGCCTGTGGCACAGAAATATTGTCGAGGCTTTCAGCGATGTGGCGCGCCAGCGCATTGACGATATCCGGCTTGCTCGAGTTGCCGCGCATGATGCCGATCTTGATATCGGGCAGAGCAGTAAACCCGTCTGCTTCCCCCAATACCCGCATGCCGGGACGTAACGCACATTCGGGCAGGGTCGAAATCGCCAACCCTGACATAACGGCAGCGATAATGACTGTGGCAGACCAACTGGTGAACAGAATGCGGTACTCCCGGTTCATCAAGTCCAATGCATCGCAGGCGGACCGCCGCCACTGGCAGGTGGACCGGCCGAATGCCATCGGCAAAACATCCTGTTCATGCGTCGGGTGGTTGGCCGAGCTGACCCATAAAAGCGGCTCGCGCCGCACCACCTCGGACTGGCCACGCGCGTCGTCATGCGTCACCAGCGCCAGGTCCAGATTACCGCGTTTGATGTGCTCGACCAGATTATAGGTGGGCTCGCAGATGACCGACAGTTCCACCCGGGGGTTGGAACGCGCAAACCGTGCCATGATCTCGGGCAGGAAGCGGTCGGCATAATCGTCCGGCGTGCCGATGCGAATGTGACCCTCAAGGCTGGTATCGTCAAACGCCGCCAGTGTCTCCCGGCTAAGCCGGATCATACGCCGTGCATAGCTTAGCAATTTCTCGCCTTCTTCGGTCAGCCGATTTGTGCGGCCGTCCTTTTCAAACAGCTGTTTGCCGATGCGCTCTTCAAGCCGTCGCATCTGCATCGATACGGCAGATTGCGTGCGATGCACCTCATTCGCCGCCTTGGTGAAGCTGCCAGTATCGGCGATCTGAATAAAGGTTTGCAACTGGTCGAGATCGAGCGGGGAGGCCATTGGGTTGATCCATCATCTGCATTGATGAAAAAGATTAAAAACATTCGTTAGACTAATCAATAGGTCGATGGCAATTCTGGCCCGTACACGAAATGCGCGTGTGAACAATTTTGGTGGTGCGCCTTTAGAGCGCGCCTGCCGCTCGCCGCGCACGGCCCGAAGAAAAGGAGAACGGCCATGACGACACTCGACCGCAGCACCCTGGCGCCTCACACGATTGAAGCGCGCCCAGCGATCGCGACCCGTGCCGTGAAAGCCGTATCAGTATTTTATCGCGCCTGGAAAAATCGGCGCGCCTTTTATCAACTGGGCAATATGTCCGACGCCGAACTGGCCGATATCGGCCTGACCCGCTCTGATCTGCATATGTCGGTGCAGTCGCCCTTCGACCTCGATCCAACGGCCCGGTTGGGTGCACTGGCGCGCAACCGCTCTGAAATGGCTGAACACGCGGCCCGTCGCGTCTGCTGATCAAGATCGAACTGTTCTGCAGGCGCTCCCAACCCTGCCGGTCTTCCCGCCGGCTGCCTGCACCACTGCCCGGCCTCTTGGAGGCCGGGCCCTTTAACGGTGATCCAGGATAAATTATCGCCACGCCGCAGGAACCGACCACACCGCGCCACGTTACTGCCCCATGAAACACATTGTCGCCACAGCCATTCTGCTCCTCGCATCTCTGACATCGGCGACGGCTCACACCGTTACTCTACCTGATGGCACGGAGTGGGTGCATGACGAAAACGCATCCTATTTTGCAGGTGGACCGGTCCGCAACGTTTCCGTGACTGCACCGCAGGTGACCGACTGTGCGAAGGCCACCTGGCCCGACATCCCCGCAGCGTGCCTCATCACCGACAGTCAAGATATGGGTAATAACCCGCAAGGCTAGCGTAAGGCCTAGCGCGGCCGGTCCATGCCCTTGGTGAACTGCTCGAAGATCGATTCGACACCCTTTTGATAGTTTCCGGGCTGCTTTGCGCCGGGATCAAACATTTTTCCGAGCATTTCTTCAAGCGGGTTACGTGGGGCGGCTTGCGGGCTGGCGGGAGCTTGTGCCTGCTGTTGTCCACCGCCCATCATCTGCTCGAAGATTTTGCCGAGCGGATTTTCGCCGGCGGCGCTGCCTGGTGCCTGTTGACCACTCTGCGCTTGGCCGCCAGCGCCGCCAAACATGTCCTGAATCATCTTGCCGAGCGGATTCTCGACCGACGCCTGTGCCTGACCGGGCGTGGCTTTGCCGCCACCCATCATCTGTTCGAAAATTTTCCCGAGCGGGTTCTCGCCTGATGACACCTGCGTGCCGCCCGGCTGCGGACCGCTGGCGCCACCCAGGATATCCTGGAACATCTTTCCAAGCGGATTGTCGCCTGCCGCATGGGGCTGTGCCTGGCTCTGCTGTGTCGCGCCGCCAGCCTGCCGCATCATCTGACCAATGATCTCACCGAGCGGGTTGCTCGGCGCGCCAGAGGCGCTCGCCGCCTGCATCTGCCCGGTTGACTGTTTGAAAAGACCCCCCATCAGCATCGAGGCGACCGCCGGCAGCATCTGCTTTAGCACATCCTGGCCCACGCCACTTGCCTGAGCCGCCTGGCCGGCAACCGCACGCGAAAGATCCTTTGAACCGAACAGATGTCCGAGAATGCCTTTGCCATCCTTCAGCCCCTGCTGGCCAACAGCTTTGGCCGGATCGTCGAAATATTGCGCGTGCTTGCCGCTGGTCATCGCCGCCATAAAGGAGCCCATGCCCTGCGGGTCCGCCGTGTTGCGCTTGAGCCCCTGGCTGAAAGCCGGCACCAGCGCAGCGACAGCCTGCTCGGTCTGTTGTGGCGTAAGATTGAACTGTTTTGCCAGCGCAGCCATTCCCTGGCCATTCTGGGCATTCGTCAGCATCTCAAAAAGCGGCAACATGTCATGGTCTCCTCTGGGTCTCGTCAGGGAAGCCTAGAACCTTTCCCTTACAGGTTGAAGGGACATTCAATCGGCGTCGTTACCAGTTTCTCTCGCTGTAATGTCAGAACCGTGACGGTGCTCAATAAGCGTATTCGAGGAATGCCGGCTCGATCGAACCGCCCCAACGCGTATGAAACGCATTGGTCATCTCCTGTGCGCTGGTGGTCCCACGCGAAACCACCTCGTCGAGAGGCGACAGGAAAGTCGTCTCGTCATAGCCATCGCGGTTTTCGCGGGCGCGGTTCTTGAGACCGAGCTTCGATATCGCAAGAACATCGCGCGCCATCTCACGCATCGCATGGCCACGAAATTCGGTGGCAAGCCCTTCAGCCGGCACCGTCTCGCGCATGGCTAACACCTCGTCAAACGTCCAGTCCGCCGTCAGCGCCTCGGCCGCATCGAGGGCTGCCTCATCATAGAGCAGACCGACCCAGAAGGCTGGCAGCGCGCAGATACGCCGCCACGGGCCGGCATCGGCGCCGCGCATTTCCAGAAAGCGCTTCAGCCTGACATCGGGAAACAGTGTCGATAGGTGGTTCGCCCAGTCGCCGATGGTGGGCAAACCGTCGGGCACCGAATTGCGCAGCGCCCCATCCATGAACTGACGGAAAGTGACGTGAGTCACATCGTGGTAATGGCCGTCTCGAATGACGAAGTACATCGGCACATCGAGCGCCCACGTTACATAATCGGCAAAACCAAACTCCGGCGAAAAACAGAAATCGAGCAGGCCGGAGCGCTGATTGTCGGTGTCGCGCCAGATCTCGCCACGCCAGCTCTGCAACCCGTTGGGCCGACCATCGGTAAACGGCGAATTGGCAAACAAAGCTGTCGAAAGCGGCTGCAGCTTCAGTGAAACTTGCATCTTGCGGCGCATGTCACGCTCGCTGTCAAAGTCGAGGTTCACCTGGATCGTACAGGTGCGGTACATCATGTCGAGGCCCTGGCTGCCGACCTTGGGCATGTAGCGCGTCATGATCTGATAGCGAGATTTGGGCATCTTTGGCGTCTCCGCCAGCGTCCATTTCGGACTTCCGCCAAGACCAAGAAAGCGGATGCCGAGCGGCTCGGCGATTTCGCGCACCTGCGCCAGATGCGCATTGCCCTCGCGGCAGGTCTGATGGATCGTCTCCACCGGCGCGCCCGAAAGCTCGAACTGGCCGCCCGGCTCAAGCGATATCGCCCCCTGTCCGGTCGGCTCCACCAGCCCAATGATACGGCCATCATCGATAATCGGGTCCCAGCCGAGCGTCCGTTGCATACCCTCGAGTAGCGCCCGGATGCCCCGGTCGCCGCCATAGGGAACCGGCGCATTGCCATCAATGTAGAAGGGAAACTTTTCGTGCTCGGTGCCGATGCGCCACTGGTCCTTTGGCTTGTTGCCCTCGGCCAGATAGGCGACCAGCTCGTCAATGCTCTCGACGGGCCGGAAATCGGTCGTGTCACGCGCCATGAAATTTCCTCCCAATCTGGCCAAACCGCACAATTGCGGACCGCCAGCGGATGCTACGCACAAAGGTGGGGCTTGATGGCTGAAATGTCAGGAGCCACGCAAGCAAAAAATCCTGATCGTGACTTCAACAAGCGTTGATTGAGATAACGGAAGGAATTTGTCGGAACTACACCGTGAATCGCCTGTGTACATTACAGAGTGAACAAAAAAATCCTACAAATGCAATGAATACGGATTATCCATCATAAATAAAGTACAAATAAAAATTATTCTTACAAGGATTGAATAGCCATTTTCGTTTCAGCTTTATATTCCCAAATTGCTCTCAATATGGTGCTAATTGTTATAGATAGGTATCGTCATAATATTTAAGAAAGCAGCCGTGGGAATCAGTCTCGGTCCGGGGCTGAGAGGTAGGAAATGCCGTCTAGGCGCGGCAAAACATCCAGCGAGCTGAACAGAATGAAGATTTTTTCCCGTAGTGCACCCTCACGCTGTGCACATTCAACAAGACTCCGCGCAATGTTGGCTGCGACTGTTGGTGCCGCGGCACTCATCTCTCACGCCGCTTATGCGGGTGATCTCGATGGCGAAGACGCGCTGGTTGGCCCGGGTGAAGCGCCTGAGTACTGGAGGGTCGAAAATGGTTCCAATCTCACAATCATCCATGGTGGCCAGTCCTACAACATAATCGCGAGAAACGATTCGACGATAAGCCTCAACGGCGCGAATGTCGTTCGCGCTCCGTGGCAGTCGGGCAGTGCATTGATTGGTTTGATCAATGGCTCGACGGCGTCAATTGTTGCTTCCACCATATACAACGACGCGGGGCCGGGGCTCGTCGTTGGCAACGTTCCAGCCTCCCCAGGCGAAGGTGAAAGCTCTTACGCGTATATTGAAGGTAGCAGTATTACCGCGATGGGTAGAGCCGCGAGCATTGCATCCGGTTCTACGATGGATGTTGTTGGCTCACATCTGGTGGGTTGGGCGCATCCAGGCAGCACCGGCTATGGCATTTCGTTGACCAATGGTTTCGTCAACGTCCGCGGCGGCAGCGACATCACGGGTGAGACCAGTGGTATCCGTCTCGTTCGCGGGGGTAGCGATACTGTTAGTGACAAGGGCCGTACATTGTTGGTCGACGGGTCCCATGTCGAGGGACTAACCGGTGCGGCGATTGTTGTGATGAGTTCCGAAGAAAACCCCACTGACGCGACCATTGTCGTTCAAAATCGGTCGACGCTAGTGGGTGGCAATGGCCGTATTCTTGAAGTGGGTGCCAATGCGTCTACCTCTTTTACGGTAGATAATTCGGAACTGGTTGGCGACGTGGTGGTGGAAGAGGGTGGCCACGCGAATGTCACACTCCGAAATTATGCCTCGCTCAAGGGTCGCATGACTGGCGTCGAAAACCTGCACCTCAACGCTTTTGGTAACTGGCAGATGGTTGAATCCTCTGCGATCAAGAACATCATAATGGATCGCGGCCAGATAACGCTTAGCGACGGGTCTGCAGGCTTTAACACGCTGACAGTCGAAAATCTGTCGGGTAGCGGCACATTCAAGATGAACACGGATATCGCGAACGACCAAGGCGACCTTTTGAGGGTAACGGGAAATGCCGCCGGCGCGCACACTCTGCATGTGAAAAATACGGGTATTGACCCCACAAGCGTTGGCGACCCGCACCTCGTGGTCGAAACTGCTGGTGGTGATGCGATTTTTGGACTTCTCGGCGGTGCAGTAGATCTCGGCGTCTACAAATACTTGCTTAACAAGAGCGGCGACAATTGGTACCTGCAGGAAACCAGCTATGTCACCCCCGGCACAGCCACGGCAATCGGGTTGCATGGCGTCGCACCAACCGTCTGGTATGGCGAATTGGCAACCCTGCGCCAGCGTATGGGTGATGTGCGCAACAATCGCGGCGATGGCGGCCTGTGGGCGCGCACTTATGGCCGCGGCTTCCAGATCTCGGCGGGCGCCGGCCAGACCTATGACCAGACCCAGTGGGGCATGTCGGTAGGCGCGGACCGCTCCTTCAACCTCGGCGATTCCGATGTGCTGGTGGGCGTGATGGGCGGCTATTCGAACTCGTCGGTCAAACTCGAAGGCGGCTCACGGGGTGACGTCGATTCCTACTATGGTGGCCTCTACGGCACCTGGCTTGCCTCGAACGGGCTTTATGTGGACAGCCTGTTCAAACTGAACAGGTTTGAAGACGCCGCCCACGTGCGCATGAGCGACGGTTCCGGGGCCGAAGGCAATTATGGCGCCACCGGCATTGGCGGCCAGATCGAGGTCGGCAAACATATCGCGCTGGCCAATGAGGTGTATGTCGAGCCCTTCGCCCAGCTTGCTGGTGTGAATGTGGGATCGTCGAACTACTGGCTGGACAATGGCATGCACGTTCAGAACGGCGCGATGGACTCGCTGATCGGGCGGCTGGGTGCCACCATTGGCATCAACTACGAGATGGCCAATGGCAGCAAAGTTCAGCCATATATGCGCCTTGCCGTGGCTCAGGAATTTGCCGGTGGCAACGACCTGCTCATCAACTCCACCGCCTTCAGCAACGACATGAAGGGCACACGCGGAGAAATTGGCGTCGGCTTTGCAGCCCAGGTAGCCGAGAAAGTGCAGATCCATGGCGAGTTCGACTACGCCGATGGCAAAAACCTCAAGCAGAACTGGGGCCTAAACCTCGGATTGCGGTACGCTTTCTAGAAAGCACTTGAAGACCAACAAACCTGGAACGCCCCGGCAGCACTGTCGGGGCGTTTCCATAACGAGTCTGGGCTTGATTGGCCCCCTCACCAATCCCCGATCGTGGCCTGGATCACCGCAAGCGCTGCTGCGGCCGCCGTGTCTGCCCGCAGGATGCGCGGGCCAAGCGGGATGGGGGTGACGAAGGGCAGCGCGCGTAATTGCTTGCGTTCATCATCGGAAAACCCGCCTTCGGGGCCGATAAGCAGCCCAAGCTTACGGCCCGCCAATGTTTTCAAAATGGGCACTGGATTATTGGTCTCAGCCCCTTCATCGCAGAAAATGAGCTGGCGTCCCGGCTGCCACTCCCAGAGCAGCCGGTCGAGCTTCACCACCTCGCCCACAGTCGGGATGGCCAGGATGCCGCACTGTTCCGACGCCTCGACCGCATTCGCCTTCAGCCGGTCGATTCCCACGGTAGACATTTGCGTGTGCTGCGTGATGACAGGCTGCAAATGTCCAGCACCCATCTCCACTGCTTTCTGGACCAGATAATCAAGCCGTCCCTGCTTGAGTGGGGCAAAGCAATAGACGAGATCGGGATGCGGCGGCTGCCCGCGTGTCTGCGTGACAGGTTGCAGCATCACCTTCTTCTTGGCGAGGCTCGCAAGCGATGACAACCATTCACCGTCGCGCCCGTTGAACAACAGAACCTGCGCCCCTTCGCTCAGGCGCAGCACATTGGCCAGATAATGGCTCTGCGGCGGGTCGAGCTCGATCTCGACGTCGGCAGAAATATCCTGCGGCACATAAAGCCGCTGCATTCGATAATTGGCGCGCATGGCGTGGAGAAATGCGCGAGCATTGTGGCGGGGTCAAGGGCCTGCGGAAGGATGCCACACTGGCGAAAACCCGGCTGCGAGAATGGCGACTGTCGTCGGTGGTGTTATCAGCGTCAGCGCCCGCTCATGGGTCGACATGGACGGGCCGTAGCCGGTGAAACTCCACGGCAACAACCAACCCCCCTTCAGCGCAAAGGCAGTGCTGCCCCCCGCAACCATCGTCCCGTCGGGCAGCGTATCTGTCTCGCCCGCCTCCAGCGCCCTGCCGATTGCACGAACCGCAAGCCGCTCCTTGTGCAGCTGACGGTCAATCTGTGACGTGCGCGCCGCCACGTGAGGAAAGGCTTTGGCAAAGCCTTTCCCAAACGTCTTCGCCCGCAGCCGCTGGCAATGAAAACATGGCCGGTGCCCCGCTGCCAGCGCGGTTACCTCGTCGAGAAAGAAAAGCTCCGTCCAGCCGGCCTCGCCACCGCGACCATTGCGTCCCATCGGAACCCGACGCACATCCCGAAAATCGCACACGCAGATGATCCACGCCGGTGACGCCCAGCGCTTTTTCAGAAGTGTGCGGGTGTCAGGATCATGGATAATTCCCCGGTTACCAGTAAACAGCCCGCGCTCTGCCACGGCATGAACGACGCCAAAAGGGTCGACGCGATTTTGCAGTGGCATATCTTCGTTCCGCATTCCCGGTCTTGTCGTGCCATGCTAGCTGTAGGGAAAAATCTGTCACGCCCGTTTTGTCAGGAATGAGATGCGCGTTCTGGTCGTCGAGAATTTTCAGGGTACAAGTCTTGGCCAGGTGGGAGTTGCCCTCTCGGAGGCGGGTGCCCAGATTGACCTGCGCGTACTCCATGAGGGGGCAACCCTCCCGCAAGCATCAATCGAGCACGACGCGATAGTGGTTCTTGGTGGTGCCCAAAACGCACTGGATGATGAAGGTTCCCCCTATATCCCGGCACTTCTTGAATTGATGCGGGATTTCATTGCCGCCGACAAATCAGTGCTCGGCATCTGCCTCGGCGCTCAGCTTCTGGCTCGTGCGGCGGGGGGCACCAACCAGATAGGCGGTGCTACTGAATTCGGCTGGCACCGCATGGCGCTGACCCCGGATGCGACACAGGATCCGGTCTTTGCACGCCTCGACCACGCGTTCCCGATTTTCGAATGGCACGACGATACGTTCACACTTCCTCCTGGCGCCACCCACCTCGCCACAAGCTCATGTGCTGCCAATCAGGCGTTTCGTTTGGGCCGCGCAGCCTATGGAATACAGTTCCATTTCGAGGCCGACACCGTACTTGTGCGCGAATGGAGCGAATGCTTTGCCGAGGTCATCGCGGACCGTAATCCGCATTGGCCAATGATCCTCGAAACCGAGATTGCTGTTCATGGAGAAGCTGCCGATGCGGCTGGTTTGGCGCTTGCGCGGGGCTGGGTGTCGACAGTGAGGCCCTCTGCAAACCCGGCCTGAAACCCTCTGCACAGCCCTTGCCTGCTGCAACCGTGTCATAAAAATCACGCTTCAATTTTGATGTTGAAATGCCGGTTGCAAGCACTGGCTTTGGCCCCAACTATCAGCCTAGAAGGGCGCGCCTCGTGGAGCGCAGTGGCGGCCATTGTAACCGGATAGGTTGCATTGATCACCCGGCGGAAACCCATTCGTAATATTTTGTGTGCAGAAGTTCAGGAAGCCGAAACCGAGATGAAGCCGTTGAGAATTACGCTCCTGTCCTTTTTCATGCTGTTCGGTATCTCTGCCTGGGGTGTCGCGATCTACATTGCTGACGAGGCCACCGGTCACGCCGTTGTCGACGGCTACGGAGTATCCGCTCAGGTCCGCTGATTGCCGTTGCGATGCTCGCGTGGAGAACAGCTAGCCTGATACGCTGACGACACGCTTGACGGCGCCGTCAATGATCAGCGCTGTCAGCCGCCCCGATTTGTACGCGCCGGTGTCCACATTCACTCGGTTTGCCATCACTTCTGCTTCGCCGGCAGGCGTATGTCCGTGCACTACGATCTTGGGGTGCAGCCCGGGAAAATTCAAAAACGCCTCGCGTATCCAGATCAGGTCTTCCGGGTCCTGCTCCGCCAGCGGCACTCCCGGACGGATGCCGGCATGGCAGAAGAAAAAATCTTCCAGCGTGATGTGCCGGGGCAGTGTTCTGAGAAACTCCATATGGCTGAGCGGCACCACCTTGCACAATGCGGCGTGCCCGCGCCGCAGACCCCAAGGGCTGTCGAAGTCGATCTCCACGCCATAAGACAACGCAGTCTGCCTTCCGCCATAAAGCGCGAAAACACCTTCAGGATCTGGCCGTGCCAGAAACTCCTGAAACGCCGCATCATGATTGCCCGCAACGCAGATATAGCGCGGATCAGAGGCGGATTTTTGGATCAGGAAGTCGATCACTCCTTTGGAGCTTGGTCCCCGGTCGACAAAGTCGCCAAGATGGATGACACGAAAGTCTGTCGCGCTGCTGCGTACCCGGTCAGCGTCGATCATTGCGTGCAGCTTCTCCAGTAGATCGAGCCTGCCATGCACATCGCCGATAGCCGCGACATGCATGCCAGTGGGCCCGCGCGCGTCCAGAAAATGGATGCCGTCAGTAATCAACTCTTGCGCCGCACTTTCTTCGACGTCCCGGGCTGACCCTCATAGATCAACTCGGGTCCGACATCCTTGATGTTGCGCTTGCCGCACAACGCCATGGTGATGTCGAGTTCCTTGCGAATGATCTCCAGCGCCTGTGTCACGCCCGCTTTGCCGCCCGCACCGAGCCCATACAGGAACGGCCGTCCGATATGCGTGCCCTTGGCGCCGAGCGCCAGCGCCTTCAGCACATCCTGCCCGGACCGGATGCCGCCATCCAGATGCACATCTATTTTATCGCCCACAGCATCGACAATCTCCGGCAGCACCGCGATGGACGAGGGCGCGCCATCAAGCTGGCGCCCGCCGTGGTTGGAAACAATGATCGCATCGGCGCCGGTCTTCAGCGCCATCAGCGCATCCTCACGGTCCAAAATTCCTTTCAGGATAAGCTTGCCGCCCCATTGCTTCTTGATCCAGGCGACATCTTTCCATGATAGCCGCAGGTCGAACTGATCATGCGTCCATGCGGATAAAGAGGTCATATTGTCGGCGCCCTTGGCGTGGCCAACGATGTTGCCGAATGTGCGCCTTTTGGTGCCAAGCATGCCTAGGCACCAGCCTGGCCGCGTCGCCATCTGGTAAAGATGTTTGGGGGTCAGGCGCGGCGGCGCCGAGAGCCCGTTGCGCAGGTCCTTGTGGCGCTGCCCCAGAATTTGAAGATCAAGTGTCAGCACCAACGCGGAGCATCCGGCAGCCTTGGCCCGTGCGATCAGGTTGGTCACGAAATCCCTGTCGCGCATGACATAAAGCTGAAACCAGAACGGCTTTGTGGTCGCTGCCGCTACATCTTCCAGCGAGCAGATGCTCATAGTCGACAGCGTGAACGGCACGCCAAATTCCTCCGCCGCCTGCGCGGCAAGAATTTCCCCGTCTGCATGCTGCATTCCCGTCAGCCCGGTCGGCGCCAACGCAACCGGCATCGACACTTTCTCGCCGATCATGGTGCTGGCCAGCGACCGGTCGGTCATGTCCACCAAAACGCGTTGGCGCAGTTTTATCTTGGCAAAATCCTCTTCATTGGCGCGGTAGGTGCTCTCCGTCCACGCGCCGGAATCCGCATAGTCAAAGAACAGCTTCGGCACCCGCCGGCGAGCTCGTTCCTTCAAATCGGCGATGGTCAACATAGCGCTCATTCCTGGTCCCCCGTGCCGGAGCGGTCTGCCGCCGGTCTTTTGACGCTTGTACCTTCGGAGCGCTGCCGTAGCCGCAGCCGTGACACGCGCTCCCAATCCCCGGTTCGCTCCGCATCCACCATGGCTCGCGTGACGAAATCCATATGCGCCATTGCCGCTTGTTTAGCCTCCAATGGATCGCCCGCAATCACCGCCTGGTAGATCGCCTGATGCTGATCATAAAGCTGCTGGCGCGCGGCGGGCATTGTAAAGACCAGCATGCGGTTTCGAAACACGCCATCCGAAAGCAACCGGTAGCAGGAGCGCAGGGTGTGGAGCAAAATAATATTGTGCGCACATTCACCGATCGCTGAATGAAACTCGACATCGATGGCAGCCTCTTCCTCGAAGTCGCCACGCTGATGCGCGTCTTCCATCCGCACCATGATCGCACCGAGTAGCGCCCGGTCATCGGCGGTGGCGCGGCTGGCGGCATGTTCGGCGGCAATGCCTTCAATGTCGCGCCGATACTCCATGTAGTCGGCCGCCGCTTTCGCATGCGACGAAATGAGATCCAGCACAGGTCGTGCAAACACCTCGCCGATGACATCGGCAACGATAGTGCCGCCACCATGACGCGTTGCCAGAAGCCCTCGCGCCTCCAGTGATTTCAAGGCATCACGCAAGATGGGCCGCGATACATCAAGCTGCACCGCAAGCTCGCGTTCCGCCGGCAGCCGGTCACCCACGCGCAACACGCCCTCTAGAATGAGGCTCTCAACCTGCTGCACCACCTCATCGGCAGTGCGAGAATGCTCTATTCGAGAAAAAATGTCGTTCAACGAGACGCTCGCGTTTTCGGTGACTGGTGGCAGGATAAAGCGATTGACCTCAACTGGTCAACTTTCTGATCCAATTTGGACGGCGCAAACAATTACCGGCCGTGGCATAAAATTGCGCAGTGCTTGAAATTTGCGGTTTGTGACCTTCGCGCCCCGGTGCTGTTATGGCGCCTGGCTGAACGCCACGCTGGCAAAGGCGCAGGGATCACGGGTGACGACAGACAGGGAAAGTCTCGAATTCCAGGCGCGCGCAACAGGAAGCGTGCTGGGCTTTCCCGCGCATGAGGGCCGTCCCGGCGCGTTGGGCGAGGTTCATGCACGGCCTCACCCACTGGTAGAGACCCCACGCGTTCTGGTCCAGCTTTCATTCATGACCGAGGGCGGCTCGGGCGTCGACCAAGCGGTTCTGTCCGAACTCTCGCGTCGGCTTGGCATCGCAGCGCCCGGCCGCAGCGCCCGCCACCACGCCATGAAATGGGGGCAGGGCACGCTGCGCTGGGAGCGCCACACCGAGTTCTCGACCTACCAGTGGGAAGGCCCGCTTGGGGAGGGTGGACGCGCCAGTGAGCAGACGCCCTTTGGCAATGGCTTTTCACCCCCCGGAACAGTCATTTCCGGCATCCGGCTGGAGGTCCGCCCCTGGACACCGGCCAACGAGGCGCTGATCTATAGTTTTGACGCGGCAAGTCTGTGCTATTCACGCGTGGAGCAGGGCAAGGCTGCCATCATTACCGATTTCCGTCAGGATGGTGATGGCCTGACACGTATTCTGGTTCTCGATCGTGGCCTCACTCCGGCCCGCACAGGCGCTCTCCTGCAGCGGCTCATCGACATCGAAACTTATCGCACGCTGGCCATGCTCGGACTTCCGCTTGCGCAAAGCCTGTCGGCACGCGCTCGCGGCATCGAGGACCGTCTGGCCATCGCCACCCGCGAAATGAAGGATGCTGAAACCCGCAACAGCCAGACGCTGCTCGCGGATCTCACCGAACTCGCCGCCGAACTGGAGGCCGATGCCGCGTCCAGCCTTTACCGTTTCGGCGCCAGCCGCGCCTATGACGGCATCGTCATCGAACGGCTGGATGCGCTCGATGAGGAAGCCGTGCCCGGCTACGATACTTGGGCCGGCTTTTTGCAGCGCCGCGTCGCGCCGGCAATGCGCACCTGCCGCTCGGTTGAAGAACGCCTTGCCAATCTGTCGCGAAAACTCACCCGCGCGACAACATTGCTGCGCACCTGGGTAGATGTGGAGGTCGAACAGCAAAATCGCGATTTGCTTGCATCAATGAACAACCGCGCCCGCCTTCAACTGCGCCTGCAACAGACGGTCGAGGGGCTATCGGTCGCCGCCGTCTCCTACTATGTGGTCGGCCTGATCGCCTATCTGGCCAAGGGTGCATCCGTGTTCGGTCACGCCATTGCACCCGAGATCGTCACCGCAGCCGCCGTCCCAGTCAGCATCTTGCTGGTCTGGTGGGGTGTGCGCCGCGTCCGCCGCATGCATGCCGAGCCCGTCAAGCCCGCCGGCGAGTAGCGCTGTTGCCCGTCCGCCGTGTCGGTGCCAGCGGCAGATTGCCGCTGCGGAAGCAGTGCACGCCAGTGCTGCGCCGATTGCACAAAGCTTGATTTGCCAGCTTCGCTCATCACTGGTAAAAGATTATTACCAGTTACTCAGGAGGATGGCCAGAATGTCCGGGCTGATAATGCCGCCACCAGATCAGCAGACGCTGGCGCGCCGCGCCGAGATTGTGGCCGACATGCGCCAGATCGTGCCGGGCGAGGGTGTGGTCGATGCTGTCAATTCCATGCGCGCTTTTGAGAGCGATGGGCTGACCGCCTATCGCCAGCTGCCACTGGTTGTGGTGCTGCCTGAAACCACCGCGCAAGTGTCGCGCATTCTCACCTATTGCAATCAGCGCGGCATAAAAATCGTGCCGCGCGGTTCTGGCACATCGCTGTCGGGCGGTGCATTGCCGCTGGAAGATGCGGTGCTTCTGGTCATGAGCCGCTTTAACCGCGTGCTGGATATTGATTTTGATAATCGATGCGTGGTCGCCCAGCCGGGCGTCACCAATCTTGGCATCACCACCGCCGTCGAGCAGCAGGGGTTTTACTATGCCCCTGACCCATCCTCCCAGATCGCCTGCTCGATCGGCGGCAATGTCGCGGAAAATTCAGGCGGTGTGCACTGCCTGAAATATGGCCTTACCGCCAATAATCTTCTCGGCATAGAAATGGTGATGATGGATGGCGAAGTGGTGCGCCTTGGCGGCAAGCATCTGGATAGCGAGGGCTATGATCTGATCGGCGTGATGACTGGTTCTGAAGGGCTGCTCGGCGTCGTCACCGAAGTGACGGTGCGCATTTTGCAAAAGCCTGAAACGGCGCGTGCTCTGCTTCTGGGGTTTCCAACCTCTGAAGAGGCCGGCCAATGCGTGGCCGATATTATTGGCGCGGGCATTATTCCAGGCGGCATGGAAATGATGGACCGCCCCGCCATCCATGCGGCGGAAGATTTCGTCCATGCCGGCTACCCGCTCGAATGCGAGGCGCTTTTGATCATTGAACTCGATGGCTGCCCTGATGAAGTGAACCATCTGATCGAGGCAGTGGAACGGATTGCCGCCCAAAACGGCTCCACCACCTGCCGCATCTCGCAAACCGAAGAAGAGCGCATGACCTTCTGGGCGGGTCGCAAGGCAGCCTTTCCGGCAGTGGGCCGCATCTCGCCAGATTATTACTGCATGGATGGCACCATTCCGCGCAAACAATTGCCGACCGTTCTGGCTGGAATGCGCGAATTGTCCGCCAAATACGGTCTGGGCGTTGCCAATGTCTTCCACGCTGGCGATGGCAATCTGCACCCGCTCATTCTCTATGATGCCAACAAGCCCGGCGAACTGGAAAAGGCAGAAGATTTCGGCTCTGATATTTTGCGCCTCTGCGTCAAGGTCGGCGGCGTGTTGACTGGCGAACATGGCGTCGGTGTCGAAAAACGCGATCTGATGCCTGAAATGTTCAACCAGATAGATCTCGACCAGCAGATGCGCGTCAAATGCGCGTTCGACCCCAACCACCTGCTTAACCCCGGCAAAGTGTTCCCGCAATTGCGCCGCTGCGCCGAACTTGGCCGTATGCATATTTCCGGCGGCAAACTGCCCTTTCCAGATATTCCACGGTTTTGATGCACTTGAGCGCCCCCCTCTCCGTCGCGCTTCACGCGCCACCGCTCCCCCGAAGGGGGCGAGGAACCATGTTTGCGATTAGCAGTTCCTCGCCCCGCCTGCGGGGAGAGGTGGATTGGGCAAAGCCCAAGACGGAGAGGGGCCTTTGCGCCCTCATTGTTTTTGCCATGCGGGGTGTGTCGGCATGAAATCATTTTCTGTCGTGGCTCCCCTCTCCGTCGCGCTTCGCGCGCCACCTCTCCCCCGAAGGGGGCGAGGAACCATGTTTGCGATTAGCAGTTCCTCGCCCCGCCTGCGGGGTGAGGTGGCTTGGGCAAAGCCCAAGACGGAGAGGGGCCTTTGCGCCCTCATTGTTTTTGCCATGCGGGGTGTGTCGGCATGAAATCATTTTCTGTCGTGCTCCCCCTCTCCGTCGCGCTTTGCGCGCCACCTCTCCCCCGAAGGGGGCGAGGAACCAGGTTTGCGATTGTCAGTTCCTCGCCCCGCCTGCGGGGAGAGGTGGCTTGGGCAAAGCCCAAGACGGAGAGGGGGCTTTCGCGCCCTCATTGTTTTTGCCATGCGGGGTGTGTCGGCATGAAATCATTTTCTGTCGTGCTCCCCCTCTCCGTCGCCCTTTGCGCGCCACCGCTCCCCCGAAGGGGGCGAGGAACCATGTTTGCGATTGTCAGTTCCTCGCCCCGCTTGCGGGGAGAGGTGGCTTGGGCGAAGCACAAGACGGAGAGGGGGCTTTCGCGCTCCAAGGCAAAACCATGACCACATTCACCCCCACGACCCCCGACGAAACTCTGTCCACCGTCCAATGGGCGTTGGGCGAAAGCCAGCCGCTGGAAATCGAAGGCCAGGGCTCCAAGCGCGGCATTGGCCATCCGGTTCAGGCAGCCCATACGCTCAGCCTGTCGAAGCTGACCGGCGTGACACTGTATGAGCCGGAAGAGCTGGTGCTTTCAGCCCGTGCTGGCACGCCGATTGCGGAGATAGAAAAGCTGCTTGCGGCCAACAGGCAGGAACTGGCTTTCGAGCCGATGGATTACGGCCCGCTTCTGGGCACCGGCCAGAAAAACGCTGGCACTATTGGAGGCGTTCTGGCGACAAATCTTTCCGGTCCGCGCCGGCTGAAAGCGGGTGCAGCGCGCGACCATGTGCTGGGCATCAACGCCGTTTCAGGCCGTGGCGAAGCGTTCAAATCCGGCGGGCGTGTGGTCAAGAATGTCACGGGCTATGATCTGTCCAAACTCATGGCTGGCTCATGGGGCACGCTGGCGGTGGTGACCGATGTCACCTTCAAAGTTTTACCGGCCGCTGAAACGGAAACCACGCTCGTCCTCACCGGCCTGCTCGATGATGTCGCCGCCAGCGCTATGGCGCTGGCGCTTGGTTCAAGCGCAGAAGTGGCAAGTGCGGCCCATCTGCCTGAAAACATCGCCCGGCTTGTGGGCGGCGGCGCACTTGGAACGGATGCCGCGACCCTGCTGAGGCTGGAAGGGTTTGGCCCTTCGGTCGCCTACCGCTTGGCGCGTCTGCGTGATCTGCTCAAAGCAGCGCCCGGCATGATCGAGCTTGAGGGCTCAGCCTCAAAATCCCTATGGCGAGAGGTGCGCGATTGCGCGCCCTTTGCGGATGGCACCGACAAGCCGGTCTGGCGTGTCTCAATGGCACCGTCCCGCGCGCATGAAATGGTGCTGGCGCTGCGCATGGAACTGGCCGCCGATGCCTATTATGATTGGCAGGGCGGGCTGGTGTGGCTGCGCATGGAAAACGAGCCGGAAGCAGCGTTGCTGCGCGGTCTCGTGCAACAGTTCGGCGGCGGCCACGCAACGCTTGTGCGCGCTGCCCCGCACTGGCGTATTGCAACGCCGCTGTTTGAACCGCAAGCTGCCCCCCTGGCCGCATTGTCTGCGCGGGTGAAGCATGAGTTTGACTCCCAGAACATTCTCAATCCTGGCCGGATGGTCGCAATGGCTCAGGCAGGGCAATAAAAGATGCAAACCACATTCACGCCCGCTCAATTGGCCAATCCGCATGTCGCTGAATCTGAAAAGATCCTGCGCAATTGCGTGCATTGCGGTTTTTGCACCGCCACCTGTCCCACCTATGTGACGCTCGGCAATGAGCTGGATTCGCCGCGCGGGCGCATCTATCTCATCAAGGACATGCTGGAAAATGATCGTCCGGCAGATAACCAGATCGTCACCCATATAGACCGCTGCCTGTCCTGCCTGGCCTGCATGACGACATGCCCATCTGGCGTCAATTACATGCATCTGGTTGACCATGCCCGCGCCCATATTGAAAAGACCTATACGCGCTCCTTCACCGACCGTGCGCTGCGCGCCATGCTGGCCTTCGTGCTGCCGCATCCGGCACGCTTTCGCGCAGCCCTCAAGCTGGCGCGTCTGGGCAAGCCGTTCGCCGGTCTGTTCGATCGCATCAAACCGCTGAAGCCGCTGGCCGCCATGCTGCGGCTGGCACCCGCGACCCTGCCGCCCAAGCGCGCAATCAGCGTCGCGCCCATATCAGGCGCTCATAAGCGGGTCGCTATTCTGGCCGGCTGCGCGCAATCTGTGCTCGACCCCGGCATAAATGATGCAACGCGCCGCCTGCTGGCGCGGCTCGGCGTGGAAGTGGCTATACCCAGGAACGAAGGCTGCTGCGGTGCGCTGGTGCATCATCTGGGCAAGGAAGAACAGGGATTGGCCGCCGCGCGCCAAAACGTCGATGCCTGGACCGCCGAGATGGAGCGCGGGCTGGATGCCATCCTTATCACCGCATCCGGCTGTGGCACAACGATCAAGGATTACGGCTTCATGCTGCGGCTCGACCCTGCCTATGCCCAAAAAGCCAGGCGCGTGTCTGAAATCGCCTGCGACATCACAGAATTTCTGGCCACGCTGCAACTGCCCGAACCTGCGCAGCAAACCGGCCTCAGCGTCGCCTATCATTCCGCCTGTTCCATGCAGCACGGCCAGAAGATCACCCGCCTGCCTAAAGACCTTCTGGCACGGGCAGGCTTCACCATCCGCGAACCGCGCGAAGGCCATTTGTGCTGTGGCTCAGCTGGCACCTACAACATTCTCCAGCCCGAAATCTCGGCCCAATTGCGCGACCGCAAAGTCAAAAACATCGCCGCCACCAAGGCTGACATCATCGCCACCGGCAATATTGGCTGCATGACGCAGATATCAGGCCGCGCAGGAATGCCGATTGTGCATACGATAGAATTGCTCGATTGGGCCTATGGCGGGCCAAAGCCGGTGGCTTTGGGTTGATCTATTGGTGCGGCGTGACTGTGATGGGCAGTGATACGCCTTGCTCGGGGTAGAGGCTCTCAAACCGGCAGGTAGCCTTGCACCAATCAGCAGCGACGGGAGATAGCCACCCTGTCAGCTCTAAAATGTTTGCGTAATGCTTGGGTAGGTCCCAATGCAGCACAGTCTCGTGGTGAGCGAGGCGATTGCGAAGGGTTCGAACAGCGCCGAGTGATCTCGTGAAATCCTTGCGCCGTAATCCTTTTCCGTTCTCGCGTTTGGCTATGTCCTTCAACGTTATCTGCCAGAGATTTTCATATTCTTTCCCAAGCATCGCCGTCCAGAAGCCGAAGGTCAGTGCTGCAACGATCCGTGATGGAATAACTTCTTTCCGCTGCTCCGTCAGGTCTTTGCGTGCTTTGGCAATCATGTTGATTTGAATGGGGTTTAGGTGGTGCGCTGGATGGTCGAACCAATGGTCCCCATGAGCGTCACTCATAACACGATGAATGCGGTTCCGCAGTGCAATCTCGAGCATCTGAAGTGGCGTATACAGGCTCTCACTGAGCACGGCATTGAGGGTGTAAAGCTCGACAGCTTTGTTGCGGTCACCGCTTGCCCACGTGAGGTAGGTGCCAAACCTTTCAATTGAAAGGCTCTCTTCTAGGCCGGGATAGGGCCTGATCTCATCTAGTTCCATGAGTTCATGGGCAGATTATATCCCAGGCTATTGGTATATTCGTTTGATTTTCGTGCAGTTTAATTGTATATATCCGCTTGTAAACCCCGGTACCGTCTCTGCCCTAGGCACGCGGCCGGGGTAATTTTTTATAGCCGGTTGGATACAGCAAGAGTGCGCCTGAAGCTCCTGCGGATCAATTGCAAACTGTGCCTCTACCAAAAAACCCGGCCTCTCGCGAAGCCGGGTTGTTTCATGCCAAACGGTCATATGTCTTAGCGCACAATCACCTTCGTGCCGACCTTCACCATATTGTACAATTCGCTCACATCTTCATTGCGCATGCGGATGCAGCCGGAGGATACCGCGCCGCCGATGGTCCATGGCTGGTTGGTGCCGTGGATGCGGTAGAGTGTGGAGCCGAGATAAAGCGCGCGGGCGCCGAGCGGGTTTTCTGGGCCGCCTTCCATATGGGCGGGCAGAATGCGGCCCTTGGCGCGTTCGCGGGCGATCATTTCTGCGGGCGGGCGCCAATCTGGCCATTGGCGTTTCTGGGTAACCTTGTGGGTGCCAGCCCACTCAAAACCCGGCTTGCCGGTGCCAACGCCGTAGCGCCGTGCCTTGCCGCCCGCCTGCACATGGTAGAGGAAGTTCTGTGTCGTATCGATAACGATCGTACCGGGCTTTTCACCGCTATTGTAGGCGACAGTCTGCGGCAGATACATCGGGCTGATCTGTGGCTGGATCTCCCGGCGAGCAGGTGCGCGGGCACCCACGGTCTGGAAGCTGGAAGGCGCTGGCTGCCGATAGACGCGCCGAACCTCGCGCAACGAAGGCTGTGCCATCACGGCGACAGGTGCGCTGCGCTCGCGATATTTGCGCTGCTTTTGGCGCTGCGACGTGCGGCCAAGCTGCATCACCCACGGTGCTGAAAGATCAGGGCTCACCACCACCGGTGGCCGCTGGCCATAGCGCTCAGTCGCCTGCGCGCCAGTTGCGCCGAAAATAAGAAGTGCGGCCGCTCCGGCCCATAAAAAATTGCGTCTCATAAACACCCCTTCCAATGTCACACACCAACCCGGAAAAGGCTGGTCGGTTCCATATCAGCTTGTCTGCTGGCAGCAACTGAAAGGTGAATCCGGGTGCTTAAAATGCGCAAATGTCAGGAAAGCTTTTGGTGTGGTTACCGCCGCCTTCAGGAATCTGGTAAAGCGCGCGTAAATCGGGTGGTTTTTCCCGTTAACGAATGGGAATGCGCCACCATGAGCGAACAAGAGCCCGATCTGATCCAAGGCGAAGACGGAAAATTCCGCTGCTTCTGGCCGGGTGTAGATCCCTTCTACCAGCAATACCACGATGCCGAATGGGGCCGACCGGTCATGGATGACCGCCGGCTGTTTGAGAAGATCTGCCTGGAAGGTTTCCAGTCCGGCCTCTCCTGGCTGACCATCCTGCGCAAGCGCGAGAACTTCCGCGCCGCCTTCGACAATTTCGATGCGGAAAAAGCCGCCGTCTACGGCGATGCCGAGATCGCCCGGCTGGTGGCCGATGCCGGCATTGTGCGTCATCGCGGCAAAATTGTCTCCACCATCAACAACGCAAATCGCGCGCTGGAACTGAAAAAAGAATTCGGGTCGCTGGCGGCATTCTTCTGGAGCTACGAGCCCCAACCAAAGGACCGGCCAGCCAAAATCACCCGCGCCTCCATCCCCGGCTCGACGGAAATCTCGACCGCCATTTCCAAGGCACTGAAAAAGCGCGGCTGGAGTTTTGTTGGCCCCACCACCGTTTATGCCTTCATGCAGGCCATGGGCATGGTCAACGATCATATCGAAGGCTGCTTTTGCCAGGCGGAGGCAGAGGCAGAGCGCGCGGCGTTCAAACGGCCTTCCTGACCTCCCACCTTGCCGGGGCAAACCCCTTCGGTTACACCGCGCGAGGAAAAAGTGCCGCAAGGCGCCAAGCAACAAAGCGACAAAAACCATGGCCGGAAAATCCGAAAAAACAAAGGCACGCCTGCCGCGTGGGTTTGCCGACCGCACGCCGCATGATATTCGCGCCGTCAATGAGATGGTGGAGAAAATCCGCAGCGTTTATGAGCGCTATGGTTTTGACCCCATTGAAACCCCGATGCTGGAATATACGGACGCGCTGGGAAAATTCCTGCCCGATCAGGACAGGCCCAATGAGGGCGTGTTTTCCATTCAGGATGATGACGACCAGTGGATGAGCCTGCGCTATGACCTGACCGCGCCACTGGCGCGCCATGTGGCTGAAAACTTCAACGAAATTCAATTGCCCTACCGCACCTACCGCGCGGGCTGGGTGTTCCGCAACGAAAAGCCGGGTCCAGGCCGCTTCCGCCAATTCATGCAGTTCGACGCCGATACAGTCGGCGCGCCTTCCGTCGCCGCCGATGCGGAAATGTGCATGATGATGGCCGATGTGATGGAAGCACTCGGCATTGCCCGCGGCGATTACGTCATCCGCGTCAACAACCGCAAGGTGCTCGACGGCGTGATGGAAGCGATCGGCGTTTCAAGCGACGCTCAGAAGCTGACTGTACTGCGCGCCATCGACAAGTTGGATAAGTTCCCGGTGGGCGACATTGTGCTTCTTCTCGGCCCCGGCCGTTGGGATGGCGGCAAGGAAGGCGAGGGAGATTTTACACCCGGCGCCGGACTGGATGAACTCAAAGCGCAACTCGTATTGGATTACGTCGCTGGCAAGGACAGTGCCATCGAAAGTCAGCTCTTTACCGATGGTAAGACAGAGCTTGGCGAAATCGAAAATCTCTGCCGCGCCGCCGGCTACGACACCGACCGCATCCTGATCGACCCCTCCGTAGTCCGTGGCCTTGAATACTACACCGGTCCCGTTTTTGAAGCTGAACTCACCGCCGAAATCCCCAATGAAAAGGGTGAGATCGTGCGTTTCGGCTCGGTTGGCGGCGGTGGGCGTTATGATGGGTTGGTGTCGCGCTTTCGGGGCCAGCCAGTGCCAGCCACCGGTTTTTCCATCGGCGTGTCGCGCCTTGCAACCGCGCTTAAAAATCTGGGCAAACTGGGCAATAATCCCGTACTGGCACCGGTTCTCGTCACCGTCATGGAGGGCGGCACCGAGGCTATGGCCAAATATCAGGCATTCACGCAACAACTGCGCAATGCCGGTATTCGCGCCGAAATGTATCAGGGCAATTGGAAGAAGTTTGGCAACCAGCTGAAATATGCCGACCGTCGTGGCTGCCCCATTGCCATCATTCAGGGCGGTGATGAACGCGGCGAAGGCAAGGTTCTCATCAAGGATCTGATTGAGGGCGCAAAGCTCTCCGAAGAGATTGGCAGCAATGAGGAATGGCGTGAGGCGCGTGTGGCGCAAATAGCCGTGCCTGAGGCCGAACTGGTGGAGACCGTGCGTCGCATTTTGGCGGAGCAAGCGCGCGACCGCGACGGCCAAGGCGCCCGATGACCCACCGCTACCCGACTTTTGCACCGGACATTCTGGCGCTGTTTGCCGCGCGCGATGCGCAGCCGGTGGATGTGGCCATTATCCAACCGGCCGATCCGTTCTTGGACATGGCGGGCGAAGATCTGCGCCGCCGCATTTTCCTCACCGAAAATGAAACGGGCGCTGCACTCTGCCTGCGGCCAGAATTCACCATTCCGGTCTGCCTCGACCATATTGAAAGCCGCTCGGGCACACCGCGCCGTTATGGCTATCTGGGCGAAGTGTTTCGCCAGCGCCGTGAAGGCGGCAATGAGTTCTTTCAGGCAGGCATTGAGGATCTTGGCGAAACCGATATCGCCGCTGCCGATGCGCGCTCTGTGGCCGATGCCTGCGCAGTGCTGCGCACTGCATTGCCCGGACAGCAATTTGCTGTGACACTGGGCGATCAATCTATTTTTGAGGCGGTACTTGCCGCCCTTGGCCTGCCGCGTGGCTGGCAGATGCGCCTGGCGCGTGCCTTTGGTTCGCCAGAAGCGCTATCGGGTGCATTGGCAGATCTTGCCAATCCGCCAGTTGTCGCTGCGCTGGATGATGTGGCGGCAGCACTGGTTATGGAAGGCGATATGGCTGCGCTGGCCGCCCATATTGGCGAGGCGATGGAAGCCTCTGGCCTGTCGCAGGCAGCCGGGCGTTCGCCGGAAGAAATTGCCCGCAGGCTTATCCAGAAATCAGAACTGCGCTCGGTGCGCTTGGCTGATACTGCACTGGATGCGCTGAAACGCTTCCTGGAAATCCGCGTGCCGCTCACACAGGCCAATGATGCGCTGGAGGCTTTTGCGGCAGATGCAGGCCTGTCACTCGGTGGCGCGTTGCAGCGCTTTTCGGCACGTGCCGAACGCATTGCTGAAAATGGCCTGTCGATGGACATTGTTCATTATGATGCCGCCTTTGGCCGCCCATTGGATTATTATACGGGCCTTGTCTTCGAGGTGATGGCGCAAGGCGAAACGCAGGTTCTGGCCGGTGGTGGCCGCTATGACCGGTTGTTGACGCTTCTGGGCGCAGCCAAGCCCATCCCCGGTGTTGGTTTTTCTGTCTGGCTGGACCGCGTGGCCGCATTGCAGGAGCGCGCGCAATGAGCATTAGTCTGGCATTGCCCTCAAAGGGGCGTTTGAAAGAACAGGCGCTGGACGTGCTGGCCCGTGCCGGCCTGCCAGTGACGCTGCCTGATGACGAGCGCAAGTACCGCGCCACCATCCCCGCGCGTCCCGGCATCGAGGTGGCGTTCTTGTCGGCATCCGAAATCGCCAATGAGGTCGGGCAGGGCAGGGTGGATCTGGGCGTCACAGGCGAGGATCTGGTGCGCGAAACCATTCCCGATTGGGAAGCCCGCGTGGAAATCGTCGCGCGTCTGGGGTTCGGCCACGCGGATGTGGTGGTGGCGGTGCCTGATATTTGGCTGGATGTTGATACAATGGCGGATCTGGATGATGTGGCGGCAGATTTTCGCCAGCGTCATGGGCGGCGTCTGCGGATTGCTACCAAATATTGGCGGCTTACCCAGCAATTCTTTTCGCGCAAGCATGGCATTCAGGTCTATCGCATTGTCGAAAGCCTTGGTGCCACCGAAGGCGCACCCGCTGCCGGTTCGGCAGATGTGATTGTCGATATTACCTCGACAGGCTCGACCCTGCGCGCCAATCATTTGAAGGTTCTGGAAGACGGGGTGATCCTGAAATCACAGGCCTGTCTGGTGGCTTCCCTGTGCGCGCGTGACAGCGAGGATCAGGCGCTTCTCAACGAAACGGCGGCTCTTCTCAGAGCCGCCGTCACGTAAAACAAGCAACTAAAAGGTTCAGCCGCGCTTGGCGTCTACCGAATAGAGGCCAGCACCGGCAGCTGCCAGAATGAAGAAGCCGCCGGCCACGCCGAGGTTTTTCTGCAGCAGCAAAACCTGCATCGGATCGCCAAAGTTCATATGCGCCAGCGCAGTTGCAGCCAGCGTAAATACGCCGAGCGCAAGGGCGGCAATGCGTGTCTGGAAGCCGATCAAAATGGCAATGCCGCCTAGCAGTTCAAGCAGTCCCACCAGAACAGCAACGATCATCGGTGCGGGCAGGCCCAGGCTTCCAAAAAAGCCAGCCGTGCCGGCAAGGCCCATCAGCTTGGAAAAGCCGGCGAGAATGAACATGATGGAAAGCAGGATACGACCGAGAAGGATGAGGGCAGAATTGTTCGACATGGTGGCTCCGTTGAAAATGTTTGGAGCGTATCTCTATGCGAATTCAATCGTTCACAATACCCGCCAAATTGCATACGCAGCGTTCACCTAAACGAGGCGTTGGCAGTCAAAGCTTGAGCCCTCTGCGCGATGAACTTTTCCGCGTGTTGATGTCCTCAACAAGCGCGTCATCCCATGCAGGACCCGACAAAAGGCTGCTGATGATGTTGGGCTGGCTCGAACCAGGAGAGAATTTTCCTTGCTCCAGCTTGGCCCGCGAGTGGTAAGCCTGCGGGAGCTGATACCATGTTGATACAATCCAGTGGTGCGATCTGCCGAGCACTTTATCCTCCCGTTTGATCGTAGACGGAAAGTATTACATTCACAAAGTTACCCCGGATGCGTCATGTCCTCTGGTCGCACTATGCGGTCATAGTCTGCGCCGCTCACCAAGCCGGTCGCCAGCGCTTCTTCACGCAGTGTCGTGCCGTTCTTATGTGCGGTCTTGGCGATTTTTGCTGCCGCATCATAGCCGATGGTCGGCGCGAGCGCGGTTACCAGCATCAGCGAGCGATCAAGTGCGGCTTTGATATTGTCTTCACGCGCCTCGATGCCAACCACACAATTATCGGTGAACGAAACCACGGAATCGCTGAGCAACTGCACGGATTGCAGGAAATTATAGGCCATCAACGGATTGTAGACGTTCAGCTCAAAATGTCCCTGGCTGCCCGCAACGGTTATGGCTGTCTGGTTGCCGAACACCTGCACGCAAACCTGCGTCAGCGCCTCGCACTGGGTCGGGTTTACCTTGCCCGGCATGATGGAAGAGCCAGGCTCGTTTTCAGGAAGCGAAAGTTCGCCCAAGCCCGAACGCGGGCCGGAGCCGAGAAAGCGAATATCATTGGCGATCTTGAACAGGGCCGCCGCTGCCGAATTGATGGCGCCATGCGAAAACACCATCGAATCATGCGCCGCCAAGGCTTCAAACTTGTTGGGCGCTGTGGTGAAGGAAAGGCCGGTGATTTCAGCAATGCAATCTGCCACCTTTTCAGCAAAGCCAACAGGTGCGTTCAGCCCGGTGCCGACAGCCGTGCCACCCTGTGCCAGTTCCATCAGGCCGGGCAGGGTCAGTTCAATGCGCTTGATCGAGGACGCGACCTGCGCCGCATAGCCGGAAAATTCCTGGCCGAGCGTCAGCGGGGTTGCGTCCTGCGTATGGGTGCGGCCAATCTTGATGATGTGGTCGAACGATTTCGCCTTGGCATCCAGCGCTGCATGCAGATGCTTGAGCGCCGGCAAAAGATCGTGCACCACGCGCTCGGCACAGGCAATGTGCATGGCGGTCGGGTAGGTGTCGTTGGACGACTGGCTCATATTCACATGGTCATTGGGGTGAACAGGCTTCTTGGTACCCATCTCGCCGCCCAGCATTTCAATGGCGCGGTTGGAGATCACCTCATTGGCATTCATGTTGGACTGCGTGCCTGATCCCGTCTGCCACACGACCAGCGGAAAATGATCATTGAGCTTGCCGTCAATCACTTCCTGCGCGGCGGCAATGATGGTCTGGCTGAGCTTTGGGTCCAGACGGCCAAGGGCTGTGTTGGCCTCCGCGCAGGCGCGCTTGACGATACCGAGCGCGCGAACCACTGAAAGCGGCTGCTTTTCCCAACCGATCTTGAAATTGCCGAGCGAGCGCTGTGCTTGCGCGCCCCAGTAACGATCCGAGGCAACCTCGATGGGGCCGAATGTATCGGTTTCGGTTCTGGTCTTTTGAGCGCTCACGGCATGTCTCCGATTGATTGGCACCGGCCTATCGCGTTGCACAATTGGCATCAAGGAAAGAATGCCGGCCAGCCGGATACAAATCGGTTCAGGCGTACCGGCACGGTGTTTGTCTATGCCAGGAGCGACCGCGCCGTCGGCTGAAGCCCGCTGGTCTCCGCCGCACGGGTACACAGGCCTTCCAGTTTCATGGCCAGTTCCGACCACTCTTGCGAGTGATGCTGCGCATCGCGAACTTTGTCCAAAGCGGCAGTGCTGGCAAGCCGCGAGAACCAGACGAACACGTTTTCCTCGGCGCGCACGGGCAACCGGGAAAAGTTGTTTTCCGCATGCTCAGTCACAAAAGCACCGGCGATTTCGGCGCCGAGTGCGGATAACAGCGGCGCCGCCTTTTTGTGGAACAGATCGACAAACGCCTGTTCATCCGCCGGCCGTACGTAGTGGGTGGTGGTCAGCCACGCGGTTGCCGGGACGCTTTGAATGGCCGCCACAGGCGCACGATTATGACCCGTCAGATCAAAACCAGCATCCTCCCACGCCGGGCGTAGCAGAAGCACGTCATCGGACGAAATCATCGTCGCATTGGCCGCGTCCTTGTGTGCATCCCACACCGGCCCGCCGTAAAACTGGGTCAACCCATCGCGCCGCGCTTCCATATCGGCAAAGCCGCGCAGCCAGACAAAATGGTCCGGTTGCCCGTGATCGCGAAACTGCCCCAGCACCGCCATCCCGCAATCTTCCTGCGGCTCCACCAGTTCCCGGTCAAACAGCTCGATCAGCGCTTCGCGTCGGCCGGTGTGGAGTTTGTACCGCCGCAACTCGACGACATGCTGGTGACGCATAGCCGCGACGGGTAGGGCAGAGGTTTCCATAGCTCACTCCATAACAGGGCATTTACCCTGTTATAAACAAACCGGTTGCCCTGTTTTGTCAACCTGCTATCGATGTACCGCGTGATGCTCCTGACAAGTGAAGGGCGTCCCGCCACGGGAGCATCTAGAGAAATGGGAAAACAGCGCGCCAATGATCCGCAGGGAATGCGCAACAAAGTGCTGGATGTCGCTGAACAGGCATTTCAGTCGCAGGGCTACCACGCCACCAGCCTCGGCGACCTGATGAAGGCGGCAGGCGTCAGCGGCGGCGCGCTTCACCACCATTTTCCCACCAAGAAAGCCATCGGGCTTGCGGTAATCGGGGAGCGCATCGCTCAGGCAGTCCGCCAGACATGGATCGTCCCAATCCACGAGGCCCGGTCAGCCCGCGAGGGCGTGCGCACAGTCTTCACCACTGTTGCAGCCGAGCTTGAAGCGCAGAAGTTCGTGCGGGGTTGTCCGCTCAACAATCTGGCGCATGAACTGTCTCTGGCAGACCCTGATTTTCGCATCGCGTTCAACATCATTTTTGGGCAGTGGCAGGCCGCGATTGAACAGGCTTTTGTGGCCGACCAGCAGGCCGGTCGTGAACCCGCCTCGAATGTTGCGTCGGATTTCGCCCTCAAGGCTGTAGCGCTGTATTCGGGCGCTATGTCGATGGCCAAGACCGCGCAGGACCCCGCGCCGTTGCGCATTTGCGGAGCAGCATTCGAGGCGGACGTCGCCTTTGCTCTGTAATCATCGTCAATTCCGCAGGATTTGCCTGCCTTCGTAGTGCAAATATCCTCCTTGGACTTCAAGGCAAAAGGGGATTTCATGCCGAAACGACAGACCCAGGAAAGTTACAATGATCGCCTCAATCGGGTGATGGACCACGTCTATTCCCATCTTGAAGAAGATGTGTCTTTCGACAGGCTGGCGGAAGTCGCCTGCCTTTCTTCGTATCACTGGAGTCGGATCTATCTGGCGATGCGCGGAGAAACCATCGTGTCGACAATGCGTCGGCTGCGGCTTCAGCGCGCCGCGGATCGCTTGGCAAATTCCGATCTTGAGGTCGGAGAAATCACCCTTCGCGCTGGCTACAGTTCAGGGATACTTTTGGGCGGGCTTTCAAGGATGCATTCGGCATGAGCCCATCCGTCTATCGCGAAAAGGGATCTCATGCCGTGTTCCGGGTTGCCAACTCTACCGGCGATAAACGTGCATTTTCGGTGTCTGTGGAGGACTTACCACCACTGCGCTGCGCTGGGATCGACCACAAGGGATCCTATATGGAAATCGATCACGCCATGGGACGGCTTTTCACCGAACTTGCCGCCCGTCAGGCTCTGCCCACCGAACCAGCCATGATAGGTGTGTTTTTCGACGATCCCGATCTTGGTGCGGAAGAGGACCTGCGCTCGCGTGCCTGCATTCCTGTCGCTAGCTCGGTGATCGACATGCCACTCGTGGAGACAATGTTGCGGGGCGGTCTCTACGCGAAGCTGAGCTATACCGGTCCCTATGCCGACATGCGGGGTGCATATCGATGGCTTCTGGGCGCTTGGCTACCCGCGTCCGGCTACGAACCCGACGAAGCACCGATTTACGAAGCCTATCTCAACGACCCTCGCGAGGTGCCGCAAGCCGAGTTGAGAACCGATATCCACCTGCCATTGAAGGCAGTGACATGAATGCTCCAGCGGTTCCAGCTTCGACCGTCGAGGCACTGTCGCGTTTTCCGTCATCGGTGCGGATACGTCTCATGCAGATTAGAACTATGATCTTCGCAGCGGCTGTCGAAGAGGGTGTCAGCCCGTTGACTGAATCGCTCAAATGGGGCGAGCCTGCCTATCGGAATGAAGCAGGCAGGAGTGGAACGACGATCAGGCTGGGGGTTGTCAGATCGGCACCAAAAGACTGCGCCGTACTGTTCAACTGCAAAACGACACTTGTTTGTTCATTCAGAATGCATTTCGCCGACGAATTCACCTTTGAGGGCAACCGCGCCCTCATAATGCCGAGCACAAAGCCCTTGCCCCGCGATCCGCTCATGCTGTGCCTGCGCGCTGCATTGACCTACAGGCGGAAAGGCACAACGGGCACGCCTAGGCAGTTCGCGCATTTCCTATAGCTGCGCTGAGCGGGTCGAGTGGGCCGCTTGAACAGCGTCGGCCCGTCTATGACCGCATGCGGATCACACATGCCAAATTGAGGGCCTGCATTGCATTGCCTGCCACCCTCCGCCGCAATCACGTCCCGCAAAAAGTCTGCAGCACGCGTTCGTGCGGCTGCGGCGGTTCGGCGTAGCGCGCGAAGGACGGTTGGTCTTCATACGGCCTCGACAAAACCTCCATCAGTTCCCCGAAGGGGCCGAAATCATCCTGCTCCACGGCGGCTGAAATCATCGCCTCGATCTGGTGGTTGCGCGGAATGTAAGCTGGATTGACCGCGTTCATGGCGGCGCGTCGCGTATCGTCGTCCTGCTGCTCCTGCCCGAGCCGCTGTCGCCAATTCGAAGCCCACCCGTCAAAAGAGGTGGGATCGCCGAACAGGCTTCGCACCGCTTTGTCGCCCTTGGCACCGCTTGCCGCATCGCTGAGGCGCCGGAAGGTCAGAGTGTAGTCAGCCCCGTTTTCGGCCATGATCTTCAAAAGGTCCTGCACCAGCGTGACATCGCCATCCTGCTCGGTAACCAGACCGATCTTGCGCCGCATACCAGCGTGGAACTTCGTCTTGAACCGTGTTGCAAAGACATCGAGCGCCTCTTGCGCCCGGGCGACAGCAGAATCCTGGTCTTCGGCTAGCACTGGCAGCAGTGCTTCTGCCAGCCGCGTCAGATTCCACTGGGCGATAGACGGCTGGTTGCCATAGGCGTATCGGCCGTTCTGGTCGATCGCGCTGAAGACGGTGCCGAGGTCGTAGGTGTCCATGAACGCACAAGGGCCGTAGTCGATGGTCTCGCCGGCCACCGACATGTTGTCGGTATTCATCACGCCGTGGATAAAGCCCACCAACAACCACTGCGCGACGAGATCAGCCTGCGCCGCAATGACCGCGTCGAGCAGCGCACGGTAAGGCTCAGGACTTTCAGCCGCGTTGGGGTAATGCCGGGCGATGACATAGTCGGCCAAAATCCGCACCCCTTCGACATCGCCACGCGCGGCGAAGAACTGAAACGTACCAACCCGGATGTGGCTGGATGCGACGCGGGTCAGCACAGCGCCGGGTAACAGCGTTTCTCGTGCCACCGTATCGCCGGTTGTCACCGCCGCCAGCGCCCGCGTCGTCGGAATACCAAGCGCCGCCATCGCTTCGCTAACGACATATTCGCGCAGCACCGGCCCCAGCGCCGCACGCCCGTCGCCCCGTCGAGAGAACGGCGTCGGCCCCGACCCCTTGAGCTGAATGTCGCGGCGCGCGCCATCACGGTCAATGACCTCGCCGAGCAGGATGGCGCGGCCGTCGCCGAGCTGCGGAACGAACTGGCCGAACTGGTGTCCGGCATAGGCTGCCGCGATCGGCTCGGCATTGTCCGGAAGCCGGTTGCCGGAAAGCATGTCAATGCCCACCGGACTGGCAAGCCATCCGGCATCAAGGCGAAGCTCTTCGGCAAGCCCGGAGTTCAGCCGGATCAGCCGTGGCGTTGCCACCGGCGTAGGGTCGACGCGGGCGAAAAACCGGTCCGGCAGGTGGATATAACTGTTGTCGAACTGAGGATAGGACATTGACCACTTATACAATCAAACATCTCCGGTGTGGAGAAATGCGAGGCCCTCGGCAGGCGCGTAAAAAAAGAGGTTGCTGCCCGTTCCCGGCGCAGCAACCTCTCGGACTTCAAAACGCCTGAACGGATCAGAGCGCCTTCTTGACCTTTTCCTTGGCATCGCC
This sequence comes from Mesorhizobium sp. NBSH29, assembly GCF_015500055.1. Lineage (NCBI taxonomy): Bacteria > Pseudomonadati > Pseudomonadota > Alphaproteobacteria > Hyphomicrobiales > Phyllobacteriaceae > Mesorhizobium > Mesorhizobium sp. NBSH29. The sequence continues at coordinate 1,804,879 of NZ_CP045492.1, forward strand.
AACGGTTTTCTGAACCTTGCCCTCAACTTTGTCAGCCTTGCCGCTGACTTCCGTCTTGCTATTGCCGGTCACCTTGCCAACGGCTTCCTTGACCGAACCCTTGGCCTGCTTTGCGACGCCCTTAACCTGATCCTTGTTCACCATGTCCAACTCCTGATGTTATGTTGCAGGAAGCACAACGGCGCCGACCGAATAGGGTTCCGTAAGGGCATTGCAGCGCCAGAAACTTACGCCCAGCCGAGATACTGAGCACTCTGCCATCCAGCCAGTAGCATGATCAGCGTACCCACCAGCCTCAGCAGAATGGTGGCAGGCATCCGCTTTACCACCGAACCGGCAAGCGGAGCAGCAAGCACGCCGCCAACGATCAGGCCGGCGATAGCCGAAAGGTTTTGTGTCAGGTCACCCACATCTTCCCAGTGCCCGGTCAGGATGGCGATCAGGAAGGTCAGCGAGACCGAAAGCGTAATCAGGAATTCGCTGGCATTGACGGTGCCGATCACATAGCGCGGCGCACCGCCTGCGCCCAAAAGTCCGGTGGTGACGATCGGCCCCCAGCCGCCGCCGCCCGCCGCATCAAGAAAGCCACCGACTGCGCCGAGCGGGGCCACGACGAGGTTAGGCACCGGCTTGGAGGGAATGGCGCGGAAGGAACGCAGGATCAGCCATGCGCCCACCAGCGCCAGATAGGTTGTGACCACCGGCTTCATCGCAGATGCGTCAACCGAGGTCAGAACATAGGCACCAAGGCTACCGCCCAGAATGCCGAATGGAGCCAGCCGCCAGAACAGCTTCCAGTCGATATTGCGATGGTAAAGATGCGCCGAGCCGGAGGCAGCGGTGGTGAAAAGCTCGGCGCTGTGAACCGCAGCCGACGCATGCGCCGGCGATACGCCAAAGGCCAGCAGCGTGGTGGATGAGATGACACCATAGGCCATGCCCAGCGCCCCATCGACGCTCTGCGCCAGAAACCCCACAAGGGCAAACAGCAAAAACTCTTCCATACAGTGCTCCCCGCCGTGACGAACTGTCAGGCGGGGCGGAGTGTACGGGTGTTTTTTGCGCTCGCAAGAAAATGCGGTCTCATATTCCGCATCTCCTTGGAACGTCATTGCGCGTTCTGGCCATGATCTCAGGCGGCAGGTACTTCTGAAAGATCAAAATAGACGGCAAGCCCGCGCTCACGCGCCAGCCGCACATCTTCGTCGGCCCCCTTCGAATCGCCGGGCAATCGCAACACCGCATCACAATGCTGCAACAGGCGATCCGCCACCGGATAGGCGAATTCGTCATAGATCGGATCGCTGACCCCGGTCGATCCGGCGCGGTTGCCAAGCGGCAGTGCCACCCATTCACCGATCATCGGCAGATGCCCGGCGCGAAACAACGGCACCGCAATATCTTCCAATCGCGCCAGATTGTCGGCCATCTTCGCTGGGTCATCTCCAGTGCCGGAGCGATATGGGCCGGCAATCAGGATCATCAAAGGCTTTTTACGCATCAACATGAACACACTCTCCTTAAGGAAGGCGGCCTCTAGCAGTTCGCGCAATTTCGTGCAATAGCGTGCATGTTCGTGCACAAGGCAGATAGATGCTTACCACCCAACGCAAACAGCTCATCCTCGAAACCCTGCACCGCGAGGGTCAGGTCATCGCGCGAGAGTTCAGCCAAAAACTATCTCTGTCTGAGGACACGATCCGGCGCGACTTGCGCGAGCTTGCCGCCGAGGGCAAGCTCCAGCGCGTCCGTGGCGGCGCGCTTCCAGCCTCGCCAACAGTTGCCAATCTCACCGCCCGGCGTTCCATGGAAAGTGACGCCAAAGCAAGGCTTGGCCGTACCGCAGCAGGTCTCATCAAGCCCGGCCAGACCGTCATCTTCGATGGCGGCACCACCAATCTTGAGATCATCCGGCATTTGCCAGCCGCGCTTGCCTTCACCGCCATTACCCATAGTCCCACCATCGCTGTGGCCCTGGAAGAATTCCCGGCAGTCGAGGTGCTGGTCATCGGCGGTCGCCTCTACCGCCATTCCATGGTGACCGTCGGCGCACTGGCAGTCGAGCAGTTAAGCCGCATCCGCGCCGATCTGTTCTTTCTTGGAATCACCGGCATCCACCCCCAGCACGGCCTCACCACCGGCAACATGGAAGAGGCGGCAGTCAAGCGCGCATTGCTGTCGCGCGCCGCCGAAACAGTGGTGCTCGCAACCTCCGAAAAGCTGGGGGCAGTGTCGCCTTGCCTCATCGCAGCCGCTGATGAAATAGGCACGCTGGTTGTCGTGCAGCACACATCGGCAGCCAGCGTTGCGGGGCTCGCAGCTAAGGGTATGACGGTGCTTCGCAGCGTCTGAACGGCTCACGCGTGCAAGCCAAAGAAAAAGGGCGACCTTGCGGCCGCCCTTTCCTTGATGTCTGAGCTTTGGAGCGTGGACTAGAAGTCCATACCGCCCATGCCGCCCATTCCACCGCCCATGCCGCCGCCCATTCCGCCGCCGCCATTGCCGGCGTCCTTCTTAGGAGCTTCAGCAATCATGGCTTCGGTGGTGACGAGGAGGCCGGCAACCGATGCAGCATCCTGCAGTGCGGTACGAACAACCTTCATCGGATCGACGATGCCCATGGCGATCATGTCGCCATATTCACCGGTCTGGGCGTTGTAGCCGTAGGTAGCACCCTTGTTGTCGAGGATCTTGCCCGCAACGATGGAAGCTTCTGCACCGGCGTTGGTAGCGATCTGGCGGGCAGGAGCCTGCAGGGCGCGACGCACGATGTTGATGCCGGCCTGCTGGTCAGGGTTGACGCCTGTTGCCTTGATGGCCTGCGAAGCACGCAGCAGGGCCACGCCACCGCCAGGAACGATGCCTTCTTCAACGGCTGCACGCGTGGCGTTCAGCGCATCGTCGACGCGGTCCTTCTTTTCCTTCACTTCGACTTCGGTCGCACCGCCAACGCGGATCACGGCAACACCGCCGGCGAGCTTCGCCAGGCGTTCCTGCAGCTTCTCCTTGTCGTAGTCCGACGTGGTCTCTTCGATCTGCTGCTTGATCTGGCCAACGCGGCCCTGGATCTCGGCCTTCTTGCCGGCGCCATCGACGATGGTGGTGTTTTCCTTGGTGATCGACACCTTCTTGGCACGGCCAAGCATGGCGAGCGTCACGTTCTCAAGCTTGATGCCGAGATCTTCCGAGATAACCTGGCCACCGGTCAGGATCGCGATGTCTTCCAGCATGGCCTTGCGGCGGTCGCCGAAGCCAGGAGCCTTGACGGCAGCAATCTTCAGGCCGCCACGCAGCTTGTTGACCACCAGCGTTGCAAGAGCTTCGCCTTCAACGTCTTCCGAGATGATGAGCAGTGGCTTGGAGGTCTGAACAACAGCCTCGAGCACTGGCAACATCGCCTGAAGGTTGGAGAGCTTCTTCTCGTGCAGCAGGATGTAGACGTCTTCCAGGTCAGCAACCATCTTGTCTGGGTTGGTGACGAAGTAAGGCGACAGGTAGCCGCGGTCGAACTGCATGCCTTCGACGACTTCCAGTTCGGTCTCTGCAGTCTTGGCTTCCTCGACGGTGATGACACCCTCGTTGCCGACCTTCTGCATTGCCTTGGCAATCATCTCGCCGATTTCGGTTTCGCCATTGGCCGAGATGGTGCCAACCTGGGCAACTTCCTCGGAGGTCTTGATCTTCTTGGTGGTCTTGTTGAGGAACGCAACAACTTCCAACACAGCAAGGTCGATGCCGCGCTTGAGGTCCATTGGGTTCATGCCGGCAGCAACTGCCTTATGGCCTTCCTGAACGATCGACTGGGCAAGAACGGTAGCGGTCGTGGTGCCGTCGCCTGCAATGTCGTTGGTCTTGGAAGCAACTTCACGCACCATCTGTGCGCCCATGTTTTCGAACTTGTCTTCCAGTTCGATTTCCTTGGCGACGGTGACGCCGTCCTTGGTGATGCGCGGTGCGCCGAACGACTTGTCGATGACAACGTTACGGCCTTTGGGGCCAAGCGTTACCTTAACAGCGTCAGCAAGGATATTGACGCCGCGCAGCAAGCGCTCGCGGGCATCGCGGGAAAATTTTACTTCTTTAGCAGCCATTTTGTGCTCCTGGGCTCACAGCCCGAATTCGAATTGATGGTGCGGATGAAGGGCTCGGCTCAGCCGATGATGCCCATAATGTCGCTTTCCTTCATGATCAGAAGGTCTTCGCCATCGAGCTTCACTTCGGTACCGGACCACTTGCCAAACAGGATGCGGTCGCCGGACTTGACGTCGAGCGGAACCAGCTTGCCGGCCTCGTCGCGTGCGCCTGAACCGACAGCGATGATCTCGCCTTCCTGCGGCTTTTCCTTGGCGGTATCCGGGATGATGATCCCGCCCTTGGTCTTCTCTTCAGATTCGACCCGGCGAACGACCACGCGGTCATGAAGCGGGCGGAACTTCGATTTAGCCATGATTAGATATCCTCGATTGGGATTTGAAGGTTCCTCTGTCCGGCAGGCCGGACTCGGTTAGCACTCACAACAAAGGAGTGCTAATCGTGGCGTGGAGATAGTCTTCGGATGTGGCGGAGTCAAGAACACCTGACGATAAACTCGTACCCGGAAACGCCATTTGCTTCCTTTCCTTGCCGAGAAATCGGCTCGGCTTGGTGCTCCTGACGACTTTGGCATTCGCCACGCTGATCTCGATTTCCGTACCGAATGCGGTAATCACGTTGGAGGCGGATAACCTGTCAACATTCGCTGATGGTTTCCTACGCCAGCGACTTCAAGCCATCGCTCTGATGGCGGGCGCTTGTTCCCGCCCATCACACGGAAGCGGTAGGCACAAAAACTGCTTGAGCAATGCCAACCACTATAGGGTCGTGCGCCTGTTTTCTCTCCAGTACAGATATAGCAATTGCATCGCTATTTTATGCCTGCAGAGAATTTTATCTTGTCCAGGAAATCCAACTGACTCCCCATCCCTTTTTTTCTGATCTCCGTGAAAATATGTTCACGGCCTTCGTCGATTCCGGCCTTGTCCAAAAGGCGCTCAACCTCCCGAGCGTCGAACTGCATGCGATAAACCAAATCCCGCTTCATCAATGGATTTTCCATGTACTTTGTAAAAAGTAAGCCTGCGGTATGGATTGGTGACCGCGTTGCTGCCCTATGGGAGACGAGATTTGCGATCTCGGTCGCTGGTAGAAATCTTACCTCCTGGGTCTGGGGTCGAATTGTAGCAGGCAAGAAAGATGGCCAAGACTTTGCTTCTTTGTCGTTAAATGTTTCCAAGGTAGAGCTTAAATCGGAGAGGCGAAAAACGATATCGATCTCGTTGGTTGTTTGCAAAATCTTTTTAGTGAGAATGGCTTCGCCACGGTTTATCGCCCATACTCGAGAGTTTACTGGGAGGTATTTCTTCCAAAACTTTTGAAATGGCTCAGATGCAAACATTCGACCAGAAAATGAAACACAGAATGATTGGAGATGGTACCTGATTTCCCAATTCTCGAAAGCGCCAACGACGTCTGCAGGGCTCTCGAAAAGACGTGTGATGACCCGCGATAAGCCACGTTTGAAGTAATATACACTGTCGTTGAGGTAAGCCACTTTTTCAGGCTTGGCGGTGCGTGTTATAAACGCTGTCGCATCCTTGTACCCGCCGATATCCATTCCGGCGTTGTTACGAAAAAGAATTGTCGAGACGTGTGGCAGGAGTGAATTCATCCTGTCCTGGGAAAGCTCGTGGTTCACGACCAGAACCACGTTTGCTTGCGCTTCGTTGAGCGCGTTCAACGCGTTCCAGACGTACCACGGCGTCTGATGTTTCTGCCACATAACGAAAATCGCAAAACGGCCAGAATTATAGGTGGCCGTTCCCGAGACTTCTGCAAGGACAGTTTTTTTGTAGGTTAAGTTTCTCCAGTTAAGAGCTGCCGCTAAAACCTTAGGGTAGTGAAAAACCAGCAGCGGCATGAATCTCACCGCTCTATGGAAAACATGGCGTGCTAAAGACATCTATTCCCCTCCGACGTCAGGGGAAGTCACAAAACCCCACGCCGCTGACAACTACACCGCCCAATAGCCGCGACCCACACGTTTGAAGGTTCGAGCAATCCGCTAGTCGACCGGCTAAGTCTCCATGCTCCGTAACGGAAGCCTAGCTGGTCGCGATGCCTTGTTGTTTGACCACGATTCAAAGTCAACCTTTGGATAAAGCAGTGGACCGATTGTTCTGAATCTACCTTACCCAAGGACAAGAGGCACGCTCGCAGATACTCAACAGTTTTTCAAACGTTTTTGTTGCATCGCAACGTGAGCGTCTGGTGATGTTCCGAAACAGTGTTGTGCCAAAGTTCGCTACCAGAACGACCACAACAAACGACTACCGCTGCGCTTCGGTTGCCATCTTGAGCGCAAGCCCTGCCAGCACAGTCGCCATCAGCCATCGTTGCACCAGCGCCCAGAACGGGCGGCCAGCCAGAAATGCGGCAAGCGTACCAGCGATGACGATGAAGATCATGTTGAAGATGATGCTGATGGAAATCTGGACGCCACACAGGATGAAAAGTTGTGGCAGCAGGCTTCGGCTGGTGTCGATGAAGTGCGGCAGGAGCGATAGATAGAGCACCGCGATCTTGGGGTTCAGCAGCGCCGTCATCAATCCCATAGCAAACAGACGTCTCGGGCGGTCAGGTTTAAGGACATGAACCTGAAAGACCGAACGTCCGCCAGGCTTGATGGATTGCCAGGCAAGCCACAACAGATAGACAACGCCCGCCAGGCGCAGCACGTCATAGGCAAACGGCACGGCCATCAGCAGCGCGGTGATGCCGAAAGCTGCCGCAACCAGATAAACAACAAATCCCAGCGCCACGCCGCCAAGCGAGATCATGCCCGCAACCCGCCCCTGGCAGATCGAGCGCGACACCAGATAGATCATGTTAGGGCCGGGTGTCAGCACCATGCCAAGCGCGATAAGCGCGAACGCGACGATATTGGAAAGTTCCGGCATGAGTGGCCCCCGCTGAGGCAGCTTTGGACAGCGAAGATGCGGCGCACCAACGCGGCACGCAATAGTCTGGCGCAACAAAGCGTTGCGCCAGTTCCGACCGATCAGCTCACGATGCGCAGGTTGGAAAGTTCGTTGGCGATTTCCTGGAAAACCTTATCCAGATCCTTGCCGGTAGCGTTCCAGAACAGTTTCCTGCTCGCCGAAATTCGCGAAAAGGATGCACATTCCTCGAGCGCGGCAATCTGCTTCTTTTCATCCGGGTCGCTGCTCGAAAGGTCCAGCGCAACCGTCATCACAATGACGTTGGGCTTGTTTCCAGGCCCCTGCGCTTTGGCGTTGACGCACAATTGCGCAAACTGGGCGTTCATCGCGGTGTTGAAGTTCTCTTTTCGGAAATCGGTTGAGCTAGCGCTGGTGCCTTTGAAGATGCGTGGCTTTTCGGTTTTGTTGTAGGGCACGCCTGCATAGCCATAGGCGGCGTAGGAGGACCGATTGGGGACGCGGTCATAGCCGCTATAAGTCTCACCATAGGTGTTCGCGCCATCGGTCAAAACGATCACCACCTTGTCATTGCCGCGCTCTGCATCCGGGCGCCCCTGGGTAAACGGTGCACCACTCGACAGCACCCGCCAACCCCACGCCATGCCTTCCGGCACGTTGGTGTTGCCCCCTGCTTGCATCGCCATGATCGCTTTCTTGATATCGTCTTTGCCAGACCCCGTGGTGACATTGGTAAGTGGTGTGATCGGTTTGGTTGAGCAGGAATAGTTCGGGCCATCACTGTCATAGGTCGACCCTGTGAAATATTTGCGCATATCGGATTGCCGCGCCTTCGAGTCGCCACCTGCGGAATAGTCCTCGCGCCAGCTATTGTAATAGTACCAGTTCTGGTTCTTCACATAGTTGGCTTCATCCGGCGCAAACATCGGGACGAACAAGCTTTCCGGCTTGCTCGCGGACGGTGTTTCATCAGTGACGTTGAGCGGATTCGGTCGGGCCTCTACGCAGCCATCCCAAGTCAGGCCAAGATCGTCATAAAGGGAAAACCGCGTCGCAAACTTGCCGTTACTTGTACCCCACCCGGTACCCACCTTCTTCCACGCAGCACCGACTTGCTCCACCTTTTTATTCGACCAGGGGCTGTTACTCCCCACCATCGTGGCCCAGTTAAAGTTCTCGTGGTGAACTGGCGAAGTGCCCTCTAAATCCATCCATGTCTTGGATCTGTTGGCAGATCCAATGTTGACCGAAGCGGCAAATGGGACCAGCGCGAACTGCACAGGATTAACGACCTGTTTCAGCGCCTCGCCTTCCTTGGCAATATTGTCCACCAAGTCGCTGGCGGCAGTTTTCAACAGGTCAATGCGTTTCTTGGTCGAGCCACTGCCCAGGTAGTCCATCGAGCCCGAATTATCGAGAACGAGGGCGACTTCAATCGTGTTTTTCAGTCGAACGCTGGTGCACGCATTAAACTTGATCTGATCCTCACCCTTGCCCATCAACTTATAAAAAACCGGGGCAAAATAGGGGTGATAGATAAGGTCGGAACACAGTTTCAGCGTGCCACCGCCAGTTTGTGCCGATGGAAACTCAACGTTCAGCGCCGTATCCGCGACTTTGATAGCGTTCGAGAGGTTGGCCTGGAAAAAATCATTGGCATATTTCGTCAGGGCGGCTTCGTTTCCGCCGGAAATGATTTGTTTGGCCGTGGCGATACCCGCCGCATCAAGCGAATTGATCATCAGCTGCCGCTGACGCGACATTTCCGAATAGTCGATCCCGAGCGTCAGAGCGCCCATGATAGGAACGATGGAAATCGCGGTAATGATCGCGAAATTGCCGCGTGTGTCGTTCAGAAATCTGCGAAACATTGCAAAAGCACCCCTGCCGAGCCCGATAACAGGCCTGCACTGTTGCAGAAATTCGTTAAGCCCCGGTTCTGATTTCGATCCGAACGCGAACTGCATGTTTACCACGCATTAACCGATCGCCATGGCGGTTGGAGGGTCGCGACGTGACTCAGGTGCGCACAAGAAAGCGAAAGCCGGTGACAGACCATGCGGCTTGGGTTAAGCGGGGGCGCTTTTGCCAGACAAGGGGGACAAGATGCCGACTTCGCCCAAGATGATCAGTTCCCTCAATGATCTGACCGACCGTTATGGCGTTCTTCTCTGCGATGTCTGGGGCGTCGTTCACAATGGCGTATCTGCCTTCGAGGAGGCGAGTGCGGCGCTGTCGGGCGCCCGCGACAAGGGCCTCGCTGTGGTGCTCATCACCAATGCGCCGCGTCCGCACGGGTCCGTAGAGGCGCAGCTTGATGTGCTCGGCGTCCCGCGCAGCGCATGGGATCGTGTGGTCACCTCGGGCGATGTCACCCAGGAACTGATCCGCACCGCGCCACGGCTGATTTTCCACATCGGCACGGAGAGCGACAAATCCATCTACGAAGGCATCGACGTCGAACTGGTCGAGGAGTTTGAGGCGCGGGCGGTTGTCTGTACCGGCTTTGCCGATGACGATAGTGAAACACCGGAAGATTATGCCGACTTGCTGCAAAGGCTGCGCGCGCGCAATCTGCCCTTCATCTGCGCCAACCCCGACCTCGTGGTCGAAAAGGGCGACCGGTTGATTTATTGCGCCGGAGCGCTCGCCCGCGATTACGGTCTGCTCGGCGGCACAACACTGATTGCCGGCAAGCCGCACCGGCCGATCTATGAAGCAGCACTTCAGGCGGCGGCGGAAGTTCTGGGCCGTCCGGTCGAGCGCAGGCAAGCGCTGGCCATTGGCGATGGCGCGCTGACAGATGTTACCGGCGGCGAACGCAACGGCATTGATGTGCTCTACGTATCAGGCGGCATCCACGCGGCTGATTATGGTCCCGCTCTCGACCCTGATCTGGAAAAGCTTGGCGCCTTCCTCGCCGAGCGCGGCCACAATCCCGTCGCCGTTATCCCAAGGCTGCGGTAAGGCTTCAACCGTGAGCTTCGTCCACAGCACCGACACCGCCGACCTGCCTGTAGCGTTGCGAGGCGGCGTCGTGGCAATTGGCAATTTCGATGGCGTGCATCGCGGCCATCAGGCGGTGCTGGAGCGCGCGCTGGGACAAGCACGACAAAAATCCGTGCCCGCCATGGTTCTGTGCTTCGAGCCGCATCCGCGCGCCGTGTTCCAGCCGGACACGCCGCTCTTCATCATCACGCCGCCGTCGATGAAAGCCAGGCTGGTTCAGGCGCTCGGCTTCGACGCGTTGGTGCAACAACCATTTACGCGCGAATTTGCCGGCCATTCCGCCGAGGAATTTGTCACCGCCATCCTCGAGCAGAGGCTGGGTATCAGCCATGCCGTCACCGGCTTTGACTTTCACTTCGGCAAGAACCGGCAGGGCGGCCCGGCCTTCCTGATGGAGGCAGGCGCCCGCCATGGGTTTGGCGTCACTCTGGTCGATGCGTTTCGTGACGAGGGTGCCGAAATCGTCTCCTCCAGCCGCATCCGCACGCTTCTGGAAGAGGGAGATGTCGCGCAGGCGGCGGGCCTTCTGGGCTATCGCTACACGGTCGAAGCCGAAATCGTAAAAGGCCGCCAGCTCGGCCGCGAACTCGGCTATCCGACGGCCAACATGGCGCTGCCGGCCAATACTGCCCTGCGCCACGGCATTTATGCCGTCAAGCTGCGCCGCGCCGATGGCAGCGTCCACAATGGCGTCGCCAGCTTCGGCCGCCGGCCCACCGTGGAAGATGATGGCGCGCCGTTGCTTGAAACCTTTGTCTTCGATTTTTCAGGCGATCTCTATGGCGAGGTCTGTCAGGTCTCGCTGTTCGGCTTCCTGCGTGGCGAGGAAAAATTCGATGGGCTGGAGCCTTTGATTGCGCAGATGAAGCGCGATGAGCAGGAGGCGAGGGCGCTTTTAGCCGCCGTCTCGCCTCTCACCCCGCTTGATCGCGAGATTGCCTTCGCCTGATTGGCCTATGCAGCGCCATTTCTTCCCTGGCGCACATCAACGTCGCGGTGGTGGTTAAACTTTTATTTACTGCGAGCACGCACAGCTTATGGTGGCGAAGGCCATGTGTTCTGCGTAAAGGTTTCCATGATTATCAAATCCGGCCTCCGGCTTCTTACTCTGTCTGCCGCACTCACCATGGCGCTGGCGCCGCAGGCTTCGGCCGAGGGCCTTTTCGGCTGGGTCCACGGCGACTGGTATCTCACGCTGGGTGGCGCCGGGTTTGTGGCCCCGCGATTTGATGGCGACAACACCTACCGCATGAATTTTTCGCCGCTGGTCTCGCTTGGCAAGGTCGGCCCCGAGGCCCGCTTCAGTTCACGCAATGACAACATCTCGATTGCCCTGCTGGACACGGGCGCTTTTCGCGCGGGCATTGCCGGCAAGATCATCTTCGAGCGCGACAGCGAAGATGAAGACGACTTGCGCGGCCTTGACCCAATTCGTTTCGGCGGTGAAGCCGGCGCGTTCGCCGAAATCTATCCGACCGACTGGCTGCGCCTGCGCGGTGAAGTGCGCCATGGCATCCGCAGCCACGAAGGTATCGTCGGCGATGTCTCGCTTGACGCATTCGCGGACCTGACACCCGCGATCCGCGTCTCCGCCGGCCCACGCGTCTCGTTTGCTTCAGCCGATTATTTTGACGCCTATTATGGCGTTTCCGCTCAGGAATCCGTCGCTTCGGGTCTCACCGAATACAAACCAGGCAGCGGCCTTAAATCAGCAGGCATCGGCGCTGCAATCACGTGGAAAACCACGGACCGCATCACCACCAGCGCGTTCGGCGAATATCAGCGCCTGCTCGGACCAGCCGCCGATTCCTCGCTGGTCAACGAGCGCGGCTCCAAAAACCAGTTCCTGTTCGGCCTCTCGGCCACCTACCGCTTCAACTTCCAGCTTTAAGCGCTTCGCTCTTTCCTTGCCCCCATAAAAATGGGGGAAAGGTGGCGATCGCAGCGATGCAGAGAGGGGGTGCCCTGCCTCTTCATGGCAACCCTGTCGAACCAAGCCGCATTCTCTGCTTTATTCTCGGCCCCGCCTCGGCTAAAAGCCCGGCCATGAGTTTTTTCGCGCCCGCCGGCATACGAATTATCGGCCCGGTCTTCCCGGCGGCCTGAGGGCTGCCCGGAGTGCCGGGTTTTCGCCTTTGCGCTATGCGCGCTTCCACACCATCTTGAGATCGCATTGCCCGCATTCCTGACGGGCCACAGACTGGCAAGCCTATGACCGAACCGACCGACACAATCGATTATTCCAAGACCCTGAACCTGCCGCAGACGGATTTTCCGATGCGCGCTGGCCTGCCTGAAAAAGAGCCGCTGATGGTGCAGCGCTGGCAGGAAATGGGCATGTATAAGAAGCTGCGCGAAAGTGCAGCCGGGCGCGAAAAATTCGTCCTGCATGACGGCCCGCCCTACGCCAATGGCAACATTCATATCGGCCATGCGCTGAACAAGGTGCTGAAAGACGTCATCACCCGCTCCTTCCAGATGCGCGGCTATGATGCCAATTATGTGCCCGGCTGGGATTGCCACGGCCTGCCGATCGAATGGAAGATCGAGGAACAATACCGCGCCAAGGGCAAGAACAAGGACGAAGTACCCGTCAACGAATTCCGCAAGGAATGCCGCGATTTTGCAGCAAGCTGGATCGCCGTGCAGGCGGCAGAGTTCAAGCGCCTCGGCATCGAGGGCGATTTCGACAATCCCTATCTGACCATGAGCTTCCACGCTGAAGCCCGCATCGCCGGCGAACTTTTGAAATTCGCCAAGTCCGGCCAGCTCTATCGCGGCTCAAAGCCGGTCATGTGGTCAGTCGTCGAACGCACGGCTCTGGCCGAAGCCGAGATCGAATATCACGATGTCGAAAGCGACATGATCTGGGTGAAGTTTCCGGTGGCGGCTTCGGGTCAAGATATTAGCGCGGGAAAATTTCGCATCGACCGTGCTCTACAGGCGAAAGACACTTCACTATCAAGTGAAGAAAAGGCCGAGGCGGCAAAGGAGTACCAAGATACTTACAAGTTGTCGGATGCTTATGTCGTCATCTGGACCACCACGCCTTGGACGATCCCAGGCAACCGCGCTGTCGCTTATTCGTCGCGGGTCTCATATGGCCTTTACCAAGTCACCGAAGCTCAGAATGATTTTGGGCCGCAGCCAAGCGAAAAACTCATCTTCGCAGATTCACTGGCCGAAGAAAGTGCTGCCAAGTCCAAGCTGACCTTTAAGCGCCTTGCCGATGTCAGCGAGCGGGAACTCGCTTCCATCACCCTGTCACACCCCCTCAAAGGCTTCGGCGGCGGTTATGAATTCACCGTTCCGCTGATCGCAGGCGACCACGTCACAGACGATGCGGGTACGGGCTTTGTCCACACTGCACCCAGTCATGGCCGCGAGGATTTTGAGGCGTGGATGGACGCCGCCGGTGTACTGCGCGCGCGCGGCATTGATACGACCATCCCCTTCACTGTCGATGATGCAGGCTACTTCACCAAGGATGCGCCGGGTTTTGGGCCGGACCGCGAAGGCGGGGCAGCGCGTGTCATGGATGACAATGGCAAGAAGGGCGATGCCAACAAATCCGTCATCGAGGAACTGATTGCGCGCAATCTCCTGTTCGCGCGCGGTCGCCTCAAGCACTCTTACCCGCATTCATGGCGGTCAAAAAAGCCGATCATCTTCCGCAACACGCCGCAATGGTTTGTCTATATGGACAAGGAACTGAACGGCTACGGCCTTTCCGCCGATATGGCCACAGGCCAAGGGTCCGACCGGGCCCCGGGCGACCATTCGCCCGCCCCCGCGGAGGCTTCAGCCGTGAGCGCAGGAAAAGATACGCTCCGCACCCGTGCGCTCGCCGCCATTGACGCCACGCGCTTTGTGCCGGCCGCTGGCCAGAACCGCCTGCGCGCTATGATCGAGGAGCGTCCCGATTGGGTTCTCTCGCGCCAGCGCGCCTGGGGCGTGCCGATCTGCGTGTTTGCCGATGTCGATGGCAATGTGCTGGACGATGAAGCGGTCAATGCCCGCATTCTTGCAGCCTTCGAGGTTGAAGGCGCTGACGCCTGGTTTGCCGAAGGTGCACGCGAGCGGTTCCTTGGAGAACGCGCTGGCGAACCGTGGAAACAGGTCATGGACATTCTCGATGTCTGGTTTGATTCCGGCTGCACCCACACCTTCACCCTCGAAGACCGGCCAGACCTGAAATGGCCTGCCGATGTCTACCTTGAAGGGTCAGACCAGCATCGCGGCTGGTTCCATTCCTCGCTGCTGGAAGGCTGCGGAACACGTGGCCGCGCGCCCTATAATGCCGTTGTCACCCACGGTTTCACGATGGATGAACACGGCCGCAAAATGTCGAAATCGCTCGGCAACACGGTCGTGCCGCAAGACATTATCAAGCAATCCGGTGCCGATATTCTGCGCCTTTGGGTCGTCACCACCGATTATTGGGAAGATCAGCGTCTCGGCAAGAACGTGATGCAGACCAATATTGATGCCTATCGCAAGCTGCGCAACACCATCCGCTGGATGCTCGGCACGCTGGCGCATGATGAGGGCGGCGAGATGTCCATCTCGGAAATGCCAGAGCTGGAACAGCTGATGCTGCACCGCCTGACCGAGATCGACCAGATTGTGCGTGACGGTTACAATGCCTTTGAGTTCAAGCGCGTCACCCGCACCCTGATAGATTTCATGGTCGTGGAACTGTCGGCCTTTTACTTCGATATCCGCAAGGATGCGCTTTATTGCGAAGCGCCTTCCAGTGCCAAGCGCAAGGCTGCTCTTCAGGTGGTGCGCACTATGTTTGACCGCGTGGTCACATGGATGGCGCCGATGCTGCCCTTTACAATGGAAGAAGCCTGGCTGGAGCGCTACCCCTCCGCCGAATCGGTGCATCTGGAACAGTTCCGCGAGACGCCGAAGGATTGGAGCAATCCAGAACTCGCCGAGAAGTGGAAAAAAATCCGTCAGGTGCGCCGCGTCATCACCGGCGCGCTGGAAATCGAGCGGGCTCAAAAAACCATCGGCTCCTCGCTGGAGGCCGCGCCCATTGTCCACATCACCGATGCGGAATTGCGCACAGCGCTTGCAGGCATCGATCTGGCCGAGATCGCCATCACCTCGGGCATCAGCATCAAGACTGATGAGGCCCCGGCAGATGCGTTCCGGCTGGATGATGTCAAAGGCGTCGGCGTTGTTGTGGCACCGGCCTCCGGCACCAAATGCGCCCGGTCCTGGCGCTTCACCGATGATGTCGGTGCGGACCCGGAGTTTCCTGACGTTTCCGCACGCGATGCGGCAGCCTTGCACGAACTGCGGGCTCTCGGCCGCCTCTGACCAAACCGTTTTTGCACAGCAAAAACGGCAAGGCCGACTGGCCGTCGCGCCCCGTGGCGCGTCAGCCAAGGTCGCGGATGCGACCGCCGGTGCCTGAGGCTGACAAAACCATTTTCGCGCAGCGAACAATGGCAAGGCCGACCGCCGGCGCCTGAGGCTTAAAAACAAAAAAACCCAGCAGGCTTGTCCGATGGGTTAAGTTGCCCTTCCGCCGCGCTTGCGCTACAAGCGCGGCGTCCGAACGCCTTGTTGTCGCCGGATTTCCAGTGAAGACCGGGGGCCGGACGGTGCCCGGCAGGCGTCCGGAGCGTGGGTGAGGCAATTGGTAGTGAGAAATTTCGGCATGGCAGACATGAAACGCGCCTGGTTTGGCGCGCCGCTCGTCGCATCCACCCTGTTTTTGGCCGGCTGCATGGGTGCGCCCACTTACGGCACCGACAAGACGTCGACCGAACAGCTTGCGTCCGACCTGACCGGCATTGTCTCCATCGCACCCAAGCGTCGCGAGCCCATTGATTACAAGCCCCGCCCTGAATTGGTGAAGCCGGCGCCGGGTGCCAGGGCCGAACTTCCGGTTCCTCAGGACAGCGTCACGGTCGCTTCCAACCCTTCCTGGCCCGAATCGCCCGAACAGCGTCGCGCCCGCATCCGCGCCGAAGTGACCGCCAATCAGGACAACCCGAACTACGATTCGCCGATTGTCCCCGATGTTGCCACCGCTTCGGCCACGCCCAGCAGCGGCGGCTCGAGCCGTGGCGATGATTCTGGCTCCAACCAGTCGATCAACCGTCCCGAATTCCGTAATACCCGCGCAGCCTACAAGAAGCGCGTCGCTGAAAACCGCCAGGGCAGCGCAACCAGCCGAAAATATCTGAGTGAGCCACCGCTGACCTATCGCCAGCCGGCAGCCACCGCTGCGGCAGATGACATTGGCGTAGATGAGTTCAAGAAGGAACGTCGCGCCAAGGCAGCTGCCCGCAAAAAGGGCAGTGGCTGGTCGCTGAAGCAGCTCATTCCGGGCATGTAGTCTGTTCCTCGTCCCCGCGAGCGGGGCGAGGAAATAGAACGCTTCAACCGCGCTTTTCCTGAAAAAACCCGCGCAACAATTCCGCCGACTGGCTTTCGCCAATCCCTGGATAGACCTCCGGCGCGTGGTGGCATGTCGGTCGCCCAAAAAAGCGCACGCCGCTGACGACGCCACCGCCCTTGTCGTCGGTTGCGCCAAAATACAGACGCCTGACCCGCGCAAACGAAATTGCTGCCGCGCACATGGTGCAGGGTTCGAGCGTCACATAGAGATCGGCATCGGTGAGCCGCTCCTGCGACAGCGCAGCGCCGGCCTCGCGGATCACCAGCAGCTCGGCATGGGCGGTCGGATCGTTCAGTTCGCGCGTGCGGTTGCCTGCTTTGGCAATCAATTCACTGCCGCGTACCAGCACCGCGCCGATAGGCACCTCGCCGCGCGCGCCGGCGGCGTGCGCTTCGGACAGCGCCATCGCCATAAAATCGGGCCGTTTCATCGGTTGGCTATCCAAGACATTTCCCTCGCACCTCGGTGGTGTTCCTGTTATCTAGCCGCGCAAGAGCAATTCCGCAAAATCTGCCGCGGCCTTGCACCGCAATCGCGGAAACAATCAAGAGAGAGCAGTTCGACGTTCGAGAAGCGCGAACCTCTCCAAAGGCAAAGGCCACATGGACGACGATCGTAAAAAGGGACCGCGCAAATTCGGTCCGAAGAAATTTTCTGGACCTGCCCGCAGCTCCGGTGACGCCCCGCGCCCCGCGCGTTCCGGCAAGCCCGCCTTTGGCGCAAAGCCGGCTTTCGCAGGCGGTGGCGCCAAAAAGCCCTATCAAAAACGTGAAGGCGCTCCCGGTGAGGCCCGCAGCGACAAGCCACGCACGCCTTTCCGCCCCCGCGATGATCGGCCTCGCGATGACAAGCCGCGTGAATTTCGCCCCCGTGAAGCTGACGACAAGCCACGCACGCCATTCCGTCCGCGCGATGACCGGCCTCGCGATGACAAGCCGCGTGAATTTCGTCCGCGGGAAGCTGGCGACAAGCCACGCACGCCTTTCCGTCCCCGCGATGACAAACCACGCGAGTTCCGCCCTCGTGATGACCGCCCCCGTGACGGTGGCGACAAACCGCGTCCCTTCCGGGCTCGCGACGACAGCCCCCGCGACGGCGACAAAAAACCGTTTCGTGCCGGTCCACGCCCCGAGCGCGGCGACTTCGAAAAGCGTCCGCCGCGCCGTGATGAAAAGCCGTTTGAGCGCTCGCGTGATGCGGTGCCCGAAGAGGGCGAGCGTATTGCAAAGCGTCTGGCCCGTGCAGGCATTGCCTCGCGCCGTGATGCTGAAGAGCTGATTGCGGCTGGCCGCATTCGCGTCAATGGCCGCGTCCTGGCATCTCCTGCCATCAATGTGTCCATTGAAGACAAGATCGAACTCGACGGCACGCTGATCCCGGCTATTGAGCGCACCCGCATGTTCTTGTTCCACAAGCCTGCAGGGGTGGTCACAACCAACCGTGACCCGCAGGGCCGCAAGACCGTGTTTGACGTCTTGCCAGGTGATCTGCCGCGTTTGATGACGGTGGGCCGTCTCGACATCAATACCGAAGGGCTTTTGCTCCTTACCAATGATGGCGGCCTGTCGCGCGTTCTGGAACTGCCGGCAACGGGCTGGCTACGCCGCTACCGCGTGCGCGTGCATGGAACGCCTGATGAAAAGGCACTGGCTGATCTCAAGAACGGCATTTCTGTTGATGGCGTCTTCTATGGCGCTATCGAAGCAACGCTGGATCGTTCACAGGGCAGCAACGCTTGGCTCACCATCGGTTTGCGCGAAGGCAAGAACCGTGAAGTGAAAAACGTCTTGGGCGCACTCGGTCTCGATGTCACCCGCCTCATCCGCGTATCCTATGGCCCGTTCCAGCTAGGCGAACTGCCAGAAGGCCATGTCTGGGAGATGAAGGGCAAGACCCTGCGTGACCAGCTCGGCGAACGCCTGATTGAAGAATCCGGTGCGAATTTCGAAGCTGATATCGTCAATCCATTCTCCAACCAGCCAACGCGCCGCGAGCGCGAGCCGGAAGAAGAAATGGCGACGGAGCGTCCAAAAATCATGCGCGACGGCGAACGCGGCCATATCGGCGAAGGTGGTCTGATCAAAGCGCGCAAGCGCCGCGAAAACACCCGCGACGATGCGCTGGGCAAGCTATCGACCAGCCGTCCCGAGCGGGGATCTTACGGTGACAAGCCAGACCGCGGCGGCAAACCTGCCTACGGCAAGCCATCATACGGTGACAAACCAGATCGTGGCAGCAAACCTGCCTACGGCAAGCCATCTTATGGCGATAAGCCGGATCGTGGCGACAAGCCGTCCTTTGGCAAACCAGCTGCCTTTGGTGACCGGCCGGACCGTGACGCCCGCCCGCCGCGTGGCAAAAAGCCAGAGCGTGAACAGCGCCCGATTGATCCGCCCGGCCAGCGCCGTGCCAATGTGTGGATGGCTTCTGGTGCCCGCCCGCAAGGCAAGGGCAAGCTGGAGAGCGAGAAGGCAGAGGTCGACGCCCGCAAGGCCGACAAGTCGGCGCGCTATGGCAAGAAGCCGTTCGGCAAGAGCGATAACCATCCCGCGCCATCGCGCAACAGCCCAACCTCGGGCCCACGCAAGGGAAAACCTGGTGCGGATCGTCGGCGGTGAGTTTCGCGGCAGGCCTTTAGCCACACCGCGCACGGATACGATTCGCCCGACGACAGACCGCGCCAGAGAGGCGTTGTTCAACGTCCTGGCGCACCGCTACGCCGACAAACTTGCCGGCGGGCGTGTACTTGACCTGTTCGCTGGCACCGGCGCGCTCGGGCTTGAGGCACTATCGCGCGGGGCGTCCTATGGCGTCTTCATCGAAGAGGGCGCCGAAGGCCGTGGCCTCATCCGCACCAATGTCGAAGCCTTTGGTCTGACCGGCCGCACCAAGATATTTCGCCGCGATGCCGCAGCTCTCGGCGACACCGGCAACATTGCGCCCTTCGATCTGGTCTTCGCCGACCCGCCCTATGGTAAAGGCCTTGGCGAGCGCGCACTGCAAGCCGCTAAAGCCGGCGGCTGGCTGGCTCCGGGCGCGCTATGCATTGTCGAGGAAGCCGCCACCGCCGCCTTTGAGCCCGGCGCTGGCTTCAAGGTCGTCGACCAGCGTGCCTATGGCGACACGATCATCCGCTTTATCGAAACCGCCTGATTGCTGCCGCCTTTGCGGGTCACACCTTCCTACCATTACGAACAATTCATTTGCATGCGCGGGTCTGGCCTGTAACCACCTGCATCACTGATTTGGATAGAGCGGCACATGACTTTGATTTTCAAACCTGCACGGCTTCTTTTCCTCTTGCTGGTAAGCTTGGCGGGTGCGCTACCGGCCCTTGCCCTTGCCCAGGCTCCGGTGCAGCCGGAGAAGGTCGAACATTTCACCCTTGAAAACGGCATGGAGGTGGTGGTCATCCCCGATCACCGCGCCCCCATCGTCACGCATATGGTCTGGTACAAGATCGGTAGCGCCGATGAGCCGGCGGGAAAATCCGGCATCGCGCACTTCTTCGAACACCTGATGTTCAAGGGCACCACCAACCATAAGGCCGGCGAGTTCGGCGCGAGGATCGCCGAGATCGGCGGCAACGAAAACGCTTTCACCTCCTATGACTACACCGCCTACTTCCAATCGGTCACACCGGCAGCACTCGAAACCATGATGGAATTCGAGGCCGACCGCATGCGTAACCTGATCCTCACCGACGAGGTGATCGGGCCAGAGCGCGATGTGATTCTGGAAGAGCGCCGCTCGCGCATCGAAAGCAGTCCAAACGCGCTTTTGGCCGAAGAGGTGGACGCTACGCTCTATCAAAACCATCCCTACCGCGTACCCGTCATCGGCTGGATGCACGAGATGGAACAGCTGAACCGCACTGACGCGGTCGCTTTCTATGACCGTTACTACGCCCCCAACAATGCCATTCTGGTCGTCGCCGGCGACACCGATGCCACCACCGTCAAGGCGCTGGCAGAAAAGACCTATGGCAAGGTCCCACACGGTCCTGACCTGCCGGCGCGCGAGCGCCCTCAGGAACCCGAGCAGAACACGCGCCGCACGGTCACCCTGGCCGATCCCCGCGTCGGCGTTCCAAGCTTCCAGAAATCGTGGGTCGTGCCATCCTACAATCGTGCAGAACCGGGCGAGGCTGAAGCGCTTGACCTGCTCTCCGAAATTCTCGGCGGTGGCACCCGCAGCCGCATCTACCAGCAGCTTGTCGTCGCCCAGGGCACCGCGGCCAGCGCTGGCGCGGCCTACAACGGTACATCCTTTGATGCGTCCGAATTCACCCTCTACGGTGCCCCGCGCGGCGACGCCACGCTGCAACAGGTAGAAGCCGGCATCGACGCCGAAGTGCTGAAAGTCATCAAGGATGGCATCACCGACATCGAACTTGAGAAAGCCAAGAAACGCTTCCTGCGCTCGATGATCTTTGCCCGCGACAGTCAGTCCGGCATGGCCAATATCTACGGCGCCACGCTTGCCACCGGCGGCAGTGTCGACATGATCGAAAAATGGCCCGATGAAATCGCCAAAGTCACGCCAGCCCGTATCCAGGCCGTGGCCGCGAAATATCTGAACCCGGATCGTTCGGTCGCCGGGTACCTGCTGCCCGAAGCCGACAAGAAGAATTGAGGGTCAAGATGATGCACTTCAAAAACCGTCTCTCGACCACCGCCACGACCGTTTTTCTGGCGCTGCTGTTTCTGGTAATGCCGCATGTGATGGCCGCCCGCGCTGCCGTCACCATTCAGGAAGTCATCTCCGACAAGGGTATTAAAGCCTGGCTGGTCGAGGATTATTCGGTTCCCATCGTGGCATTTCGCTTCGCCTTTGCCGGTGGCACGTCGCAAGATCCGGTCGGCAAGGACGGGTTATCCAACTTGATGACCGGTCTCTTCGACGAGGGCGCCGGCGACATGGACAGCGACGCCTTTCAGGAAAAGCTCGACGATGCCGGTGCCGAGATGGGCTTTAACGCCGTGCGCGACGCTACCTATGGCTCTATGCGCATGTTGGCTGACCAGAAGGATGAGGCGCTCGATCTTCTCCGTCTGGCCATAGAGGAGCCACGTTTCGACCAGGCGCCCATCGATCGCATCCGGTCGCAGATCCTCTCCGGCGTGATCGCCAAGGCCAAGGACCCCAACACCATTGCCGGCTTTGCCTGGTCAGAGGCGCTCTACGGCGACCACGCCTATGCTAGACGCGATGACGGCACCGAGGAGACGCTTCCCAAGCTGACGGCGGCTGACCTGCACGCACTACACAAGGCGCAGTTCTCACGCGGCAATCTCATTGTCGGCGTAGTTGGCGCTATCGACGCCGAGACGCTTAAGCGCGATCTCGACAAGGTATTTGGGAGCCTGCCGGAGCAGGCGACGCAGACGCCGGTTGTCGACGTTGCGCCAAAGCTCAGCCAGGAAATCCGCATTCCCTATGATCTGCCGCAGACGACGCTGCAACTGGCCTATCCAGGGTTGGAGCGCACCGATCCCGAGTTCTTCGCGGCCTTCCTGATGAACCACATTCTGGGCGGCGGTACGTTCTCCTCGCGCTTGTTTGACGAAGTGCGCGAGAAGCGCGGGCTGGCCTACGGCGTTGATTCCTCGTTGATGAACCGCAAGCACACCAACGCACTGGTCATCTCCACCGCTACCCGTTCAGACCGCGCCGACGAGACGCTCGACATCATCCGCGCCGAAGTCGGGCGCATGGCCGATGGCGGCGTCACCGACAAGGAGCTGGAAGACGCCAAGAAATATCTGATTGGCTCCTATGCCATCAGCAATCTCAATTCTTCGAGCAGCATCGCCTCCACGCTGGTAGAGCTTCAGATCAATGATCTGGGCAAGGATTATCTTGAACGTCGAGAAGCGCTGATCCAGGCGGTGACGAAGGACGAAGTCCAAAAGGCAGCCACGCGGCTGTTGCGCACCGAACCGGCCATCCTGATCGTTGGTCCGGAAGCCCCCAAGGGAGGCAAGGGGTGATCGACAAGCCGCCTTCGAAGCCGGGCAAGAAGGCAAATAGTGGCGCTGGTGGTCCCACCTTCGCCATCGCCTTCGGCGGCGGCGGCGCGCGCGGGTTGGCGCACATCCATGTCATCGAAGCCCTCGACGAACTGGGCATCCGCCCTGTTTCGATTGCCGGCTCCTCCATCGGCGCCATCATGGGCGCCGCGATGGCGTCCGGCATGACGGGCAAGGACATCCACGAATTCTCCGTTGCCATTTTGGGCCACCGCGCCGAAGTCGCCTCGCGCATGTGGCGCGCGCGCCCCGGCTCTCTCGGGGAAATGGTGGCCGGCGGCATCAATGTTTCGCAGTTCAACATCGAGCGCATCCTGAAGGCCTTCATGCCCGAAGGCATGCCAACAGATTTTTCCGATCTGAAAATTCCGCTAAAAGTCACCGCCACAGATTTCTTCGGCCACAAACTGGCGGTGTTCGACAGTGGCGATCTGTTTTCAGCGCTGGCAGCTTCGGCGGCAATTCCAGCCGTGTTCAAGCCGGTCAGGCGCGACGGCATGCTGTTGATCGACGGCGGCATCTACAACCCCGTCCCCTTTGACCTCATCGAGGGTGATGCCGATATCACCATCGCCATCGATGTCGTCGGCGCTCCTGCCGAAAGCAGCCGCCGCCGTCCCAATTCGCTCGACCTGATGTTTGGCGCTACGCAGTTGATGATGCAGTCGATCAGCGCCATGAAATTCAAGACCAACTGCCCCGACATCCTGCTCCGCCCGCCCGTCTCGCGCTTTCGCGCTCTGGACTTCCTGAAGGTCGATGCCGTGTTGGCTGAAACCGCCTCGATCAAGGATGAGCTGAAGCGGGAAGTGGAAAAGGCGGTGGCAAAGTTTGAAAAGGCGGGCGCGGCTGAGCGCCGTGCGCAAAACCCCTCTCCGTCTCGGCCGCCCGAGCCACCTCTCCCCGCAAGCGGGGCGAGGAAATAGGGGTTAGCGGTTGGCTATTTCCTCGCCCCACGAAAGTGGGGAGAGGTGCCGAGCGCAGCGAGGCGGAGAGGGGTATAGCTCACCGCCAACCGCCACCAACCTCAGTGCGCGAACACCTGCTCCATCGAGCGAAACCCCTTGAATTCCAGCGCATTGCCTGAAGGGTCGCGGATGAACAGCGTCGCCTGTTCGCCGGACTCGCCCTTGAAGCGCACCATTGGCTTCTCCACCCAGTCAACGCTGTCATTGGCTTCCAGCCGGTCGGCCAGTTCCTGCCACTGGCCCATCGGCAGCACCACGCCAAAGTGTGGGATCGGCACCGCTACGCCATCCACTGTCCCGCTGCGCGCGGCAGAAGCGGCATCCGGGCGCAGATGCGCAGACATCTGGTGGCCGAACAGGTCGAAATCGACCCAGCTGTCCGACGATCGGCCAATGCCGCAATTGAGAACGTCGCGGTAGAAACGGCGCGTCTCATCGAGGTCACGGACGGGAAAGGCAAGATGGAAGGGCGTCATGGCGATTTCCTCGTGTACTGAGTGGTCAATTGTCAGCCGCTTCGGGCGTTTTGTCGAGCCGTCTGGATTCGCGCGTGGGCTTGATCAGCGGCTCCGGCGTCACCGGTTTGGCATAAAGAATGTCGCGACCAGCATGAATGCCTTCCACAGCCTGCAGCGCCAGCCGCTGCTCGTCGCGGTGGCGCACATCCTCGCGAATGTTTTCCGCCGTATCCTGATCGATGCCGAGCGCCTCGAGCGTCCGCTGGCCAAACAAAAGCCCCGATTCAAACGTCTCGCGCAGCTCGTAATCCACACCGCGTGCCCGCAATTGCAGCGTATGCGTCCTGTCATAGGAGCGCACATAAAGCCGCGCGTCGGGGTATTCACTCTGGATCAGCTCGACCACGCGGTCGGTGATCTCGCGCTTGTTGGTGGTTATCGCCACCACCTTGGCGCGGCGGATGCCGGCCGCCTCCAGCACATCCTTGCGGGTCCCGTCCCCGAAATAGATACGGAAGCCAAATTTTCCTGCGCTCCTCACCCGCTCGGCCGAGTGATCGATGATCGTCACCGACGACCCACCTGTCAGAAGGATCTGCGCGGCAATCTGGCCAAAGCGCGAGAAGCCGATCATCAACACGTCGGCCCCGGCGCCCTCAAAGTCTTCGTCCAGTTGCTCGGCCACTTCCTGCCCGAGAAAAAACTTCGATGCCGGCGCAAACAGCGGCATAAGGGCCATCGAGACGGTGACGATGGCAATCAGCATCGACGCAGTCTCAGACGTAAACACCGCTGCTGATGCTGCTGCCGAAAACAGCACGAAGGCAAACTCGCCGCCCTGCGGCAAAAGAAACGCCACGCGCACCGCATTGTCATGCGTCGAGCCAAATAGGCGGCAGACCGCATAGGTGATCACCACTTTCACCGTCATCAGGATAGGCACCGCCAACAGGATGGTGGCCCAGTTCTCCACGATCACGCTGAGGTCGAGCGAGAGGCCAACCGCCATGAAGAACAGCCCGAGCAGAATGCCGCGAAATGGCTCGATATCGGCTTCCAGCTCATGCCGGTAGGATGATTCGGCCAGCATCACGCCGGCGATAAAAGCGCCCATCGCCATCGACAGCCCCGCCACCTGCATCAGCGTTGCTGCACCCAGAACCACCAGCAGAGCGGCGGCAATCATTGCCTCCTTGGCACCCGTATTGGCGATGATGCGAAACAGCGGATTGATCAGATAGCGTCCCGCGACCAGCAGTGCAGTAATCGCTGCAATCGTCACCGCCAGTTGCGGCAGCACGGCCACCGTAGTGCCGGTTTCGCCACCCGGCGCCAAAAGCGGCACGATGGCCAGCAGCGGCACGATGGCGATATCCTGGAACAGCAGGATGGAAAATGTCGTCTGGCCATGACGGGCATTGGTCGTGCCTTCCTGCTCCAGAAGCTGCATCGCAAAGGCCGTGGAGGAAAGCGCCAGCCCGAAGCCGATCACCAGTGCCGCCGGCCACGAAAGTGCTGCAAGATAGTGGCCAAGCAGTGCGAGCACAGTTCCCGTCAAAACGACTTGTGCAAAGCCCAGCCCGAATATCTCGCGCCGCATCGCCCACAGCCGGGATGGCTTGAGCTCAAGCCCGATGACAAACAGAAGAAACACAATTCCGAGTTCGGCAACATGCAGGATTTCCACGCCGCCGGTGATCAGTCGTGCTACCGGGCCGATCACCACGCCTGCTGCCAGATAGCCCAGAATGGTGCCGAGACCGATGCGCTTGAACAGCGGTGCAGCCACCACAGCGCCACCCAGCAGCAGCAGAATTTCGGAATAGATGGTTCCCTCAACTGCCAAGATCTGCATCCCTCTCCGGATCGTGCGGGGTCGCTTGCGCGCGATTTGCTGTGAACACCACCCATTGCACATGGATCGTCGGAACAATAGATGGTGGCGCAGGCGCGGTGCGCCAAGCATTGCAAACGAAACAAATTACAGGCCAGATCCCGCTATGACCGACACGCTCGATTCCGCCAAGCTTGTCGACAAGGTAGCAAGCCTGGTCGAGGCTGCCAAACGCGCCGGCGCAACAGCTGCGGATGCTGTTGCGGTGCGCGGCCGCTCAACCTCGGTCTCCGTGCGGCTGGGCAAGGTCGAAAACTCCGAAGCCTCCGAAAGCGACGACATTTCGCTGCGCGTATTTGTCGGAAAAAAAGCCGCCAGCGTATCGGCAACGGCATCGTCAGATGTCCGCGAACTGGCTGAGCGCGCAGTCTCCATGGCGCGCGTTTCGCCGGAAGATCCTTTCCAAGGCCTGGCCGATCCCGACCGCTTGGTAAAGAACCCGCGCAATCTCGACCTGTTTGACGCGACCACCCTGTCGGCGGATCAACTGCGTGACGATGCGCTGGCCGCCGAAGAGGCAGCGCTTGCGGTCAAGGGTGTCACCAATTCCGCCGGTTCCGGTGCCAGCTTCGGTCTGGGTGGCATCGTTCTGGCCACCTCGGAAGGCTTTGTTGGCCATTATGTCGGCTCCCGTTTTTCCCGGTCGGCCAGCGTCATTGCGGGCGAAGGCACCGGCATGGAGCGCGACTATGATTATTCCTCGCACCAGCATTTTGTCGATCTGGAGCGCCCCGAAGAAATCGGTCGCAAGGCCGGCGAGCGCGCGGTCAAACGGCTGAATGCCCGCAAAGCCCAAACCGGTGCGGTCGATGTCATTTTCGATCCGCGTGTCGCACGCGGCATTGCCGGGCACATCGCTGGCGCCATCAATGGCGCTTCGGTTGCCCGCAAGACCAGCTTTCTGCGCGACATGATGGGCAAGCAGGTGGCGGGAAGCACCATCCGCGTCACCGACGATCCGCTCAAGGTGCGCGGCCAGGCCTCGCGTCCTTTCGACGGCGAAGGCGTGGAAGGCGTTCCGCTCGATATGATCGAGGATGGCATTTTGCGCCACTGGCTCCTGTCCACCTCGGTGGCGCAGGAACTCGGGCTCCAGACCAATGGCCGCGGTTCGCGCTCCGGTTCGTCAGTGTCGCCATCGTCCTCCAATTTCGCCATTGAGCCTGGAACAATGTCGCCCGAAGACATGATCCGGGGGCTGAAAACTGGCTTTTACGTAACCGAGGTTTTTGGCCAGGGCGTCAACATGGTCACGGGCGAATACAGCCGGGGCGCCAGCGGTTTCTGGGTCGAGAACGGTGAACTGTCCTATCCGGTATCGGAGGTCACAATCGCCTCCAACCTCAAGACCATGTTCCTGACAATGGTTCCCGCAAGCGATCTCGATCGCAATTTCGGCACCTGCGCGCCAACCCTCCTTGTCGAAGGGATGACCCTTGCAGGCATCTGAGGCAGGCTGGCAGTCGGACGATTTGGCGCTCATCCGCGAGGCTGCAGCCGAAGGCGCTCGCATCGCGATGGGCTACTTCAGGCAGGACCCGCAGGTTTGGATGAAAACCGGCCAGTCGCCGGTCAGCGAGGCCGATTACGCTGTCGACACCTATTTACGAGAAACCCTGCTCAAGGCGCGGCCCGATTATGGCTGGCTGTCCGAAGAAACCGTGGATTCGCCTGAGCGCCTTTCGCGCCGCCGCACCTTCGTCGTCGATCCGATTGATGGCACCCGCGCTTTTCTTGAAGGTTATCCGGTCTGGTGTGTATCCATTGCCGTTGTCGAAGACGGCATTTCGCGCGCCGGCGTGCTTGATTGTCCGGCCAAGGGCGAGATCTATTGGGCCGCAGCAGATGGCGGTGCATTCCGCAACGGCCAACCGCTAAAGGTCAATCCCCACAGGGAAGCCTTCACGGTAGCCGGCCCCAAACCGATGCTCGCAGCCACCCCGCCAAAATGGAAAGACCGCTTCACGGTCATTCCCTATATTCCCTCGCTCGCCTGCCGCGTTGCCATGGTGGCAAGCGGCGAACTCGACGCTTCTTATGTAAAAGCCAATGCGCATGATTGGGACCTCGCAGCCGCTGATCTGATTCTGCGTGAAGCCGGCGGCAAACTGGTAGACGCAGCCGGAGCCGAACTGCGCTACGCTGGAACGCACCCCGTTCATGGCGCCTTGGTTGCAGGCAGCGGCCCGCTTTTGCAGGTGATGACATCTGTGATTGCAGGATTAGACGCCTGAAACCTGCTCAAGCCGGTTTCAAACACGCTTTTTTTCCTCTAACACCCTGTCTGCCAACGATGTGGAGCTAGGAACGACTATGGCCGGAGAAGACGGAAAGAAGCAGCTGTTGCACCTTGTTTTCGGGGGCGAACTGCAAAGCCTCGGCAGCACCGAGTTCCGCGATCTCGACGGCCTCGATATTGTCGGCATTTTCCCCGACTATAAATCCGCGGAACTGGCCTGGCGGGGCAAGGCCCAGGCCACAGTGGACAATGCGCATATGCGCTATTTCATCGTCCACCTGCATCGGATGCTCGACCCGGATGGCGGCAAGGCAGCGTAGAACCCAGCGCATGGACGAAAAGAAAGCGATGACGCGGGCGCAAGCCGCAGGTCCGGCACGCCGTACCGGTGTCGCAAAAGGGTTGTGGAAAGCTATCCGCAAGCCGTTGGCCCAATCGCGCTTCTCCAGACATGTACTGTCGACGCTGCTGGCAAAGGCGTTGAGCTTTATCAAAATTACCAATCCGCTGGTGAAGGGATCTTCCGATCTCACTGCCGCCTACGCTGAGCACACTCCCTCAATTGTGGCGCTCTGGCACGGACAGCACATTCTGGTGCCGGCCTATTACGATCGAAACCAGAAACTCGTGGCCATGTTCTCGCGCAGTGCCGACGCGGAGCTGAATGCCATGGTTTTTGAAAAGCTTGGTTTTCGAGCCGTGCGCGGCTCCGGAGGCCGCCCCGGCTCAGACAATTCCGGCAAGGGCGGAGCCCAGGCGCTGATTGCCCTAAAAAAGGCGCTCGATGCCGGCAACAACGTCGCCATGATCGCTGATATCGCCAAGGGAACGCCGCGGGATGCCGGACTTGGCATCGTCACCCTGGCCAAGCTGTCCGGACGGCCTATTCTTCCGGTCGCCATGGCCACCAGTCGGCGCAAGGTTTTGGAGAAGAGTTGGGACAAGACCACCGTCAGCCTTCCGTTCGGCCGCGGTGCATTGATCATCGGTGATCCCATTTCAGTACCTTCTGACGCAACTGATGCCGAGCTTGAGGCCCGGCGCCGCGAAGTCACGGATGCGCTCAACATGGCGACCGAAAAGGCGTATCAACTGGTGGATCGGCCCAAATGAGTGAACGCTGGGCCCGTGCCATGTTGAGCGTTTACCGCTATGCTGGCGCTGCCGCCTATCCGCTGGTCGGCACCTATGTCGGCTGGCGCGCCTCGAAGGGCAAGGAAGAGCATTCCAGACGCCGCGAACGCTACGGCGTGGCCAGCCAGCCGCGCCCGGCCGGACCGTTGGTCTGGGTCCACGCCGCAAGTGTGGGCGAAACCGTCGCCGTTGTTCCGCTCATTGAACGCATTCTGGATTTCGGCATCAAAGTCGTGCTCACCACCGGCACAGTCACCTCCGCCCGCGTCGCGGATGAGCGTCTGGGCGACCGCATTATTCACCAATATGTTCCGCTTGATCTGAAACCCGCCGTCAGCCGTTTTCTTGATCACTGGCTGCCGGATATTGCCATCATCGCCGAATCCGAAATCTGGCCGATGACAATTCTCGAACTTGGGTTGCGCCGTATTCCCCAGGTACTGGTCAATGGGCGCCTCTCTGACCGCTCTTTCGCGTCCTGGCAGAAGCGTTCCTTCATCGCCGAGGCGCTATTTGAAAACCTCGCTCATGTGGTTGCCCAGTCGGACGTTGATGGCGAGCGATTCCAGGCGCTCGGCGCCCGCCCGGTTACCGTTTCGGGCAACCTCAAGGTTGATACCGATCCGCCACCGGTAGACCAGTACGCGCTCGGCAAGCTCGTCGCCGAGATCGCCGGTCGCCAGACCTGGGCTGCCGTCTCCACCCATGAGGGCGAGGAGATGATTGCCGTCGAGGTTCACGCCAAGCTGAAGTCGCGGCATCCCGACCTGTTGACCATCATCGTGCCACGTCACCCCGATCGCGGTGCTGTGCTTCATGCCGCATTTGGCGAAGCCGGCCTCAAGGTCGCCCGTCGCAGTCTGGACGAGGCGGTCGAGCCTGATACAGACATCCTGCTGGGTGATACGATAGGCGAGATGGGGCTTTATCTTCGTTTGACCGAAATCGCCTTTGTTGGTCGTTCGCTGAGCGCCGAAGGCGGTCAAAATCCGCTCGAGCCGGCCATGCTCAACACCGCCGTCCTGTCTGGCCGCAACGTCCAGAATTTCCGCGAGTCCTACAAGCGCCTCATCGATGGCGGCGGCGCCAGGCTGGTACGCGATGGTGACATGCTGGCAGGCGCGGTTCACTTCCTGCTCAACAACGACAAGGCGCGTGGCGATATGATCACCGCCGGCGTGCATGTCGTCGATGATATGCGCGGCGCGCTCGCCGCCACGCTGAAGGCCCTGGAGCCTTATATCCAGCCGTTGATCGTCAAGTCACGGCTGAAGAACGGCAACGGCGGCGGCTTCTGACATGGCCTCCGAAGCGCCTCCCTTCTGGTGGGAAAAACCCGATTGGCGTGCGCGCTTGCTCTACCCTGTCTCGGCGATCTACGGCGCCGTTGCGCGCCGCCGGCTTGAACGGGGACGCCGCGAAAAAGTCGAGTGCCCGGTGCTCTGCGTCGGCAACCTCACCGTCGGCGGCACTGGCAAGACGCCTGTGGCCATTGCGCTCGCCAAAGCTGCCCGCAAACAGGGCCTGAAACCCGGCTTCCTGTCGCGTGGCCATGGCGGCAGCTTCGGCGGAGAGCCGCACCGGGTCGATCTGCACCACGACAGCGCAAAACACGTCGGCGACGAGCCACTACTTCTGGCCGAGCACGCGCCTGTGGCGGTCAGCCCCAACCGCGCTGCCGGCGCGCGCATGCTCATCGCCGAGGGCTGCGATTTCCTTATCATGGATGACGGCTTCCAGAGCGCCCGCATCCATATCGACTATGCACTTCTGGTCGTCGATGCGCGACGTGGCGTCGGCAACGGCCATATCATTCCCGGCGGCCCCGTGCGCGCGCCGATCACCGACCAGTTGCGGCTTGCCAATGGGCTTTTGAAAATGGGCGAGGGGACTGCAGCCGATATCATCATCCGTCGCGCCGCCCGCGCCGGAAAGCCGTTTTTCGAGGCCGCTCTCAAGCCGCGCCGCAAATCGGCTTTTGCCGGCAAGCGGTTCCTCGCCTTTGCTGGTATCGGTGATCCGGCAAAATTCTATCGCAGCATCAGCGAGACCGGCGGCGAAGTCGTCATCCAGCGCTCCTTCGGCGACCACCATTTCTATGCCGATGATGAGCTTGGCGATCTGGTCAAACTGGCCGCTGCCAACAATCTCCACCTCGTCACCACCGCCAAGGACGCCGCCCGCCTGCGTCACGGCTCGCACGCCGCGCGCACCCTTTTGGAGAGCTTGATGGTGCTGGAGGTTGAAACCGTCTTCGAACCGAAATCCGTACCCGCGCGGCTGATCGACGACACGCTCAACGCCTTTCGCACCAGGCGCATTACTGAAGTTTGAACATCTCCAGTCTGCTCCTTTGTCGTAGTGACTTTGGGGAAGCTCTATGGCACTGCATCACGCATGAAGAGCATGCGCTTGCTTTTGCGGGATCGGCTGACATTCAGTGCCTTTGCGGCGCTGGCGGTGTTCATGCTGGCGCTGCAGGGCCTGCTCGGCGGCATGGCACAGGGCGCCATGGCGGCATCTGTTGCCGATCCGCTCCACATCATCTGCGCCTCCACCGGTGACCTCACGGTCTCTCATGGTGGCGAGCAGGCGCCCTCGCAGCATGAATGCCCCTGCGGTGCGCTCTGCCGCGTGGCGTCCGCCTCCGCTCCGGCAATCCTGTCGATACTGATTTTTGGACCGCAACCGCACCGCGCAGCTGAACCTGACTTTCAGCGGCAAGCGCAAATTGTCCCGCTTGAACGGCGTGGCATCCTCGCCGAGCCGCGTGCTCCACCCGCCATCTCCTGACCGTTGAACCACCGCCATCGGCATGCCGCTGGCGATCCGTCACGTCTGGAGAACAATCCTCAATGTCTACGCTTGTTGAAACAGCGCAGAGCGGCACGGCCGCTGTCGCTCCCGCTTCCGATCTCTACCGCGCCGTCTGGCGCTGGCACTTCTATGCCGGCCTTCTGGTGCTGCCATTTCTCATCTCGCTCGCCTGCACCGGCGCGCTCTATCTGTTCAAGGATGAGTTCGATGCCATCATCCATTCCGACCTGAAACGTGTCGAAGCCTCGCAAACCCGAGTCGCCCCCTTGGTGATGATTGAAAAAGCACTGGCCGCGGTGCCCGGCAGGGCGGTGAAGTTCACCGATCCCGCCACGCCGCAAAGCTCTGCCGAGATCACCATCGCCACCGCAAGTGCCGGCAAGCAGGCAGTTTACGTCAATCCGCATGACGGTCAGGTGCTGGGCACCTTGCCTGATCGAGGCACGATCATGTGGACGATCCGCACTCTCCACAGCCTCAAATATTTCGGAACCACCGCCCGTTACCTGATCGAGATCGCAGCCGGCTGGTCCATCCTGCTGGTCGCCACCGGCATCTATCTCTGGTGGCCGCGCCGCCAGACGGGTGGCGTCCTCACCGTGCGCGGCACGCCCCGGCGTCGTATCTTCTGGCGCGATACCCATGCGGTAACGGGCATCCTTGTCGGTTTCTTCATCGTCTTCCTCGCCATCACCGGCATGCCTTGGTCTGGCGTCTGGGGCGACAAGGTCAATGAATGGGCCAATGGCAGCAATGATGGCTATCCAGCAGGCCTATACGTGGGCGTGCCGATGTCGACCCGAAAACTCAGCGACACCACGCCAACCTCATGGTCGATGGAGCAGGCCAAACTGCCCCTGTCGACTGACCCACACTCAGGCCACACCGGCCACGATGCAACCACCACGCCGGCAGCCAACGTGTCGCCAGCGCCCGGTTCCGCGATCAGCATCGACAGCATCATTTTGGAAATCGACGCCATGGGCTTTTCGCGCGGCTACGCGGTGACCATTCCGGGCGATCCGACAGGCGTCTATTCCGCCACCGTCTACCCCGATGACGTGTCGCTCCAGCGTGTCGTTCACTTCGACCAATATTCCGGCAAGCCGCTGATCGACCTCAGCTACGGAGATTATGGCGTGTTTGGCAAGGCGCTGGAATTCGGCATCAGCGTACATATGGGCCAGCAGTTCGGGCTGCTGAACCAGATCCTGCTGTCGGCCGTATGCCTGGCGATCATCTTGCTCGCCGTCTCCGCCGCGATCATGTGGTGGAAGCGTCGTCCTGCCGGCGCGCTCGGCGTTCCACCCATGCCGTCCGACCCACGTACCTTCCGTGGCCTCATCGCCATCCTCGCCATTGGGGGGATCGCCTTCCCGCTGGTCGGCGTCTCGTTGCTGACGATGCTGGCAATCGACCGGCTGTTCTTCATGCGCCGCACCGAAGCACAGCCAACCTGACCCTATAAAAGGGGCTGCCGCCTATCAGCGGTTGCCCTTCACTTGCTGCGCGTGCGCAGCTCCGGGTTCATGTCGATCTCGCGCTGCAACGACACATCGGCGGTCAGATAGGCTTCCTGCCGCGCCACGCTCCAATATTTCAGCTCGTCCAGCGGGATGGATTCGCCCGTCACCGCACAGCGCACAAAAGCGCCAGGGCTGGTCACCTGGAAATCGCCATCCAGATAGCGGATCTTCGCCTCGCGCGCGCCGGGTCCTTCAAAACGGTTCATGGGTCACACCTTTCAGGCACGATCTTCCGCCACAAAACGCTGCCTTGGTCAAGCGCATCAGCCGGCTTACCGCCGCCCGAACAGCCGCTCAATATCGGCCAGCTTCAGCTCTATATAAGTGGGCCTGCCATGATTGCAGGTGCCGGAACCGGGCGTTGCTTCCATCTGCCGCAAAAGCGCATTCATCTCTTCCGGGCGCAACAGCCGTCCCGAACGCACCGAGCCATGGCAGGCCATTGTGGCCGCGATCATGTCGAGGCGCTCTTTCAGCGTATCAGCCGTATCGCTATCGGCGATTTCATCGGCAAGGTCGCGGATCAACTTTCCAGCATCTATATCACCCAGCATGGAAGGCGTTTCGCGCACTGCAATGGCGCCCGGCCCGAAGCGCTCTACACCCAGCCCGAATTTGCGCAGCGTGTCTGCGTGCTGGGCCACACGCTCCGCATCCTCTTCCGGCAGGTCAACGATTTCGGGAATGAGCAGCATCTGTGCAGCAATCGGCCTGCTTGCCAGCGCCTGCTTCAGCGCCTCATAGACCAGCCGCTCATGCGCGGCATGCTGGTCCACGATCACCAGCGAATCCGCAGTCTGTGCGACAATGTAATTGGCGTGAACCTGCGCGCGCGCAGCACCAAGCGGCGTCGCCATCAGCTCTGCCGGCGCCTCGGCAAAGCCTGCGCGGGCATCTGCGCTCACACCGGCATCAAAGCTTGCCTGTGCTGGCGCGCTGAAGCCCGCCTGCCCAAAATCGAAAGGGCGGCTGGGCGAAGCGTTGATGTCATAGCCGCCAGAGCCTCGAAACTCTGGCTGATAAGAGTGCTGGCGCTCTGTCGTCCCTGCATGCGGATTGGCTGCCATGCCGGTACGGAAAGCGTTGATCATGGCATCGGCCCCACTTGTGGCATGGCGAATACCGGCCTGAGCAAGCGCCTGGCGCACCGAGCCGACAATCAGTCCCCGCACCATTCCAGGGTCGCGAAACCGCACATCGGCTTTCGCGGGATGCACATTCACATCCACATGCGCCGGATCGAGCGTTATGAAAAGCGCCGTCACCGCATGCCGGTCGCGCGGCAAAACATCGGCAAAGGCACCGCGTATTGCCCCCGCAATCAGCTTGTCGCGCACCGGGCGGCCATTCACATAAACATATTGCTGGAGAGAGTTGGCGCGCGTGAAGGAAGGAACAGACACATAGCCTTCGAGCCGCACAATCTCGCGCCCGGCATCAATAATGATTGAGTTTTCGGGAAACTCCTTGCCCATCACCTGCGCAATGCGGGCAAGCTGTGCCGCTGCATCGTTGCCGGTCGCTGGCAGGTCGAGCGTCGAGCGGTCCGTGCCCGAAAGCGTGAAGCGCACATGCGGAAACGCAATGGCAATCCGCTTCACCACATCAGCGGTTGCGGTCGCCTCGGCGCGCTCGCCCTTCATGAATTTCAGCCGTGCCGGTGTCGCATAGAAAAGGTCGCGCACCTCCACCTGCGTGCCGCGGTTCAGCGCTGCTGGCCGTACCGGAAAAAGCTTGCCGCCTTCGATGCGTATCTCCGCGCCACTGTCAGCATCCTTTGTGCGCGAACGCACACTCAGCCGTGACACCGAGCCAATGGAGGGCAGGGCCTCGCCGCGAAATCCGAGCGAGCGAATGTCGTGAATATCGTCCGAGAGCTTGGACGTACAATGGCGTGCAATGGCCAGCTCCAGCTCATCTGGCGCAATACCGCTGCCATCATCCGTCACCCGGATCAGCCCAAGCCCGCCACCGGCAGTCGCAATCTCAATGCGCGAGGCGCCCGCATCGAGCGCATTCTCGACGAGTTCCTTGACCACACTGGCTGGCCGCTCGATCACCTCACCGGCGGCGATCTGGTTGACCATGGTTTCTGAGAGAAGACGGATGGACATCAGGCGCTTATAGCGGGATTCGTGGTCGCGCGAACAGGCCATGCCTGGCAAAGCGCGGTGATATCCTAGCCCAGCGCCATGCGGCCCGCCGCAGCCATCAACATGCCGCCGGCCACGCCCTCGATCCAGCGCCGGCTGCGTGCATATCCACTGCCCCGGCCCGCCGAGCCAAGCGCAAGGCTGAGTGTCGCATAGACCAGCGCGCACAACCCCACGAAGATCGCCGACAGCACAAGAGCCTGGAAGGCAACGCCCTGCCGGCGATCCATGAATTGCGGCAGCAGCGCGAGATAGATCATCATCCCCTTAGGGTTCAAAAGCGCCGTCACAAAACCGCGCCGCAACGGATCTGCAACCCGCCTCGTGTCAGCGGCGGCCGCCTCCGGGTGCAGCGCTGAACCGATGAGCCGCATTGCCAGATAGGCGAGGTACGCAACCCCGAGCCAACGCAGCCCTGCAAACAGTAGCGGCGAGGCGGCAATCAGCGCGGCAACCCCAAGCGCAGCCAGTCCCGAATGCACCAGATAACCAAGGCAAATCCCAGCCGTTGCCCTGAGGCCCGCAGTCGCCCCGCCAGAAAGCGCCTGCGCGCTGACAAACAGCATGTCAGGCCCCGGCGTGCAGATCAGCGGCAGCACGGTTGCGGCAAACAAAAGGGCGGTCGAGACATCCATCCCGCAAGCCTAGCGGGTCGATCAAAGCCATTTCTTGCAAAGATACCAGAAATGAACCATCTATTGGCATAGAAATATGCGAAATACTGATGGGCAAGCATTTTATGTCAATAGCCCTCGATGCACTCGACCGCCGCATCCTGCGCGTCCTGCAGCGCGATGCCCGTATCTCCAATATCGATCTGGCCGCCGAGGTTGGCCTGTCGCCGTCACCTTGCCTGCGTCGCGTCAGGCTCTTGGAAGAGGCCGGCATCATCGCCCGCTATGTGGCAGTGCTGGACGCTCGTCAGGTCGGGCTTGGTATGACGCTTTTTGCCCGCGTCTGGCTGACCGCCCAGGATGCCGAAACCATCGACCGATTCATCGCCGCCATGCGGACGCTGGACGAGGTGGTGGAATGCTACATCATGCTGGGCGAAAGCGATGCGCTGCTGCGCGTCGTCGTCGCCGATCTGGATGCCTACCGCCGCTTCCAGGCCGCGCATCTTACCCGCATCAACGGCATCCAGAATGTCAAAACCGATGTGCCGAGCGAAACCGTCAAGCAGACCTACGCCCTGCCGCTGGCCTAGCGCCAGAACACGTCGCCAACCGGACAGGGCGCGGCGCGAACTGTCATCGCTTTCGCTTAAGTCCTACCCTAACGTGACCCCTCCTGTTGCAACAGGGGGGCCGACCATGGATACCATCGAAGCTGACAAACCCGTTTCCCGCCGCGAACGTGGTGGCCGCACGGCGCGTCGCGAGCAGCGGTCTCATGGCTCTGAAGGGCTCGGCCGACCCTACATCCTCCGCAACATCCCGACCTACGACGTGCTGTCGGAAGAGAATCTTCTGCGCATCGAACACACCGCAGACCGCATCCTCGCCGAGATCGGCATCGAGTTCCGCGAAGATCCGGCAACGCTTGATCACTGGAAACGCGCCGGCGCCAGCATCACGGGCGAACTGGTCAAGTTCGAGCCGGGCATGTTGCGCGAAATTCTGAAGACCGCGCCGCCAGTCTTCACCCAGCATGCGCGCAACCCTGCCAATTCGGTCCAGATAGGTGGCAAAAGCGTCGTCTTTTCGCCGGCCTATGGCTCGCCCTTTGTCATGGATCTGGACAAGGGTCGCCGCTACGGCACCATTGAGGACTTTCGCAATTTCGTAAAGCTGGCGCAGTCGTCTCCCTGGCTGCACCATTCCGGCGGCACCATCTGCGAGCCGGTCGACGTGCCGGTCAACAAGCGCCATCTCGACATGGTCTACAGCCACATCAAATATTCCGACCGCGGCTTCATGGGCTCCGTCACCGCCGAAAGCCGGGCGGAAGATTCCATCGACATGGCGCGCATCGTCTTTGGCGAGGCCTTTGTCGAGCAGAACTGCGTCATCCTGGGCAATGTCAACGTCAACTCGCCGCTGGTCTGGGATTCCAGCATGACCACGGCGTTGCGTGCCTATGCCCGCGCCAATCAGGCAGCGGTCATCGTGCCGTTTATTCTCGGCGGTGCCATGGGCCCTGTCACCAGTGCCGGCGCCATTGCCCAGTCATTGGCCGAAACCATGGCGGGCTGCGCGCTCACCCAGCTTGAGCGCCCCGGCGCGCCGGTCATATTCGGCAATTTCCTGTCCTCGATGTCGTTACGCTCGGGCTCGCCCACCTTCGGCACGCCGGAACCCGCCATCGGCTCGATGGTCATCGGCCAGCTGGCACGCCGGCTCAATCTGCCGCTGCGCTGTTCGGGCAATTTCACCACCTCCAAACTGCCCGACGCCCATGCGATGAATGAAGGCACCATGTCGATGCTGGCCGCCGTCCATTGCGGTGCCAATTTTGTCCTTCATTCCGCCGGCTTCCTCGATGGGCTTCTGTCGATGTCGTACGAAAAATTCGTCATGGACGCCGACTTCTGCGGCGCGCTCCATACCTATCTCGATGGCATAAAGATCGACGACAACCAGCTCGCACTGGAAGCCTTTCGCGAAGTCGGACCCGGCAGCCATTTCTTCGGTTGCGCCCACACCATGCAGAACTACGAGACCGCCTTCTGGGATTCCGAAACCGCCGACAACGAACCGTTCGAGAAATGGGAAGCGGCTGGCTCGCAGGATGCCGCCATCCGCGCCAACCGGCGCTGGAAAAAGACACTTGCCGAGTATCAGGCCCCACCGCTTGACGTGGCGATTGACGAAGCGCTGCGTGATTTCATGGACCGCAAGAAAAATTCGATGGAAGATGCGTGGTATTGAGCCTTAGTCCACCGCTCTCAGGAAGGTTTTGTCCATGAAACTGATGCTGCTCCTCGTCTCCACTCTGACTGTCGCCACGGGGGCTGCCCAGGCAGGCGCGCCGACTGATGCGGTAATACCGTTTTACGAAACCATCGGTCTGGAGCGAGAAGCCTCCGCGCGCGAAAGGTTTGTCGATCCGGCCAAGGCGGTGCTCGACGCCAATGACGCATTGCAGGAGACCGACCCAGCCGGTTGCCTCGATGTTGCGCTTTCCGTCGACGGTCAGGATTACGATGAGGCCGAGATCACAAAAACGCTGAAATATGCCGAAAAGATCGAAGGCGACAACGCCGTGGTTTTCGCCAGCTTCAAACTGTTTTCGGAGCCGCGCAAGATTGAATGGAAACTGAAGCGCGTGGCGGGCGAATGGAAGATCTCCGATATCGCCTCGCTCACCAATGAATGGGCACTAAGCGGTTTCAATTGCGAATAGGCTCCCTGCAACCTTGTGGCACCTCAGCCGCGTCCGCGATAGGGCGCCACGCCGGTCTCAGGCAGCCACGCGCCTTCGGGCGGCGTGCCGGTCTGCCAGAAAACGTCGATGGGAATACCGCCGCGCGGATACCAATAGCCCGCGATCCGCAGCCATTCCGGCTTCGTTGCCGCAACGATGCGCCGCCCTATCGCTACGGTGCAATCTTCATGGAATGCGCCGTGGTTGCGAAATGCGGTCAGGTAGAGCTTCAGCGATTTCGACTCCACCAGCCTTTCCAGAGGCGCATAGTCGATCACCAGATGCGCGAAATCCGGCTGGCCAGTCACCGGGCAAAGCGAGGTGAACTCCGGGCAGGTAAAGCGCACAATCGCCGCCGGCCCTTCGCCGCGCGTGAATGGCACAGTCTCCAGCACCGCCGTCTCGGGCGAGGCCGGCGCGTCAACATGGGTGCCGAGCTGTGTCAGCGCTCTGGTATCGGTCATGGCAACAATCTCCTTTTGCCGGCGCTCTTAGCGCCATCAATCAGGCAAGTGGAGCCCAATAGCATCAAAATCAGCATCACGCAGGGAAAGCCGAGATGACAGATTCCGCGCCGAACGGCAGGGCCAATAATGTCCGCTGATCCGCTTCTCCAGCCCTTTCAGCTGAAACATCTGCGGCTCAAGAACCGCATCATGTCGACCAGCCACGAACCGGCCTACTCCGAAGATGGCATGCCGAAGGCGCGCTACCGACTTTACCACGCCGAGAAGGCGAAAGGCGGTATGGCACTCACCATGACAGCCGGATCAGCGCTGGTGTCGCGCGACAGTCCCGCCGCATTTGGCAATCTCCACGCCTATCGAGACGAGATTGTGCCCTGGCTGACCGAACTGGCCGATGCCTGCCATGAGCATGAGTGCAAGGTGATGATCCAGCTCACCCACCTGGGCCGCCGCACCGGCTGGAACAAGGCAGACTGGCTCCCCGTCCTGTCGGCTTCGCCAGTGCGCGAGCCGGCTCACCGCGCTTTCCCGAAGCAGGCCGAAGACTGGGACATCGCCCGCATCGTCGCCGATTATGCATCTGCAGCCCAGCGCTGCCAGGCTGCAGGTCTCGATGGCATCGAATTCGAGGCCTATGGCCATCTGATGGATGGGTTCTGGTCGCCCGCCACCAACCATCGGGACGATGAATTCGGTGGCAGCCTCGACAACCGGCTGCGCTTCACCTCCATGGTGCTCGACGCTGTCCGCAAAGCGGTCGGCAGCGACTTCATCGTTGGCATCCGCATGGTCGCCGACGAAGACTTTGCCGCTGGCCTCTCCAGCCAGGAAGGCGTCGAGATAGCGAGGCGCCTCGCTGGATCGCACCAGATCGATTTCCTCAACATCATTCGCGGCTCTATAGAAACTGACGCGGCGCTGACGAAAGTCATCCCGATTGCCGGCATGCGCTCGGCGCCGCATCTCGATTTCGCCGGCGAGGTCCGCGCAGCCACCGGCTTTCCGGTGTTCCACGCTGCCCGGATTGCTGATGTCGCCACCGCCCGTCATGCGGTGGCTTCCGGCAAGCTCGACATGGTGGGTATGACGCGCGCCCATCTGGCCGACCCTCATATCGTCCGCAAGATCATCGAAGGCCGCGAGCATGAGATACGCCCCTGCGTCGGTGCCACCTATTGTCTCGACCGCATCTATGAGGGCGGCGAGGCGCTGTGCATCCACAATGCCGCCACCGGCCGCGAGGAAAAAATCCCGCACACCATCTCTAAAAACGCCGCCTCTCCAAAGTCGGTCGTCGTCGTCGGCGCTGGTCCTGCCGGGCTGGAAGCAGCCCGTGTCGTGGCAGAACGCGGCCACCGCGTCACCGTGCTGGAGGCGGCGTCGCGCGCTGGTGGCCAGATCATGCTGGCCACTGCCAACCCGCGCCGCAGGGAGCTGATAGGCATCGTCGACTGGCGTCTGGCCGAACTTGACCGTCTCGGTGTCACTATCCGCTACGATGTCTGGGCAGAACTGCCGGATGTTCTAGCGCTTGCGCCCGACATCGTCGTGGTGGCCACCGGCGGCCTGCCGCAAAACCCGCCGCTTCGGGGCGGAGACGATTTGGTCACGTCCAGCTGGGACATTCTTTCAGGCGCTGCGAAGCCGGCTGAAACGGTGCTCGTCTATGACGACAATGGCGGCCATCCCGGCATGAGCGCTGCCGAGCACTGTGCGCTTGCCGGATCGCGCGTCGAATTGGTATCGCCCGAACGCTTCTTCGCGCCTGAAATGGGCGGCATGAACCATGTCCCCTACATGCGCAGTTTTCATGAAAAATCCGTCCGCCTCACCATCAACACCCGGCTGCAATCTGTGCGGCGCGAAGGCAACCAGCTTGTCGCCACGCTAGGTTCCGATTTTGCGCCGGGATGGAGCGAGGACCGCCATGTGGACCAGGTTGTAGTCGAGCACGGGACGCTGCCGCTGGACGATCTTTATTTCGCGCTGAAACCTTTTTCGAAAAACGCCGGCGCGGTGGATTATGCGGCACTTGTGGAGGGGGAGGGCGGGATCATGCCGGCCACGCAACACGGCGACTTTCTTCTGCTGCGCATGGGCGATGCTGTCGCGTCCCGCAACATTCACGCCGCCATCTATGACGGCATCCGTTACGGGCTACGACTTTAACCAGTCACGCGCGTTTGTCCCGCACCACGGTCAGCTTGGCCTTTTTCGGGTTGCGGGCCACAAGCCAGTCGCGCGCCTCGCCATCGGGCATTGGGAAGGCGATGGAATAGCCCTGCACTTCGCTGCAGCCGAGCGCCATCAGCGATGCGAGTTCCTCTTCGGTCTCGGCCCCTTCGGCGATGATGGCGATGCCAAGCCCGCGCGCCAATTCCGTAATGGCGCGCACAATCTTGGAGTTGTCGCTGTTGTTGTTGATGTTCTTCACGAAGCGACGGTCGATCTTCAGCCGGTCGATCTCGTTTGGATTGACATGGCTGAGCGAGGCATAGCCGGTGCCGAAATCGTCAAGCTCCAGATTGATGCCAGCGATCCGGAACATTCTAAGCTTCGCCGCAATGCCGGTCTTTTCATCGTCGAGAATGACCGATTCCACGATTTCCAGAGAAAGCTTGTCAGCCGGCAGTTCGGCCTCGTCCAGCGTTGCAAACAGGAACTGTGCGAAATCGTTCTCG
This sequence comes from Mesorhizobium sp. NBSH29, assembly GCF_015500055.1. Taxonomy (NCBI): domain Bacteria; kingdom Pseudomonadati; phylum Pseudomonadota; class Alphaproteobacteria; order Hyphomicrobiales; family Phyllobacteriaceae; genus Mesorhizobium; species Mesorhizobium sp. NBSH29. The sequence continues at coordinate 1,847,039 of NZ_CP045492.1, forward strand.
CGCAGTTCCGCGCCCGAGACATTGACCGCCAGACGGCCGAAGTTGATGTCCTCGCGGTGCCAGGCTCCTGCCTCCAGAATGGCCTTGCGCACCACGATGCGACCGATCTGCGCCATCAGCCCGGCCTGCTCGGCCACCGGAATGAAGTCGCCGGGGGAAATCATGCCGCGCTCTGCATGGTGCCAGCGCGCCAGCGCTTCCACGCCGATGATCTTGGAGTCCGACAGCGAAACCTGTGGCTGGAAATAGACGCTGAAGTTTTCATGCGCGATGGCGGCCTTGATGTCGTTTTCCAGGCGTCTGCGGTTTTCCAGTTCCTGCCGCAGTTCGTCGGAGAAGAAGGAAAAGCTGCTGCCGCCCATCTTCTTGGCCGCGTAGAGCGCGAGGTCGGCATGCACCATCAGGTCGGCGGAATTGTCGGCGTCCACCGGATAGACGGCAATGCCGGCACTTGCGCCTGGATTGATGGTGGCGCCTTGATAGGCGATAGGCTGATTCACCGCTGCCAGAATGCGCTTGGTCAAACCGTTGATGTCCTCGCTGGTCCCGACATCAGAGAGCACCAGCAGAAATTCATCACCGCCAAGCCGTGCACACAGATCCGAGGCACGGCAGGCCTCGCGCATACGCTGCGCCGTCACCACCAGCACCATGTCACCAGCCGCATGTCCCATCGTGTCGTTGATCTGCTTGAAGCGGTCAAGGTCGATCTGGATCACCGCCAGTCGCTCCTCGCGCCGGTTGGCACCCTTGATCAGCGTATCAAAATGGTCGGTCACGAAGGCACGGTTATGCAGCCCCGTCAGCCCGTCATGCACAGCTATAAAAGCCATCGAATTGCGCGCATCGACCAGTTCATGGGTGCGCCGCAGGATCACGTTGGCCATCGGTCGGAAAATGAAAAGCGCGACCATCACAATGATGCCAAGCGTGGCTAGAAACAGCAGCTTGTGCAGCTTTAGCATCGTCTCCAGCCGCGCATTGGACTGGTCGCGCATCAGATCGGAAAGGGCCGTATATCCGGCCAGTGTGGCGCGCGCGGTGGTCTCATCCAGTCGCGCACTCTCGCGGCTGGCCAGATAGCCATTGGTCGGCCCGGAAACCGAGAGCTCGGTGTGCACGGCTGCAATAAAGCGCCAGGCATTAGCCGCCAGCATGTTGGTGAAATAATCGAGATGATGGGGACGGGAATAGAGCACGGCGTCGAAGGGGGACATCGTCGCCACATCGCCTGCCTCGCCGGCTGAAGTCGCCTTTTCAAGCAGCAATTTGTAGTTGGTCTCGAACTCGGTGGTCACTTCTTTGAGCGAATTTAACAGGCCCGGCTTCTTGGTGAACACGGCGTCATCTGTGGTCAGCGCCAGAAACACCACCCGCTGCGACAAGGCGCGCTGCGCATGGGCAAGCGCCAGAATACTCTGGTCGCCCTGTTGTGTGGCCAGCATCTGCTGCAGTAAGAGATAGGAGGCTAGTGCCATGGCGGCGATAATCGCCAGTGCCACCCAGTAGGCCGATCGGAACAGCTGAACCAGCCTGTGCGATCCGGCCTGTACGCTTTGCTGTGTTGTCATCCCCAAAAGCCCACCCTGAGACGTTTCTTCTTGTTATTTCCCCATCTTCTTTCAGAGCAGCGTTAACGCAGCGGAAATGTCCATGACGGATTGCTAAAATGCCTGCCATTTCAGCGGGAATGGTTAGCATAGAGTTGCTCCGTTCCTGAAACACCGAGCTGTCCGGCACAGCCCATGTTCTCGCCAGCACAAGAAAAACCGTTGGTCCTCGTCATAATTCTTCCGTCCAAGCCCGCATCGGGGGTTGAACGCAGGGTGCGCCAATGCTGTAAGCTGCCGGCTTGCACCCCGGGAGGCATTGATGAACATGGAACCAACCACCAAAGCCAAGGCATCTTTCGTCTGGGAAGATCCTTTCCTGCTTGAAGATCAGCTGTCTGAAGACGAGCGCATGATCCGCGATGCCGCCGCAAGCTTCGCCGCTGACAAGCTCGCGCCTCGCATCGAAGACGCCTATATGAACGAAGAGACAGATCCCGCCATCTTCCGCGAGATGGGTGAGGCAGGCCTGCTCGGCATCACCGTGCCGGAAGAGTATGGCGGTCTGGGCTCTTCCTATGTCACCTATGGCCTCGTCGCCCGTGAGGTAGAGCGCATCGACAGCGGCTACCGCTCCATGATGAGCGTGCAATCCTCGCTGGTCATGTTCCCGATCCATGCCTATGGCTCGGAAGAGCAACGCAAGAAGTTTCTGCCAAAGCTTGCCTCCGGTGAGTGGATCGGCTGCTTTGGCCTGACCGAGCCGGACGCCGGTTCTGATCCGGGCGGCATGAAGACACGCGCCGAAAAGACCGCCAATGGCTACCGCATTTCCGGCTCCAAAATGTGGATTTCCAACGCACCCATCGCCGATGTGTTTGTCGTCTGGGCCAAGTCTTCTGCCCATGACGACCAGATCCGCGGCTTCGTGCTTGAAAAGGGTATGAAGGGACTTTCCGCCCCCAAGATCGGCGGCAAGCTATCGCTGCGCGCCTCGATCACCGGCGAGATCGTCATGGAAGGCGTGGAAGTGGGCGAGGATGCAATTTTGCCAAATGTGTCTGGCCTGAAAGGCCCGTTTGGCTGCCTCAACCGCGCCCGTTACGGCATTTCCTGGGGCGTCATGGGGGCCGCCGAAGATTGCTGGCACCGCGCCCGCCAATATGGCCTCGACCGCAAGCAGTTCGGCAAGCCGCTGGCCGGCACCCAGCTTTACCAGAAGAAGCTGGCCGATATGCAGACGGATATCGCACTCGGCCTGCAAGGCTCGCTGCGCGTCGGCCGCCTGATGGACGAAAACAAGTGCGCCCCCGAAATGATCTCCATCATGAAGCGCAACAATTGCGGGAAGGCGCTCGACATCGCCCGCCAGGCCCGCGACATGCATGGCGGCAACGGTATCCAGATCGGCTACCACGTCATGCGCCATTCGCAGAACCTTGAAACCGTCAACACCTATGAGGGCGCACATGATGTGCACGCGCTTATCCTCGGCCGCGCCCAAACCGGCATTCAGGCGTTTTTCTAGAACGAGTGGCGTCCTGAGAATTCTCTCCCGGATTGGGAGAGAATTCGGCCCTCGCCCCAGCGGCAGCGGCGCATTGCCCGTCGCTTTTGTGCTAAAATCCTGCCATAGCACCGCGTAAATTTAAGCTATCCGCCTGCGGAGTGCCCTATGCGCGAAAAGTTTCTGTCCCACCTTGCCTTGGAACTCGAAGGCCTGAAATCATCTGGTCTCTACAAGACCGAGCGCGTCATAACTTCCACGCAGTCAGCCGAGATCGAGGTCGAAGGCGGCCAGAAAGTTCTGAATTTCTGTGCCAATAATTATCTCGGCCTTGCTGACAATATGGAGCTGCGCGAAGCTGCCAAGGCAACGCTTGATCGTTATGGCTATGGCATGGCCTCGGTGCGCTTCATCTGCGGAACGCAGGAAGAGCACAAGCAGCTTGAAGCGACGATCTCAACTTTCCTCGGTATGGAAGACACCATCCTTTACGGCTCCTGCTTTGATGCCAATGGCGGCCTGTTTGAAACATTGCTGGGCGAGGAAGACGCCATCATCTCTGATGCGCTGAACCATGCCTCCATCATTGATGGTGTGCGCCTGTCCAAGGCAAAGCGCTTTCGCTACGCCAATAATGATATGGCCGCGCTGGAAGAAGAGCTGAAAAAGGCCGAAGGCTGCCGCTTCAAGCTCATCGCCACCGATGGCGTTTTCTCGATGGATGGCATCATCGCCAATCTTAAAGGCGTGTGCGATCTGGCCGACAAATATGGCGCGATGGTCATGGTCGATGACAGCCATGCAGTGGGCTTTGTTGGCAAGAATGGCCGTGGCTCGGCAGAACATTGTGGCGTCGAGGGCCGGGTGGACATCATCACCGGCACGCTGGGCAAGGCGCTCGGCGGCGCATCGGGCGGCTACACCTCAGCCAGGCGCGATGTGGTGGACTGGCTGCGCCAGCGCTCGCGCCCCTATCTTTTTTCCAACACGCTGGCACCAGCCATCGCCGGCGCATCGCTCAAAGTATTCGAACTGGTCGAAAATGGTGCAGAAACGCGCCAAAAACTCGAAGCCAATGCCAACCATTTTCGCACCAAGATGACAGCGCTCGGCTTCACGCTGGCGGGTGATGGTCACCCCATCATCCCGGTCATGTTGGGCGAAGCGTCGCTGGCACAGGAAATGGCGGCCCGCATGTTGAAGCGCGGCATCTATGTTATCGGCTTTGCCTTTCCGGTCGTGCCAAAGGGGCAGGCGCGTATTCGCACGCAAATGTCGGCCGCCCATTCAACCGCTGATATTGACCGCGCGATCAATGCTTTTGCAGAAGTTGGCCGTGAACTCGGCGTCATTTCCTAAACCGTTCCGCCCAGCCTTTTTCTGGAGACAAAAATGTCGAACATGATGCGTGCCCTCGTAAAATCTCGTGCTGAGCCGGGCCTATGGATGGAACAGGTTCCGGTGCCGGAAATCGGCCCGAATGATGTTCTGATCAAGATCAAGAAAACTGCAATTTGCGGCACCGATGTCCACATCTGGAACTGGGATGAATGGGCACAGAAAACCGTGCCTGTCCCGATGATCACCGGCCATGAATTTGTCGGCACCGTCGCCGATTTCGGCTCCGCCGTCACTGAATACAAGGTCGGCCAGCGCGTTTCGGGCGAGGGGCATATCGTCTGCGGCCATTGCCGCAACTGCCGCGCCGGGCGCGGCCATCTGTGCCGCAACACGCAAGGCGTTGGCGTCAACCGCTCAGGCGCATTTGGCGAATATCTCGCCATCCCGCAGCACAATGTCGTGCCCATCCCCGATAATGTGCCCGATGAAATCGCAGCGATTTTCGATCCGCTGGGCAATGCCGTCCACACAGCACTGTCCTTCGATCTGGTGGGCGAAGATGTGTTGGTTACCGGCGCTGGCCCCATCGGCATTATGGGCGCGCTGGTCGCCCAATGTGTCGGCGCACGCAAGGTTGTCATCACCGACATAAATCCGGTGCGCCTTGCGCTGGCAAAAAAGCTAGGCGTGCATCATGTGGTCGATGCCTCGAAAGAAAAACTGCGCGATGTGATGCTGGAAGAAGGCATGACGGAAGGCTTTGACGTTGGTCTGGAAATGTCAGGCTCAGCGGTCGCCTTCCGCGACATGATCGACGCCATAAACAATGGCGGCAAGATCGCCATTTTGGGCATTGCGCCAACCGGTTTTGAAATCGACTGGAACAAGGTCATCTTCAAGATGCTCACGCTCAAAGGCATCTATGGCCGCGAAATGTTCGAGACCTGGTACAAGATGATCGCGCTTGTGCAGGGCCCGCTCGATCTTTCGGGCCTCATCACCCACCGCATCAGCGTCGATGATTTCGAAAGCGGCTTTGAGGCCATGCGCAGCGGCAATTCCGGCAAGGTCGTGATGGACTGGTAGCGTCGCCCGAGTACCTTCTCAACGACTAATATTCCCAGATTGAATATGCTGCCGCACGGCCATTCAGGGTTGTGTTTGGAGAGTGGTTATCCCAATATGGTTCAATTTCTGCTTGCATAGTGTGCAGGGAACGTCTTCACGCGCTGAAGCTACTGGCGAGCCATTACACCAGAGCTTGAATTGAACATTTTCTGAGGGAGGAAACTCGATGACCGCTAGCACACCCATGCTGGTCACATTCATAATTTACCTCATCGCCATGCTGGCGATAGGCTTTGTCGCGTACGCGCGTACCAAAAACCTGTCCGATTATATTCTGGGCGGCCGCAGCCTTGGCAGTTTCGTCACCGCGTTGTCTGCCGGTGCGTCCGACATGAGCGGCTGGCTCCTGATGGGGCTTCCAGGCGCCGTGTACCTGTCCGGCCTGTCGGAAGGCTGGATCGCGCTTGGCCTCGTTGTCGGCGCCTATCTCAACTGGCTCTATGTTGCCGGCCGCCTGCGCGTGCAGACGGAGCACAATGGCAATTCGCTGACGCTGCCTGATTATTTCACCAGCCGGTTCGACGACGAAAGCCGCCTGCTGCGCATCTTTTCCGCTTTGGTCATTCTTGTGTTTTTCACCATTTATTGCGCTTCAGGCGTGGTCGCCGGCGCACGCTTGTTCGAAAGCACCTTTGGCCTGTCCTACACCAGCGCCATGTGGGCGGGCGCCGCAGCGACCATCTGCTACACGCTGATTGGTGGGTTCCTGGCGGCCAGCTGGACCGATACCGTTCAGGGCACGATGATGCTGTTTACGCTGATCCTCACGCCCATTGCGGTGATCCTCGCCACAGGTGGCGCCGACGCCACCTTCCTGGCCATCGAAACGGTCGATCCGGCTTATTTCGACGTCTTCAAGGGCGCGTCCTTTATTGGCGTCATCTCGCTGTTGGCCTGGGGCCTGGGGTATTTCGGCCAGCCCCATATCCTCGCCCGCTTCATGGCGGCGGAATCTGCCAAGGCCATCCCGGCCGCGCGCCGCATTTCCATGACATGGATGATCCTCACGCTGGTCGGCGCGGTGGCTGTCGGTTTCTTCGGCATCGCCTATTTCGCTGCCCACCCCGAAGTTGCTGGGCCGGTAACGGAAAATCCAGAGCGCGTTTTCATCGAGCTTGCTAAACTGCTGTTCAATCCCTGGATTGCAGGCATCTTGCTCTCCGCCATTCTGGCGGCGGTGATGAGCACGCTCAGCTCGCAGCTGCTGGTCTGCTCCAGCGCACTGACCGAGGATTTCTACAAGGCATTCCTGCGCAAGAATGCATCCGACAGCGAGTTGGTGTGGGTCGGTCGCGCCACGGTGCTGTTGGTCGCGCTCCTCGCCATCATGCTGGCGTCAGACCCCAACAACCGCGTGCTGGGCCTCGTCTCCTACGCGTGGGCCGGCTTTGGCGCTGCCTTCGGGCCGGTGGTGATTCTCTCGCTGGTCTGGAGCCGGATGACCCGCAACGGCGCACTCGCCGGTATGCTGGTCGGCGCCATCACTGTTGTCCTGTGGAAGAATTTCCTCGGCCACCTTGGCCTCTATGAAATCGTCCCGGGCTTCGTCTTTGCCACCATCGCCATCCTCGTCTTCAGCAGGATAGGCGAGGGACCTTCAGCCGACATGCTGAAGCGCTTCAACAAGGCGGAAAAAGAATATCAGTCCGTCTGATTTCCACCCTGCGGCAGCTGTTTCACAACGGTTGCCGCAGGCTACGTCTCAGTCGTGACGAAGCGCCAGCTCCAGATAGCTGGCGTCATAGACACAAGCTGGTGGGCGCGCGCGAGCCGCAGGGTCGTAATTTCATTGTGAACGCCTGCTGGCTCTCTATCGAAGCGGGCTGCCAGCGTGAGCGCCTGCTTTATTTTGACCGGTTAAAATGACCGGTTAAACGTATCTCTGTTCCTTGCGCTTTTCATTTGTCGATGTGGAAACATCCGTTTTCGCTCAGAGAAAAATTTTTCCTTTTCCATCCGCAATTTCGAAGATCGCCCCATTGTCGGAAAGCCCTTTGTGAGGCTATCGAGGCGGTTCCTGCATATTCGGGAACAGAGCATGCGCCGCCATATCAAAACTTTCACTGCCCGCCACGAACCCGTAGGCGCGCTTTCTTCGCATCTGAAGTCCGGTTCAGGCGCGATGATCGGCGTGTTGCTGGTGGGCGGTCTGGCATCGCTGACCGGTCTGCCGCTTCTCATTGCACCGCTTGGCGCCACTGCCGTGCTGCTCTTTGGCCAGCCCACCAGCCCGCTGTCGCAGCCGATGAACATTTTTGGTGGCTATCTGGTAGCTGCCCTTGTGGGAGCAGGCATCATGGCGCTGTTTCCATCAGTGTGGTGGGCAGCCGCACTGGCCGTGGGCGTCTCCATCGCGCTGATGCCCATGCTCAGGGTCACGCACCCGCCTGCTGGCGCTCTTCCATTAGTGGCGATGGCCTCGCCGTATCAGGGCTCGATGCTGTTTGAGGTCGTCCTGATCGGGTGCATCAGCCTTGTCTCGCTGGCGATACTGCATCATCGCATCCCGCCACGGATGGAATATCCCAGGCGCGTCGAATAACGTTACACCTAGCTTTTCGTCAGCACCGTCTCCAGTCCCTTCAACCCACTCTCCAGTTGCGTCCTTTCGCGCTGCGAGAGGCGCTCCAGCAAGGCACACTCATAGGCTTTGGCCAGCGGCACCAGTTCACGGTAAACGGCCATGCCGGCGCGGGTCAGCGTCAGCTTTTCGGCGCGGCGGTCTGCCGGGTCAGGCGTGCGGGTCAGCCAGCGCCGCCGTTCCAGTTCGGCCACCGCCCGGCTCACCTTGGTCTTGTGCATGGCCGATTGTTCGCCGATTGCTGTCGCCGTCATCGTGCCATGCTGGCCAAGCCCCGCCAGTGCGCGCCATTCGGGCCGGCTGAGCCCATGCCGGTCGCGGTAGATCTTTGAGAATTCGCGGCTGACAGCATCGGCCAGCCGGTTCAGCTGGTAGGGAAGAAACCCCTCCAGCGCCAGAACAGCTTCGTCCTCGACTGGTTTGTGCGTACTCAAGCTGTCTCTCTGGCGTTGATAGTTACATTCTCAATTGTTACAGTTGCAACCAATTGAGGTCAACAACGCTGCCATGGGAGCAACGCCATGAGCCACACATACATGCCCGGTTTCGGCAATGATTTTGAAACCGAAAGCTTGCCCGGCGCGCTGCCACAGGGGCAGAACTCGCCGCAGCGACCTGCCTACGGTCTTTATGCCGAGCAGCTTTCCGGTTCGCCCTTCACCGCCCCGCGTGGCACCAATGAGCGCTCATGGCTCTACCGCATCCGCCCCAGCGTCAAGCATCATGGGCGCTTTTCACCGCTGAACCTTTCGCAGTGGAAAACCGCGCCCGTGCAGGAAAATCATGATTTGCCACTCGGCCAGATGCGCTGGGACCCAATGCCTTTGCCAGTTACGCCAACAGATTTCATCACCGGCATGGCCACCATGACAACGGCTGGTGATTGCGCTGGCCAGTCGGGTATGGCCGCGCATCTCTATGTCGCCAATACGGACATGGTGGACGATCATTTTTTCAATGCCGATGGCGAATTGCTGGTTGTGCCGCAACAGGGTGGCCTGCGCTTCCTGACAGAAATGGGCATTATCGAAGTCCAGCCGGGCGAAATCTGCGTCCTGCCGCGCGGCCTCACCTTCCGTGTCGAGCTGATGGATGGCCCTGCACGCGGCTATGTCTGCGAAAATTATGGCGCAAAGCTCACGCTGCCCGATCGTGGTCCCATCGGCGCCAACTGTCTGGCCAACCCGCGTGATTTCAAAACACCCGTCGCATGGTTCGAAGACAGCGACCGCCCCTGCCGCCTCATCGTCAAATGGTGTGGCCGCTTTTATGACACCCGGCTTGAAGCGTCCCCACTGGATGTTGTGGCGTGGCACGGCAATTACGCGCCTTATAAATATGATCTTTCAACCTTCTCGCCCGTTGGCGCGATATTGTTTGATCACCCAGACCCATCCATCTTCACCGTTCTCACGGCTCCCAGTGGCGAGGAGGGGACAGCCAATATTGATTTCGTCATCTTCCCGCCGCGCTGGAATGTTGCTGAAAACACGTTCCGCCCCCCCTGGTATCACCGCAACATCATGTCGGAATTCATGGGGCTTATCCGCGGTCAATATGATGCCAAGGAAAAGGGTTTCGTGCCCGGCGGCGTCAGCTTGCACAATATGATGCTGGCACATGGGCCGGATGCAGAGGGTTATCAGAAAGCCAGCACGGTCGAGCTGAAGCCGCAAAGGCTTGAAAACACCATGGCCTTCATGTTCGAGACCCGCTTCCCGCAGATGCTGACCAGCTTTGCCGCGCAGGCGCCCTTCCGTCAGGATGATTACATCGACTGCTGGACCGACCTGAAAAAGCGCTTCAACGGCACGCCGGAGGGCGACTGGAGCTGATCGCCCACACCTAAACTGGCGCCGCGTCTTGACGGGCGCGCCTGATAAGCTTGTTGTGTCCATGTCGAAATACGGCACGGGGAGGAATGAAAATATGAAACTAGCCACACTCAAGAACGGCACGCGCGATGGCAAACTGGTCGTCGTCTCCAATGACCTGACACGCTGCACCGACGCATCCTTTCTGGCATCGACACTACAGGCCGCTCTTGATGACTGGGCGCGCGTTGCGCCGCATCTGGCAGCCCTTGCTGAAAGCCTCAATCATGGTTCGGTGCCCGCCGAGCGCTTCCATGAGCATGACGCCATGTCGCCGTTGCCACGCGCCTATCAGTGGGCCGATGGTTCAGCCTACGTCAATCACGTCGAACTGGTGCGCAAGGCGCGCGGTGCCGAAATGCCGGCCAGCTTCTGGGAAGATCCGCTGATGTATCAGGGCGGCTCCGACACGTTTCTTGGGCCGCGTGATCCTATCCGCATGGCCGATGAAGCCTATGGCATCGACATGGAAGGCGAGGTTGCCGTGATTGTGGATGATGTGCCAATGGGTGCCACGCGCGAACAGGCGCAAGCAGCCATTCGCCTTGTCATGCTGGTCAATGATGTGTCGCTGCGCGGGCTTATCCCGGCTGAACTCGGCAAGGGTTTTGGCTTCTTCCAGTCAAAGCCATCCTCGGCCTTTTCACCCGTCGCCGTCACGCCTGAAGAGCTTGGCGCGGCATGGGATGGTGGCAAGCTTTCGCTGCCGCTCTCGGTTGATCTCAATGGAAAACCCTTTGGCCGCGCTGAAGCCGGCGTGGACATGACCTTCGATTTTCCGACCCTGATTGCCCATGCCGCCAAAACCCGCGCGCTTGGCGCCGGCACCGTCATCGGCTCGGGCACCGTGTCCAACAAGCTGGATGGCGGCCCCGGCAAGCCGGTATCTGAGGGCGGCGTCGGCTATTCCTGCATCGCCGAAATCCGCATGATCGAAACCATCGCCGACGGCGCACCCAAAACCCCCTTCATGAAATTCGGTGACACCGTCCGCATCGAAATGAAAGACAAGTCGGGCCATTCCATTTTCGGCGCAGTCGAGCAGACGGTCGAAAAATACGAAAACGGAAAAGCAGCATAATGGCTAAAGCATTCGCCTCCGCCGGCGACCTTTCGGAAAAGAAGATATCCTTCACCGAAGTTGGCCGCGATCTCTGGGCATTCACCGCCGAAGGTGACCCCAATACAGGGGTCATCATCGGTGATGACAGTGTCATGGTGGTGGATGCACAGGCCACGCCGCGCCTTGCCGGTCAGGTGATGGAAAAGATCCGCACCGTCACCGACAAGCCGGTCAAATATGTGGTGCTCACCCATTATCACGCCGTGCGTGTGCTGGGCGCATCGGCCTATGGCGCGTCTGAAATCATCATGTCGCAAAAGGCCCGCTCCATGGTGGTCGAACGCGGGCAGGAGGATTGGGATTCAGAATTCCAGCGTTTTCCGCGCCTCTTTCAAGGCCATGAATCCATCCCCGGCCTGACATGGCCAACGCTCACCTTCGATGATCGCATGACGCTTTATCTTGGCAAGCGCCGGGTTGACCTGTCCTTCCTTGGCCGCGCCCACACGGCGGGCGATATCGTTGCCCATGTGCCAGATGAGAACGTCATGTTCACCGGCGACATCGTCGAATATCACTCCGCCTGCTATTGCGGCGACGGGCATTTCAACGATTGGGCTGGAACGCTCGCCGCCGTCAAAGCCTATGATCTGGCGGCCATCGCGCCCGGTCGCGGCGATGCGCTGGTCGGCTCGAAAATGGTCAATGCAGCACTCGCCAATACGGCAGATTTCGTCCGTTCCACCTACCGCCCGGTCGCACGTGTCGCGCAGGGCGGCGGCACGCTCAAACAGGCATGGGATGCCTGCCGCGCAGAGTGCGATCCCAAATTCTCAGACTACGCCATCTATGAACATTGCCTGCCCTTCAATGTCGCCCGCGCCTATGATGAAGCGCTCGGCATAGACACCCCACGCATCTGGACCGCCGAACGCGACCGCCAGATGTGGGATGCCTTGCAGGGTTAGAGATTGACGAAGGGGGAAATGACCATTGGATCTGCTTGCCCATAATCGTGCCATGGCCCGCAACAACCGCTGGTCAAACGACCGGCTTTTTGCGGCGCTGACCAAGCTTCAGCCCGGCGAGTTCGAGGCCCCGCGTGTGTCGTTCTTCCCCTCCATTGCGCAAACGCTGAACCATCTTCTGGCGGTCGACCATCTCAATTTGGATTTTCTGGAAGAGGGACCGCTGGGTGCCAGCGCCTATGATCGGTTTCAGCCCTTCAGGGATGTCGCGGCACTGGCCGCCGCTCAAGCCGCTGCCGACCAGCGCCTGCTCGCCTTTTGCGACGCACTTACAGCTACCGATCTGCCCCGCCGCGTCGCTACCGACCGCCGCGAAGATGGCAGCATCCCCGAACGCATCGGTGATCTTCTGGCGCATCTGTTCATCCACCAGACCCACCATCGCGGCCAGGCCCACGCCATGCTGTCGGGCACGTCCGTCAAACCGCCGCAGCTCGACGAATTCTTTCTCGACTACGATCTCGCGTTCCGCCGCGACGAAGTCGAGCGTCTGGGCCTGTGAAATGGAAGCCTCACACACAGACCACATCATAGCGCGCAAACGCCGGGTCAGCGGTCACGATTGTCAGCCCCTCGATCTGCGCCTGTGCGATGAGCAGGCGGTCAAACGGGTCGCGGTGATGCAGCGGCAGCGCGCTGGTGTGCATGGCATGCTGCGGCAGGATGGGCAAAATTTCCACGTCGCTGTCCTCGATAATGGAAAGCAGCCGGGGTGGCACGGTCAGCTTGCCAAGCGAGACCTTTATCGAGATCTCCCAAAGGCTGGCAACGCTCACAAATTTCGGCGCGTCGCCGCTCATCAAAGCGGCATGGCTGGCCGACAATCTGCTGTCAGCCGAAAGATCCCAGAGCAGAATATGCGTGTCGATCAGGTAGCGCGTGCTCACCGTGTATATTCATCCCATTCCGTCCCCAGCGCATCGAAATCAGGTGCGATTTTGATTTCTCCCTTGAGCGCGCCATGCAGCTTCTTGCGCGGCTTGCTATCGGCGCTGGGCGTAAGCTCGGCCACCGGCCTGCCATGGCGGGTCAGCACAATGCGCTCCCCCGCTTCCGCACGCCGCACAAGATCAGCGAAGCGCGCCTTGGCGTCCGCAATCGATATCGTTTCCGGGTCTTTCTCGAACGAAGCTGGCGCGGTCATCAGATATGGTCCTTATGACCATAAAGTAGGTCATAATTGCGATCAGAGCAAGCTCTGATGCCCCTCCAAATGTCCGCGCACCGTTGCATCACAACAACGTTCAACCTTCCCTCAAGCATTGCCTTCAAGGATCAGCCGCAGCGTCTCGCGGAAGCGGTCAGCGCCGTGCTCGTCGCTCAGGCGTCGGTGTGCCGCGTCGCGTACGGTGCTCCAGAGAGCCTTATCCTGATGAAGCGAAATCGCCGATTGGGCGAATGCCTCAGGCGCGTCGTCAGCCAGCATCTCCGCACCGGGGGTAAAACCCAATTGGCGCGCCATCAGATGGCTGCCCACGCAAGGCAGCCCCGCCGCCGCGGCTTCGATGATCTTGGTCGGGATCCCGGCGGCGTAGCGGACAGGCGCGATGAACACGCGGTTGCTGTCATAATACTCTGTCAAATCCTCAGCCGGCCCGTTGATCCGCACGCCCGGAAGTTCAAACTCCTGATGCTCGGCATGGATGTTGCCGACAATTGTCAAAGTGGCGTCCGGCAGCGCCTGCCTGATCAGGGGCCAACATTCCTGCAGGAACCAAACAAGCCCATCCCAGTTGGGCGCTTCCTTTTCCAAAAGGCGTCCGACGAACAGGAAACCGCCCCTCTTGCTGAACGCGCGCTTGTTAAGCTTCACAGCCGCGACCGGATGGCTGAGCACGTGGACCCGAGGGGCGGCTTCGGCCAGATGCTCCCGAAACATCAAAGCCTCTGTCGGCGACACACAGGCAATTGCATCGGCACCTATGGACAGGGCCACTTCCCGCCCGATCAAGGCATCCGCTGTTTGAGAAGAAATCGTAACCCCGTCCAGCCGCAGCCGCTCCAGGTCGCGCACCGCAAACAACGCCTCGGCATCGTAGATCAGCCGTGTACCGCTCGCCTTCAGGATCTCAAACCCGCCATCCTCGCCAAAGGCCTGCATGTTGTGAGGACGGCTGATAAGGATTGTCTCGAAGTCCCCCGCATGGTCGCTGAGAAAAGGCACCAGCCCGGCATGTCCCTCTCCGACAATGACATCGACAGTCCCTGGGATTTCATGGCGCGCAGCCACCCAGTCCGTCCCGGCGTGGCTGGTGACGTACAAGGTTACGTGCCACCCCATCGCGATAGCGCCGAGCATGATCTGTTGTGCACGCGGAAAACCGGCACCCAGTGCGACAAGCGGCACCGCATCATCCACGATCAGCAGCCGGCGCTGGCGCGATATGGGGCGCGGGCGCACGATTTTGCGGATGACAATGGGCGCAACCGGCTCAGGCGGCGCGACCGGCATTGGAACCTCTACGGCGACAGGGCACCGGTGCCCTGCTGTCCCTGACCAGAGCCCGCAGGCGCATCTTCACCGAGCCTGGCACGATGATAGACAGGGTGCGCCGAACGCCTCTCAAAAGATACCGTCGCAATCTATGGCCCATGATGATGTGTCACCATCTGCCGCTAGGGCGGCGCATCGCGCCGGCCACAAGCCTGAAGTGGCATTTTTTCAGAACGATTTCCAGCTTGCACCCCCGCGTCCGCTGTTCGTCGAAGCGGACCGGCCCCAATGGTGCCATGAGCCCTGTTTCATGCAACCCACTGGCGTAGAGCTTGCGCAAAAGCAAGCTGCACCACAGTGGAATAGTCCAACGTCACATAGACTTTTCTTGGGTGCAATTGCAGCGGTACACGCAAACTGCGCAACCGGTTTGGGGTTCAAAATGCTCGCCGCGCTCTCACCGTCTCGGACCTGACCATGCCCCGAACTCTCTACCCCCCCTTTCCCTACACCACGCCGCCGGAACTTTCGGGCCAGCCGTCCACACGCCATCGCGTCATCATTGTCGGTGCTGGTCCTGTCGGGCTTGCCGCTGCCATTGATTGCGCGCTCCACGGCATTGCCTGCGTGGTGCTGGATGACAATGATGTCGTCTCGGTCGGCAGCCGCGCCATCTGCTGGTCCAAGCGCACGCTGGAAATTTTTGACCGGCTGGGCATTGGCCAGCGCATGGTTGCAAAAGGCGTCACCTGGAAAGTCGGCCGCCTGTTCCACCGCGACCGTGAAGTCTGGAATTTCGACCTCCAGCCAGAGCCCGGCCAGGCCATGCCGGCCTTCGTCAACCTCCAGCAATATTATGTCGAGCACTATCTGGTCGAACGCGCCGCAGATTTTCCGGACCTGATCGACCTGCGCTGGAAAAACCGCGTCGCCGGCGTGGAGCAATTGGATGACGGCGTGCGCGTCTCGGTCGATACGCCGGATGGAACTTACACGCTGGAAGCCGATTGGCTGATCGCCTGCGATGGCGCGCGCTCTTCCGTGCGCGCGCATCTTGGCCTCGATTTCGAAGGCAAGATGTTTGAGGAACGCTTCCTCATTGCCGATGTGGAAATGCAGGCGGAATATCCCTCCGAACGCCTGTTCTGGTTCGAACCGCCTTTCCATGCCGGCCAGTCGGCGCTTTTGCACAAGCAGCCCGACAACATCTACCGCATTGATCTGCAACTTGGCTGGGACACCGATCCTGAGGTCGAAAAGCGCCCCGAAAACGTCGTCCCGCGCATTGAGCGCATTATCGGTCACCGCGATTTCACGCTGGATTGGGTATCGGTCTACACCTTCCAGTGCCGCCGGCTGGAGCGCTTCGTGCACAATCGCGTGGTCTTTGCGGGCGACAGTGCGCACATCGTCTCTCCCTTCGGCGCGCGCGGCGGCAATAGCGGCATTCAGGACATCGACAATCTGGTTTGGAAACTCGCGCTCGTGCTGCGCGGGAAGGCCGGCCCGCGCCTGATCGACACCTATGACGAAGAGCGCATCTTCGCCGCCGACGAAAACATCCGCCATTCCTCCCGCGCCACCAATTTCATGACACCCAAGACCGAGATGGAAAAGATTTTCCGCGACAGCGTTCTGCATCTCGCAGCCAACCATGAATTCGCGCGACGCCTCGTCAATTCCGGCCGTCTGTCCACGCCCTGTTCGCTGGCGGGCCTTTCGCTTCAGTCACCAGACAACACGCCCGGCGGCGTTCAGGTGGGCGCCGCAATGCTGGATGCACCAATCGAAGCTGAGGCCGGCGCAGGATGGTTGCTCGACCATGTCGCAGCAGGCGATTTTGTGCTGTTGGCCGTGCACGTAGATCTTCCCTCGGGCCTCGATAAAAGCCTGCGCTGCCTGTCAGTTACCGCGCAGCCTGAAGCCGATTGCCTGCATGACACGCAACGCCTGATCGAAGCCCGCTACGGCGCTGAAACGCTCTACCTCATCCGCCCCGACCAGCACATCGCCGCCCGCTTTGCCGCCGGTGCTGCGGCTGCAAAAATCAACGCAGCACTACAAACCGCGATGGGAAAACGCGCATGACCGCGCAGATCGGCGATGACAGGCTCAAAACGCATGGAGATGATTTCTATGCGGAATTGATGCAAGCCCATGAAGGCCTGTCACTGGAACAAAGCACAAAGCTCAACGCCAGACTGGTGCTCATTCTGGCCAATCTGGTGGGCGATGGGGAGGTGTTGAAGGATGCGCTGGAGGCGGCAAGCACTCGATAGCGTCGAGGGAACTATCGGTGTGACTCTCGCGCACTCACAAAAGGCGTGTGCTCGATGACTTGAACGATATCCGTGAGTTCAATCTCAGGATAATGCTCACGCATTCCTTGCAGCATAGTATCATCAGGCCATCTATCCAGCATTCCCAGATAGGCAGCGACTGAGGAGAGCGACATCTCCGTGCAGCGTATGACATCGACCTCCGCCACCTTGGTCGCGTCGTCATCGCATACATAACGCATTGGGCCGGGAACAATGCGGACCTCACAAAAGCGAATGGTGGAGGTTTTCTCGCCGGATATAATGAGCGGAAACAGTCTGCCGACAACACCGAGTGTTTGAATTGAAGAACTCATGCCCCAGTTCTAACGATCTCAAAACGGTGCGCAACCAGCATGTCTACATGCATTGCGGGTGTATTAAAAAAATGCAATCAACCATGTGAGCAAGATAACTTGCTTGACGTTCAAATTAATGTAGCTACATTAAATGAAGATTGTGTGGGATGAGCCCAAACGGCTGGCCAATCTGGCAAAGCATGGCCTCGATTTTGCAGTGCTGGATGATTTATTCTTCCTCGATGCGATTGTGCAGCCAGCAAGAGTAGGCAGGTTCAAAGCGATTGGCGAACTGGAGCCGGGTATGGTGCTGGCAGTCATCTTCCATCCAATGGGAAGCGAAGGGCTGTCAATTATCTCCATGCGCCCAGCAAGGCTTTCTGAAAGGCGTTTGCAATGACGAAGACTAAATTGAAAACTGAGT
The DNA here is from genome assembly GCF_015500055.1 of Mesorhizobium sp. NBSH29. Classification (NCBI taxonomy): domain Bacteria; kingdom Pseudomonadati; phylum Pseudomonadota; class Alphaproteobacteria; order Hyphomicrobiales; family Phyllobacteriaceae; genus Mesorhizobium; species Mesorhizobium sp. NBSH29. The sequence continues at coordinate 1,864,586 of NZ_CP045492.1, forward strand.
TTGAACCAGGTCGCGGCTACATTAAACAGGATTGGGACGCGGTTTCAGATAATCCAGAATGGACTGCTGAAGAACTTCGCAGTGCGAAACCGTTCGCTGAATTATTCCCCGAATTTGCTGATGAAATCCGCCGCACGCGCGGTCGTCCCGTCACGGACAATCCCAAGAAGCAGGTGACATTGCGGCTCGACAGTGATGTCGTTGCCCGTTTTCGCGCGGATGGTCCGGGCTGGCAAAGCCGTATCAATGATGTGCTGCGCAAGGCAGCCGGTTTAGACTAAAGCAATTCCAGCAAAAGTGTTTTTGGCGGTTTTGCGTCCGGAATTGCGTAAAAACCAAGCGTTAGAGCCGTTCAATGTTTGCTCCAAACATTGAACGGCTCTAACGCACCGGCTGCCTCGTAACAAACCTACTCCGCGGCCTGGATCACGCCGCGGCGGATCTGGTCTTCCTCGATGCTTTCAAACAAAGCGCGGAAATTGCCCTCGCCAAAGCCCTCATCGCCCTTGCGCTGGATGAACTCGAAGAAGATCGGGCCGATCACTGTCTTGGAGAAAATCTGCAGCAGGATCTTGGTCATGCCGCCATCAATCACGCCTTCGCCGTCGATCAAAATGCCATGCTGCATCATGCGCGCGATAGGCTCATCATGGCCGTTAACGCGGGCATGGCTTTTCTCATAATAGGTCTCAGGCGGGCCGGGCATGAATTTCAGCCCATTGTCGGCCAGCCTGTCGGTGGCATCATAAATGCCGTCCGTGCCGACAGCGATATGCTGAATGCCTTCGCCATTATACTTCTTCAGATATTCGACAATCTGGCTTGTCTCATCCTTGCTCTCGTTCAGCGGAATGCGGATCTTGCTGCAAGGAGAGGTGATTGCGCGGCTGACAAGACCGGTGATCTTGCCGTCAATGTCGAAATAATGGATCTGCTTGAAGCCGAACAATTCGCGGTAAAAAGCCCACCATTTGTCCATATTGCCGCGATAGACATTATGCGTCAAATGATCGAGATAATAGAAGCCCACGCCGGCTGGCTTGGGGTCGCGCTCGCCCAACCATTCGAATTCGGCATCATAGGCTGAACCCTTGGCACCGTAAGTCTCGACGAAATACAAAAGCGAGCCGCCAATGCCCACAATCGCCGGCACATCCAGCGCCTTGTCATTGCCTTCATAAGGCTCGGCGCCTTTTGAAACGGCGTGCTCAAATGCATGTTGCGCATCTACCACGCGCCACGCCATCGAGGCGGCGCAGGGGCCGTGATCATCCACAAACCGCATGGCGTGCGAGCCGGGTTCTGCATTGACGAGATAGGTAATGTCGCCCTGGCGCCACACGGTTACATTCTTGCTGCGATGCTTGGCCACCGCGACATAGCCCATGCGGGTGAACAGCTCAGCCAGCTTTTCCGGCTCCGAATGCGCGAACTCGACAAATTCGAACCCGTCTGTGCCTGCCGGATTGTCCTCGGTAATTTTTGCCGGCGGCGCGTCGTGCGGGAATGGGCCCATGGTCGATCTCCTCTATCGCTTGGGCGATGATAGTCCCTGGCCTCTGCAAAGTGCTTGCAATCGCGAGCATTTCCATAGATTGTATGCACAGTTTTTGCGCAAAATGAGGGGATTGCATGGCAAGCACGCATCTGGATGCGTTTGATCGCAAAATATTGATGCTTTTGCAGGAAGATGCGCGTTTAACCAACAACGACATCTCGGAGCGGGTGAACCTGTCGCCCTCGCAATGCTCGCGGCGCCGCCAGCGGCTGGAGGAGGAGGGCTATATAAAGTGCTACCGTGCCGTACTCGACCGCGACATGTTGGGCTTTTCTCTGGTCAATGTCATCACGGTTACGCTGGCTACCCACAACCGCGACAATGCCCGCCGCTTCGCCGAGCTTCTGGCACGGCTGCCTCAGGTGCAGGAGGCACATGCGCTCACCGGCGAGATGGATTATATCCTCAAGGTTGTCACACAGGATCTCAAATCGCTGTCAGAATTTGTCAACGACGTACTGCTCCCGCACGATTCCGTCCAGCACGTCAAAACCGCGATCGTGCTCCAGACGCTCAAGGAGACCGGTTCGCTGCCGCTGTGACACGCGTTACAAAATTAAAAAACATTCCTCCTTTATTGTTACATAATTTCGCCTAAAGTCGCGTCTGGACGCGCATGCTGCCCGCACCGTACTGTGGCAGTCCGTATCTGAAACAACTGGGAGGAAAGTTTCATGAAATATCACTCAATTCGCAATCTGGTTCTTGCCGGTGCGCTCACCGCGCTCGGCGCCATCACTGCTGCTGGCTCGGCCTTTGCGCAGGATGTCACGCTCCGGCTGCACCAGTTCCTGCCACCGCAGGCCAATGTGCCAAAGCTGGTGCTCGACCCATGGGCCGACAAGATTGAGAAGGAATCGGGCGGCCGCATCAAGATCGAGCGCTATCCAGCCATGCAGCTTGGCGGCACGCCGCCGCAGCTTTACGATCAGGCCAAGGATGGCATCGTCGACATCGTCTGGACTTTGCCCGGCTCCACGCCCGGTCGGTTCCCCTCGACCGAAGTGTTTGAACTGCCCTTCATGATGACCAATGCCGAGGCCACCTCGCGCGCCTATTGGGATCTGTTCGAGAAGGAAATGAAAGACACCGAGTTCAAGGATACGCATGTCCTCGGCGTCTGGGTCCATGGTCCCGGCGTGCTTCACACCAAGTCACCGATCACCAAGCTGGAAGACCTCAAGGGCATGAAGGTGCGCGCGCCAACCCGCATCATTAATGCGCTTTTGGGCCAGCTCGGCGCCACGCCCGTCGGCATGCCGGTGCCACAGATCACCGAGGCCCTTTCCAAGGGCGTCATCGATGGTTGCGTCATCCCCTGGGAGGTCACCCCGGCGCTGAAGGTGCCGGAGCTTGTCTCCAACCACACCGAGTTTGGCGGCGACCGCGCATTCTACACCACCACCTTCGTGCTGGCCATGAACAAGGCCAAGTATGACGCGCTTCCTGATGATCTGAAAAAGGTCCTGGATGACAATTCCGGGCAGGAGTTCGCAGCCTTCGCTGGCAAGACCCAGGCCGGCGCCGATGCTCCAAGCCGCAAGATCGCGGTTGATCGCGGCAACAACATCATCGAGATCAGCGCCGAGGATACCGAAACCTGGAAAAAGGCCGCCGAGCCGGTCTACGCCCAGTGGATCGAGGAGATGAAGGCCAAGAACATCGATGGCCAGAAACTCATCGACGAAGCCCACGCGCTGATCGAGAAATATTCCAAGTAGGCGTCAAAACATTTCCTCTCCCCGCGCAAGCTGGGGAGAGGTCGCACCGCGCAACCGGTGACGGAGAGGGGGCTAGCCGCGCAGACAATGCTCATCAGCAGCAAAGTGTCCGCGCCCTGGCTTCCGGGCAAACAAGGGCCGCACAAGCGGCCAGGGGAACACATGTCTGCATTCATGCATGGGCTGGCCAAAACCCTTGCCGTCCTTGGCGGTATCGTGCTCGTGGCGGTAACGGCGATGACCGTTGCCTCCATCACCGGGCGCGCACTTATCTTCATGGGCCTTGGTCCGGTGCCGGGTGATTTCGAGCTGGTGCAGGTTGGCGTCGGCTTTGCCGTCTTTGCGTTCCTGCCCTGGTGCCAGCTCAACCGCGGCCACGCCACGGTGGATATTCTGGCGCCGCTGATGTCGGGCCGGGTGAACCGCCTGATCGACCTCATAGCCGAACTGCTGATGACAATCGTCCTCGCCCTCATCGCCTGGCAGCTTTATTACGGCATGATGGACAAGCTCGCTTACACCGAAACCAGCTTCATTCTGCAATTCCCGATCTGGTGGGCCTATGCCGCCTGTCTGGTGGCAAGCGTCGGCGCTGTCATCGTGTCGGTTTACATGGTGTTTTTGCGCGCTGCCGAGTTGAGCTCAGGCGTCCTTCATACCGCGTCCGGACAAGGGGCCTCTCATTGACCAGTTTTGAAATCGGCCTCTGGTCATTTCCGCTCCTTCTTGCGCTGATCTTCATGCGCATTCCTATCGGCCTCGCCATGCTGGTCTGCGGGCTGGGCGGCAGCTGGATTCTGTTTGGTAATGTGTCGCCGGTCCTGGCTAAACTGAAGAACGAAACCTATTCCACCTTTTCGGGCTATTCGCTCACCATCGTGCCGCTGTTTCTGCTGATGGGCCAATTTGCCACCTTGGGCGGCATGTCCCAGGCCCTTTTCAAGGCCGCTAACACCTGGCTGGGCCATCGCCGCGGCGGCGTTGCCATGGCGGCGGTGGGTGCCTGCGCCGGCTTTGGTGCCATCTGCGGTTCGTCGCTGGCAACAGCCGCCACCATGAGCCAGGTGGCGCTGCCCGAGCTGCGCCGCTACGGCTATTCAGGCGCTCTCGCCACCGGCACGCTGGCTGCTGGCGGCACGCTCGGCATCCTCATCCCGCCTTCGGTCATCCTCGTCATCTATGCAATTCTGGCCGAGCAGAACATCGCAAAACTGTTCGTCGCCGCTTTCGTGCCGGGCGTTCTGGCGGCCTTGGGCTATATGATCGCCATTTCCATCTACGTGCGCATCTGGCCCAAATCAGCGGGCATGGCAGAGCGCGCGCCTTACCGTGAGCGCTGGCGTGCGTTGATCGATGTCTGGCCGGTCATGGTGGTATTCTTTTCGGTCGTCGGCGGCATCTATCTCGGCGTCTTCACGCCAACAGAGGGGGCGGCGGTCGGCGCCGCCGGCACCGGCATCATCGCCCTCATCAATGGCGGCCTGACCCGTCAGACGTTCGTTCAGTCCATCATGGCCACCGCCACCGCCACTGCGATGATCTTCTTCATCGTGCTGGGCGCAGGCTTTTACAATTCCTTTCTTGCCATGGCGCAGGTGCCCCAGATGATGGCCGGCTTTGTCACCGAGCAGGGTTTTAATCCCTGGCTGGTGATGACGCTGATCCTGCTTCTCTATCTTCTGTTCGGCTGCGTCATGGACTCACTGTCGATGATCCTGCTCACCATCCCGATCTTCTTCCCCATTGTCACCGCGTTGGATTTTGGGCTGGCACCGGAGGAATTTGCCATCTGGTTCGGCATCCTGGTGCTGATCGTCGTCGAGGTCGGCCTCATCACGCCGCCGGTCGGCATGAACCTCTTCGTCATCAACCAGATGGACCGGCAAACGCCCATCTCCGCCACCTATCGGGGTGTTATGCCCTTCATCGCCAGCGACATCATCCGCGTCGCGCTGCTGACCCTGTTCCCCGCCATCTCACTGTTCATGGTGCGCTGGCTCTACTAGTCCCTCAAGGCTTGGTGCGCAGGCTCCAGTGCGCCAGCTCGCTCAATCGTGATAGGGTCGTTTATCTTGAAACTTGGTGTTGGCGCTCCAACTGCGTAATCATGGGCAGCCTCGAGACCTTTTCCCCGGTCCCATTGTCCGCAAGGAGTATTTTTATGAAACGTTTTCTCACCGCTTTGTCCATTTTAGCAGTTTCGACGGTCCTCGGACATGCATCCGGCGAAAACTGGATCATCAAGGATACCAAATCCCCGGTCGCTGAAACCGTGCAGAAACTGGTCGCCGCCATCGAAATGGCAGGCAGCAAGGTGTTCGCGACCATCGATCACGCCGCCGGGGCGAAAACCGTTGGTTCAGATCTGGAGCCCATGGTGCTGGTGATTTTCGGCAATCCGAAGGTTGGCACACCCATGCTGGAGGCGGATCGTCATGTTGGCATCGACCTGCCGGTCCGCGTGCTGGTCTGGGACGAGGACGGCAAGACGCATATCGGCTACGAAGACCCGCAGAGCATGAAGACCATGTATGGACTTGACGGAGCGGAAGGCTCGCTCTCAGCCTTGAGCGGCGCACTGGAAAAACTCACCACTGCGGCTGCGCAATAGCAACTGCTTAAGGCGCGGCGGGAACGCTCCTGCCGCTTCCCCGCATGTCAGGCGTTGACCGCCGCCCCATAAATATTGGTCGAGCGCGTTCCTGAGCGGCAATAGGCAAACACCGGACGGCTCGCTCCATCCAGCACCCTGCGCATCGCTTCAACATCGGCCTCGGTCATCGGCTGGGTGCTGCCGAAGGGAATATGGTGAAACGCCATTCCCTCGGCCTCAACAGCCTCCCGGATAGCGGCGACAGAGGGCTGGCCCGGATCTTCATCGTCGGGTCGGTTGCAGATCACCGTGCTGTAACCTTCAGCCTTCAGTGTGGCAGCATCCGATGCCTGGATCTGGCCCGAAACGGCGTAAGTGTCATTGATTCTACGAATATCCATGGGTGCGGTCCTGCTGTCTGGGTCATGCGGTCACGCGTCCTGACCGGCACTTTCGTCAATGTTGTGCCATCACCCCCGGTCGCCGGCAACTGGCGGCGCGCATATTGGCGCAATCAGCTTCTGGTCAGGGCATCTGCCAGCGAGAGCTTGCGCCGGGCCGCGTCCACCAGAAGAGAGGACGGCGCGAAGATGGCCCTGCCGGTGGTCTCGTGCCACCGAGCCAGCGTCGCAACAATCTGGTCGATCCCCAGGCTCTGCGCATAAAACATCGGCCCACCCTTGGCGACCGGGAAGCCATAGCCATGCACCCAGACGATATCGATGTCGGATGCACGAGTGGCTATGCCTTCCTCAAGAATCTTCGCGCCCTCATTGATCATCGGGTAGAGCGTGCGCTCGATAATCTCCTCGGCAGTGATGTCACGCCGGTCCACACCCTCGCGTCGTGCGGTCTCGCGGATAAGCGTGTCCACTTCAGGATCGACATGAGGCGTGCGCGCGCCGCTCTCATACCGATAAAATCCCTTCGCGGTCTTCTGCCCTAAGCGCCCCGCCTCGCACAGCGCATCGGCAATAGCTGCGGTCTTTCCCTGTGCCTTTCGGTTGCGCCAGCTGATATCGAGCCCCGCAAGGTCAAGCATCTGGAACGGGCCCATCGGCCAGCCGAAGTCGGCAAACACCTGGTCGATCTGTTGTGGCGAGGCGCCCTCCAGAAGCAGCGCCTCAAGCTCTGCACCGCGTGCCGCCAGCATGCGATTGCCCACGAACCCGTGGCACACGCCAACCACCACGGCCACCTTGCCGATGCGCTTGGCCAGCGCCAGCATCGAGGCAATCACCTCCGGGTCGGTCTTTTCCGCCCGCACGATCTCCAGAAGCCGCATCACATTGGCTGGCGAAAAGAAGTGCGCTCCCACCAGGTCGCGGGCCCGGCCCGTTGCAGCTGCAATCGCGTTGACGTCCAGATACGAAGTGTTGGTTGCCAAAATGGCGCCCGGCTTGGCGACCGCCTCAATCCTGGCAAACACCTCGTGCTTGACCGCCATGTCCTCGAACACCGCCTCGACGATGAAATCACAATCGCCGAGATCGGCATAATCCGTGCTGCCGGAAAACAGCGCCATGCGCTGGCTGGCGGCGTCCTGCGTGAGTGACCCGCGCGATACTGAAATGCCGTAGTTCTTTTCGATCGTCGCCAGTCCACGCGCCAGCGCGTCCGCATTCATCTCCACCAGTCGAACCGGAATGCCGCCATTGGCCAGCGCCATGGCAATGCCGCCACCCATGGTTCCCGCCCCGATCACGCCGGCGCGTTTGATGTCTCGTGGAGTGATATCGCGACCGATACCCGGAACCTTGGTCGCCTCGCGCTCAGCAAAGAACAGATGCCGTTGCGCCCGCGATTGCTCCCCCTCCATAAGCGTCACAAACAGATCCCGCTCTGCTGCCAGCGCCGCATCAAAGGGCAGGGTGGCCGCATTGCGCACCGCTTCGATACAAGCCAGCGGAGCGTGCAGCCCGCGCGCCTTCCGGGCAAATTCGGCCGCGGCCGCTTCCAGCGCCGCAAGGTCGGTTGCCTCTATGGTGTCGCGTCGGTCCCGCACAGGCTGTGGCGCCAGCCCTTGCTGTGCCTTGGCAGTCGCAAAGGCCATCGCCTCCTGCACCAGATCATCCCCGGCAATCAGGTCCACAAGCCCGAACTCGTGCGCCTTCTGCGCGCTGATCGGCGTGCCGGAAACGATCAGTCCAAGCGCTGCTTGCGCGCCGACCAGATAGGGCAGACGCACCGTCCCGCCCGCACCCGGCAACAACCCAAGCTTCACTTCCGGCAGGCCAAGTTTCGCCGCCCTGTCAGCGACGCGAAAATGGCAGCCAAGCGCCAGTTCCAGCCCGCCACCCAGTGCTGTTCCGTGGATGGCAGCAACCGTCGGTTTCTTGATCGCCTCGATCATCGCGATAAGCGCCCGCAGGTCCGGTGCCTGCATGGGCTTGCCAAACTCGGTGATATCGGCCCCCGCCACAAATGTGCGCCCCGCACAGGCAATCACGATGGCGTCAACATCATCATTGTCGCGCGCCGCTTCCAACGCCTTGTAGGCACCATCCCGCAGCGCATGGCTGAGAGCATTGACGGGCGGATTATCAAGAACGACAAGCGCGATCCTGTTTTCAATTGTGGTGGTGGATACTGACAAAAAACTCTCCTTAAGCAGCTACTGCGTCGAGAAACCGCGCAATCAGCCTGGCTGCTTGTTCAGGTTGCTCGACGCAGGGGATATGTCCTGCATTTTCGATGATGTGAAATTGCGCGCCGGTGATCATCTCAGCCATGGCGCGAACGAGATCAGGCGGCGTCGAGGCGTCGTCCGCACCGACCAGGCACAGCACCGGCAGTTTCAGCGCGCGCGTCGCTTCCGTCAAATCGCAATCGCGAACTGCGGCGCAGCTGGCAACATAGCCTTCGACAGGCTGGCGCGTCAGCATGGCCCGGCAGCCATCGAACAGGGCGTTGTCAGGCCGACGGAACGCCGCCGTGAACCAACCATTGAGGATCATCTCCGCCAGCGATCCGATGCCATCGCGGCGAACCGCCTCGATGCGCGTGTTCCAGCTTTCGTCGGTGCCGATCTTTGGCGCTGTATCGCACAGCACCAGCGCCGAAACGCGTTCAGGATGCAGCGCTGCGAGTCCCTGCGCGATCATGCCACCGATCGAAAGCCCCACCACCACCGCGCGGTCGATTCCGCAATGGTCCAACAGTGCCACGAGGTCGTCCACATGGTCGGTCATCGCGCCCGGTGCTGGCGTCTCCTGCGAAAGCCCGTGGCCGCGCTTGTCATAGGTCAGGATACGGTAGCGGTCGCGAAAATGGTCGGCCACCGCGTCCCAGATGCGAAAATCCGTACCCAGAGAATTGACAAAGACCAGCGCCGGCAACGCGTGCGCGCCGCTGGTCTGATAGTGCAACGCCACCCCGTTGACCCGCGCAAATTCCATGATCGCCTCGTTCCCACCTTGCATCTTCTATGCGGGAAACCGGCATCCAAGGTCAACGGGAGAGCCCCGAACCAAAATCAGTTGGTTGCGATTGCCCCGCTCAGCGTCGCCATGTTGTGGCGCATCATGTCGACATAGGTGCTGGCAGGGCCGTCGACGCCCGACAGCGCGTCGGAATAGAGCGATCCGCCGACCTTGAGGTTGGTTTCAGACGCGATCTGCTCAATCAGCCGCGGATTGGAAATAGTCTCGACGAAAATCGCCGAGGCCTTGTCCTCGCGCACCTGGGTAATCAGCGCCGCAACATCGGCGGCAGACGCTTCTGCTTCAGTGGAGATTCCCTCGGGTGCCAAAAATGTAAGCCCATATTCATGCGCGAAATAGCCGAACGCATCATGCGAGGTAATGACCGTGCGCCGCTCTGCCGGAATTTTTTCCACCGCCGCCCGCAGCTCCGCGTCGAGCGCCTTCAGCTCGGTCGTGTAGCGCTCAGCATTTTGCGTATAGGTGGCGCAGCCTTCCGCATCGGCGGCGCAAAAAGCGTCGGCAATGTTCTTCACATAGATTGTGACATTGGGCACCGACTGAAACGCATGCGGATCGATGTCGCCATGGTCATGGCCTGTATGCGCTCCTTCGCCGGCACCATGCGCTTCTTCTTGCATGGCAAGCGGCGTCACGCCCTTGGTCAGTTCCACGATTGCCGCCTTGGTGGCGCTCGCTTCCACCAGCCGCTGCAAAAAGCCTTCAAAATGCAGGCCGTTCACCAGCACCACATCGGCACCCGCCATCGCCACTGCGTCGGTCGGCTTGGGCTCGTAGACATGCGCATCCCCGTCCGGACCCACCATGGTGGTCAGGTCGACGCGTTCGCCGCCGACATGTCTGGCAAGGTCGGCAATAATCGAAAAGCTTGCCACGACCTTCAGTTCGGCAGCCATCGCTGGCAGTGCCGTTGCGGCCATCACGGAAGCGGCGGCAATCAACAATCGAGCGCGGCGTTTCAGCAGGGACATATCGAAAACTCCTGTGGGTTGAAAATGTCAGGCAATCCGGTGGCGCTGATGGCGCACCCGCGAACGCACCACGCCGCGCGTCCCGATCACGATGGAAGCAAGATAGACAGCGCCCGCCGACAGGATAATCGACGGTCCTGATGGCAGCGAAAAGTGATAGGAGAGCAACAGCCCGGCCACGCAGGCCGCCATGCCGATCACCACCGACAACACCACCATCGGCACCAGCTGCACGGTCCAGAATCGCGCCGCCGCTGCGGGCAGCATCATCAACCCCACCGAGAGCAGCGTGCCCAGAGCCTGGAAACCGCCTACCAGATTGAGCACCACCAGCCCCAGAAAGATGAAATGCACCGGCGTGCCGAGGCGGCTGACCGAGCGTAAAAACAGCGGGTCGAGACATTCGGCCACCAGCGCCCGCCAGAACACCGCAAGCCCCAGAAGCGTCACCGCCGCTATCAGCGCGATCAGCGTCAGCGCATCGTTGTTCAGGGCCAAAACGGTGCCAAACAGAACATGCATCAGGTCCACGCTCGATCCGCGTAACGAAACCATCATCACGCCAAGCGCCAGTGAGATCAGGTAGAAGGCGGCCATCGAGGCATCCTCCTTCTGGATCGTGAAGCGCGACACCGCGCCCGCGCCCAGCGCCACCACGATCCCGGCAACAAGCCCGCCAATTGTCATCGGAATGATCTGCAATCCGAACAGCAGAAAGCCGGCCGCCGCCCCCGGCAAAATGGCATGCGCCATCGCATCGCCGGTCAGGCTCATCCGCCGCAGCATCAGGAACACGCCAACCGGGCACGAGCTTAGTGCCAGCAAAAGCGCGCCCGCCAGCGCGCGCTGCATGAAAGCGAAATCGACAAAGGGCGCGATCAGGAAATCATACATGGCCGCGTTTCCCGTTGCCGGCATGGTCGTGGCCGTGGTCGTGCCCATGGATGTGGTCATGCCCGTGGCCATCGTGGCCATGCCCATCCTCACCCGCGTCACACCAGGGCGCATCATCGCTCCACGCTTCGTTGAAGCGGCGCGCGGTCAAAAGGTTCTTTGCCGTCAGCGTCGTTTTCGTGTCGCCCCAGGCCACCGGCTGGCGCGCCAGAAGCAGCGTCTCGGGAAAATGTGCACGTACCAGTTCAAGGTCGTGCACCACCACCATTACCGTGCGCTCTTCGCCATGCCAGCGCTTGATCAGGGCTATCAGATCCCCTACCGTTTTGGCATCGACAGCGTTGAAGGGCTCGTCGAGCAGGATCAGATCCGCATCCTGAACCAGCACGCGCGCAAACAGCGTGCGCTGCAGTTGCCCGCCAGACAGGGTGTCTATCGGCCGGTTTTCAAACCCTTCCAGCCCAACCGCACTCAACGCCTCGGAAATCCCCCTGCGATCCTCAGTGCGGATGCGGCCCAGAAGCCCGCGCTTTGGCCACAGGCCAAGCGACACCAGATCGACCACGCGAGCCGGAAAGCTGCGATCGATTTCAGATTGCTGCGGAAGATAGGCAATGCGCGATCCCGCCGCGCGAACAACACTGCCCGACATCGGTTCGAGCACGCCCACAATGCCCTTCATCAAGGTCGATTTGCCTGACCCGTTGGGTCCCACCACCGCCGTCAGCGAACCGCGCTTCACCGCACCATCAAGATGATGCACGGCCGGGTGGCTGGTATAGCCCAGCGTCAGATCGCGAAAAGTCAGGCTGGCAAGTGTCATGCGCGTTCCCATGGCAGCGCCACCAGTGGCCGCGCTTCATGGCAGAATTGATAATGTAACGTTATTACATATGTCAATCGCCTATGTTATGTTATTGTGTATCATCCGTCGTGCCGCTATCCTGTGGCAGCCAGGGAGCGAGAACAAATTGACGATTGCCGACCTCACCAAAAACCAATCGCTGGTTCTCAAGGCGCTCACCGGCGCCGGCGGGCCCCTCAGCGCCTACACCATCCTCGACCAGTTGCGCGATGACGGCTTTCGCGCTCCGCTTCAGGTCTATCGGGCGCTGGAAAAGCTGCTCGAGCGCGGGCTGGTCCACCGCCTTGAAAGCCTCAATGCATTCGTCGCCTGCGCCCATGATCATGACCACACGCATGGGCTGACAGCCTTCGCCATCTGCGAAAAATGCGGCCAGGTCAGCGAATTCTGCGACACCACCGTCGAACACCGCCTGCGCGACTGGGCCCAGAAATCCGGCTTCCACGCCACCAAAACCACCATCGAAATCCGCGGCGCCTGCGGCGCCTGCGCTTAGAGCAATTCGAGGAAAAGTGCGCAGCGGTTTTCCGTCCGGAATTGCCCAAAAAAAAACGGCTCTAGCCACCCCGGCGCGGGGAAGGCGAAATGCTAGCCGAGCTGGCAGATATCACGATGCCGCCCCCACTCAACGGGCGCCCAAAACCCTCTCGTCAGGGCGCAGCGTCAGCACGCTTGCTCCGGTCGCGGTCACGGCCACCGTGTGCTCGAACTGCGCCGATAGCGAGCCGTCTTTGGTCACCACGGTCCAGCCATCCGCTTCGGTGCGCACGCTCTGGCGGCCACGGTTCAGCATCGGCTCGATGGTGAACACCATGCCTTCGCGCATCTCCAGTCCGGTTGCGGGTTTGCCGTAATGCAGGATCTGCGGTTCCTCGTGCATCTCCCGGCCAATGCCATGGCCGCAGAATTCGCGCACGACCGAATAGCCATTGCGCTTGGCGTGGCGCTCGATGGCATAGCCGATATCGCCAAGACGGGCCCCGGCGCGCACCGCCTCGATGCCCTTCCACAGCGCATCATAGGTGGTTTTCACAAGCTTGCTGGCGGCCGGGTTCACCGTACCCACCATGTACGTCTTGCTGGAATCGGCAATAAAGCCATTCTTCTCAAGCGTGATGTCCAGATTGACAATGTCGCCATCACGCAGCACGTCGGCGTGTGAAGGCACGCCATGGCACACCACATGATTGATTGAGGAATTGAGCACGAAGCCATAGCCATACTGCCCTTTGCTCGCCGGTCGCGCACCGAGCTCGTTGACAATAAAATCTTCCACCACCGCATTGATCTCAAGCGTCGTCACCCCAACAAGATCGATGCGGTCCAGCATGCAAAACACTGCTGCCAAAAGACGTCCCGATTCTGCCATCAAGGCCAGTTCATGCGGTGTCTTGGTCACGCAGCACCCGACAGGGACGGTACCGTAACGCCGGCGGCATGCATTTCGCGCTGGATGATTTCGGTGAATCCAAGCGTGGGGTTGGCCTCGCACAACATGCCGATTTTGATCCAATAGGCCGCCTGCGCATTGATCGAGCGACAGGTCACCTTGCTCGCCTTGCGCAATTGTTCGTGCAGGTCATCGTCAAGCGTCACAATACCCATGTGAGCCTCCTATATGAAATGTATATGTTTCATATAGTCGGAGTGTGGCTCTGCCAAGTGCCAATGCGTGGATGCCGGTAGGCAGAATGTCGTTCAGCGCGCCACTGGCACTTAAGCCATCTTCTGCGTCGGCGTCATCTGACCGTTGCCAATTCAGCCTACAGGCGACACCGGGCGTCAACCCGCTTCGCGCCACCTCCAAAATCCGCTGGCCCACCATCCCCCTCTGGAAATCTCGAACCTGACCCGCTAGACCACCGGCGGGACAAGATCACAAGGCGCTGCTTCCTCATGCGACATATCGAGACCGACATCGCCATCATCGGCGCCGGCATCGCCGGTGCTGGCGTTGCTGCCGAACTGGCGGGCGAATTCAGGGTCACGCTTATCGAGCAGGAAGATCGCCCGGGCTACCACTCCACCGGGCGGTCGGCCGCCATCTTCATCCGCAATTATGGCAATGCCACCATCCGCGCGCTGAGCCGCGCCAGTGTGCCGATGTTCGAGGCTGCCGGCGCGCCCGATTTTTCCGGCCCGCTGCTCACCCAGCGCGGCCTTCTCACGATTGCCAGTGAAGCCAGCATCGATGATTTTCGCGCCCTGATGTCAGAGGCAGACGGGATGGTCGAAATAACCGTCGATGAGGCCTGCGCCATGGTGCCGGTGCTACGCCGCGAAAAGATCGTGGCTGCAGCCTTCGAACAGGACGCGCAGGATATCGATGTCGCAGCCCTTCACGATGGCTGGCTGCGCAAGGCCAAAAAGGCTGGCGCTGAGCTAATCACCGGCGCGCCGCTGCTGCGCGGCTCCCGCAACGATGGCGGCTGGGATCTCGAAACGGCAGACACCCGCATCCGTGCCGGCATCATCGTCAATGCCGCCGGCGCCTGGGCCGATCACGTCGCCACGGCCTGCGGCGTCGCACCGCTCGGTCTCCAGCCGATGCGCCGTTCTATGGCCGTCATTCCGGCGCCCGAAGGCATCGATCTCTCACGCTGGCCGCTGGTCGATGACGCCGCCGAAAGCTGGTACTTCAAGCCCGAAGGAACAAAGCTTTACGTGTCGCCAGCCGAGGAAATCCCGGTCGATCCGCATGATGCCTTCGTCGACGACATGGTGCTGGCAGAAGGGCTCGACCGCTTCGAGCAGGCCGTCAATATCCCTGTCACCCGCGTGGAGCGCAGCTGGGCCGGTTTGCGCACCTTTGCACCCGACCGCACCCCGGTCGCCGGCTTCGACAGCACCAGCGAAGAGTTTTTCTGGCTGGCCGGGCAGGGCGGCTATGGCATCCAGACCTCGCCTGCGCTGTCGCGTCTCGCGGCCCTCTCCATCCGCCGTGCCTTGCTGCCGGCAGATCTCGACGCGCTTCTTCCGGCCCTCTCGCCGGACCGGCTGCGCGCCTAATTTTCCACTCTAGCAACCAAGGACAAAAACAATGACCATCCGTCGCATCGAAGCCGGCCCCCGCATGAGCCAGGCTGTTATCCACGGCAACATCGTTTATCTCGCCGGTCAGGTCGGCACGGCAGGTGCCAGCGTCACCAAGCAGACCGAAGACGTGTTGGCCTCCATCGACCGCCTGCTCGCTGAAGCCGGCACCGACAAGTCGAAAATCCTTCAGGCTATCATCTGGATGGCTGATATGACCGATTTCGCCGAAATGAATGCCGCTTGGGACAAATGGGTAGACGGCCCCAATGCCCCAGCCCGCGCCACCGGCGAAGCCAAACTCGCAACCCCTGACTACAAGGTCGAGATCATCATCACCGCTGCGATTTGATTGTAGCGCAACATTTCCTCGCCCCCGCAATTGCGGGGGAGAGGTGGCTTGGGCAAAGCCCAAGTCGGAGAGGGGGCTTTTCTACAGGCACGCCGCAACGCAATTGTCAGCGCCCCTCTCCGTCACGCTTCGCGCGCCACCTCGCCCCCGCAACCGGGGCGAGGAACTGAAGAGGCGCTAGGCAAAAACCCTCACCCCTCAGCCGGTGTGAACCTTGCAACCAGCGCGTGGTCATCACCCGCATAGGTCAGCCGCACATGGGTGATTGCCTGCTGCTCGGCGCTCCATGTCTTGCGCTCGACCACCAGACAGGCGGTGCCACGGGCAACGCCAAGTTGTTCTGCGCAGGCGGTGTCGGCTGAGGTGGCGCGGATTGTATGTTCGGCAGCGCTCCACGGCACCTTTGCCACCAGCCAGGGGCCGGGTGCCATATCGGTAAAACTCTGCTCTGCCGCTTCCGGCACCGCATCCAGGCTGATGAGGCGCTCCTCAAGGCAAAAGGGTTTTGCACCCGCAAAATGTCGGCAGGAAAGCGCCAGTACAGTGTGCCCGGATGCCACATCCAGCAACAGCCGGTCGGCCTGTGTTGCTTTGCGCCTGATGCTGGCGCTCAGCTCATAGCGATAGGGCAGGGCAAGTGCTGCCACCTCTGCCTTGATGTCGTGAATTTCCAGAATGGCTGATTGCAATTGCGGCCGCCGCACAAAACTACCAGAGCGTCGCCGCCGCTCGATCAGCCCCGTCGCGGCAAGCTGCGACAGCGCCTTGTTCACGGTCATGCGCGAACAGCCATATTGGTCGGTCAGTTCATGCTCGAATGGAATGCGGTAACCCGGCTCCCATTCGCCGGAAAGAATACGGTCGCGAATCTCGCACAGGATGCGCTGATGCAGCGACAACGTCTCGCCCCCATCAACCGCGCTATGCATGGTCATGTCGCGGCAAGGTCGCGCATGGTCGCGCGAAATTTTGCAGCGATCCTGTCACGCGAAAAATGGCGTCCCCCCTCGACCAGTTTTTTGCCTCCCACCCAGACACAATCGACAGCGCGTGCACCAGAAAAAATCCATGCATCGAGGATCTGGTCACCCGATTTCGCGGCGAAGGTCGGGTGGTCGCCATCGAGTGTCACGAAGTCGGCAGACCCGCCCGCATTCAGCCCGCTTTTGCCCGCACCCAGTGCCTGTTTTCCACCGGCTAAAGCGTTTGTGAACAGATTTCTGCCCGTGGTTTCGCCAAAATGGGCCAACACATTGCGTTGATTGAGCAATAATCGCTGCGAATATTCCAGTTGGCGCAATTCATCCACCACCCCGATCTGCACATTGGAATCGGAGCCGATCCCAAACGCGCCGCCGTGGCTCAAAAATTCAGGCGCAGAAAATGTACCATCGCCCAGGTTTGCCTCGGTGATGGGGCAGAGGCCGGCAACCGCACCGCTCAGCGCAAAGCCCTTTGTTTCCAAGGGGTTCATATGTGTCGCGTGGATAAGGCACCAATCAGAATTCACCTCGGCATGGTCAAGCAGCCACTCCACGGGCCGCGCGCCGGACCATGCGATACAGTCCGCGACTTCCTTCTTTTGTTCGGCAATATGGATGTGGATCGGCCCGCCATCGGCCAGCGCCACGATTTGCTCCAGTTCTGCCGGCGTGACCGCCCGCAAACTATGCGGCGCGACGCCAAGAACAGAATTGGCCGTGTCCGAAATCGCCGCCTGGCACCCCTCATAAAGCCGCGCAAACTGGTCGAGATCATTGATAAAGCGCCGCTGTCCCGCGCCGGGTGCCGTTCCGCCAAAGCCTGAATGGGCATAAAAAACCGGCAGCAGCGTCAGCGCAATGCCCGTATCTTGCGCGGCGCTCGCAATACGCTGCGCCATTTCTGCAATATTATCATAGGCTTGGCCATTGCAGTCGTGGTGGAGATAGTGAAATTCGCCAACGCGCGAAAAGCCGGCTTCCAGCATTTCCACATAAAGCTGCGCGGCAACAGCCTCCATCTGGTCAGGGCTCATGGTCAGCGCGAAACGGTACATCACCTCGCGCCACGACCAGAAACTGTCAGAACCCGGCCCGCGCGTTTCCGCCAATCCCGCCATGCCGCGTTGAAAGGCATGACTGTGCAGATTTGGCATGGATTCCAATAAGATAGCGTGCGTCTCGTCACCCTTCTGCGCATCCGTGTCAGGGGTGATTTGGCTCACCCGCCCGTCTTCAAAACAGATCCGCACATTGTTGCGCCAGCCTTCAGGCAGCAATGCTTGTTGGGCGAAAATGGCAGACATGACCAACTCCAATATCGAAGAATCCGGCTTGCGTGTGACGCAATTATGTCTATACATATTAGCTGCCTGAAGCAAGGGGAGAGCTATGGCAGGGATGGATCAAAAACCGTCAGTCCAGATCTGGAAAAATGCCAGACTGGCAAGTTTTCGCGAGGCAGATCAAGGACTTGGCATTGTCGAGCGCGGCGCTGTTGCTGCCCGCAATGGGCGCATTGTCTTTGCCGGTCCGCAGGCAGAGCTTCCCGCAGAAGCCGAGGCGGGCGCAATAATCACCGATTGCGAAGGCCGCTGGATCACCCCCGGCCTGATTGATTGCCATACCCATCTGGTCCACGCCGGCACCCGCGCCAATGAATTTGAAATGCGCCTTGCAGGTGCCACCTATGAGGAAGTCGCGCGCGCTGGCGGCGGCATTGTTTCCTCCGTCAAATCCCTCCGCGCCGCCTCCGAAGATGAGCTGGTCGCCCAAACGCTACCCCGCCTCGACGCGCTTATAAATGAGGGTGTGACGACGGTGGAAATAAAGTCAGGCTACGGCTTAGACCTTGAAAATGAAGCGAAATCCCTGCGCGCGGCCCGCCGTCTTGGCGCAGAGCGCGCCGTCACCATCCGCACCACATTCCTTGGCGCACACGCGCTTCCCCCCGAAGCCAAGGGCGACAAGGCCAGCTATATCGCCAAGGTAATCAGCGAAATGCTGCCCGCCATCGCGGCTGAAAATCTGGCCGATGCGGTGGACGGTTTTTGCGAAGGCATCGCCTTTTCACCGGGTGAAATCGCACAGGTCTTTGAAGCCGCAAAGGCCCACGGCCTGCCGGTGAAGCTCCATGCTGACCAATTGTCAAACCTGCATGGCGCAGCCCTTGCCGCCTCGTTTGGTGCGCTATCGGTCGATCATCTGGAATACACAGATGAGGCAGGTGCCGCCGCAATGGCACGCGCCGGTTCCGTCGCCGTCATGCTGCCCGGCGCTTATTACTTCATCCGCGAAAAGCAAAAGCCACCTCTGGAAGCCTTTAGAAAACATGGGGTTAAGCTTGCGGTTGCCACAGACAGCAACCCCGGCACCTCGCCGCTCACCTCTGTCTTGCTGGCCATGAACATGGCTGCAACCCTGTTTGAAATGACTGTCGAAGAGTGCCTCGCCGGCACCACGCGCGAAGCCGCCCGCGCGCTTGGCCTGCTCAGCGAGACTGGCACGCTGGAAGCCGGCAAATGGGCAGACCTTGCCATCTGGGACATCGAAAGCCCGGCAGAACTTGTCTACCGCATGGGCTTCAACCCACTGCACGCCCGCATCTGGAGAGGCCAATCATGATCACAATGACAGCAATGCCCGGCGCTATTTCGCTGGCAGACTGGCGCGCAATCTATCGCGGCGCGGTGCCGGTTCTGGACCCCTCATGCTGGGCGTTGGTGGAAAGAAGCGCGCAAACCGTGGCCCGCATCATCGCCAAGGGCGCGCCGGTCTATGGCATCAATACAGGCTTTGGCAAACTGGCCAGCGTGCGCATTGAAGATGCAGATCTGGCTACGCTGCAAAAAAACATTGTGCTCAGCCACGCAGCCGGTGTTGGCGAACCCATGCCGCAAAATATTGCGCGTTTGATGATGGCGCTGAAGATGGCCAGTCTGGCGCAGGGTGCCTCCGGCGTTCAAGTCAAGACGCTGGAATTGCTGGAGAAAATGCTGAGCGCCGATATTATTCCGGTGGTGCCGGCACAAGGTTCCGTCGGCGCATCGGGCGATCTCGCACCGCTCGCCCACATGACCGCCGCCATGATTGGCGTCGGCGATTGCTTCACGCCTAAGGGCCGCCTGCCTGCCACGCAAGCCCTCGAAGCGGCAGGCCTTGCCCCGCTGGAGCTTGGCGCAAAAGAAGGGCTGGCGCTGCTCAATGGCACGCAGTTTTCCAACGCCTATGCGCTTGCCGCTTTGTTCGAGGCGGAGGTTCTTTTCCAGGCAGCATTGGTCACCGGCGCGCTTTCCACGGATGCCGCAAAAGGCTCCGACGCGCCGTTTGATCCACGCATCCACGCGCTGCGCAAACACCGTGGCCAGATCGAAACCGCAAATACATTGCGCGCCCTGATGGCAGGCAGCGCCATCCGCGAGTCCCACCGTGTGGGAGATGAGCGCGTGCAAGACCCTTACTGCCTGCGCTGCCAGCCACAGGTCATGGGCGCCGTGCTCGATCTATTGCGGCAGGCGGCAATGACCCTTGGCACGGAAGCCAATGGCGTTTCCGACAATCCGCTGATCTTTACCGACGATGACACTGCCCTTTCGGGCGGTAATTTCCACGCAGAACCTGTGGCTTTCGCCGCAGATATGATTGCGCTTGCCGTCTGCGAAATCGGCTCGCTCACTGAGCGCCGCATCGCCATGCTGGTTGATCCGGCCTTGTCGGGAATGCCAGCTTTTCTCACGCCCAAACCGGGTCTCAATTCAGGCTTCATGATCCCGCAGGTCACAGCCGCTGCTCTGGTGTCTGAAAACAAGCAGAAGGCCTATCCGGCCAGCGTGGATTCCATTCCCACCTCCGCCAATCAGGAGGACCATGTGTCGATGGCAGCCCACGGCGCGCGCCGCCTGATGGCGATGGTTGATAACGCCACTGCCGTTGTCGGCATCGAATTGCTGGCCGCCGCACAAGGCTGTGATTTCCACCAGCCGCTCGCGTCAAGCACAGCGCTGCAGGCCGTCCGCGCGCTCCTGCGGGCAGAAGTCCCGCATCTGGATGAAGACCGGCATTTCCACCCCGATATGGAAAAAGCCATTGCGCTGGTGCGCAGCGGCGCGGTTGCGAAGGCAGCCGCCAATATTGCCCTTCCAGAGGTGGCACAATGAACGCAAACACAACGCCCTGGCTGAAAATCCACCGCGGCCAAGCCCCGCTTCTGGTCAGCCTTCCGCATACCGGGATTGATCTGGCAGGGCTTGAACCGCGCCTCACATCGCAATGGCTGGGTCAGCGCGATTGTGATTGGTGGATCGACCAATTGTATGATTTTGCTCAAGATCTGGGCGCAACAATCATCCACACCGCGATCTCGCGCACGGTGATCGACGTCAACCGCGATCCATCGGGCGTGTCGCTCTATCCGGGCCAGACCACAACCACTCTGTGCCCGCTCGAAACCTTTGACGGGGAGGCGCTTTATCGCGCCGGCGAAGAACCCGATGGGGATGAAATTGCGGCGCGCCGCGAAACCTATTTCGATCCATACCATGCAGCACTGACCGCCGAGCTGCACCGGCTGCGCGCGGCGCATTCCAAAGTGGTTCTCTATGATTGCCACTCCATCCGCTCGGTCATTCCGCGCCTGTTTGAAGGCACATTGCCGGTGTTCAATCTCGGCACCGACAGCGGCAAAAGTGCTGCCCCCGAGCTTCAGGCGCGGGTTGAAAAAATCATGGCGGCAAGCGGCGAAAGCCACATCAGCAATGGCCGTTTCAAGGGCGGCTTCATCACCCGCCATCATGGCGATCCGGCAGGCGGCATTCACGCGCTCCAGATGGAGCTTTCCAACCGTGGCTATATGCGCGAGCCGCTTGGCGCTGTGACGCCCGAAATCTGGCCGACGCAGTATGACGCGGCCTTTGCTGCCCCCATGCGCAAAACGCTCACCGAAATTCTCACAACCGCACGCGACTGGGCGCAAGCCTGACCGACCCGGAGGAATACAAATGAACAACCGCATTGATAATGAACGGGTCATCCGCGCTGCCACCGGCACCGAGTTGACCGCCAAAAGCTGGCTGACCGAAGCGCCGCTGCGCATGCTGATGAACAATCTTGATCCGATGGTGGCGGAAAAGCCGGGCGAACTGGTCGTTTATGGCGGCATCGGTCGCGCCGCGCGCGATTGGCAAAGCTATGACAAAATCGTCGGCGCACTGACCAATCTGGAGGAGGACGAGACGCTTCTGGTCCAGTCCGGGAAGCCCGTTGGCGTTTTCAAAACCCATGCGGATGCGCCGCGCGTTCTCATTGCAAACTCCAACCTCGTGCCGCATTGGGCCAATTGGGACCACTTCAACGAGTTGGATAAAAAGGGCCTGATGATGTACGGCCAGATGACAGCTGGCTCGTGGATCTATATCGGCAGTCAGGGCATCGTTCAGGGCACCTACGAGACCTTCGTGGAGATGGGCCGCCAGCATTATGGCGGCGATCTGGCAGGCCGCTGGATCCTCACGGCTGGCCTTGGCGGCATGGGCGGCGCACAGCCGCTTGCAGCCACAATGGCCGGCGCCTCCTGCCTTGCCATCGAATGCCAGCCAAGCCGCATCGAGATGCGCTTGAAGACCGGCTATGTCGATGTGCAGGCGAAGGATCTTGATGATGCGCTTGCCATCATCAACAAGGCCTGTGCCGACAAAAAGGCTGTTTCTGTCGCCCTTCTGGGCAATGCCGCCGACATTTTCCCCGAGCTGGTCAAGCGCGGCGTGAAGCCGGATGCGGTCACCGACCAGACCTCTGCGCATGATCCGGTCAATGGCTACCTGCCGCAGGGCTGGAGCGTTTCCGATTGGGAGACAAAGCGCGAGCGTGACCCTAAATCCGTCGACAAGGCAGCCCGCAAATCAATGGCCGTGCAGGTGCGCGCCATGCTCGATTTCCACAAAATGGGCGTTCCAACGGTCGATTATGGCAACAATATCCGCCAGATGGCGCTGGAAGAGGGCGTTGAGAATGCCTTTGATTTTCCAGGCTTCGTGCCAGCCTATATCCGCCCGCTCTTTTGCCGTGGCATTGGCCCGTTCCGCTGGGCCGCACTATCGGGTGATCCGGAAGATATCTACAAGACAGACGCCAAGGTGAAGGAACTGACACCGGGCAACCACCATCTGCACAATTGGCTCGACATGGCGCGCGAGCGCATCCACTTCCAGGGCCTGCCGGCGCGTATCTGCTGGGTGGGCTTGGGCGACCGTCACCGGCTTGGCCTCGCCTTCAACGAAATGGTCAAAAGCGGCGAACTCAAAGCACCGGTCGTCATCGGCCGCGACCATCTGGATTCAGGCTCCGTCGCCTCGCCAAACCGTGAGACAGAAGCCATGCAGGATGGTTCGGACGCGGTGTCCGACTGGCCGCTGCTCAACGCGCTGCTCAACACGGCATCGGGCGCAACATGGGTGTCGCTGCATCATGGCGGCGGCGTTGGCATGGGCTTTTCCCAGCATTCAGGCATGGTGATCGTGGCGGATGGGACAGATGACGCAGCACGCCGTCTGGAGCGTGTGTTGTGGAATGATCCGGCCACCGGCGTCATGCGCCATGCCGATGCCGGCTACGAAATCGCGCAAGACTGCGCGCGAGAGCACAAGCTCAATTTGCCCGGAATTCTGGGCTGATAAACAACAACACAAGGGAGGGGATCCAATGACCGATATACCTTACACGCAACCGGCTGCAAAAGGCGCAAATGCCTTCAAGCTCATCGTCTACAGCCTCATCGGCATTTTCGTGTTCTTTGTGCCGATTACCATTGCGGGCAAATCCACCATTCCGCTCGACCATGCGGCATCTGCCATCGTCACCTATGCGCGGCCTTTCGCCATCGCCTTTGTCTGCGCGCTCATTCTCTATGGGGCGGCTGCTCCCTTCGTGAATGGCACATGGCGCAGGAGCATCACTGATACGGTGTTCTCGTTCCTGCGCGTGCTGGGTGCCATACTTGCCGGCATGTTTCTGGCCAATGTCGGCCCGGAAGTACTTTTCGCGCCTGATATGCTGCCCTTCTTGTTCAACAAGCTGGTGCTTTCGGTCGGCCTCATCGTGCCAATCGGCGCATTGGCTCTGGGCTTTTTGGTCGGCTATGGATTGCTGGAACTGACCGGCGTTCTGGTGCAGCCAATAATGCGTCCGATTTGGCGCACGCCCGGCTCCTCGGCAATTGATGCGGTGGCATCCTTCGTCGGCAGCTATTCGCTGGCGCTGCTGATCACAGACCGCGTCTTCCGTGAAGGCAAATACACGGTGCGCGAGGCGGCCATTGTTGCCACCGGTTTCTCCACCGTATCGGCAACCTTCATGGTCATCGTTGCCAAGACGCTTGGCCTGATGGGCTCGTGGAACCTTTATTTCTGGAGCACGCTGCTCGTCACCTTCATCGTCTCTGCCATTACCGCGCGCCTGTGGCCGTTGACCAAGCTCGACCATCCGGCAGACAAGGATGTACCATTGCCAACAGGCCGCAACCGTCTTCAGGCAGCATTCGATGCAGGGCTTGCACAGGCGGCTGCATCCAAGAGCCT
Organism: Mesorhizobium sp. NBSH29; assembly: GCF_015500055.1. Lineage (NCBI taxonomy): Bacteria > Pseudomonadati > Pseudomonadota > Alphaproteobacteria > Hyphomicrobiales > Phyllobacteriaceae > Mesorhizobium > Mesorhizobium sp. NBSH29. The sequence continues at coordinate 1,888,567 of NZ_CP045492.1, forward strand.
TTTCGTCACGCTACGCGAAAACTTCCTTGATGGTTTGCGCATGGCGGCGATGATCCTGCCAAGCATCATGGCTGTGGGCCTACTCGGCCTTTTGGCTGCGAAATACACGCCTATCTTTGATGTGCTTGGACTGGCGCTCTACCCGTTCACATGGGTGGCCCAACTGGCAGAACCCATGCTGGCCGCCAAGGCGCTTGCCTCTGGTCTGGCAGAAATGTTCCTGCCGGCAATCCTGCTCAAGGAAGCAGACCTGAGCCTGAAATTCATCGCAGCCATTGTCTCGGTCAGTCAGGTTCTGTTTCTATCGGCCTCCATCCCTTGTGTGCTGGCAACGTCCATCCCGCTCAGCTTCCGCGACCTGTTGGTAATCTGGTACATCCGCACCGGTCTCAGCATCCTTGTCGCGGCACCTATCGCCTATCTGGCGATCACCATGGGCTGGCTGGCCTGATGCAAATCCTGCGCGCCGCAGATCATCGCCGCATGCCGTGGAAGAACGGCGGCGGCGAGACAACCGAAATCATGGTCTGGCCCCAAGGGGCCGGACTGGATAATTTCGGCTGGCGCGTCTCCATGGCACGGGTCACGCAAGACGGCCCGTTCTCGGCCTTCCCCGGCATAGACCGCACCCTCGCCATACTGGAAGGCGAGGGCCTGCGGCTTGAGATTTCGGGCCAGCCTCCAATTGAGCTTGGCCGCACGTCCACGCCGCACAGCTTTCCCGCAGATGCCGAAACCGGCTCTGCTCTGCTGCGTGGTCCGGTGACGGATCTCAATGTGATGACGCGGCGCGGAAGTTTTTCGCACCGCCTCACACGCTTGGAAAATGCCGGGCAGCTAACGCTGGGCAGCGAGATCCAAAGAGCGCTTCTTCTATGCAGTCGCGGCACTGTGTCAGTGCAGATCGACGGCCAGATGGAAGAGCTTTCTCCTCTGGATTGCGCCTTGGCCACCACCTCCGCCGCATGGGAAAAGGTGCATGCGGAGAACACAGAAGTCTATCTCATAGAGATTATCGCTCAAGGCTGAAGCAATCTCATAAAGGCAATGCCTGCGTGAAATCATGGCAAGGGGTGCATTGAACGGCTTTTAACAAACCGCCTGATGTATGGCAGGGTTTTATTCGCGCATCGTCTCGCGTGCCATCGGCGCGCCACCGCGCCGCAGGTTTGGCAAAGCCAGCATGGCAAGCACGAAAAGCCCGGTTGCAAGTTTAAGATCGGGCGGTGGCATACCGGCTGCCAAGCAAAATGAGACAAGCTGGTAATACACCACAGCGCCCACAAAGGGTGCTGCCAGCTGCCGCGTTACGGTCTGCTTGCCAATAATGGCCTCGCCGATCATCAGCGCCGCAAGCCCGTTAATAAGAATGCCAATGCCCATATTCACATCGGCAAAACCTTGCGATTGCACCATCAAGGCTCCGCCTGTGGCAGAAAATGCGCTGGCAAGCCCGACGCCGCCAATCGTGGCAGCCCAAACGCCGATGCCCTGTGCTTCCGCCATGTCAGGGTTTGCGCCAACAGCGCGCACGGCAGTGCCTTGCTCGGTGTTCAGGAACAAGCGCAAAAGCAAAAACACGCCAAGCCCAAACAGCCCTGCAATGATGATCTTGCCATAGGGCGAACCAGCCTGAACAAAGCTGATCCACTCAAATACGGTGGCCTCGCCAAATACCGAAAGGTTGGATTTTCCCATGATGCGCAAATTGATGCTGTACAGCATCGTCATCATCAAAATGCCTGCTAACAGCGTGTGGATGCGAAACCGCAAATGGATAAAGGCGGTGCAACAGCCTGCCAGAAACCCTGCCACCAGCGCCACCGCAATGGCCAGAACCGGCGAAGCACCGGCGGCCAGAAGCACACCGCACACGCTGCCACCAAGTGGAAACGCGCCTTCACTGGTCAAATCCGGAAAATTGAGAACCCGAAACGGGATCATGATGCCAAGCACGACGAAAGCCAAAATAAAGCTTTGCGCCAGCGTGACAGGCACGAGCGAGATGAAGCTCGACAAAGTGGTCTGAATGAAATCCATAAATCTAGCTTGCCAGTAGCAGACGGTCGGTTTTGACCGAGAAATGTCCGATAAGATCAACCACGCTGAGGTTTTCTTTCTCTGGCCCGGCAATGCGCAAGCGCAGAGCCCCGGCATCCAGCATAATCACCGAACTCCCGAAATCGATCGCATGTTGCATATTATGCGTGACCATCAGCGTGGTGAGCTTGAAGGCCTCAACCGCGCGCACTGTCGCGCCCATCACAATATCGGCGGTGCGCGGATCAAGCGCGGCGGTATGCTCATCCAGAAGCAAAAGGTCAGGCTCATTGCTCACCGCCATGATGAGCGAGAGCGATTGTCGCTGTCCGCCCGATAGCAGCTCAACACGGGTGTCCAGCCGGTTTTCCAGACCAAGGCCCAGAATTGCCAGGCGTTCGCGGTATGTGGCAATTCGCGTCGCATTCAGGCCGCGGCGCAAAGTTCTGCGCTTGCCGCGAAGGTCTGCCAAAAGCATGTTTTCGGCGACCGTCATACTGGCGGCGGTGCCCTTCATCGGGTCTTGAAACACACGCGCAATACGTGCTGCCCGCTTGTGCACGGGCAGGGAAGTCACATCATCGCCATTGATCAAAATACTGCCCGTATCAAGCGCCAATGCGCCAGATACGGCATTCAGCATACTGCTCTTGCCAGCGCCATTGGAGCCGATGACGATCGCGAATTCGCCCGTCTCAAGCGTCAGGTTAAGCCCGTTAAGCGCCGTCTTCTCGTCGGCCTGCCCGGCATAAAATACCTTCCGGGCCTGTTTGATTTCAAGCATAACTCTACCTCAAGCGGCGGCGCAACAGGTCACGCCGACGCTTTTTTGGGACTATGTTACTCGACGATGCAATCGCAATCGGCAAAGGATTCTGGAATTTCAAAGCCAAATGCCGCCATGGCCTTTTTGGAAATCAAAGGCGCATGGTCCTCATAGAGAGGGCGGTAGGGCGGGATTGTCTTTGGGTCTTTGCCTTTTAGAATTTCCGCAGCAATAGCGCCAGCCTTCAGGCCTACTTGAGTGTAATTGACCGCAAAGCTCGCTGGCACAACACCGCTGCGCACCGCGCTGTCATCAGCATTCACCACCGGAATTTTGGTCTGGCGCGCTGCCGCAGCCACTGCCGCAATCGCTGGCTGAATGAGGTTTGATGCAGGGCCGTAGATCACATCGACCTTGCCAGCCAGAAGCGAAACGCGCTGCTGGATGTCGTTGATATTGTCGATGCCGACTTCCACGATCTCGAAACCGGCATCGGGGCCTGCTTCGTTGATCTTTGCTACCAGTGCAACATCGTTGGCCTCGCCTGGATTATAGGCAACGCCAAAGCGCTTGGCGTTCGGGAACAGCTTCTTGGTAAACTCCATCACTGCTTTCATATCCTGAAGATCGGTCGCGCCGGTCATACCCTCATCACCAGTGTCCCATGAAGGAACAAGATTGGCAGCGACCGGGTCGGTCACGGCTGAAAACACAACAGGAATGCCAGAGCCGGCAAGCGCCTTTTTGGCAATTTGCGAAACAGGCGTGGTAACGGTGAAAATCAGCTTCGAATTTTCGGCCTGAAGCTTGGCAATCATCTGCGGCACCAGCGAAGCATCAAAATTTGTGTGGCTCTCGGAATAGACAATATCCTTGCCTTCCTCGAAGCCATTTTCAGCCAAAGCTTTTTTAAACCCGGCAATGGCTGCATTGAGTTGTGGATGTTCGCCAAAATTGGCAATGCCAACCTTCACAGGTTCTGCATATGCGCTGGCTGCCCCAATCAAGGTGGCCGCCAGAACGACGCCGAGCTTTAGCCCGGTTCCTAAAAGACCCATTATTTCCTCCCGTTCGTGCGCTGCATTCTCCTGGAGCAGCATTGGGCGGGATCATGCTTATGGGCCGGTAATGAGTCAATTGCTCACGGGCCAGTTGGCCAGATAATCAAGCAGTCCAAACCTTACCATGCGGTAGTTGGGGATGCGTGCTGCACTGGAGATGCTAAGTCGCATAGTGTGGGCTGGTGGATTGCGGATTTCGTGGTACGCCACTAACCTCCACGCCGGTTCGCGTTCGAGACGAAGTGGAAACTTTCCAATGAAATACGTCATCCTTTGCTATGACGAGCAGGCTGTCACCCAGGCGCTGTCCCCGGAAGATGATGCGGCCATGATGAGCAGGCTTTTTGCGGTCCAGAAGAAGATGGCCGACAAGGGCAAGCTCGGCCCCGTCGCCAAGCTGAAGCCAACCAACACCGCCAGGACGCTACCCAAGGGCGCCGGCGCCATGGTGGTCGACGGACCCTTTGCCGAGACCAAGGAACAGCTTCTGGGCTTCTACCTCGTCGATTGCGAAGATGAAGATGAAGCCTTTGAATTCGTTCGTGAACTTTCTGCCGCCAAGACACACGGGACCGGCTCCTATGAGGTCAGGCCGATCGAACTGTTCCTGCCCGCCCCGCCTGCTGCGTGAAGTCGCTCGGCTGGATCGATGAAGCGCTGGCCGCTGCCCGCCCGCAGGCGGTCGGTGCGTTATTGCGCTATTTCCGCGACCTCGATACAGCCGAAGACGCCTATCAGGAAGCCTGTGTCCGTGCCTTGAAATCCTGGCCGGAAAAGGGCCTGCCGCGGGATCCGGCCGCCTGGCTGATCTTTGTCGGACGCAACGCCGCCCTGGACGTGATACGCCGCCGCTCTAAACAGCAGTCACTGCCGCCCGAAGACCTCATTTCCGACCTCGAAGATGTCGAAAACTCGGTTGTCGAAGATCTGGACAATGCGCACTATCGCGATGATATCCTTAGGCTTTTGTTCGTCTGCTGCCACCCGGACCTGCCGGCTAATCAGCAGATCGCTATGGCGCTGCGCATCGTCTCCGGCCTCTCCGTTCGCGAGATCGCCCGTGCCTTTCTGATCACCGAGAAGGCGATGGAACAGCGCATCACCCGCGCCAAGCGCCGCGTCGGCGAAGCCGGCATTTCCTTCAGCGTCCCCGATGCCAGAGAGCGCGCGGCCCGCCTCGGAACTGTCGCTTCGATGATCTATCTCGTCTTCAACGAAGGCTATTCGGCCAGCGGCGGCAGCGTCCATGTCCGCGTTGCTTTGTGTGACGAGGCACTCCGGCTGGCGCGCATTCTGCTCAGCATTTTCCCGGGTGAGCCGGAGATCATGGGCCTGACCGCGCTGTTGCTCATGCAGCATTCCCGCACCCTGGCGCGGCTCGATGCGGACAACAGGATCGTCCTTTTGCAGGACCAGGACCGCAGGTTGTGGAATCACGCGATGATTGCCGAGGGGGGTGATTTGGTCAGGAAAGCACGCGCGATGCGCCGCCCCGGACCGTACCAGATCCAGTCGGCAATTGCGGCTGTCCATGCCGAGGCGCCTACGGCCGAGGACACCGACTGGGCGCAGATCGACCAGCTTTACGGCGTGCTGCAGCGCGTGCAGCCTTCACCGGTTATCGAGCTGAACCGCGCCGTCGCCGTCGCGAAACTGCACGGCCCCGCAGCCGCCTTGGCTCTGGTGGAGCCGTTAGGAGAACACCTCCTCAACTACTTCCATTTCTACGGTGTTAAGGCCGTATTGCTGAAAGACCTCGGCCGCACCGAAGAAGCACGGGAAGCGTTTAACCGCGCGTTGGCACTGGCCAACACAGCCGCGGAAGCCGAGCACATCCGGATGCAGATTGCCGGTCTCTCAACGTCACAAAAGCCCGCCCACTCCTGACCGTCAGAAAAAATTTTATACGGACCCATGTCGGAAACCTCCGCCGTGGTCCGTCCTTGCATCAAAGTTGCAGGCAGGAGCGGCAGTTATCCAGCATCGAGGCCTCGCGCTCAGTAATGGTGGATCACGAGGAAGAGATGGGGAGCCCGATGAAATATGTCTGCCTGGTTTACGGCGTAGAAGCCACGCTCGACGCGCTGCCGAATAGCGCCAAGGACAGTCTCGTCGCCGGCTGCGTGACTTTTGACTCGAAACTTGATCAGCAAGGTCAGTTGGTCATCGCCCAGGCGCTGGACTCATCCAGCAGTGCCACCTCCGTGCGCGTTCGGGGCGGCAATGTCGACATCCTCGACGGCCCGTTTGCCGAAACCAAGGAGCAGTTGCTGGGCTTCTTCATGATCGAGGCGGCAGACCGTCAGCACGCCTTGGATATCGCGGCCCAAAGCCCGATGGCAGCAATGGGGACGATAGAGGTGCGGCCGGTCCGAACTTTGAAGCATTTCCAAAGGAGTGTTCCATGAACCGCGCAGAGATCGTGTCAAAGGACAGATGGGCCGCCGCCCAAAAGGCGCATTTGCAGCGCGAAAAGCAGCTTACCCGCATGCGCGACAGTGTGAATGCGGAGCGCCAGAAGCTTCCCTGGCGCAGGCTGGAAAAGACGTATGAATTTTTGGGACCACAAGGCAAAACGAGCCTGGCCGATCTCTTCGATGGGCGCAGCCAGCTCATTGTCCAGCATTTCATGTTTGCCCCGGAATGGCAGGAGGGCTGCGTAGGTTGTTCGTTCCTGGCCGATCATGTGGATGCAGCGCGCCGACATTTCGAGCACAAGGATCTGTCCTTCGCTGCCGTGTCCCGTGCTCCCCTGGCAAAGATCGAGAACTATCGCCGACGCCTGGGATGGAGGTTCACGTGGGTTTCCTCCGAGGGCAGCGATTTCAACTTCGACTTTCATGTCTCGTTTCGCCCAGAAGAACTGGCCACAGGCGAGGTCTATTATAACTACCGGATGACCGAAAACACGTCGCCGGATCTGCCCGGCGTCAGTACTTTCTACCGCAATGAAACTGGCGAAATATTTCACGTTTCGTCGAACTTCGGGCGCGGCGACGAACTGCTGATTGGCGCGTACAACTATCTGGACCTCGCGCCCAAAGGCCGTGATGAAACCGGGCCGAGCGGCAATCTGATGGATTGGGTACGGCGCAACGACCAATATGAAAAGTCATCAAAAAAAATCGCTGCCGCCTGTTGCGCCTAGACGCCGACGCATCTTGAATTGGCGAAATGCGGGCATGCGCCCTATATCCGGGAAACGTCTTCCACTGGATAGGCCGGATGCCCGCAAACAAAGTCCTCACCGGTTCGCTGCTGGCGCTTGCCCTCAGCGCGTCCCTCGCGGGATCGGCCTCGGCCTTTTCCACTGACCCGCTAAATCCCGGTTCCCGCCCGAATATCATCCTCAACGGCAGCATGCCGGATTTGCAGGCGCACGAACGGATGCAGCGCGGCCTCGAAGGCCTTCGTGACCAGCAGCAGTTGCGCGAACTCGATCGTCAACAAATCCAGCCTCAGCGACTGAACGTTCCAAAAATGAAGCCGACCTGCCAAAAGCAGATACGCGGTAACAGAATCATCACCGTGCCCTGCACCTGACATGGGTGCTGAAAAGTTTGGAAAGTTATCGGCAAGAGCGTGCGAATGCTTGCGTCGCCGACAAAGAGAGCTCACACATTTGTCGGACAAATGCAGGGAGGAAACGCGATGGCTGGCGGCATTGGCATGAATGGCGTGATCCGCTTGAACGCGCGCGACAATGTAGTGGTGCTGACAAAGGCCTTTCCGGCCGGCCAGCAGCCCATTGGCAGCGGCACTGCGCTGGAACGGTTGGTGCCATCCGGCCACAAGATCGCCACCCAAAATATTCCGCTTGGAGAACCCATCCTGAAGTTCGGTCAGATCATCGGCTATGCCAGCCAGCCAATCGCACTGGGCGACCACGTCCACACCCACAACTGCGTCATGGGTGCCCACGACCAGACCTACAAGATTGGCGAAGATTTCCGCCCCGTAGATTACGTGCCAGCAGCCGAACGCCTCAGCTTTCAAGGCTACCGCCGTGCCGATGGAAGTGCTGCGACACGCAACTACATCGCGCTTTGCGCCACGGTGAACTGCTCAGCAACGGTCATCCGGCACATCGCAGACCATTTCAATCGCTCTGGTGTGCTTGACGCCTATCCCAATGTCGATGGCGTCATTGCGCTGGCGCATGGCACCGGCTGCGGCATGGCGTCGTCCGGCGAAGGCTACGATATCCTGCAGCGCGTTTTGTGGGGGCATGCCACGCACCCCAATGTCGGCGCCGCCATCTTTGTCGGGCTCGGCTGCGAAGTCATGCAGATCGGCCGCATGCGCGCCATGTTCGGCTCGCGCGGCGAAGAACGTTTCCACGGCCTTACCATCCAGGAGACAGGTGGCACCCGCAAGACAATTGCCGCAGGCATCGCGTCGATCAATGCGCTTTTGCCAACCGTCAACGCAGTCAAACGCGAACCCATCCCGGTTTCCGAATTGGTCGTGGGCCTTCAATGCGGCGGGTCCGACGGCTTTTCCGGCGTCACTGCGAACCCAGCGCTCGGTGCAGCAACTGACCTGCTGGTCCGCCATGGCGGCACCGCGCTGTTATCCGAAACCCCCGAGATTTATGGCGCCGAGCAATTGCTGGTGCGCCGCGCTGCCAGCACCGAGGTCGGCGAAAAAATGATTGAGCGCATTCGCTGGTGGGAGCGCTACACCGAAATGAACGGCGGCTCGATGGACAACAATCCGTCGCCTGGCAACAAGGCTGGCGGGCTTACGACCATCCTGGAAAAGTCCCTCGGCGCGGCAGCCAAGGGCGGCACGCTGGCCTTGTCAGACGTGTTGCTCTACGCCGAGCGGGTCAAGGTGCCGGGCTTCGTGTTCATGGATTCACCGGGCTACGATCCGGTTTCGGCCACCGGCCAGATTGCATCGGGCTCGCAGATCATCGTTTTCACCACCGGGCGTGGCTCGGCGTTTGGCTCAAAGCCGGCGCCAACGATCAAGCTTGCCACCAACTCTTCCATGTATCGGCAGCTCGAAGAAGATATGGATCTCAACTGCGGCGACATCATTGATGATGGCATTTCAATCGACGAAAAGGGCCGTCAGATCGTCGAGCACATCATAGCGGTCGCGTCGGGACAGAAGAGCAAGAGCGAGGCGCTGGGCCTTGGCGACAACGAATTTGTTCCGTGGCAACTGGGAGCGGTGATGTAGCCTATCGGGCAAGCCTGTAGAAGCGCTGCGCCGTGCCGCCGAAAATCTCCATGCGGTCTCCTTCTGGGAGATGCGCGGTCAGTTTTTCAGCCGTGCCAAGCCAGCCCTCATAGCTGGCGTTCAGCAGGCATACTGGCCAGTCAGAGCCCCACATCACGCGCGTGGCGCCAAATGCGGCAAGCACATGCGAAACGTAGGGGCGCAGGTCTTCGGCAGACCATCCATCACCTGCCTCGGTCACCAGCCCCGACAGCTTGCAGCAGGCAGATGTTTCCGCCGCAATGCGCGACATACCTTCCGCCCATGTGGAAAATGCGTCTTGCGCCGTTCCATGGTCCCTGACTGGCGGTTTCATGCAGTGGTCGACCACAACGCGCAGCTTTGGATAGCGGCGCAGCAGCGTCAGGAAATTGGGCAGATGCCGCGAAAACCCCAGCGCATCAAAAGTGAGATCGAGCTCGACAAGTGCCGCATAGGCCCATTGCACATCGTCCCGCAACATCCAGTCGTCATCAACGATATCCTGGATCATTGGACGTACGCCCAGAAAATTTGGATGGTGCTTTAGCCGCTGGAGATGCTGCAGATGACGCCGGTCTTCAAAGTCGATCCAGCCAACCACGCCGGCGATGCTGGTCGTCGCATCGCTCAGCCCGAGCAAGTACTCCGTTTCTTCTACTGTCGCTGCGGCCTGCACCAGAACGGTGCGTGAAATGCCGGCCTCGGCAAGCACAGGGGCAAGGTCGGCTGGCAGGTAATTCCGCGAAAGCACCGGGTGGTCCCTGGGCATCCAGTCATAGTCTGCGCGCGCCACATTCCAGTAATGCTGGTGCGCGTCGACCCGGCCTTTCACCCTCAGCCTGCTTGCGTCGGCGCGTCTTCCCGCATCAACCCTTCGGCCTTCAGGTCGGTCCACAGTTCAGGCGGTATGGTGACATCAAGAATTTGACGGTTGCCCGCCACTTCCGCCACGCTCTGCCCGCCGGGAATAACGGAAACGACAGAGGGGTGCATCAGCGGAAATTGCAACGCCGCCTCGATCAGCCGTACCCCGTGGCGCTGACAAACGGCGTCGATCCGGCGCACCTTCTCCACCACGTCGGCAGGAGCGCGGGAATAGTTGAAGAACGCGTTGTCTGAGGGCCCCGACGCCAGAATGCCCGAATTGTAAGGACCACCCAACGTGATACCTATGCCGCGCTGCTGGCAGAAAGGCAGGAAGCTTTGCAGCGCCTCCTGCTCCAGCAGCGTATAGCGCCCGGCCAAAAGAAACAGGTCGAAATCGCCTCTTTCGGCAAGCCTTTGGCAGGCCTCCCATTCATTGAGGCCAGCGCCGAAAGCGCGGATCACCTTCTGCTCGCGCAGTTCAACAAGCGCCTTCAACCCCGAACTGATGAGTTGTTGCCGGTGCGGTTCAAGCGCTTCGGCACTGCCAAAAGTGAAGATGTCGAGATCATGCGCATACAGAATATCGACGCGGTCCACCCCCAGCCGTTCCAGCGAAGTTTCGAAGGAGCGCATCACGCCATCATAGCTGTAGTCATAATCTTCGCGTCGCGACGGAGTGTCGAAAAACTTGCCGATGCCGGTTCGCTCTTCGGGCTTGCACACCTTGAGCAGGCGTCCGACCTTGGTGGAAAGCAGATAGTCGTCACTCGGCTTATCGCGCAAGAACCGGTTCAACCGCGTCTCCGAAAGGCCGAGCCCGTAGAGCGGTGCGGTATCAAAATAGCGGCAACCCGTGTTCCAGGCTTCCGCCAGCACGGCGTCGGCCTCGGTGTCCGAAACGGCACGGTACAGATTGGCGATGGGTGCCGAGCCGAATCCAAGCTCGGTAAAGTTCAGCACGTCCCGTCCAGCACGCTGCCATTGGCGGATTTTCATGAGCTTCCTCCGGTTGTTCTGTGTGGAGGTTTTTACATTCGGCGGCAAGTGGCATCTCCTGCTCGGGCCGCCGGTGGACACCCGTGTTCCCGTCGGCTAATCGTCTTCGCTATGGTTCTGGGAGGAACACATGCTCAAAGGCATAAGCCCGCTGTTAAACGCCGATGTTCTCCACGCGTTGCGTGCCATGGGCCATGGCGACGACCTGATCATCGTCGATGCCAATTTCCCTTCTGTTTCAACAGCGCGCCTGACCTCGCTCGGGCACGTGCTCAGCATCGACAATGTATCGGCCGCAACAGCCATCCAGGCCATTCTCTCGGTCTACCCCCTCGACGGATTTGTCGACGATGCGGCCGGACGCATGGAGGTCGTCGGGTCGCCGGGTGAAATCCCGGTCGTGCAGCGTGAGGTTCAGAGCGTGATCGATGCCGCCGAGGGCAAGTCCTGGCCGATGGTGCCGATTGAGCGTTACGCATTCTATGACCGCGCCAAGCAGGCCTATTGCGTCATCCGCACCGGCGAACGGCGCTTCTATGGGTGCTTTGCACTGCGCAAGGGCGTGGTGCCGCCCGATGAATACCAGACTTAGCGCACAGCTTCGCGTTTGCCCGATTGCGCCGAGCGCAGCATGGCTTCGATCATCCGGTGAACTTTCAGGGCCTCGCGTCCGCTTACCAATGGCGCGCGGTTATTATCGATAGCGTCGAGGAAATCGGCGAGAACCGCGCGGTGATGATGGTGGGAAAAGGCCATGGGGTCAGCGCCGGCCCCACCGCCTTCAGAAATGTCGGTGGCAGTGACGTGACTTCCATCATGAAAATTGACGGTGAGATGCGCGCCATCAAGCCGCGCTGTTCCCTTCGCTCCGATTACATCGATGGCGTCGGGGTAGCCGGGAAAGGCTGCCGTGGTGGCAGTGATGGTACCAAGCGCGCCGTTGTCAAATCGCACCGCGGCAACAGCAAGGTCTTCGGTCTCCATGCTGTGGACGGGGCTCGTCGTCGCATACGCGGTCACCTCTAAGGGAACGCCGACAAGCCCGATCATCAGGTCAAGCGTGTGGATCGCTTGGGTCAAGAGAACACCGCCGCCATCGCGGTTGCGCGTGCCGCGTCCCGGCTCATCGTAATAGCTTTGCGGGCGCCAGTTGTAGAGCCTGGCTGAAGCGCTGACCAGCGATCCGAGCCGACCGGAATCGACAATCTCCTTCAGCGCGGCGCTTGCCGGACGAAAGCGATGTTGGAGGACGACACCAAGCTTCACACCGGCATTTTCAGCTGTCTCGACCAGTTCCACAGAGCGCTCAAAACTGGTCTCGAGCGGCTTTTCGAGCAGGATGTGCTTGCCGGCATCTGCGGCCTGTCGAACCAGGTCAAGATGCGTGTTGGGCGGCGTCAGAATCACCACGGCATCGATGGATGGATCGTTCCAGATGACCTCCATGCAATCGACCGGCGCAAATCCCCAACTCGTGCTGAACGCGTCTCGGCGTGCGGCGCTGGGGCTGAACACTGCTGCCACCGCAACACGGTCTGCAAGATCAAGCAGGCTTCTGGCGTGCGGCGCGGCGGCCATTCCGAGACCGATTAAGGCAATGCGCTTTTGGGTCATGGCTTGAGCTCCAGCGTTTCCAGTGCGCGCATGATACCGCGCAACTCCGCCAGTCCCTTCAGCCGGCCAATACAGGAATAGCCCGGGTTCACTGCCTTTCCGATGTCGTCGACAAGAGCGTGGCCATGATCGGGCCGCATCGGTATCAGAAAATCGCTGCGTCCATCGGTGCTGCGGCGCGCCTCTTCCTGCAGCAAGGCCGCAACGACGCGCACCATATCGACATCGCCATCCAGATGGTCGGCTTCATGAAACGAGAAGTCGCCTTCCCCGGTGACATTGCGCAGATGAACGAAATGGATGTCGGGGGCAAACTCCTGGGCCATGTCGACGAGATTGTTGTTTACGCCCGCACCGTAGGAGCCGGTGCATAGCGTCAATCCATTGGCAGGCGAGCGGCAACCCGCCAGCACCTTGCGAGCGTCTTCGGCGCTGGAAACGACGCGCGGCAGGCCGAAAATAGGAAAAGGCGGGTCATCGGGATGGATCGCCAGCCGCACGCCTGCTTCCTCCGCCACCGGCACGATCTCGCGCAGGAAGGCCAAAAGGTTCTCCCGCAAGCCCTCCGTCGAAATATCACGATACCCATCAAGCGCTCGCAAAAAGCTTTGCCGGTCATAGATGAACTCACGCGCCGGAACCCAACCGATCAGGTTGTTTTCCAGCCGCCCCCGGTCGCTTTCACTCATCGCTGCAAGCCGTTTGCGCGCCTTTGCGATCCGCTCGGGCGGGTGGTCCGCTTCTGCCCCGCGACGGTTCAGCATCAGCACGTCATAGGCGCAGAAATCCACCATATCGAAGCGCAGCGCCGTGCCGCCATGGCCCATCTGAAACTCCAGATCGGTACGGCTCCAGTCGGTGATCGCCATGAAATTGTAGCAGATGGTTCTGATCCCAGCTGCACCCACCGCTCGGATAGAGGTTTTGTAGTTCTCGATATACTGACGAAATCGCCCGCTGCGGGTCTTGATGTCGTCATGCACGATAATGCTCTCGACCACGGTCCACTCAAAGCCGGCAGCCGCCAGTTCTTCCCGACGCCCTCGAATGTCGTCGAGCGGCCACGCTCTGCCGTCATTGAGGTGGTGCAGGGCGGTGACGATCCCCGTCGCGCCAGCCTGTCGTATATGCGAAAGCTTCACCGGGTCGTCGGGACCGAACCAGCGCCAGGTCTGTTTCAATTTCAGTTTTCCTTGATGTGGGCGAGCGTGGCCGCAATGCCGTTCGCCTGGATGGCTTTCAGATGGGCTGCAGCCACGCCTATCAACGTCGCGCGATGTGCGCTGTCCTTGGCAAATCCCGCGGCTTCAAATGCCTGCCCGATGGCTTCCGCTGGTAAGCGATTTGCCGCGATTTCGGCTAGGCGGTCATCCAGCGGATCGGTAAAATGGTCCTTGGCAAAGGTGCCGCCGCGTGCTGCGCAGCAGGCGACCCATGCCGCCACAACTAGCATTAAATGGTCGATCCCCAGCCCTTTTTCAGCCCGCTCGAGCGCTGAGCTGATGATGCGTTGTGGCAGTTTCTGGCTGCTGTCATTGGCAATCTGTGCGATCCGATGCTGCAGCGCCGTGTTGGAAAACCGCTTCGCCAGCTCCTGCGTATAGCGCGTGGTATCAAGTCCTGCATCGTTGGGCAGGGTCAGCACAGCCTCACTCCAGAGTGCATCGATGAAACCCCTGATCGCCACATCGGCAAAGGCTTCCGCCACGGTTTCATGCCCGCTGAGCAGGCCCAGAAATGCGATGCCCGAATGCGCGCCATTCAGCAGCCGCAGTTTCATCAGCTCGGAGGCACCGACATCGTCCACCATGGTCACCCCAAACCGTTCCCAGTCAGGTCGGCCAGTCGGAAAATGATCTTCGATAACCCACTGGGAAAAGGGTTCGGTGATAACCGGCCAAGCGTCATCAGCTCCCAGTTTGGCCGAAATTCGGGCTCGGTCGCCATCGGTGGTGGCCGGTACGATCCGGTCGACCATGCAAGACGGAAAGGCGACGTCCAAACCGGATTGGCCGAGCTGTTCTTGCCCCCGCAGGGCAAAAAACCCGATCATCAGCCGCCGCAACGTCGCCCCATTCGCCGGCAGGTTGTCGCAGCACAGAACCGTAAATGGAGGTGTGCCGGCCAGCCTGCGCCGCACCAGTGCCTCGGCGAGAAATCCGTAAAGTGTTTGAGGTCGGTCTGGGTTTGCCAAATCCCACTGGATACCTCCATGGCTGGTGTCGAGCCCCCCGGCAGCGTTGCGCAAATAGGCCTTTTCCGTCACCGTCAACGTGACGATGCGGATAGAGGGATTGCTCAATTCTGCGATCACGGCGCCCGGATCATCCGGCGCTACCAGCGTCCGCACGATCGAGCCAATTACCTGAAGGCTCTCGCCATCGCCGTCGCCTACCGCGAGCGTATACAGTCCATCCTGCGGATGCAGCGCATCGCGCGTATCGGCGCTGCGCAGCGATATGCCGACAATCCCCCAGCCGGCTTCCCCTGCGTTGATACACGCGTCCACATAAGCGGCCTGATGCGCGCGATGAAAGGCACCAAGGCCAAGATGCACGATCCCGGCCGTAACAGATGACCGGTCGTAGAGCGGTGTTTCTATCGGCTTGGCAACAGACCCCAGTACCAAGTTTGAAAGCCGGCGAGTTGGGGCTTGATTCACACTGTCCTCGCGCTGCTTGAACGCATCAGAAATTCCTCCCTTGTGCCGACGGCGACAAATCCATCTACAACACATGCCAAATCTGCACAAGGAAGTCATCATACAACATTCTAATTTTTGTACGTTGACATTAGGTGGCGACAGTCCTAGCCATAACTACCGAAGGAGGAGCGGCATCGTTACACATGACAGGGCCTATCAACCAGGATTTGCTGTTTTCCGCCGAGCCGCGCAGCCGCGACATCGCTCGCAATCTTTATGCCGGCGTGAAAGATCTCCCGATCATCAGCCCTCATGGACACACCGATCCGCGCTGGTTTGCTGAAAACGATCCGTTTCCAGATCCTGCCCGGCTGCTGATTGTCCCGGACCACTATATTTTCCGCATGCTCTACAGCCAGGGCATTAGTCTGGAAGATCTCGGCATTGCCACCCTCGACGGTGCGCCCGTTGAAACGGACGGTCGCAAGATATGGCGGATTTTTGCCAGCAACTATTTCCTATTTCGCGGTACGCCCACACGGCTCTGGTTCGACTACGTCCTGCAAAACCTTTTCGGCCTTGATGCGCCCCTCAATGGCGACAATGCCGACAGCCATTACGATGCCATCGCGGATTGCCTGCAGCGCGAGGATTACCGCCCGCGGGCGTTGTTTGAGCGCTTCAATATTGAAGCAATTTCCACCACAGATGGCGCGCTCGACGACCTGCGCTGGCATAAGATGATACGTGACAGCGGCTGGAAGGGCAGGGTGGTCACCGCTTATCGTCCAGACGCTGTGATCGATCCCGATTTTGAGGGGTTTTCCGCAAATCTGGATGCGCTGGGCGAGAGAACCGGCTGCGACACCGGCAGTTGGCAGGGATACCTCGATGCACACCGCGCGCGTCGCGCGTTCTTCAAGACATTCGGCGCCACTTCTACCGACCACGGCCATGCAACGGCCGAAACCGCGAACCTCTCGGATGCAGCTGCAACCGAGCTTTTCAACCGCGTTCGCGCCGGATCAGACGACGAGCGCGCGCGTCGCCTCTTCCGTGCCCAGATGCTGACCGAAATGGCCAAGATGAGCCTGGATGACGGGCTGGTGATGCAGATCCATCCTGGTTCCTGGCGCAACCATTCGCCGGTAGTGATGGCCAGGTTCGGGCGCGACAAGGGTTTCGATATTCCAACCCGCACTGACTACGTCACGGCATTGAAGCCGCTTCTGGACTGTGTCGGCACGCGCAGCGACCTCACCGTCATTGTTTTCACGCTCGATGAATCCAGCTATGCGCGCGAACTGGCGCCGCTTGCAGGCGTCTACCCGGCATTGCGGCTCGGGCCGGCCTGGTGGTTCCACGACAGCCCGGAGGGAATGCGACGCTTCCGCGAGATGACGACGGAAACCGCCGGCTTTTACAACACGGTCGGGTTCAACGACGACACCCGCGCTTTTCCATCAATTCCGGCCCGTCACGATGTGGCGCGCCGGGTCGATTGCGCATTTCTCGCGCGTCTCGTCTCGGAGCACAGGCTGCGGGAAGACGAGGCGCACGAGCTTGCGCAGGAACTGGCCTATACGCTTGCAAAAAAGGCGTACCGGCTCTGAGGGGCGAAAGCCTGATGCACAACGGGAGGAAAACCATGATGCATTTTTCGAGACTGGCGGGAGCTGCCTTGACGGCGGCCACGCTCATGATGACAGCCGCAAGCGCCCAGACGGTGCTTCGTTCATCCGACACACATCCGGATGGATATCCGACTGTCGAGGCGGTGAAATATTTCGGTGAACTGGTAAAACAGAAAACCGACAACCGCTATTCGGTCGAAGTGTTCCACTCCGCCCAGCTCGGCCAGGAGGCCGATACGGTTGAGCAGGTGCGGTCGGGTGTTATCGATATCAACCGCACGTCGCTGGGACCCTGGAACGGCCTGATCCCGGAAACGACGATCCCTTCTCTGCCCTACATTTTCCGCTCGTCCGACCATGCCCGCAAGGTCATGAACGGCCCAATCGGTGATGAAATTTTGGCCTCCTTCGAGCCCTTCGGCGTTGTGGGTCTCGCCTTTTATGACGGTGGTTCACGCTCCTTCTACAACACAAAGAAGCCGATCGAATCCGCCGACGACCTGAAAGGCATGAAGTTTCGCGTCATGCAGTCAGACATTTTCGTCGACATGGTCGGCGCGTTGGGCGCGGCAGCAACGCCAATGCCTTATGGCGAGGTCTACTCGGGTCTGGAAACCGGCGTTATCGACGGCGCTGAAAACAATTTCCCAAGCTACGACACTGCCAAGCACGCAGAGGTGGCAAAGTTCTACTCCCTCGACGAACATCTGATCGTGCCTGAAGTGCTGGTCATGTCCAAGGCAAGTTGGGAAAAGCTCACACCGGAAGACCAGACGGCCGTAAAGGCTGCTGCGAAGGAAAGCGTCGCCAAGCAGTGGGAACTGTGGGATGCGCAGGTGCAAAAGTCTCGGGCTGCCGTGGAAGCCAGTGGCAGCAAGATCACCTCACCGGACAAGCAGCCCTTCATCGATGCCATGAAGCCGGTCTATGAGAAGTGGGTCACCGATCCCAAGCTGAAAGACCTCGTCGCCCGTATCCAGGCGACCGAATAGTCCAGTTCGGGGAGGGGCGTTCGCCTCTCCCCGGCTTCGGTCACAGCTGGGAGAACAAACATGTCAACGCACGAACGCGCACCGATCGCGCCAAGCTCTGCGGAACGTCCACTGCTGGCACGGCTGGCAGCGATCCTGTCGCGCGCCAGCACGATGGCGCTCTACCTCGCTGCGTTCGCACTTGTCGCGATGACCGCAATTGTCGCCTGGCAGGTCTTTTGTCGCTACGTTTTGAACTGGTCCAACAGCTGGACGGAAATCTCGGCTGTGCTTTTGATGAGCTGGTTCATTTTTCTGGGCGCTGCAGTCGGTGTTCGCGAGAATTATCACCTCGGCTTTGACGTGCTTCTCTATGTGCTGCCCGACGGCAGCAAGAAATGGTTGCGCACCCTTTCCGATGTGCTCGTCAGCGCCTTCTCACTCGGCATGATCATTTACGGCCTGCAGCTCGTCGAGCTCGGCTGGCGCGCCCGAATGCCGGCGCTGGGCATCCCCGAAGGGGTCAAGTACCTGCCGCTGGTCGCAGGCGGGCTTTTGATCCTGTTGTTCAGCATCGAGCGCGTTGTTTCACGCTTTGCTGGTCTGAATGTCGACAAGGATTTGCATGACGCCGAGGTGACCAGCCTCGACCCGGTCAAGGAACTTTGATCAATGGCTCTCTGGATTCTCTTCGGTACATTTGCGGTCTTGATGCTGACTGGTACCCCTATCGCATTTTGTCTGGGTATCGCCAGTTTTGCGACCATCCTGTACATGGGCCTGCCGCCGCTCGTCATCTTCCAGCAGATGAATTCGGGCATGAGCGTCTTCACCCTGCTGGCCATACCCTTCTTCATCTACGCCGGTGACTTGATGGTGCGCGGCGGTATCGCTCAGCGCATCGTCAATTTTGCCGGGTCAATCGTCGGCCATCTGCGCGGCGGGCTGGGGCAGGTCAACATTGCCGCCTCGACGCTGTTCGGCGGCATTTCAGGTTCGGCGGTGGCCGAGGCAGCCGCCGTCGGTGGGCTCATGATCCCGCAGATGAAAGCCCGCGGCTATGGCGTCGACTATGCCGTCAACGTCACGTCGATGGCAGCGCTGATTGCGCTACTCCTTCCGCCGTCGCACAACATGATCATCTATTCGATTTCAGCCGGTGGCAAAATCTCCATCGCCGACCTCTTCACCGCCGGTATCATGCCCGGGCTTTTGCTTGCTGCAGCCTTGATGCTGACCGCTTATTTCGTGGCGCGCAGCCGTGGCTATCCGACCGAAAAGTTTCCAGGCATGGCCGTGGTCGGGCGGCTGGGCGCTGTCGCCATTCCAGGGCTGCTGCTGATTGGCATTATCTTCGGCGGTGTCCGCTCAGGCATCTTCACGGCAACCGAAAGTTCATGCATTGCCGTTCTCTATGCCATCCTCGTCACCATTTTCATCTACCGCTCGCTGTCCTGGCAGGGTTTCGTTGAAGCGACGATGGGCGCGGTCAGAACCACATCCATGGTTCTCCTGATCATCGGCACGGCAGCCTCCTTCAGTTGGCTCATGGCCTATCTCAAAGTGCCCGCCGCGATGATCGACTGGATGAACTCCGTCTCACGCGATCCTCTCACCATCCTGTTGCTGCTCAATCTGCTGTTGCTTCTGCTCGGCACGTTCATGGACATGGGCCCGACCATCATCATCACCACGCCGATTTTCCTGCCAGTGGCCCAGGCTTATGGCATCGACCCTGTTCATTTTGGCGTGATCCTGATCCTGAATCTCGGTATAGGCCTGAACACACCGCCGGTGGGCGCTGTGCAATTTGTCGCTTGCGCAGTGGGCAAAATTACTGTGTGGGAGGCCATGCGCTCGATCTGGCCGTTCTACAGCGCCGGCATCATCGTGCTCGGGCTGGTCACGTATATCCCGGCCATCTCCTTATGGCTGCCGAGCGTCTTTAAATAGGAGTGGGGTATGGACGACATTGTCACCGATCTCAGGCTGGAACGCCGTCCAAAACTGTCCGAGCGCGTCGTTCAGGCGCTAAGGGAACAGATCTTGAGCGGCGAAATCCTCGCCGGCCAGAAGCTTCCGACTGAAAGCCAACTCACCGCAACCTTCGCAGTCAGCCGCACGGTCATCCGCGAAGCAATGGCGTCCCTCGCGGCCGACGGCCTGGTCGAGGCCCGGCAGGGTGCCGGCGTTTTCGTCATGGAGCATGCGTCGCTTGCTTTCGGAACAATCAGTCTCGACATCGGTAAGAAGATCTCTCAGGCCCTTAATGTTCTTGAAGTCCGCATGGGCATAGAGATTGAGAGCGCGGGGCTGGCAGCTCAGCGTCGCAACAACGCGCAGGAAGCAGCGATCCAGGAGGCCTTTTTCGAATTTGAACGGCTGCTGGCATTGGGGCAGGCGACCGGTAGAACTGACTTCGCCTTCCACCGGGCGATCGCCGTTGCCACCAACAATCCATTCTATGTGGAAGTTCTCGACGCCCTCGGCGCGCGCACTATCCCCTGTGATGTCACGACGCCCTGGGGCACCGAAAGCGTATTGACGCGCGATTACCAGAGCGGTCTGCAGCGTGAACACCACGCCATCCTGCTCGCCATCTCGGCAGGCGATCCGGAACGCTCCCGCGATGCGATGCGCGCGCACCTCTCCGAAAGCCAGCAACGCTACCGCGTCCGTATGAACGGCCAGCAGGCCGAATACAGCGCTAAAGCTTTGAGCTGAATTCTCTACGCCTCAGTGGAAAGACCGAAATGAAAACAAGCCACATCGATTACACCTGTCGCTATGCCATCGACCCGGCCACCGCCGCGACGATGGGGACAGATGAACTCCGCCACAATTTTCACATCGCTGGCTTGTTCGAGCCGGGGCGCATCACTTTGACCTATACGCATTATGACCGCATGATCGTCGGCGGAGCGATGCCTGTGGATGCCCCGCTTGTCCTTGAGGCGATAAAGCCCACCGGCACCAAAAACTTTCTCGATAGACGCGAACTTATCGCGGTCAATATCGGCGGTGCGGGGGCTGTCACGGTCGATGGCCAGACCCATCAGATCGGCAACCGCGACATGATCTATATCGGCATGGGAGCCGAAGCTGTCAGCTTCGCTTCAACCTCGCATTCGACACCTGCAAAGTTCTATCTCCTGAGCGCGCCTGCACACCACGCTTATCCAACCAAGCGCATCGCTATCGCGGATGCCAAGCGCATCGATCTCGGTAGCCAGCAGACGTCAAACGAGCGTTCCATTTTCCAGTTCATCCATTCTGAAGGCGTAAAGACCTGCCAGCTCGTCGTCGGCATGACGCAGCTCGCGGCGGGATCGGTCTGGAACACCATGCCCTGCCACGTCCACGACCGCCGCATGGAGGCCTATCTCTACTTTGATTTGGCCGAGCAGGCGCGCGTTTTCCACTTCATGGGAGAACCAGATGAAACCCGCCACGTCGTGATGAAGAGTGAGGAAGCGGTGCTCTCGCCGGGCTGGTCGATCCACTCCGGGGCTGGAACCTCCAACTATGCGTTCATCTGGGCGATGGCGGGCGATAATGTCGATTACACCGATGTTGATGCGGTCGCGATCGAGGATCTGCGATGAGCGATCTTTCCGCCTTTAGCCTCGCGGGCAAGCGCATTCTGGTAACCGGCGCCAATACGGGTATTGGCCAGGGCATTTCGGTATCGGTCGCATCCGCTGGCGGTCATGTCATCGGTGTCGGGCGATCATCAATGGAAGACACCGCTGCGATGATTTCTGCGGCAGGCGGAAAATTCTCGGCCGTCCCGTGCGATCTCGCCGACCACAAGGCGGCGAAATCCATGCTGGATGACGTGTGGGCTGAGGCCCCGGTGGATGGTCTGGTCAACAATGCGGGCATCATCCGACGCGCCGATTCCATCGATCTCAGCGAAGCAGACTGGGACGACGTCATGGACGTCAACCTGAAGTCGCTCTTCTTTCTGTCTCAGGCGTTCGGCAACAATGTCTTCGGCACTCCGGGCCGGCACGGCAAGATCGTCAACATTGCATCCATGCTGAGCTTTCAGGGCGGCATCCGGGTCGCGTCATATACCGCGTCGAAGCATGGCGTTTTGGGGCTGACGCGGTTGCTGGCCTGCGAATGGGCCGAAAAAGGCATCAACGTCAATGCCGTCGCCCCGGGCTACATCAACACCAACAACACCGAGGCATTGCGCGCCGACCCCGACCGCAGTGCGGCCATCCTGGCGCGCATCCCCGCTGGGCGTTGGGGCGAACCGGACGATATAGGCAACGCAGTGGCGTTTCTGCTGGCTCCCGCGTCCGATTATATGCACGGCGCAACCATTCCAGTCGATGGCGGCTGGTTGGCGCGCTGAAGGGGGGACCAGACATGAACCAGAAAATCTTTGCCACCAGCAGCGAGGGCGCATGGACATCCACTCCTGACGGCAACCGCCACCGCGTGGTGTTGCATACCGATGCGTTGATGATGGTTGAATTCGCCTTTGAAAAGGGCGGTGTGGGCGACCTGCATGCGCACCCGCATGTCCAGTCAAGCTACGTCGCCGAGGGCCGCTTCGAAGTGACCGTTGACGGCCACACACAAATTCTGGCCGCCGGTGACGCCTTCATTGTGCCGTCCAACCTCGTGCATGGCGTCAGAGCGCTGGCGGCTGGTCGGTTAGTGGATACGTTCACCCCGCACCGGGCAGATTTCTTGATCTGAAAATCAGCCGCTTATCCCAGCTCCGTATTTGACCGGGTCAGATGGCATATGGCTTCATATTGGCTGAGAAATACCTGCCCGGTAAGGTTGTCCAGAAAGCGGCTGCGCTTCACACGGTCCAAAACTGGTCCTTTGACCTCCGACAGGTGCAGCGCAATGCTGGCGTCCTTCAGCCGCTTGTTGATCTCTTCCAGACTGTCGAGTGCGGACGCATCGATCATATTCACTGCCGAGCACATCAGTACAACGTGCTGGATCTGGGGTCTCTCGGCCACCAGCGTCCCGATTCTGTCTTCCAGATAGCGGCTGTTTGCAAAATAAAGGCTTTCATCGACCCGGATCGAGAGAATATTGGGTGAGGTCTCGACCTGGTGACGATCAATATTCCGGAAATGCTCTGTGCCCGGCACTTGGCCAACAACGGCCATATGCGGGCGCGACGTGCGGTAAAGATGAAGCAGCAGGGACAGCACGACGCCCATGACGACACCGATCTCCACGCCGAGAAACAGCGTACCCAGGATGGTAGCGGCCATGGTCGAAAAATCGACTTTCGAATAAGTCCAGACGCTCCGGATGACCGCGAAGTTCACCAGTGACAGCACGGCGACAATGATCGTTGCAGCAAGCGTGGCCTGTGGCAGGTTTGCCAGAAGCGGCGTCAAAAACAGGGCGGCAAGTGCAATGCCGATGGCGGTGTAAATGCCGGCGGCGGGTGTTTCGGCCCCGGCGTCGAAATTGACCACCGAGCGGGCAAAGCCGCCGGTCACCGGGTAACCCGAAGAAATGGCCGAGGCCAGGTTGGCAGCGCCGATGCCGATCAGTTCCTGATCAAGCACGATACGCTGGCGCCGCTTGGCGGCAAGCGTCTGCGCAATCGACACAGACTCCACAAAGCCGATCAGCGAGATTAGCAAGGCGGGAACGGCCAGCGCCCGGATGAGTTCGAGATCAAAAACCGGCAGGGCAGGGATCGGCAGGCCCTGTGGAATAACCCCCACGAGTACCACGCCTTGCGCGCCGAGATCGAACGCGCTCACCGCAAGGATCGTCGCGGCCACCGCAACGACAGGCCCGGCCTTGGTTGCGATGTCGGCCGTGCGTGGCTTGAGACCGATTGCGAGCAACATCGGTTTCAGACGCAGCCGCGCGAAATAGAGAAAGGCCAGGACAGACGTTCCAATGGCAAGGGTTGCGCTGTTGGTCGAGCCAATATTTTCCACGAGCCCGCCGATGATCTGCGGCAATGTATGGCCACCGCCGGAAACGCCGAACAGATATTTCAACTGGCCGGCGGCAATCAAAAGCCCCGATGCCGTGATGAACCCGGAAATGACGGGGTGGCTGAGAAAGTTGGCGATAAAGCCGAGCCGGAACAGGCCCATCAGCATCAGCATTGCGCCGGAGAGGAATGCGAGCAGCATGGCTGCAGCCAGATAGGCCGGTGTGCCCTGGGTGGCGACCTCGCCAATGGCCGATGCGGTCATCAGTGAGACGACAGCCACCGGGCCGACGGCGAGTGTGCGGCTTGTGCCAAACACCGCATAGGCGACCAGGGGCAGGATGGAGGCGTAAAGTCCGACTTCAGCCGGCAAGCCGGCCAGCATTGCATAGGCAAGCGATTGCGGGATCAACATAATGGTGACGATGATCGCCGCAACCATGTCGTTGGTCATCGTCGCACGCGAATATCGCCGCCCCCAGTCAAGGATAGGCACAGTGTCTGCCAGGCGGTTCATCGGTCTGTTCTCTGGTTGCCGGGCTCAGGTGGGGCGGGATTGAGCGCTGCTCTCAGAAATCAGGCGTGCCGTCCACATTCCAAGGATCATGGCTGGAACGAAGGCGAGTGTACCGGTCGCGCCCAGCCCAAATGCTGTCAATGCCGGGCCGGGGCAGAAGCCGCCGAGGCCCCAGCCAATGCCAAAGATGGCGGGACCAACAAGAATACGCGCATCAACATCCTTGCTGGTTGGCATGTGAAATCGGTTGCCGAATAGTGGCTCGCCTCTGGCCAGCACGAGCCGGTAGCCCAAAAAAGTCACCAGCACCGCTCCGCCCATTACAAAGGCAAGCGATGGGTCCCATGTGCCGAAGACATCGAGAAAGTTGAGAACCTTGGCCGGGTCCGACATGCCGGACACAACCAATCCTGCGCCAAACAGAAGGCCGATGGCCAGATTATAGAGGAACAACATGGATCAGGCTCCCAGCAGGTGACGCACAACGAAGACTGTTATGGCAGCCGTTGTCATGAATATTGCGGTGGCGATGAGCGATCGAAAAGACAGACGCGACAGGCCACACACGCCGTGGCCCGAAGTGCAGCCATTGCCAAACACAGAGCCGAAGCCGACCAACAGGCCGGCACCCAGCATCAGCGGAATATTCGATGACACGGTCTGGACCACATCAAAACCGGTGAACGCGATCATTGCGAGGGGAGCGGCAATGAGACCCAGAACGAAGCCGAAGCGCGATAGAAACGTCTGGTCCCGATAGGGCGGCAGAAGCTTAGACGTAATGCCGGAGATCCCGGCGATGCGGCCCTCAAGCAGCATGAGAAGAACAGCCGACAGGCCGATCATCATGCCGCCGATCAGCGAGATGATGGGTGTGAACTCGGTCATGGATCAATTCCCGTTTGTGTGGGTTGCGGTACTTCGCAAAACATTGAATGCAGCATGGAGACGAACGCATTCACCCTTCCATCCTGCAGCCGGTAGAACATGTTCTTCGACACTTTGCGGCCGGTGATGAAGCCTGCCTCGCGCAGTTCGGCGATCTGCTGGGAAAGGCCCGGTTGGCGGATGCCCAGCGCGTTTTCAAGCTCGCGCACAGACAGCTCGCCTTTTACGAGCGCGCAGACAATCATCAGGCGCGACGGGTGGGCAAGCTTCTTCAGGAAGTCCGCTGCCTCACCGGCATTGTTGATCATCTCGGCCATTTCAGGTGCCAGACCGAGTTTCAGTGGGGTCAGCTCCATGCCGCGCCTGAAAGCTGGTCGAGCGGGAATTTGAGATAGCGTTTGCCATTTGCCTCAGGCTCGGGCAGGCGGCCGCCATTGATATTGATCTGGAGTGCATGAAGTATGAGCTTCGGCATGGGCAGTGTCGCATCGCGCTTTTCTCGCAAGGCAACAAAGTCTTCGCGCGTTTTGCATTTGGAGATGTGGGTGTTGCGCGATCTTTGATCCGCAATGGTGGTTTCCCATCTGGGCTCCCGATCAGCCGGTTGATAATCATGGCCGACAAAGATTCGGGTCGTTTCAGGGAGGCTCATAATCCGCTGGATGGAATCCCACAGCTGCCCGGCATCACCGCCCGGAAAATCAGCGCGGGCGGTGCCGGAATCGGGCATGAACATCGTGTCGTGCACAAAGGCCGCGTCGCCAATCACATAGGTTATCGAGGCAAGCGTGTGGCCCGGCGAGAACATCACCCTTGCGTCGAGCGCGCCGATCTTAAAGGTTTCATTTTCACAAAAGAGCCTGTCCCACTGGGAGCCGTCGGCGGAGAGGTCGCTCCAATTGTAAATGTCTTTCCATAGTTTTTGGACCTCAACCACTTTATCACCGATGGCTGTCGGTGCTCCGGTCTTCTCCTTCAAATACCGGGCGGCAGAAAAATGATCGGCATGGGGATGCGTGTCGAGAATCCACTCGACGGTCAGACCTTCGCTGTTAACATAGTCCAAAAGTGCGTCGGCATTGGTGGTCGCGGTAGCACCTGACTTTTCATCGAAGTCGAGCACAGGATCTATGATCGCGCACTTCTTGCTGGCAGGGTCTGACACGACATATTGCACCGAGAATGTGCGCTTGTCGAAAATGGCTTTTACGTCGGGCCTGTTGGCGCTCATTGATTTTTTCCGTTTATTGCCGTGTGGACGAAGCGAGGCTAGTGACCGTTGGCTGAAAGCCACTTTTCTGCGCCGGAAAGGTCTGTGCCAAGTGTTTGGCCCAGCGGCGCGATCTCACGCATGTCCATCCGCCCGTCCAAGACTTCGCCTATGACGTGAAGCATGGCTGCACGGGTGCCCGTCTTGCAATGCGCCAGGACAGGTCCGGGTGCCTGCGCAACCGCATCCTGAAACGCGCGCACCTTGTCTTGCGTAATCTGTCCAGGAACGATGGGAATATGAGTGTAGCCAAGACCCTCCGCCGCTGCGACCTTCGAATTTTCAGCGGCTGATGGCTGTCCAGCTTCTTCTCCATCGGGACGATTGTTGATGATGGCTGTGATGCCTTCAGCCTTGGCCTGACGAATGGTCTCTGCCGTCAGTTGCGGTGCGATGAAGAGTTTCTCATTGATCTTTTTCATGCGTCTCTCTCCAGCAAGTGGGGTGATGATACATGCATATTAATGATTGCGATAAAATGCAACATTGAATTCGCAATCATGAGTGACCTCGTTTTGGTGAGGTCTTAACGCGCAACCCTGGGGGAAGTTCAGACGCTGAATCTTATGAGAAGGCACAGCAGCGCGGGGTTGTTGCGCAAGCAGACCATTTCGGCTTGTTCGAAGATGGTTTGAGCACGTTATACGGTTTTCTGAAGTGTGGTTTACTGTGTTTGGACAGGTTTGCGCTCCTCAGAGACTCCTCTTGAGTTCAACTCACTGGAAACGTTTGTTTATTTCTATCAAATTTTGTTGCAGATGCTAAAATCTATCCACGCATTCTCAATGGTCGTTCATACAATTTTGAGCAGTCTGAGAAGCGCAGTCATCTGCAGAACCGTGCCTTTTCGGAATGCGATATAGGTTGGTTCTTCCGTGCCATGAAAGCGCCGCTTGAACGCCGCTTGGCCTTGCACATTGAAACGATAGCGATTGACGAGCGAAGAATGATAGCCGCGTTGAAACATGGAGCGCCAAAACCTGCTTTCGTCAAAACCGCTTGGTTGAATGTCTGCCAGCGGCGACAGACCGAGCGTGACCGTTGAAGCTCCTTCAAGGCGAAAGCAATCAACGGCGAATTTGGTCAGTCCTATTTCGGCATGTGGGGTTGCGCCTGGCACCTTGCGCTTGAACGCAGTCGTGTAGCCAAAGGCCTTGCCGTTGCGCGATAGCGGATCAAAATCGAGCATGGCGACCAGATTGCCGTCCGGGTCGTGCAGCACAAAGCGCCGCATTCCTGTACCCAGAACAGGTGAGAAGGGACGGTTGAGGAAGGTCATTTCCCGACGCCGTATAATGCGGGTGGCACGCCATTTTTCCGAAAGGCGTTCGATCTCTACCAAATGCTCTGAGTTAAGCGGTTGTTCTGAAAGGGTAAATCCCTGCTTGGCTAGCCAGCGCTCTGAATGGCGCACTGTCTGGTTCTGCTTGCCCGAAAAATCATGGCCGGGCAGCGCAAGATGTGTATCAACGCCCATCCGGTTGATCTTGTAACCGAGGCTGGAAAGAATTTCTGCGGTATTCCTGCTGATTTGCACAAACCAGGGGTCGCCGCCGATATCTGCCAAACTGCGGATCAAGCGGGGGTGATTGGCCGGATCTGCAACAGGGTCGCCCAACGCATAATGCTGGCCCATCTTGGTACGGAAGGCGATGTAGCCTCGCTTATCGCCAAAATACGACAGATTGTCCTGAACTGCGGTTGAATAAGCGAGCGAGAAATCACCCCATTGGCCAGCCAATACAAGGCGTTCTTCTTCGCTCAGCTCCGCCCGCGGAATGGCGGCAGCCCGTTTGTCCAGAAAGCGGTCGAGATGTTTTCGTAGTGAGGCCATGGCCATTTCTATTGTCAGCTAAGGTGCTCTGGCTATTGCCCGACGCTGCTCTTCTCCCACATAAGGCGCAGACTTATGACCGGTAGCAAATAAATCAGCTGTCCGGTCAGTTACTATCGTTGAACCGAATAGAGACGGCAGGGACAATGCGACAGGCCTCGGAAACGTCCGTGATCGTAATAGGTGCGGGGGCCGCAGGTCTTGCGATGGCCGATGCGCTTTCCAAACGCGGCATCGCTGTACGCGTGCTGGAAGGGGAGAACCGCGTAGCCGAACCGTGGCGACGGCGCCATGAACAGCTCCATTTGAACACGCATCGAGCCCTTTCCACACTGGCAGGCCAGCGTTTTCCAGCCGGCACACGCGCGTTCCCACACAAAAATGTGCTGGCAGACTATCTCACGCGATTTGCTGAGCAACGCCAGATCAACATTGAATTTAATACGACAGTGGAAAGGATCAACCGCGCCGGTGACGTCTGGCTGGTTCATCACGCAGGCGGCGTGGAGCGTGCATCCCATGTCGTTATCGCCACGGGCCGCGACCGCATACCGTTCATCCCGGATTGGCCCGGCAAAGCCTCCTTTCGGGGCCAACTGCTACATTCAACCGATTTCGGCCATGCCTCGCACTACGTAGGCCGCAACGTTCTTGTAATAGGTGCGGGCAATTCCGGGTTCGACGTGCTCAACCATCTGGTCAAGGTCCAGACCGGCGCGCTCTGGCTGTCGGCACGGCGGGGCCCTTCGCTGCTTCCAAAACGCATCGGCACAGTAGCAGTACCGCGCTTTGCAGCTCTGATGGACATGCTGCCGCTGCCTCTCGCCGACCGGTTAATCGCGGTGACCCAGCGCCTGTCGCTGGGCGATCTGCAGAAACATGGATTGCCCGCCCCGCACAAGGGTGGTGCCAGCCGCCTTGCGATTGATCAGATTGCACTGGCAGTCGACGAGGGTGCTGCAGCTGCCATAAAAAAAGGCAGGATCAAGGTCGTTCCCCATGTGGAAACCTTTGATGCCGAAGGCGTAGTGCTGGGCGACGGCACCCGCGTCATACCGGACATAGTGATTGCCGCCACGGGCTACCGCACCGGCCTCGAGGAAATGGTGGGAGACCTCGACGTGCTCGACGAAACCGGCGTGCCGCGCGTGAATGGCGTCGCGTCTACGGGCCAGCCCGGCCTGTGGTTTATCGGCATGCGCCCCAGCCTCATCAGCGCCTTCCGCGCCGCAACATTGGATGCAGAGAAGATTGCTTTCAGTGTTGAGCACGGGCATTGATGGGTCCGCAAGAACGTCGCAGCAGCAACTACCCAATTGCCTAAGGGTAGCAGATAGCGACAAAATCCTCTATTGCCCCGGGCAGGGGCGGCTTCGGCCGGCGTTGGAGGTGGGGATGACCAAGCTTATTATCCAGATTCCGTGTCTAAACGAGGCAGGCACACTAGCTATTGCACTGGCTGAACTGCCGAGGCACGTGGAGGGCTTTGATACCGTTGAGTGGCTCGTCATTGACGATGGGTCGACAGACAACACAGTTGAGGTGGCACGTGAAAACGGTGTCGACCATATCGTGTCGCTACCCCACAATCAGGGCCTTGCCCGCGCTTTTATGACCGGGATTTCGACGGCGCTGCGTCTTGGTGCCGATGTCATAGTCAACACAGATGCAGATAACCAGTACGACGCGTCCTGCATCCCCGACCTAGTGCGCCCGATCCTTGAAAAGAAGGCTCAGATCGTCGTCGGGGCAAGGCCGATCAGTGATATCGAACACTTCTCGCCAATCAAGAAATTCCTGCAGAAATTTGGCAGCTGGGTCGTCAAGCTGGCAAGCGGTACCAAGGTGCCTGACGCGCCGAGCGGCTTTCGCGCGTTCCACCGGGACGCGGCGATCCAGCTCAATGTTTTCAGCAAATATACCTATACCTTGGAAACGATCATTCAGGCCGGGCGCAGAAACATCGCCATCACATCGGTTCCGATTCGCGTAAATGGTGACCTTCGTCCCTCGCGGCTGGTCAAGAGCATACCAAGCTATGTGCGACGCTCGCTGATAACCGTGGTGCGTATATTCATCGTCTATAGCCCGTTACGGTTTTTCACCACCAGCGCTGTTCTGGTCGCCCTTCCGGGAGTGATCATGATCAGCAGGTTTATCTACCATTATATGGCTGGCCAGGGCGACGGCTATATCCAGTCGCTAGTCCTCTCAAGCGCTCTGCTGGCTCTCGCCGGCATTATGGCTATAGGCGGCGTCCTTGCGGAATTGACATCGGTAAACCGGCAGTTGCTGGAAGAGATCAGGATTCGCCAGTTGCGGCAGGAACTAGGCCAAGAGGATACCCTGCTTTTGAGAATGCCCACTCAGCAGGCATCGAAGGCAAAAAAACCAATCCGGGCTACGAAACAATGACTGAAACGCGAACGGCTTATGAGAACGTTGCAGGCAACTTCTACGACAAATACAACACGAAAAATCCCGTAGCACGATATCTCATGGACGGATTTCTCGCCAGCTTTGATAATCTTACTGCCAAAACAGGCATGCGCAACGCTTATGAAGTGGGCTGTGGCGAAGGCAACCTGTCGATGCGTCTCCATGAGCAAGGATGGAATGTCAGAGGTAGCGACCTGGAGTCTGTCAGCGTGGAGCAAGCCAACCAGCAATGCACCGAACGTGGCCTTCCACCGAAATTTGAAACACGCTCACTTTTCGATTTGAAACCGGCAGAGGCATCGGCTGAGTTGGTGATCTGTTGCGAGGTTCTCGAACATGTCCCTGATACCGAGCAGGCGCTGGCCGTTCTGCGCACGTTGGCAAAGCCGTATCTGTTGGTCAGTGTCCCGCGTGAACCCATCTGGCGGGCGCTGAACATGGCGAGGGGCAAATACCTCGAGAAACTCGGAAACACGCCCGGTCACATAAATCACTGGTCGTCCTCGGCTTTTATCGAGCTTTTGGAGCGTTCCATGAAAATTGAGAAGGTGCTCAAGCCTCTGCCATGGACCATGGTGCTCTGCCGCTGTGATTGAGACGCCGCGGCCTCCAGAACGAATGGCTTCAGGCGCACTGAAGTTGGCTGCGCGAATTGGCGGAATCGCGATAAGCCTTGTTGCCCTTGCTTTTGTCGCCCGGTCCATCCACCGGTCATTTGCCGCTCTACAGCAGCAACTGGTATCACCTCTTTTCCTTGCCGCCATCTTCGCCTGTGCAATTGCCTACGCCATCGCATTGCTGCTGATAGGCGTGGGCTGGCACCGGCTTGTGGCGGCAGTGGATGGCCAAAAAAGCATCAAGCTTGGCCATGCATTGGCAATTTTCGCGCGCACCCAGATCTACAAATATTTCCCCACCAATGTGATGCACATGGTCGGACGCTTCGCACTGGGAAGCCGTGCTGGCGCCTCAAAAAAAGCTTTGGTGTTTGCACAGGCGGCGGAACTCGTGCTTTTTTCAACGTCGGCTCTCGCAGTAGGCGCACTCTTCGCGTCACCGTCACTGCGGGAGGCTTACAATCTCTACGACCTACCTTTCCGGACGGCCGGAATGGTTGTTGCTCTACTGTCGCTCGGTCTGGCGATTTTCGCAGTGGCAATAATCGCTCGAGGTCGCTTGCGCCATCTGGGACGTGCTGCGCTCAAAGGCGGGAGTGAAGCGTGCCTCCTCTATCTCTTGTTTTTCACGGTAAACGGCCTTCTGACTGTAGCACTGGCTCAAGGTTTGGGCGGCGCAGGGCACGCAGCCCCGATCATCGGTATCGCAAGTGTGGCATGGCTTATCGGATTTATCATTCCCGGAGCACCGGGAGGACTGGGAGTACGCGAAGCGGTGATGATAGCTGGCCTGTCATCCGTCGGCGTTCCCGCTGCCACCGCCACTGCCATTGCGCTGGGAAATCGAGTTGTGACAGTTTCAGGAGATGCGATTTTGGCGTTGGTTGCAGGAATAATAGGGGGAACGAAACGCGAGGCTAAAGGACAATGAAGAGCTATTTTTTTGGAAACGGGCGAAGTGTTTAACACAGTGAAGACAAAAAGACTGTTGCACCTGAGGAAGGATGATTGGCCAATCGCCGCGTTGGCTATTCTGTTTGTCCTCAAAACGTTTTGTATTGCTATATGGGTGACGCCGCTATGGGGAATACCCGACGAAGTGGGGCACTATGCCTATGCCGAAGACATCGCGCTGGGTCGTGGGTTTCCTGAGTTAGGTAAGGCGACAATTAGTGCGGAGGTTAATACTAGTGCACAAAACAAAACTGCCGGAGCGTCACACAACTGGATAGCTCAACACCCCCCAATTTATTATGTTATCGCTGCCGTTCCTATCCGGATCGCGGTTTCAATATCAAACGATAAAAACCTGAAATTCATTTCTCCGCGGTTGATCGCCGTTGTCGCTGGAGGAGCTATATTGTTGATTCTATACAAAACGCTTCTCCTCATCGGGCTAAACAGAGATGCGTCGACTGCAGTCGCTGCCTCCATATCGCTTGTCCCACAATTCAGCACTCTTGCGAGCGGAACGAATCACGATGTGCCTCTCATGTTTATCTCAGCGCTATCAGCTTATTTCTTTGTGCGTTTTGTATTATTAGGCGCTCGCGTCGATGCCTATTGGTGCGCCTTCCTGCTCTCGATGGCGGCGGCCACCAAATTTACCGCCTTGGTCATGCTCGCGCCTGTCGTGAGTTTTTTGATTATCGAATACGCTGGTTCAGCGAGAAGAAAAATCGAATTTGGCGCGAAGATCTGCGCGCTGAGCCTTCTGCTTCCGGGACTATGGTTTGCGAGGAACGTTTATCTTTTCGGTAGCCCGTTCTTTGACGAACTGGACCGGGCCAAGCCGTCAGACGCGCTTGAAGGAATTGGATTTCTGGAGTTTTTGCGAACTTATCCTGTTGTCGAGAACTTCTTTGTCAATTTTCTGGGTTGGTTCGGCGGCGGCAAGACAATTCGTGCATTCCAGCTCTATGGATGGCCGCTCGAAATTCTATCGCTGGTGGTTTTGGGTTTTTTTGCTGTCCTGTCCGTGGAGGCCTGTCGGTTACTATTCAAACAGCCAGACAATGAAGATATTCATGAGGAATCGATCATCGTAACGGTGTCCCGCTTCTTTGGTTCGGTTGTCGGGTCGAGGCGTGACATTATAGTTTCCGCAGTTCTCATCGCCACGATCGCATTCGTCGTTGTCGTGAGTGCGCGAGGTGATGCAGGAACGAACTACGTAAGGTCGTTTGCGGGTATTTTGCTCATGTTCAGCGCGATTATAGCTTTTGCTATACCCATATTCGGAACCCCGCCCACAGTAACCAGGCTCTTTGCGTACTGCTTGGTTATCGTTGGTTTTTTTTCGACGGTTCTGCTCATAGAAATTTTCGAAGTCTCCCAGACGTTGGGCACCATGCGAGCGACCAACGGTCGCTACTTGTATCCGGTTGTACCGTTTGCGCTTATAGCCTTCGGCATCGCGGCAGCGCAGTGGAGAGCTATCAGAATATGTGCAAC
Organism: Mesorhizobium sp. NBSH29; assembly: GCF_015500055.1. Taxonomy (NCBI): domain Bacteria; kingdom Pseudomonadati; phylum Pseudomonadota; class Alphaproteobacteria; order Hyphomicrobiales; family Phyllobacteriaceae; genus Mesorhizobium; species Mesorhizobium sp. NBSH29. Next base: position 1,922,328 of record NZ_CP045492.1, read on the forward strand.
TCCAGCTGTCATCCTGATGGCCTATCTGGAGATGGAAACGTATCTCTCCCAGGTGGTGCCATTCTATGGTTGATCGCGTAATGCTCCGATTGACGCTGACTGTTGCTATCTGTGCCGCTGCGGCGGCGGTTCTTTTTTTCCGTACTCCTACCTATTTCGAGCAAAGTTACGTCTCGATTGTCGATCCTCTGCCTTTACGGAGCCATCGTCCATCCGGGCTGTTGATGGATGGTCAAACTCTGAAGCAGGAATTGAAGCTGTCCGCACAGGTCCGCACATCTCTCGAAAGCTTGAAAGAGGTCTGCGTCCGGACCATGTTTGGCACATATGGGCGCCAGAATGCAGGTATGTTGCACGTGGTGATGGACACACCCTGGTGGACAGTTGCCAAAGATCTGGATGTCCAAAAACTTCGTGACAATACACTCGCAACGTTTTGTGGATCGACCTCGCCGCGATCCGGCAATGACAGCGATCCGATGGTTCTTACGATCAAGGGCCTTCAGGGAACACCACGCGGTTCGGTCTCTGCATGGATGACTGCCGATCTTGGAAAAGGACGCGTAAAGCTAAACGGCGTCGACCAGGATATGGGTTTGGTATTCGCCATTGCCAAGCCCGATGAGCGCACGCCCTCACGGGTCATGCGCCAACACGTACTGCTTGCGATCTTTCTTTTGACGATAGGGGTACTGTCCTGGAAAGCCCTTCGCCCGTCAACAATCGATGCACCGTAAACCGGCCAACCCTTAAAGAGCTAGAAAAACTTGGCTGGGGAACCTGGATTCGAACCAGGACTAACGGAGTCAGAGTCCGTGGGTCTACCGTTAACCTATTCCCCAGCAGGCTGACAGCAAACTGTCGCCAATGGCGCTATGGTGCCATTGCGGCTGCGTTGTAGCCATGGACGCGCAATAGTCAAGTCCGCCTTCGCGTGCTCGAGGTGCTGGCTGGCGATTTTGCGATCGCCTTCGGTTGGGTCGCGGGCAGGGCGTTAAGCTTGGCTTTTGTCCTTTCGTGACAAAAGCCGCGTCAGTTGCCCGCGCTCGAACGTTAATACCACGCCAAGTGCCAGAACCAGCGGCACAATCAGGTAGAACAGGCGAAACACGAGAAGTGCTGCAATCACCGCAGCCGGGTCCATTTCAGGCAGGCCTATGAGAAAGACGATCTCCAGAACGCCCAGGCCGCCCGGCGCATGCGAAATCAGCGCAGCCGAAAACGACACCAGAAAAATGCCGAGCACGATCAGATAGCCGGGGTTGCCGGCTTCGGGCAAAGCGAAATAGACGATGGATGCGGCCGCTAGCAATTCCAGCGGGCCGATCGTCAACTGCCGCACGACAATCGGCAGCCGAGGATAATAGATGAACCGCCCCCGGATTCGAAGCGGCTTAAGATGCAGCCAGCTGCAGAAAATGTAGAGCCCGACAAGCGCCAAAATGCCAAATCCTGCCGTAAGCGAAACCCATGGCGGGATATCTTCAAAGTAGCGGTGGATGAGATCCGGCTGCAACACCAGAACGGCGCCCGCCAAGACGCCAGTAGCAAGGATGAAGGTGAACCAGCAGACGGCAACGAGGATGCCGATCTCGGCAGCGCTTAAGCCCTTCGATCCGTAGGCCCGGTATCGGATCACGGCGCCTGAAATCACCGAGCCGCCTATATTGTGCGATAAGGCGTAGGTGGTGAATGAGCACGCAGTGATGAACAGCCAAGGGACCTTTTTGCGCAAATGCATCAGCGCAATGTGGTCATAGCCTGCAAGGGCGGCATAGGCGACGATCGATCCGAGCGCCGCCAAAACCCATTGATGGAACCGGATCGCAGCTAGCCCGTCGCCAACATCCTCGATCGAGATGCCGCGCAACTCCTTGTAGAGCAGCCACACAGACAGTGCCACCGCAGCAAGGCCTATCACCGGCCAGATAAAATCTTTCCACTTCATGCCTGGCGGATCGCTCCCGATGTCCGTGACCGAATCGTGTTTTTACTTCTTAACCGGCCCCCTCAAGCATTGAACCGTTTTCTGCGCCGGCAAGCAAATTTAATGGCGCGGGAGAGTGGTCGGAAGGGCTTGGTGATTCCGTCAGCCACTGATACCCTGATAGCAACGCAAGAGATCGGCGCGTGCGGCAATCAAGAAATTGCGCGGCGCTAGAAGGAATACCAAGGTGAAAGACCCCGATACCGGCGTTTCCACGTCAGGTTCAGGGGCATCGCCGGGCTTCACGCAACAGGCGCGGAGTCCGTCTGCCGAGGGCGCGAAAGGCCCCAAGGCGGAGGGCCGGTCTGGCAACGGACCAGAGTCAGGTGCTGCTCCCCATGACAAACCGCGTTCCAAAAAGCGGCGCAAGCGGCGGCGCGGGCGCAAGGTGTTTGCGCGCGACACGGTCGTTGCGGAAAAGGCCGTCCTGATTCAGCCTGTAGCCGTCATCGCCGAAAAGCCTGCCTCTCCAGGCGTACGGCAGTCACGCTTTGGCGCGACGGACCTGCCGGCTTTTGCCGCACTTGACCTTGGAACCAACAATTGCCGGCTTCTGGTCGCCATACCGACGCGTCCGGGGCAGTTTAGGGTGGTGGATGCGTTTTCGCGCATTGTGCGCCTGGGCGAAGGGCTGACCGCCAATGGCAGACTGGGCGAAGCCGCAATGGACCGCGCAGTGCAGGCGCTGAAAGTTTGTGCCGACAAGCTTGGACACAGGCCGCTACGGCGTGCCCGCCTGATTGCCACCGAAGCCTGCCGGTCCGCCGATAATGGCGCCCAATTCATCGCGCGGGTTAAGGCCGAAACCGGTCTCGCACTGGAAATCATTGATCGCCGCACAGAAGCTAGGCTAGCCGTATCTGGCTGCGGATCGCTGATCGAGCGGGATACGGATGGCGTGGTGCTGTTCGATATCGGCGGAGGCTCGTCGGAAATAGCGCTGGTGGACGTGTCACGCCAGCGTACGCCCCGCCTCGCCAACCACATTGTCTCGTGGACGTCACTTCCCGTAGGAGTGGTGTCTCTGGCCGAGCGCTTTGGCGGACGCAATGTGACGCCTGCCGTCTTCGACGCCATGGTGGACGACGTGACTAAAATGCTGCATGCGTTTGAGGGTCGAGACCGGCTCGCACACCTCGTTGAGGGCGGGCGCTTTCATCTTCTGGGGACGTCGGGAACAGTCACGACACTTGCTGGCGTACATCTGGGGCTGGAGCGCTATGACCGCCGCCGTGTAGACGGGCTGTGGTTGAACCAGGCACATGTCGATTCAATGGTCGAGAAGATTTTGGGCTGGGATTTTGATGAGCGTGTAGCCAACCCATGTATCGGTGCAGACCGCGCAGACCTGGTGCTGGCGGGCTGCGCCATTTTGCAGGCCATCCGCGCTATATGGCCATCTGAGCGGCTGCGTGTGGCCGACCGTGGCCTGCGTGAGGGTATTTTGAGTGATTTGATGGCAGAAGAGGGCGTTTGGCGACGCAACTGGCGTCCGGAGGCGCAGAAATGACCAAGAGACCGGTATCGTCCAACGGCCCGGGCGGCGCTCGCGTGCTGCGCACTAAGGTCAAGAAGAAGCGCGGCCTGAAGGAATCGTCGCGGCGCTGGCTGGAGCGCCATCTGAACGATCCTTATGTTCAACGCTCCAAAGCCGAGGGCTTCCGGTCGCGCGCGGCCTACAAGCTGATCGAGATTGACGACAAGCACAAGATTTTGAAACCCGGACTGCGTGTCATCGACCTTGGAGCTGCCCCGGGGGGGTGGTGCCAGGTGGCGGCGGACCGCATAGGTTCCCCCGAGGAAGCTCCACGTATCGCCGCAATTGACTATCTGGAAATGGACCCGGTCCCGGGTACCGCCTTTCTGCAAATGGATTTTCTGGATGATGAGGCGCCCGCAAAACTGCTGGAGACGCTAGGTGGCGCGCCGGATATTGTCTTGTCCGATATGGCGTCGCCGACGACAGGACATCGGCGTACAGACCATATCCGCACCATGCACCTTTGCGAGGTGGCGGCCGATTTTGCGATTGCGGTGCTTAAACCGGGCGGGCACTTCCTCGCCAAGACTTTTCAGGGCGGGACCGAAGCTGGCCTGCTTGATCTCTTGAAGCGCAATTTCCGCACGGTCCATCACGTCAAGCCGCCGGCATCACGCGATGAATCCGTCGAGCTTTATCTGCTCGCCAAAGACTTTAAAGGGAAACCTGAAACCGAACGCTAGCATCTCCGGCCTTTTCAATCGGGTGCAAGCATGGTACCAGCCCGTGCCAATCCTGAAAGGGAATTTACGAGTCGGCGCAGCCCCACGGGCGAGCGCCCGTTTCGCATTTAAGGGATAGGCATGGCCAAGATCATCGAAACCGCTACCGGCACTTTGGCACTCACCTTCGACGACGTGCTCCTGCAGCCAGGTCATTCGGAAGTCATGCCGGGCCAGACCGACGTGTCCACCACCATCGCTGGCGACATCTATCTTCACATCCCCATTATTTCAGCCGCAATGGACACCGTGACGGAATCGCGGCTGGCTATTGCGATGGCTCAGGCCGGGGGTATCGGCGTCATCCATCGCAACTTCACTCCACCTGAGCAGGCTGAGCAGGTACGTCAGGTGAAGAAGTTTGAGTCTGGCATGGTCATCAACCCGGTTACCATAGGGCCGGAAGCCACGCTTTCCGATGCTCTGATGTTGATGCGCACCTATAGCATCTCCGGCATTCCGGTCGTTGAAAATGGAGGCTCCGGCGGGCAGAAAACCGGACGATTGGTGGGCATCGTCACCAATCGCGATGTGCGCTTTGCTTCTGACCCGAACCAGGCCGTCTACGAATTGATGACACGCGATAATCTGATAACGGTGAAGGAAAGCGTTCAGCAGGACGAGGCCAAGCGCCTTCTCCACCAGCATCGAATTGAAAAGCTGCTGGTCGTAGACAAGGACTTCAACTGCGTTGGCCTGGTAACCGTCAAGGATATAGAAAAGTCGCAGTTGAATCCGCACGCTTCGAAAGATGCGCAGGGACGGCTGAGAGTGGCTGCTGCCACCAGCGTCGGTGATGACGGGTTCGAGCGCGCTGAACGATTGATCGATGCCGGTGTCGATCTTCTGGTTATCGACACCGCCCACGGTCATTCACAGCGCGTTCTCGACGCTGTCACGCGTGCGAAAAAGCTTTCCAATTCGGTGCGCATCATGGCTGGCAACGTGGCCACTGCCGCAGGCACACAGGCCCTCATTGATGCCGGTGCCGACGCCGTCAAAATCGGCATTGGACCTGGCTCCATCTGCACCACGCGCATCGTCGCCGGCGTAGGCGTACCGCAGCTGTCAGCGATCATGTCGGCGGTGGAAACCGCCGAAAAGTCGGGCGTTTCGATTATTGCTGACGGTGGCATCAAATATTCAGGCGACCTTGCCAAAGCTTTGGCAGCAGGTGCTGGTGCTGCGATGATCGGGTCGCTTTTGGCTGGAACGGACGAAAGTCCCGGGGAAGTTTATCTTCATCAAGGTCGTTCGTTCAAAGCCTATCGCGGCATGGGTTCGGTAGGTGCCATGGCGCGCGGTTCGGCCGACCGATATTTCCAAGCAGAGGTGCGCGATACGCTGAAGCTCGTTCCCGAAGGCATTGAGGGGCAGGTGCCCTACAAAGGGCCGGTGGCCGGGGTTTTGCACCAGCTGGCCGGCGGCCTGAAAGCTGCGATGGGCTATGTCGGAGCGGCCACCCTGAACGATTTTCGCGAGCGGGCTACATTCGTGCGGATTTCCAATGCCGGCCTGCGCGAAAGCCACACGCATGACGTGACGATTACCCGTGAAAGCCCCAACTACCCCGGTGCGTGATCCAGCGTTTCTGTATGCAGGCCGCTGATGCCGCCCAGCACTTCAGCGAGTTCCATGCATTGATGGTGGCGCATCCCGTTGCGCCGCCAGGCCAAGCAGATGTCGCGTGACGGAATAGGCTCGGCAAAAGGCACGACATTAAGGCCGGGTATTGCTTTGGCTGACCGCGCTGCCATTTCGGGGACAATAGTCACGCCCATACCGTGTGAAACCATGTGCAGCAACGTTGTGAGGCTGGTGGCGCCATAACTCGCCATTGCGGTAGGCTTGACGCTCCCGCAGATGGCCATGGCCTGGTCCCGCATGCAGTGGCCCTCCTCCAGCAACATCAGACGTTCCAGCGCCGGGCTTTCGGGTGGCACGGGAGGCTTGTCGAAGCCAGGGTCGTTCGCAGGCACCGCCAGAAAAAAGCGGTCGCGAAACAGGGTCTCCAGCGCAAGACCGGGATAGTCGAGCGGAAGGGCTGCGACAAATCCGTCGATCAGTCCGCTAGCGGTATCGTCGACCAGCGTTGCGGTAACCGCCTCTCGCAGTTCCAGACTCAGATTTGGAAATCGTTCTTTCAAAGCAGGCAACGCGTATGGCAAAAGGTACGGCGCAACCGTTGGTATAATGCCGAGACGGAAGCGACCCTGCATCGACTTGCGCCCCTTGCTCGCGTTCGTTTCCAGGTCGCGGACTTCAGCCAGAATACTCTCAATGCGCGGGCGAAGCGCCTCTGCGGTGTCGGTCAGCCGAATCGTCTTGCCACCACGTTCAAAAAGCCGCGATGAAAGCCGCTCCTCCATCTCTGCGATCTGGGCCGAGAGTGCCGGTTGGCTCACGCCCGCCATCTGAGCGGCGCGGCCAAAATGCAGCGTCTGAGCGAGTGCGTCGAAATATTGCAGCTGCCGCAGGGTAACTCGTATCATAACCTGATCTTATCGAAAGAAATAGCAAAGGCAATTTGTGTTTATCGCACAGCCGGCCTATCCTGCGTTGCTCCAGTGTGGCGGGCTAAAGTTTGCCCTGGAAAATTCGGTAAAAGCAGCACGATTGACGAGGGAGGCGAAAGCCATGACGAAACCCACTATGACCACATCGGCAGGGTCGCCTGTCCCCGACAACCAGAATTCGCTGAGCGCCGGTGAGCGCGGTCCGCTGCTTCTTCAAGACTATCAGTTGATTGAGAAACTGGCGCACCAGAACCGCGAGCGGATTCCTGAGCGAGCCGTTCACGCAAAGGGCTGGGGTGCCCATGGCACACTTAAGATCACCGGCGATATATCGAGATACACCAAGGCCAAGGCATTGCAACCGGGCTCTGAGACGCCGCTTATCCTGCGCTTTTCGACGGTCGCCGGCGAGCAGGGTGCGGCCGACGCCGAACGTGATGTGCGCGGCTTTGCCATTAAGTTTTACACCGAGGAAGGCAACTGGGATCTGGTCGGCAACAACACGCCCGTATTCTTCGTCCGCGATCCGGTAAAATTCCCCGACTTCATCCACACCCAGAAGCGTCACCCCAAGACCAATATGCGTTCACCCACCGCAATGTGGGATTTCTGGTCGTTGTCGCCTGAGAGCCTCCATCAAGTAACGATTCTGATGTCGGATCGCGGCCTCCCAACCGACGTCCGGCATATCAATGGCTACGGGTCGCACACCTACTCGTTCTGGAACGACGCCGGTGAACGATACTGGGTAAAGTTCCACTTCAAGACGATGCAGGGCCATCGACACTGGACCAACGAGGAAGCCGAACAAGTGATCGGCAAGACGCGCGAATCCACCCAGGAAGATCTTTATAACGCGCTTGAAAATGGCGAGTTTCCGAAGTGGAAAGTCCAGGTGCAGATCATGCCCGAACTGGATGCGGACAAAACCTCCTACAACCCGTTCGATCTTACCAAGGTATGGCCTCACGGCGAATATCCGCCAATCGACATTGGCGTGATGGAACTTAACCGCAATCCAGAAAATTATTTCACCGAGATCGAAAACGCCGCATTTTCGCCTTCCAATATCGTGCCGGGTATCAGCTTTTCGCCCGACAAGATGCTGCAGGCGCGTGTGTTCTCCTACGCGGATGCACACCGTCACCGGCTTGGCACGCATTACGAAGCAATTCCCGTCAACCGCCCGCACAATGAAGTCCATCACTACCACCGGGATGGCCAGATGAACACATATGGGGGCATCAAGACCGGCAACCCGGATGCATATTATGAGCCAAACTCATTTGGTGGCCCGGTTGAAAAGCCGGAAGCGAAAGAGCCACCGCTGCGCATTTCAGGCGATGCTGACCGCTACAACCACCGCATCGGCAATGATGACTATGCGCAGCCGCGCGCTTTGTTCAGTCTGTTCGACGATAGCCAGAAGCAACGCCTGTTCTCCAACATTGCGGCAGCGATGGGCGGCATTCCGCAGGAAATCGAAAATCGGCAGTTGGCACATTTCGACAAGGTCCATCCTGACTATGGCAATGGCGTGCGTCGTGCGCTCGCAGCCGCGGATGGTACGGAGCGCCCGGCAATCTCGGTCACCGAGAACACACCTCAGGAAGCAGCCGAATAATCTCACCACCTCCCAAGGTTTGCGTGCAGGCGCGGAGCAATCCGCGCCTGTTTCTCTTTGTTCTGCCGGACCTCAATCACTTGCCTCACCGGTCGCAGCCTTGTAGTCAGTCCGCACACGGGCAACCGAAAAGGAAAGTATCAAAAATGCGGCTAGGCGGACGACTGGCAGGAGCCATAGAAGTTCTTGAAGATATCGAACGGCGGCACCGCCCCGCTTCCGAAGCGCTAAAGGATTGGGGCTTGTCTCACCGCTTCGCCGGCTCAGGCGATCGGTCCGCGATTGGCAATATCGTCTATGACGCACTGCGCCGCCGCCGTTCTGCCGCCTGGCTGTTCGATAGCGACACGCCACGCGCGCTGGGATATGGCGCGTTACTGCTCGAGTGGAGCGAGACACCGGAAAGCCTGAATGCCGCGCTCGCAGGAGACCGGTTTGCGCCCGAACCGCTGAGCGAAAGCGAACAGCAAGCGCTTCTGGGTCGCCATTTAGACAATGCACCGGATGCCGTCAGAGCCGATTGCCCTGATTGGTGCGCACCCCTGCTACAAGAATCCTATGGCGAAGACTGGGTCGCTGAGGCGAGGGGGCTGTCAGGTCGGCCACCGCTTGATCTGCGAGCTAACACACTAAAGGCTGACCAGAAGAGGGTGCTCGCGGAACTGGAGGGCACCGGCGCCTTCAATGCACCCATTGCCCAGAACGGTATTCGCATTCCGCCGATTTCAGGACATGGTCGTCACCCCAACGTGCAAGCCGAGCCAGCCTTCCAGAAAGGTTGGTTCGAAGTACAGGACGAGGGCTCGCAGTTGGTCGCGGCTTTGGCTGCACTAGGGACTTCGTCTCAGGTTCTGGATTATTGCGCAGGTGCCGGCGGCAAGACCCTCGCGCTCTCTGCTGCCATGGAGAATCGTGGCCAGATTTTTGCATATGATTCCGAAAAGCAGCGCCTTGCGCCCATCTTCGACCGGCTGAACCGCGCCGGCACGCGCAATGTGCAGGCCATCGCCAAACCTGCAGAACTTGCGCCCCTGGTTGATCAGATGGATCTGGTTCTGGTCGACGCCCCTTGCACAGGCAGCGGCACTTGGCGCCGGCGACCGGATGCGAAATGGCGGCTCACTGCCCGCCAGCTGGACGTGCGTCTTGCCGAGCAATCCGCCATTCTCGGTGCAGCGAGAAGCTACGTAAAACCGGGCGGAACGCTGGTCTATATTACCTGCTCGGTTTTCGCTGCCGAGAACGACGCGCAGGTGAAAGCCTTCCTTGCTGCAAACTCAGGTTTTGCCGCGGTGGATGCACAAGCAATTTGGCAAAAACACTTCCCCGGCCATCCGGAAGCAGTGCGATTCGGTGCCGATGGTGGGATATCCCTTACTCCGGCAAGGACGGGTACTGACGGCTTCTTTTTTGCCGCACTCACCCGCAAGACATAAGTCATTGCAATGCGAAGCTTTTTGAATGGCAACGTAGTGGACATTTTGCATTTCCTTAACCCGAATAAATTCGGATTGGCGGGGAATTAAAGCCGTGAGAAACAGCGTTCCCGATATCGATTTCGAAGAGCGTGTACGCGTTTCATTTGCCCGTCAGGCGGCAATGGTAACCATTGGAGCAGAACTTACCGTCGTCACTCCTGGTACGATTGAAATTGAGATGCCTTACGCAGAGTCACTAACTCAGCAACACGGCTTTTTGCATGCCGGGATTATCTCGGCAGCTCTCGATTCGGCCTGCGGTTACGCCGCCTATTCGCTGATGCCTGAAGGCGCAGCGGTTCTCACTATCGAGTTCAAAGTTAACCTTCTGGCGCCCGGGCGGGGCGCGCGGTTTCTTTTTCGCGGCTCCGTCACCAAGCCTGGCCGAACGATTATTGTGGCCGACGGTCAGGCCTATGCAATATCGGTTGATGGCGACGCAAAGCTTATTGCAACCATGACCGGAACAATGATGACCGTGATGGGTAGGGACGGTATTGAGGGCTGATCGATATGTTTGAGCTGAAGCATGTCGCTGGCAATAAAATTCTCTACGTCATGGCCGCAGATGCCGAATACGGGCCGCACCTCAAGGCACGGTTCACGCCGCTTATCACTGGTGTCGGCCCGGTCGAGGCGGCGGTTGCGGTGGCCGCTGAACTGGCTATCTTGAAGGCATACGCTTCTCTGCCCGATCTGGTCGTATCTCTCGGTTCAGCTGGCAGCTCGACGCTGGAGCAAACCAAGATCTACCAAGCGGTATCGGTTTCGTACCGCGACATGGACGCATCGCCCCTCGGATTTCCTAAAGGCGCAACGCCGTTTCTCGACTTGCCCATTGCGCTGCCGCTTGCCTATAAGGTGCGCGGTATTTCCGAGGCGCACCTATCTACCGGCGCGGGCATCGTTTCAGGCGCGGGCTATGGCGGCATCGATGCCGATATGGTGGATATGGAGAGCTTTGCCGTCCTCCGCGCCTGCCACCGCTTTGGCGTGCCACTCATCGCGTTGCGCGGCATATCCGACGGTACAACCGACCTCACTCACATCGGCAGTTGGACCGAATACCTCCACGTGATTGACGAAAAGCTTGGATCAGCGGTTGACGCGCTGGAAGCAGATATAGCCTCAGGCGCGCTCTACCTGACCGGTGATTAGAAATCCCCTTTGCCGCACAGAAATCGATTTTCTGTCGGAAACCGGCCGACGAAAATCAGGACCATCGCACGTGTGCCATCGTCTACCCTGTACCGGGATTCGACCTCGATCTCGCTGACTTCCAAAAATTGCTGACGGTTTAAACTCCGGCCTGTCGCGAGCATACAGAAACACGAAAGTGGTATTGTCTCAGAAAGCAGGCTTCTTGTCTCCCTGAGCACACCGCTCAAATTATTGAGATCATTGTCAAAATTGACGCCAGACGATATATTGGTACCCGATTGGCAGCTCGGGGGAGCCATGCAGGAAAAGACCAAATTCTCTTCATCTGCCCTTGGGGCAGCTCTCGATGAAAAATCAAGGTATGCGCTCTGGCAGGAGATTCACAATGATCAGATCTGGTCCGTCGACTACAGCGTAGGCGAAAGTGTGCCGTTTCAAGCGGAAATAGAAGCGTTCGGAGTTGGACAACTGGTAGTTGGCAAAATGTCGGGCTCGATAAAGCGCGCCAGCAGGCAGGCCACCAACGTTTCAGCGGACGGACGCGATGGCTATCTCCTCTTGATCAATAAATCCGGTTTTGAACTGAGGGGTTCACAGGTCGGCCGAGACTACGGTATCGGCTTGGACTCCGGTGCGCTTGTGTCTGCGTCCGAGCCACTCGTGATGGCGGGCAATGATACCAATTCTTGGATGAACATCGTCATCCCGGCCAAAGTGATGACGGACAGTTTCGCTTCAGTAGAAGATATGCTGGCCCGGCCGATTGCTGCGGACAATGAGGCCCTGAAACTACTTATTCGCTATTGCCAATTTTTGGAGGAAGGACCGGTGCTCGCCTCCCAAGACATCATCGCCCATGCCACCAATACGATCCTTGATCTTATTGGCCTTGCCGCAGGCGCTCGGGGATCTGCCGTTGAACTCGCGGGAGTGCGAGGCATGCGCGCGGCGCGGCTAGCCGCGATCCTCGGCAGGATAGATGCTGACTTCGCAAATCCCCGGATATCGGCACCCTCGGTAGCTGAGGCGCTGGGTGTTTCGGTGCGTTACGTTCACGACATCCTGATGGAGACCGGCCTCGGATTTTCCGAGCGCGTACTGGAGTTGCGCCTGCAAAAGGCAAAGCGGATGCTAGCTGGAGGGCGCCATACCCACCTGCGAATAAGTGACATCGCACTTGCGGTAGGCTTCGGCGATATCTCCTACTTCAACCGAAGTTTCCGCCGCCGTTTCGGGGCGACGCCAACGTCTGTTCGATAGGCACGATGAAAAAGCCGCTCGGACCCATACTCGAGAAACTCACATTCTCGTCCGACATGCTGCCCTCCGGGCTGGATGACCATGCGCGGTTTAAGCTTTGGCGCGATATCCACAATGTGCAGATCGTTTCGATGGACTACGCCACTGCGGAGTCTCTGCCTTTTTCTGCGCGTATCGACAGTGTGGCTGTGGGCAACATCGTTGTAGGCACCATGTTCGGGACAGTTACAAAGGCTGAGCGCACACGGACCAACATCTCGGAGGACACCGGCGGCGGCTATTGTTTGTTCATCAACGAAGGCGCGACGGATCTCGTAGGCACGCAGAGAAATCGAGAGTTCACGGTGGCTGCCGGTGAAGCTGTTCTGCTGTCGGGCGCCGAACCGATCAAGATGGCAGGGGGAGACGAGAACGTCTGGACCAGCGTCATCATGCCCGATGCCACACTGACACATGAGTTCTCGGGCATTGACGATCGCACGGCCATACAGGTCAACTTGCAAAGCGAAGGGCTTCGCTTCTTAAAACGGTACTGGCAGTTTGTCGCGTCCCAACCCCCAGTGACAGCAGCAGTTGCCGCACACACGGCTGAAACCATAGTCGATCTTGTCGGACTGGCGGTTGGCCTGAAGGGTCGTGATATTGAAGTTGGCTCGTCGCACAGGTTGCGGGCAGCCCGCGTCGGCGCAGTGCTGAAAACAATTGCCGATCACTATTCTGATCCCAATCTGTCGGTACAAACAATCGCGGCGGCACTTTCTCTTTCGGTACGCTACATTCATGATTTGCTGCACGAAACAGGACAAGGTTTCTCAGAGCGCGTGCTCGAATTGCGGCTACAAAAAGCCCGACGCCTACTTGCCGACCATGCGAGCGATGCTCTGCGCATCAGTGACATCGCTCTTCTGTCCGGCTTCAACGACGTGTCGTATTTCAACCGCTGTTTCCGTCGTCGTTTTGGCTGCACGCCCACGGCAGCACGTTAAGAGTAGCCCGGCGAAGTGCATCGCGTTCTGCATCCTAAAGCGCTTACAAAAAGCCTTCGGGCGCGGCGCATTTTTCAAGTCTTGTGGTGTTTTTGCCACAGGTGCGACAGAAATGAACGAGTGCAGTCCAGGTCAAATCTGGCTCCTCCCAGTCCAAGACGTCAATTGTGAACGGTGTCATACCAACTCCCAACCGCATAGCACCGCATGGGATTTTGTATGATATTGATGTCCGTATCGACGCGCAGCCAGAGAGCACGTCAAAACAGGAATCTGCAATTAGCGAGCGTCAGCGCACTAGCATTGACGCTGGGGCTGGCGGTGCTTCCTGCTTCGGCAGACCAGACTTGGAATGGTGGGGCATCCAGCAATTGGTTCGACCCAGCGAATTGGACGCCAGGGTCCGTGCCTACAGCCGCAGATTTCACCAACATCGACAACTCGACATTTAATCCCACCGTGGTCAACGGCGCGAACGCCAATGCTCTGATCCTTTTCGTAGGCAGAACCGCGGGTAGCAATGGCACGCTTACCATTTCTGGCGGAGGGACGGTGAGCGATAGCCAGGGTGTGATCGGCAACCAGATTGGATCCAAGGGCACAGTAAACGTAACAGGGCTGGGCTCTGCCTGGAATCATCTTTTTGATCTTTATATTGCCAACGGCGGAGTTGGCACCATGAACATCGCCAACAACGCGTCGGTCAGCAACATCAACGCATCGATTTCCGATATTTCAACAGCGTCGGGCTTGGTTGAAGTCAGTTCGGGTGGTGTCTGGACAAACACCGGGATTCTGACAGTGGGCAACGGCGGCAATGCCCTGTTGGATGTGAACACCGGTGGCAAGGTCACAAATACAGCTGCTTATGTCGGGCAGTCAGCAGGCTCTCACGGCGAAGTAATTGTCCAGGGAGTGGGATCTGACTGGACCAGTTCAGGAAGCGTGACGGTTGGTGAGGACGGAAGCGGCATTGTATCCATATTGAACGCCGCGACCGCAAAAGCCGCCTCTGCTATCCTCGGTACCCATGCGGGCAGCAGCGGCGAGGTCCACGTGGACGGTTCTGGCTCTAAATGGACACTTACGGGGGATCTGACCGCTGGCAAGGCAGGCGTTGGCTACGTCTATGTCAACGGTGGCACCATGACAGCTGTCAAAGGCCTCTTTGGGGTGGACTCGGGAAGTTATGGAACGGCTGAAGTGAGCGGCCTCAACTCGAAGCTGGACTTTAGCGGTGATCTAACTTTGGGCGTGGATTCCAACGCTTTGCTGAATATCAACCAGGGAGGGGTTGTCACAAACAAGATTGCAACGCTGGGCTTGAACTCAGACTCGAATGGGAGCGTCAAGATTGATGGCGTGGACTCCCAATGGACCAGCACGCAAACGATTGTCGGCATGTCAGGCACGGGCGTCGTGGGGATCACGAACGGCGGCAAGGCGATCAGCAACAGCGCCGTAATCGGTAATCAAACGGGTTCCCACGGTGAAGCAGTCATCGACGGGTCCGGATCGAACTGGAAAACATTCTCCATGCTCGTGGGAGGAAGTGGCACCGGCTATTTGACTATTTCAAATAAGGGCAGTGCGAATGCGGCCGACGTCTATGTGGCTTTCAACGGTGGTGAAGGCTACGCCACAGTGCGCGACGTCGGCTCCCTCTGGACCGTTACCGGCCACGTCCATGTAGGCAACAACGGAAAGGGCGTTCTCAATGTCCTGAATGGCGGTGTGGTACAGAGCGTGACAGGCAGCCTCGGTCGAAATGTCGACGGGGATGGCACCGCGATTGTCGCCGGCACGGGCTCTGCATGGATGAACAGCAGTGGTTTTACTGTTGGCGGCAACGGCGCGGGATCACTCACCATCTCAAATGGTGGTCTTGTTTCCGCGCTTGAAAGTTTCGTTGGCGAAGGCGTCGGCAGCACCGGCGTCGCCAATGTGGATGGTCCAAACTCGCTTTGGGCAAACAGTGGTAACCTCAGCATTGGTTCCAGTGGCGCAGGTGCGGTTACTATCACCAATGGCGGGGAGATTACTTCCAAGACAGGGTTCATAGGACTGGATGAAAAGTCGGAAGGTCAGCTCACCATAGACGGTGCGGGATCCGGTTGGACAAATGCCACCGATCTCAGCATTGGCTTCAAGGGCAACGCCGTTGCGACTGTCTTGAATGGTGGAACTCTGTCCAGCCAGAATACGTCCCTGGGCGTTTTTGACACAGGTGACGGCACAGTGACCATCAGAGGGACTGGTTCGCTCTGGGCCACGGCCAACTGGCTTACCATCGGAGAGACTGGCCGCGGAACGGCAGAAATTCTTGCCGGTGCACAGGCCACCTCAAAGGTCACGTATCTCGGTTCAAGCATCACCGGAACAGGTCAGGTGCGCGTCGATGGTGCAGGAAGCGCCTTCTCCAATACGAGCGGCATACTGGTCGGCGGACTTGGCAAAGGCACGCTTGATATCACCAATGGAGGTGTCGTGACCAATGGTGCCAGCTATGTCGCATTGGGGGCAGCGTCCCTCGGAACCGTCACTGTTGACGGTGTCGGATCTGTGTTCGCAACAACGGGCGACCTGACACTGGCGCTTTCTGGCGATGGCGCGATCACCGCTGCCAATGGCGGTAGCGTAACAACGGGGGGCACCACCCAATTAGCGGGAAGCGCAGGTTCTCGTGCCAACCTCAGCATCGGTGGCGCGGTGGGCGCGGCTGCCACTGGCGCCGGCAAATTCTCGTCTGCAGGCCTGGTTTTCGGTGCTGGCGATGGTTCGATAAACTTCAACCACACCGACTCCAACTATGCCTTTGGCACGGTCCTCACAGGCTCCGGCACGCTCAACCAGGTTTCCGGCAATACCGACTTCACCAGTGCGTCGGATGCGTTCACAGGCATGGTCAATGTCAGCGGTGGTCGTCTTGCCGTCAACGGATCGCTCGCCAACGGCATCGTCTCGATCGCAGGCGGCACGCTTGGTGGAAATGGTACAGTAGGCGGCATCGCGGCAAAGTCGGGCGGCATCATTGCGCCCGGAAATTCCATTGGAACGTTGAATGTCGCTGGCAATGTCACGCAGGCAGCAGGTTCGGTCTATCAGGTTGAAGTTACCTCGACAGGCACCTCAGATCTCATTCACGCGACGGGAACGGCAACACTTGATCCGGGTGCTCTGCTTGAAGTCACCAAGCTGGACAGCGCTCCCTATGTGGATGGAACGCGCTACACGATCCTGCAGGCCGACGGCGGCGTGTCGGGAACCTATACGCTGACGGGAACAGCCTTCCTGCACCTAGTTGACAGCTATGATGCCAACCATGCGTACCTTGACGTCGTCACAAAGAGTTTTGGCTCTGTTGGAGTAACGCCAAACCAGATCGCAACCGCGACTGCGGTGGAAGCATTGGGAGCCGGCAACCCGGTGTTTGACGCGGTGCTTGCATCGCCGGATGAGGCAGCAGCCCAATATGCATTCGATCAACTCTCCGGAGAAGTGCACGCCTCGATGCAGGCAGCGATGATCGACGACAGCCGCTTCCTGCGCGATGCTGTAAATGATCGCCTGCGCTCGGCCTTTGCCGGTACGGGTACCTGGGGACGTGGCTTCGGTGCCTTCGGCGACTGGGATGGCAATGGCAACGCCGCCGAACTGAGCCGCAACATTGGCGGCTTCTTCGCAGGCGCCGACGGTACGCTGGGTGAGGGCTGGAATGTGGGTCTGACTGCCGGCTACAGCCATGCAAGCTTTGACGTGGAAGCGCGCGGTTCCTCGGCCGGCAGCGATGACTACCACGTTGGCACTTATGCCGGCAAAGAGCTTGGCCACCTCGCACTGCGCTCTGGTTTAGCCTATAGCTGGCACGAAATTTCCACGAGCCGCGACGTCGCGCTGCCGGGCTATGCCGACCGCTTCGAGGCAGATTACAGCGCTGCTACCACGCAGGCATTCGGTGAAGTAGCGTTCAAGGTCGACGCAGGGCAGATCGCGTTCGAACCGTTTGCCAACCTTGCCTATGTCCATCTTTCGACCGATGGCTTTACCGAGAAAGGAGGCGCTGGCGCCTTGTCTGTTGCATCAGATGGGCTGGACACCACCTTCACCACGCTGGGCCTGCGCGCCTCCACCAGGATTGCGATGGAAAATGCCAAATCACTCAACCTTCACGGTATGGTCGGCTGGCGTCACGCATTCGGCGATGTCACGGCCGGCACCACGATGTCCTTTACCGGAACCCCAAGCTTCGGCATTGCTGGCGTACCGATTGCCGGAGACACCGCGCTCATCGACATCGGCATCGGGCTGGCGCTCACGTCGAGCGCAACGTTGGACCTGACCTACGGCGGCCAGTTCGGTTCCGGCGTCACCGACCAAAGCATTCAGGGCAGCTTCAACGTAAAGTTCTGATGGAGAAGGGGCAGGATAGCCTCGTCACCCTAATGATTGGTAATTGAGCACGGTGCCCAGCTAGGCAGATAGTGCTGTGCGGTTGCATACGCAAACCCAACCAATGCTAGAAAATCTAAAGAGCGGCAGGCTATTTGCTCGCGTCTAGCACTGAACGGACTTTCTGAGCGAGTTGCTGCAGTGTGGCCGGCTTTTGTAACATCGGCGCGTCTTGATCGAGCACGCCGTTGTGCACGACAGCATTTGACGTATATCCGGTGGTGAACAGGACCTTGAGGTCGGGCTTTGCCTTGCGTGCTGCATCAGCCAGCTGTCGTCCATTCATATCCGGCATCACAACATCGGTCAGCAGCAGGTGGATGTCGGGATTTTCGGCGAGAAGATGCAAGCCTTCGGCTCCCCCCTCGGCCGCCCGCACCGTGTAGCCAAGTTCGGTCAGCATCTGCACGGTCAACGAGCGCACGCTGGCATCGTCTTCAACGACGAGCACGATCTCATTTCCCGTAGGAGTGCCGTTTGCCGCTTCTCGTCGAACAGCTTGGCCGGCGCTATAGCTGCGTGGCAGGTAAATTTTTATCGCCGTGCCCTGTCCAATTTCGGAATAGATTTTTATGTGTCCACCAGACTGTTTAACGAACCCGAAAACCTGGCTCAGTCCCAATCCTGTTCCCTTGCCTACGCCCTTTGTTGTGAAGAAAGGTTCAAACGCCTTTTCGATGACTTCGGGAGGCATGCCTGCCCCTGTATCGCTTACCGCGATCAGGACGTACTGGCCGGAGTTCACGCCATGTTCGGCCGCATAGACATCATCGATATGCGTATTGGCAGTTTCAACCGTCAGCCTCCCGCCGGAGGGCATTGCATCTCGGGCGTTGACAGCAAGGTTCAACACCGCGTTTTCTAGCTGGTTTGCATCAGCCACCGCTTTCCATAGACCGGAGGCCAATACCGTCTCCATCCGGATTTGCTCGCCAAGGGTGCTGCGCAGCAATTCAGACATCCCCGACACCATCTGGTTGGCATTTAATTGGTTCAGGCGACAGCGGCTGCTGGCGTGAGAATGCAAGCAGCCTGTGGGTCAGCGTCGCCGCCTTGTTTGCGCCTTCCATGGCCGCATCTATCAGTGCTCCTACATTGGTCTCGCCCTTGGCCAGTCGGCGCTGGATCAAGTTTAGCCCTGAGATGACAACGGCCAGCATATTGTTGAAATCATGCGCGATCCCTCCGGTGAGCTGTCCGACGGCCTCCATCTTATGCGCCTGCCTCAAGGTGGCTTCCGCTCTCATGCGCTCTGCCACTTCCTCGGCCACACGTTGTTCCAGCGTGGTATTCAACTGGCGCAGTTCACCGTTGATGCGTTTCATCTCAGCGCGCGCAGCCAATAGTTCCTGCTCATAGCGGCGTCGATCGGTAGCGTTAAAGACGGTTATACGCAGAAAGCGCAAATTGCCCGACCCGTCGCGCCGCTCTACAGCATTCACTAGAGAGGCCAGGCGCGTGCCGTCTGCGCGCACCATGTCCAGCGCCACTTCGTTGAAAAATCCCTGCATCCGCAGCAAGGGCGCAAAATGGGTTTCAAAGTAGATCTTGCCGGCGATTGTCAACAGGTCGTGAAACGGGCGACCAACAATGTCGTCCGGCTTTCGACCGAGCCAGGCACATAATGTGTCGTTTGCTCGCAGGATCTTTCCGTTAGGCTCGGCAGAAATATATCCGCAGGGGGCTGTCTCGAACAGATCGGCTAGGTCCTCAAGATCCCCCGCGTTGCTTTGCCCCATTTCCACAGCTCAGACAAACGCTCGGATTGCAGCGATAGTTTCCTCTGGTGCACTAAGGTTGGGGCAATGTCCCGTCGCCTGCATATTGACCAGAACGCTTCCCGGCAGGTTGCGATGCACGTAGGTGCCCACGACATCCGGCGCGATCACATCCTGTGCACATTGCAGGATAAGTACAGGCACCGTGAGACCGTCAAGATCCGCGCGATTGTCCGAGAGAAAAGTGGTACGGGCGAAATGCTTAGCGATTTCGGGATCGGTGCGGCAAAAGCTGTTGGTCAACTCGTGACCTAACTCCGGCCTGTCGGGGTTGCCCATGATTGTGGGCGCCATGGCCTCCGACCAGCCCATATGGTTGCTGTCCAAAAATTCAAGCAGTTCTTCGATCTGGGCTTCGCTGAAGCCTCCGACGTAGTCACCATCATTGGTATAACGCGGCGAGGGACCGATCAGTACCAGCTTGGCAAACAGTTCCGGCGCTCTCTTTGCGGCTAGAACACCCACCATGGCGCTGACGGAATGGCCGACAAACACGCAGTCATTGATGCCCATATCGCGACAAAGGGCGATCACATCATCTGCATAGCCTTCCAATGAGGAATACCGCTCGAAATCATATGCAGCCAGGTCTGATGCGCCGGCGCCCACATGATCAAATAGTACGACCTTGAAGCGATTCTCAAATGCCGGCGCTACGAGGCGCCACATATTCTGGTCACACCCGAACCCATGGGCAAAGACCATGTGCTGGCTTCCTGAGCCGGAAATATGGACATTGTGCTTTTTGACAACAGTCACGGTGAGCTCCCCTATGGACATCGGACTTTAAAACGCAGCGCGTGGAAAGGGCAATGGGTGCATAAATCTGATACGAGGAAGCCGAGGCCCCGAATAGGGGCCCCGGCTTATGCATGTGTAAAAAGGCTGCGGTGTTATCCGACCGCATGCAAGCGGTCGTCGTCCTCATCCCGCTGCATTCCCCCAAGCAGAGCTGCCGCACTGGCGATAAATGCGCCAATAGCCATCGACAATGCTGTGAGTAAAGCGAAAGTCATGGAGGCTTTTCGCGCGGTGTCCGCTGCTTCCTGAGCCTCGACCTTCATCTGTTGGGCCTTCGCAAGAGCAGCATCAACGCGCGCTTCCGCATCTGGTTGTGATATGCCGCTCCGTGATGCAACCAACTGGGCAACATATGTCCGGTCTTCCGTTGTCATCTCGCCAGCTGCAATACTTGCAACGACGATGCGTGACGCTTCGGCTGTCGCGCTCGCATTGTCGCCAGCTGTTCCCAGCCGGGAAGGATCAGCAGGGCGGAACATCCCGTCGACCAGATAGCCCAATCCTTCATCCTGCGCAGCATCTGTCAAATTTGCGGCAGCACCCAAAACAGGCGCAGCTGCCACAGTCGATGCAGCTTTCACCCCTGTTCCAAGTGCAGAAGAAATTGCAGAGCTGAACAGCCCAACAACAAGAACGGTAGCCAAAGCCCAAACCAGAAAGCCGTGTGCGGTATCGCGGAAATAGACCTCATCGGTATGAACATTGACCCACCGCGTCCGGAGACGTCCGGCCAGATAACCACCGATTGCCGATGACAGCCACTGCACAACAACCAGCCACACGGCAGTTGCTGTGGCCAGAGTAGCAAGAGTTGAGCTCTGACCAGACCACGGAGAAACGGCTGTCAATCCGAGACCCGCGCCTAGCATGATCAACACGATTGTCACCGTGGACGCAGCTAGTGCGCCGGCGATGATTGGCCCCCAGTTAATGGCGGGCTTTGATGATTCTGATGGAGTGGCGACGTCGCCGCGCGCATAGCTTGATTGCATCATTGAGCTCCTAGCTTACAAAAAGCCAAAGAAGCAAAATAATCGGGATCGGCACGCCCAGCAGCCAGAGTAAGATTCCGCGTCCCATAGAAACCTCCTTAAAACAGTATTTGTCGATGGTCGAACAATGCGCGGAGAGAAATTTTGTTCCTATCAGCGAAGATGAAAATTAGATTTTCGACGATGCGGAACCGACGACGAAGCACCGCATTGATTGTGCACCTCAACACAAGGAGCACGACATGGCAGAGAAGACACTAGAGACCCTTTTTCACGATACTCTCAAAGACATCTATTATGCAGAACGCAAAATCTTAAAGGCACTGCCCAAGATGGCAAAAGGAGCACAATCGCCTGACCTTAAGGCAGCATTTGAAAAGCATCGTGACGAAACTGAAGGTCAGATTGAGCGCTTGCAACAGGTCTTCGAAATTCTCGGCAAGCGCGCACAGGGTAAAACCTGTCCAGCAATCGATGGAATCATCGAGGAAGGCGAGGAAATCCTCGACGAGTATAAGGGCAGCCGAGCGCTGGATGCCGGCTTGGTATCATCTGCACAGGCCGTTGAGCACTATGAAATCACCCGTTACGGGACATTGAAGCGTTGGGCGGAAGAGTTGGGTTTGAAGGACGCCGCCACGCTATTGGGTGAGACGTTAGCCGAGGAATCAAAGACTGACGAGGCGCTAACGAAGTTGGCGGTTGGGGCTGCCAATCAGAAGGCCAAGGCAGCCTAAATAATTAGAATTGCCCGTAGCCGATACTTCTGCGGCTACGGGCCACTTGCCCCGTTCAATACTTTACCCAATGCGGTTGCCAATTGGGTTGCACTGACTGGTTTGGGCAAAACTGGATGTCCACGCAGCCGATCTGGCAAACCCGCTACTCCATATCCAGTGGCAAACACAAAGGGAATTTTGCGCTTTTCCAGAATATCGGCGACAGGATCGACACGCTCTCCGGCGATATTCACATCCAGAATGGCCACGTCGGCCTCTGACGTTTCAGCTACCTTTATAGCCTGAGCAAGGCGCCAGGCCATGTCGAGGACTTCGCAGCCCATGTCCACCAGCATGTCCTCGAGCAGAAGCGCGAGCAGGGTCTCGTCTTCAACAACGAAAACACGAACTCCTTTTAAACTCCGCTGCTCAGCCAAGGGTAGGGCCCGAAATCTCGTTTAATGGCATTTCGAGAGCGCACTGAAATCCTTCGGGTTTGAAATTGAGCTCGACACGTCCAGCCAGATCTCTCCCAACTGACCGTTCAATCAATTTGGTGCCGAATCCATGCTGGTCTGGGGGTGTCACCACAGGCCCGCCCGTTTCACTCCAGTGCAGCCGGAAAGTCGTTTGATCCGCTGGAACAATCTCCCATGCCACAGTCACCTTGCCAGTATCCTGCGACAGCGCACCATACTTTGCAGCGTTGGTGGCAAGCTCGTGCAGAACCATGGTAAGCGATAGTGCAGCCGCTGGAGCAATGGCCATGGTGGGTCCATCTGCCAGAACTTCGCCTTTAAAGGGCTTCAAAGTCAGCGAGACAACATCAACCAGTGAAGCATGTGCCCACCCGGTTTTTGCGAGCAAATCGTGGGCTTGACTGAGAGCTTGGAGCCGATCGCTGAAACTATGTGTAAAGCTCTGGATGGAATTGGAATTTTTCGCGGTCTGGGAGGCGAGAGACTGGACAATCGCGAGAGTATTTTTAACTCGATGATTGAGTTCATCGATCAGCAGTTTTTGCTGTTCCTCAGCCTTCTTTCTTTCCGTGATGTCGACGAGCATGTTTACAGCACCAGTGAGTACGCCATCACTGTCGAAAAGAGGCGTGGCAAACGGCATGAATGGCACGCGTGAGCCATCGGGGCGCTCGGCTATGGCTTCATATTCCCCAAGCGTCGCGCGCTGTTCCTTTAGGGCAATCGCCATCGGGCATTGGTCATGCGGAAGAAAGGTTCCGTCCGGCCTGAACAGCTTGTAGGAAACGCACCATGAATCACTGCCAACCACAGGCTTATTTCCAGAAAAAGCAACTGCGGCCTGATTGTAGAATGTGATCCGACCCTCCTTGTCGGTGGTGTAGATGGCCGCAGGCATTGCCTCTAGAATTTCGCGGTGCCTGCGCTCGCTTTCCTCACGTGCACTCTCCTCGGCCTTGCGGGAGGTGATATCACGGGTTACGGCGAGTTGTGCAGGCTCTCCATCGGGAAGGACAAAGGGCGCTGCATGTGACTCCATGTTGCGTCGGCGACCGTCGAGACCAACGACGTCAAACTCCCAGCGTAGCCGCGAGCCTGCAACCACGCTGTCGTGATGTTCTTTCCAGCGCTCCCGATCTTCCGGTGCGATTAAATCTGCCGTGGGCAGACCTTCAACGACCGACGAATCGGTTGCACCCAACATTGCGGCACCAGCTTGGTTCATACGAACCAACTGACCATCTTTATTCACGATCTTGATACACTCAGGGGTGGTATCGATCACCGCCTGGAGAAAAGCCTGGCTTTCTCGCAGTTGTCTCTCAAGCTCCTTCTTTTCAGTTATGTCCTGAAAGCAGTTGATGGCCCCGCGCAAGGTGCCTTCGGCATCGATAAGTGGTTCGATATTCACGAGTACGATCGAGCGACCGCCATCCTCCCTCTCAATTACAACTTCCATGTCGCGCTGTGATGTCAATGTCAGCAGCGCATCCACCATCGGTGTTTCGTCATGGGGCAAATCGCGTCCGTCGACATGGAAAAGGCGATGAGCGCCACAATAACGTTCTGGTGTGCTCGGATCGGGATATCTGCCCCAGATTTTGGCGGCCCGCTCGTTATAGCGCACGATAACCCCGTCAGCATCAACGACGTAGACCGCTGCCGGGATAGCATCAAGCGCAACCTGCGGAATGGAATTCAGCGCATCAAAGCTGGAACGATGCGGATCAAGGCTGGCTATGATGTTCATACGGTTCAAAACCTGTCGGGGAAGTGTAGCTACCCGCTAAGGAATGCATCTAGGCGATTTAGGTTCCGGGTTTTAAAGTTTTTTCTCGATACGGCTTCAAAATCTTGAACCTTTCTCGGGAGCACTCAATTCGATGATACATTGAACGCCGTCTGCCGCAAATTCCACCGTTGCCCGCCCGAGTTCGGGAGGAAATGCGGAGCTCAGAAGTCGCGAGCCGAAGCCTGCGCGCTCCGGCTCAGTCACGTCAGGTCCATTGAGCTCTTTCCAGCAAATTGTAACCGTTCCGTCGAGCCGCGTCCAATTAATGCCGACACTACCTGCAGAAACCGAGAGTGCACCATATTTCAAAGCGTTTGTTGCCAGTTCATGGATCAGCAGAGCCATGGAGCTGCCAAACTCCCGCTCCACCAATACTTCCGGCCCTGAAATCCTGAACCGCGTGAGTCCAAAGGGCTCGAGGACCTTGGACAGAAGAGGAGCAAGTCCGATGACACCCTCCCGGGTGGCGGAAACCAGTTCCTGAGCGCGACCCAAAGCAAGGATGCGCGCTTCAAGCTTGTCGCGATAGTCTTCGACATCGGTGGCTGTACGTGCTGTCTGCCTGGAAATTCCCATCACGACGCCGATCACGTTGCGAACGCGATGCTGCATCTCGTGCGCCAGAACGTTGGCTCGATCACGCGCCGCAAGCGTCGCTCTGACAAGCCGCCGTAAAGCTTCGGCGACAAGCACCAGAACTCCCCCAAACAACCAGAACGCAACGAGCGACGCGAGGGATGATGAGGTGAGCTGGAAGGTCAGGGTAGGTGGCAGCCACAAATAAGCCGCCATAACAGAACCCAGAAAGAGGGTTGGCAGGCCAGCTCTCAGCCCGCCGACCACACTGGCCAAAAGTACCGCTGGAAACAACGTGATGAACGGAATGCCGCCGATCACAAACTCGCCCAGCGCAAGCCTAAGAACCAGTGCTATAGCGATGCATGCCACGGAGACCGCTGCTGACTGAAGAACAGGGAGCTTCCGATGGGGCACGTACTGTGCGCAGCGAACAAAGACGTCGGACCGTCTGGCATCCACTTGGATCATCTCCGCGGCATCCACGCCTATGGAATCCATTGGACTACGCCTGCATCAAATCCGTCAAACATCCACAAATTGAGCTTCCTGCTTCCGCACGTTTTCGAGTCATTTCCCTGACTGCCTGAACCGGCTAGGAGCATGATGTCGATGAAATTAGGGCAGTTCAAGCTTTTCGCAAGGTGCAGAGAGGCTACCAGGAGACGATGCGTGCAGACAAAAATTTTTGGAATAACGACTTGCGATACAGTGCGCAAAGCCAGGCTCTGGCTGCGCGATCATGGAGTTGCCCATACGTTCCACGACTTCAGGGTAGATGGTGTCGACCGGAGGCAGCTCGAAGAGTGGTCAAACAGGATCGCGTGGGAAACTCTCCTGAACAAAGCGTCTGCGACATTTCGAAGACTTCCTGCTGAACAAAAAGCCGAGGTGGATCAGGCAACGGCGCTGACGCTGATGATCGACTATCCGACCTTAATCAAGCGCCCAATACTGGAGACTGGCTTAGCGCTCGAGGTAGGCTTTTCATCCACGCGGTATGCAACATTGTTTGCATAAAGCCGGTCCGCGGAAGCGGACTAGCCAAATCGTGACGTGTCAGAGCCGCCTTTTATGCCCACTCACCCTTCCGCATCACAGGGATACGCGTTCCATTCGCAGTTAGGCCATCCACATCGATTTTGCCAGAACCGATCATCCAGTCGATATGGATCAGGCTTTTGTTGCCACCTTTCGCAGCAATATCATCCTGGCTCAGCCTTCCGCCATCGACGAAGCAGGTCGAATAGCACTGTCCAAGTGCGATGTGACTGGCGGCATTTTCATCAAATAATGTGTTGTAAAACAGCAACCCGCTTTGCGAGATCGGAGATGAATGCGGAACCAGTGCTACTTCACCTAAACGACGTGCGCCAGCATCCGTGTCGAGCACTTTGTTCAACACCTCTTCGCCGCGCGACGCTTTGGCCTCGACAATTTGCCCTCCTTCGAAGCGAACGGAGATATCTTCTATAAGCGACCCTTGGTAGGAGAGAGGCTTGGTACTACTGACATGTCCATCCACACGCCGCGCATGCGGTGTGGTGAAAACTTCCTCGGTCGGAATGTTTGGATTGCAGATGACACCGTTTTTGGCGGTCTCGGCCCCGCCATTCCATTTATGCGTATCTGCAAGCCCGACCGTCAGGTCGGTCCCGGGGCCCTTGAAATGCAGCGCCGAAAAAGCGTGACCGTTCAGCCATTCAGTGCGCTTACGAAGCGCGCCATTGTGGGCATCCCAAG
The DNA here is from genome assembly GCF_015500055.1 of Mesorhizobium sp. NBSH29. Taxonomy (NCBI): domain Bacteria; kingdom Pseudomonadati; phylum Pseudomonadota; class Alphaproteobacteria; order Hyphomicrobiales; family Phyllobacteriaceae; genus Mesorhizobium; species Mesorhizobium sp. NBSH29. The sequence goes on from NZ_CP045492.1 coordinate 1,948,931, forward strand.
CAATCACCGCATCATCAGTGTCGACGCGCGAAGCTGCAAAAATTGCATCGGCAAGCTTTCGGACTGCGCTGGTTTCATCATCCTGTGGAAACATCAGTTTGGCCCATGCGCTGTTGGGATAGGCGACAATGTTCCAATTGATGTCGAAACCTGTAATTTTTTCCAGCGCCGGCCTGTACGCTATTGAGTTCGCCCGGTTTGCCCGAGCAACCTTGGACTGCTCCTGACTGGAAAGAAGCATAGGATCGTCGCCGCGTACCGCAAGGCGTGCAGCACCATTGCCAAACGCTTTCGCCATTCCTTCATAGAGCCAGTCTTCGGCGCGATCGAACCCCGAATCAGAACCATGCCTGTAGCGGGCAAGCGTGGCTTCATCATCGCTATAAAAAACACTGACCAGCCCAGCGCCTGCCTTGTAGGCATTCTCGACAATGCGCCGGGTAAAGCTAAGTGCCGCGACAGGCGCAGTGACGATCAGATCCTGCCCCGGTTGCAGCCGCACTCCGATTTTGACCGCAACATCCGCCAATCTCTCTAACTTCACGGGGTCGATAGGGGCGGAAGAGCTTATGTCCATAGGGCACCTTCGGGCTTTGCGTCACAAAACAGATGATTGATCTTTTAATGGCAGCCGATCCATCTGGCCACATCAAGATAAAACATCGCCCGATTGCCTTGAGCAAGGCGCGTATCGCCTTGGCCCAACAAGGATTTCTAGGCCGTGTGGACGAATTTGATCAAGCATAGGCCTGCTGCGAAGCTTACGATTGAGCGGAAATTTCGTGCTGTCTTTTCGCATCGCAGGGCGACGCGTTTGAAGCGCTTGAGCCGCCCGAAGCCTTGTTCGATACGGGCGCGCGCCTTGTAGAGCGTCTGGGCGAAGAAGGCTGGCCTGTTTTTCTCGTTGGCCTTGTGAGGGATCACCGGGGCGATGCCGCGTGTCCGCGCGGCTGCACGATTGGCCTTGCTGGAATAGCCTTTGTCGCCCAGCGCGGCACGTGGGGTGATGTCCGGCCCTATGTCGAGCAGGGTCTCAAAGCGGGTTGTGTCGGCAACTTGGCCACCGGTCAGATCGAACGCAATGATGTCGCCCGAATTGTCCGCCTTGGCGTGGATTTTCGTTGTGAACCCGCCGCGCGAGCGGCCGAGCGCCTGGCCTTGCTGCCCCCCTTTGCGCCCGCTGCCGAGACATGGGCGCGCACAATGGTGGAATCGAACATCTGGATCAGATGGGCCGATGCGCTCATCTCGGCCAACGTGTCGAAGAAGGCTTCGAACACGCCGGCTTTGCTCAGCCGGTCAAAGCGCTTCCACACTGAGTTCCAGTGGCCAAAGCGTTCCGGCAGCGCACGCCAGCGCACATTCTCCACCGTGAAGAAGTGCATGGCTTCCAGAAAAAGCCGGTCGTCCGCAGCCTTGCGGCCTCGCCGTGGCAGGCAAGCGCGGAAAACCTCCAGCGTGTTCGCCCAATCCGTTTCCGTCATCCTCGTGGACATCGCCGACCTCCAAATCAGTCGACAATCCATGAATCAGACTGGATTGGTCAGCGGAACCCCAAAAGCTATACCTGAGTCAATTCGTCCACACGGCCTAACAATCCGATTGCACGGCTGCCGTGCAAGTCTAGAGAGAAGTGATGAAGATTGGCAGTGTAGCAAATCCACTACGTTTCGCTGTGGCGGGGATGATTGCCATGGCTGTAGCTATGGGAATTGGACGCTTCGTCTACACACCGCTCTTGCCGGCCATGATGGATCAACTAAGGCTGTCGGCTTCACAGGCAGGGCTCATCGCCGCAGCCAATTTTTTAGGCTACCTGATTGGAGCAGTTGTTGCATCTGGTGGCTGGGCACAGGGACGTGAACGCGCCACCATGCTGTGGGCTCTGGCAGCGAATGCCGCGTTGGCCGCTGCTATGGGAACTACGGAACATCTTGCTGTCTTTCTTTTGATCCGCTTTCTGGCAGGTATTGCCAGTGCCTTCGTTCTGATTTTCGTGATCACCATAGTGTTCGGTCATCTCGCTGTCGCCGGCCGCAACAGCCTTCAGTCCTTGCATTTTGCGGGGGTTGGATTGGGCATAGCGCTGGCCGCAGTCATGACAGCATCGCTGGAATGGGCAGGCGGCTCATGGCACGACGGATGGCTTGGGGCAGGTTTGTTGTCGGCTGCGGGTCTTGTTGCAGCCTGGATTTTAATTGACCGCGGACCGCTTTCCGGCGCCAGCGTAGGCCGCGAATCCACTCTGCCGCGCAGTCCGGCGCTGGCCAAAATCATCTTGGCATATGGGTTGTTTGGCTTCGGCTATGTCATCACCGCCACGTTCATCGTAGCAATTGTACGCCAAGGTGATGGAGGACGCTTGTTTGAATCTCAGGTCTGGCTGGTCACAGGTCTGGCCGCAATTCCCTCGGTTTATCTCTGGAACCACGTCGTCGTGCGCCTCGGCCTGACCCGAACCTTTGCTCTGACCTGCCTCCTGGAAGCGGTCGGAGTTCTTGCAAGTGTCGGTCTAGGCAGCTTTTTGGGGCCGTTGCTCGGGGGCGCGCTGCTTGGTGCAACATTTGTTTCGATTACAGCAATTGGCTTGCAGTTAGCCCGCAGTCTTGCGCCAACTGCGCCAAGACGCGCCGTTGCCTTGATGACCGCCGCCTTCGGCACGGGACAAATTCTGGGGCCGATTGCTGCAGGCTATATGGCCGACCATACGGGAAGCTTCGTCGCGCCGTCTATCATTGCCGCGGCCACTCTGCTCTTGAGCGCTACCATTGCATACGATTCCGGTCGCTAGAGAGTGTAGGCTGAACGTCAGAATTGTGAGTTCGATATTCATGTGTCAGTAGTGCGTGTCCGGGGAGTCCAGCGCACCATGTTTCTTTCGTTTTTCCCGCAGCCGAAACTCTTTTTCACCTCAGCCGCTCTGTGGAGCCTGACGCTGCTAATATTCTGGTATGCCGGAGGGGAGGCGCTTGGCGCTTATTTCGGGATGCCGCCCGCTGCAACCGATGCTTCGCCGGTCATCGGTGTTTCTGTATTCTGGTCGCTGCCGTTCATCTGGTTTTACATCTATTTTGCAGTGGGCGTGCTTCTTTTTTATGCATTCTGGAGTTGGTACGCGCCGCATCCCTGGCAGCGTTGGTCGATCCTTGGGTCGGCGCTGATCCTCTTTATTGTCTATTTTCAGGTCCAGGTGTCGGTCGCGGTTAACAACTGGTATGGCCCCTTCTGGGATTACATCCAGGCAGTCGTCGCCAAAACCACCACAAGTACCGAGTCGGAGTTTTACGCTCAGGTCGCCAGTTTCGCAGGCTTGGCGCTGGTCGGGATGAATGTTTCAGTGCTTAACGCATTCCTCGTCAGCCATTGGGTCTTCCGCTGGCGTCAGGCGATGAATGACTACTACATGGGTCATTGGGGGACATTGCGCCACATCGAAGGTGCTTCCCAGCGCGTCCAAGAAGACACGATGAGATTCTCGCAGATCATGGAATCGCTGGGTGTCAGTTTTGTGGATTCGATTATGACGTTGATCGCGTTCCTCCCGGTGCTGATCCGCCTCTCAGCCAACATCACCGAGTTGCCGATTATTGGCCCTATATCCCATCCGCTTGTGGTCGCGGCGCTGGCATGGTCGGTGCTGGGCACGATAAGCTTGGTGATTGCAGGTTATAAATTGCCCGGCTTGCAATTCCGCAACCAGCGCGTCGAGGCAGCCTACCGTAAGGAACTCGTCTATGGCGAGGACGATCCCCAACGCGCGCAACCGGTCACCGTGATGGAGCTCTTCTCAAATGTGCGCCAAAACTACTTCCGTCTATATTTCCACTATGTATACTTCAATGTTGTGCGCTACACCTACCTTCAGGCAAACGGCATTTTTTCACTTTTGATCCTTGGCCCCTCAATCGTTGCCGGAACCATCACGCTCGGCCTCCTCAACCAGATCAGCTATGCCTTTTCCCAGGTCTCGAGCTCATTCCAATTTCTGGTCAATTCTTGGTCGACGATCGTCGAGTTGTTGTCGGTTCACAAACGGCTGCGCGCGTTCGAGTCGGTGATCTATGACGAACCTCTTCCTGATATCGACCAGCGTTACCTGGAGCGCCGCGACGCGGTTGGCGATCGCGGGGCTGCTGAACCCTGATTAGCCGCCGATCGTATCCGGGCCCGGCTTTCGGGTTCGGTCAAGATAATCGCGATAGCTCACGCAGGCGACTTCCGGCAGGGAACAGACTGTTTCAGCGAACCTCTCAAGCGCGCGCCAATAGGCGCCGCCATTCATCAGGGTGAAATGGAAACCCATCTGTAGCGGCACCCGCGCGCCCTCATATTCCTGATTGAATGCTGCAATGAAGGCATCATAGGCGCGGGTCTGGAATGCGCTGTCTTCGTCTGTGCGTTCGATGCCGGCTGAGTGGCGTACAAAAAGATTGTAGTCCATAGCGATCACCGGTCGCCGTGCGGGGCCTTCTGCAATTTGCGGCAGGGAAAAGCGCATCACGCTGGCCACCCGCGCCGGCTCTACAGGCCCAAGAGACACGGTGCTGGCGTCATAGTCCAAACCATGTTCCGCCAAGGCGGCATAGAGAGCCTTGTTTGTTGCCAGGTAGGGCGCACGAAATCCCTTGATTTCCGTCTCAGCAAATCTGCGCCACCCTTCCGGTTCGCCGGCGATGGCGTTTTGTGAGTAGGCATCGCGTAGGATCGACCGGAACGAGGAAAATTCGCTACCCCAATCGACCTCGCTCCACCCACTGCCATCGAAATGGCCGCAGCCATGGCTGGCGATTTCATGGCCTTCGCCGCGTGCCCCCCAAATTTCCGACAGTCTTTGTTCAACCTCGTCGTTCTCCAGTGCAAAACCAACATTGGACTTCGCCGGCGCCTTGGCCGGTGGACGATAATTGCCACGAGTTTCTGGCGAAAGCAGAAACACGCAAGACAGGAAATAAGTGAACTTTGCGCCGGTTTTCTGGGAAAGTTCCCGGCTACGCCTCCATTGGCGAAGGTCATGTGCCCCGTCAAATGAAATCAACACGTATTGGGTGCGCGAGTCAGCCACGGCATTTTGGGGGCCACACAGGCAAGCAGCAGAGACAACAGCAGCAAACGCTTGACGAAATAACATGATGTTAACCGGTACACATGGCACGAATAGGGTTCTCTAACCTGAAAATATGGCCCTCTTGGGTCGTATATGGCCGCTCATCAAGGGCATTTTCGGCCAGCCCCCTTCCATGCCAGCTAAATTCCGCCTAAACGCTCGCCATGGCCCGGAGAACGGGCACCATTTCAAATTCGGAAGTATTGATGTCGGACGATGGATTTTTCCGCGAGGTAAATGAGGAGCTGCGCCAGGACCAGGCGCGGGCGCTCTGGGACCGTTATGGTCCAGCAGCCATTGTCATTGCGGTATTAGTGGTTTTGGGAACTGGTGGTTTCGTCGGTTACAACCATTGGGCCACAACGCAAGCCAACCGCTCGGGTGATTCCTATTCCGAAGCTCTGAAGCTTGCTAACGGCGATGATAAGAATGGTGCCTTGGCTGCTTTGGTCGAGCTTGAAACCGGCAGCAAGGGTGCCTATCCGGTTTTGGCGCGTTTGCGAGCCGCAACGGTAAAGGCTGATATGGGCGATGCCGCCGGCGCGATCGCAAGCTTCGAAGCTGTTGCGAAAGATAATTCGGTGCCCGTTTCGATCCGCGATATGGCGCAACTTCGCGCTGGGTTGATCGAGGTCGATCATGGCACCTATGACGCAGTTTCCGCCCGGGTGGGTGCCCTGAATACGGAAGCCAATCCGCTTCGTCATTCTGCGCGAGAAGCGCTCGGGCTCGCTGCCTGGAAGGAAAACCGGATGGAAGAAGCAACGAAATTATTCGAGCTGATCTCTGCAGACCAGACCGCGCCCCGCAACCTGCGTGAACGCGCCAACCTCCTGACCGAACTGATCCGTGGTTCGGGCAGCGCTTCGTGAGCGAGTATGAGCTTCAAGGTTGCGATCATCGGCCGTCCCAATGTCGGCAAATCGACGCTTTTCAACCGGCTCGTCGGAAGGAAACTTGCGCTCGTCGATGACACCCCCGGCGTAACGCGCGACAGGCGCGTCCATACCGCAAAGCTCTACGACCTACATTTCGACGTCATCGACACAGCTGGCTTTGAGGACAAAGCGCCCGCCACTCTTCAGGGTCGGATGCGGATCCAGACGGAAACCGCCATCGAAGAAGCTGATCTGATCTTCTTCGTCATTGATTCAAAGGCTGGCATCCTTCCCGATGATCGAACCTTTGCAGATATTGTGCGCCGTTCTGGAAAACCCGTCGTTCTGGTTGCCAACAAGGCAGAGGCGCGCGGGGCGCAAGGTGGAATGCTTGAAAGCTGGGAACTGGGGTTGGGTGAGCCTGTGCCAGTTTCAGCCGAACATGGCGGGGGAATGCCTGACCTTCGCGACGCGGTCATTGCTGCCATTGGCCGAGAAATGGCCTTCGAAGACGAAGACGAGGCCGATGCGATCGCTGAAAGCGAGCCCCTCATTGGCGAAGATATTACGGACCCTGATGCTGCCGAGGCCATTCCCTACGACGAATCCAAGCCCATGCAGATCGCCATCGTCGGGCGACCAAACGCTGGAAAGTCGACGCTGATCAATGAGTTGATTGGCCAGGAGCGGCTACTTACAGGGCCTGAGGCCGGTATTACGCGCGATTCCATCTCCGTCGATTGGCAATGGGGCAACCGCAAGATTCGCCTGTTCGACACCGCCGGTATGCGCCGCAAGGCGCGCATCCATGAAAAGCTCGAAAAGCTCTCTGTAGCCGACGGCCTGCGTGCAATTCGATTTGCTGAGGTGGTGGTTGTCGTTTTTGACGCAACCATCCCGTTCGAGAAGCAGGACCTTCAGATAGCCGACCTGATCATCCGAGAAGGTCGGGCGTTGGTAATTGCTTTCAACAAATGGGACCTGATTGATAACCCGCAGGAAAAATTGGCGGAATTGCGCGAGATGACCGCCCGTTTGCTGCCGCAGGTTCGCGGCGTGCAGGCAGTAACAATTTCAGCTGAGACAGGTCGTGGCCTCGAAAAATTGATGGCCGCGATCCTTAAAACTCACCAAGTTTGGAACAGCCGCATTTCGACCGGTCGCCTCAACCGTTGGCTTGAAGGTATTCTTGCGCATCATCCGCCGCCGGCCGTAGCTGGGCGTAGGCTGAAGATTAAATACATTACGCAGGCCAAAACTCGACCGCCGGGTTTCGTCGTCTCTTGCTCGCGCCCTGATGCGTTACCGCAATCCTATGTACGTTATCTCGTCAACAATATGCGCGAGGCACTCGACATGCCGGGCGTGCCTATTCGCGTCGCGCTGCGCACCTCGGAAAATCCATTCGCCGGCAGAGCCAAGAAGAAGCGCTGATCTGAGCGTCCCAATTGTTGCCGCTTTTTTCTGATTGCTGCCGTTGGGTAAGGCAGTCAGCGTTAACGCCGCATCAAGGTTAATGCCGCATTATCCATCTCCTGTGAGTTGAGTTGCATACCGGAGAGGGTATCAGTGTATCCACGAAATCTAGCTCGGCTGCTGGCGTTTGTCGCCAGTTTGTGCCGGCCCTCCCTGTTGTCACCGATTGCCGTCGGCTTGGGCATCTGGATCGGGTTCCCGACAGTTGTCGCATTGCAGGACGCTCCAAGCATGGTTTCCGGAACGGAGACTTCCGGCGCGCGCTGGAGTTCCTTCGTGGAAAGAGCCGCCGCAGGCTCGGTACACGCTGCTGAAATGCCATTTGCCAATGGTGACACCATTACAACCGGATCAATCACCGGTGGCGGCATTGCGACGCCAGGCTTGGGCACGGTTGCGTTTCGCGGCAAAGGCGGGTCCAACGAAATTCCTGACGAACTGCGCATTAACCGCATTGAAAAGCAGGGGCGTGTGATAAATATAGCGCCCGTTGCGCCGCCCAAGTCTTTTAGTGCCGGCAGCGTGCTGGAGCGGACGTCGTCGATGACGAGGCCCACCATTGAGGGCGACCTCAAAATGGCCTTTGCCAAGCCGGCAATCAAAGGCAAGGAAATCGAGATCGCGGCTGCGTTCCACCGCAAGCAGTCACAAAAGGAATATGCCGGCGTTCCCGTAATGCTGGCTTCACTGGTGACCAATACAACACCGGATATACTGGCGACAGCCTATGCACCCGCCGAACCTGACTACGCGAAAGCCTCGCCCTTTGCCTCCCTGCTGAGGGACGAAGACCCCAATAATGGCCGGTTCGTGCCGCCTTTGGCAAAAGGAGACCACGCTTGGATGGGCGAACCGTTGCCGCCTGAGGTTTTCACCGCCAAAGAACAGCAATGCCTTGCGACTGGCGTCTACTTTGAAGCGCGAGGCGAGACGCTAAGAGGTCAAGCCGCGGTGGCGCAGGTTGTCCTGAATCGGGTTCGCAACCCAACCTACCCGAATTCAATTTGCGGAGTAGTCTACCAGAACCAGCATTTGCACAATCGCTGCCAGTTTTCATTTGCCTGCGACGGCATCAAGGATCGGATCTTGAGCGCGTCCCACTACAAGACCGCACAAGACATCGCCATGGCTGTGACCGCAGGTAAGATTTTCATTCCTGAAATCGGGTCCTCAACCCATTACTATGCTGATTACGTCAATCCGGGTTGGGCTCGCACGATGCAGAAGATGAAGAAAATCGGCCTCCACATCTTTTACCGCACCTATGGCGGCGGCTGGAGCTAGGATTTAAACAGAATCCGCGTCCCAAAACGGTCCGGATTCGCCCACCTGCTTGCAACCACACGCATGGGCAGGATGTCGCATGCGAGTAAGTCGCTGAAATTACTAAACAAAAACCATGCCCGTGAACACCTCTCCGTGGCTTGACGAGGGGCGGTCTGCTAACTATGTTGCGCCCGACTTGAAAGGCGGACGGCTGGTTCTGGCCGACTGGGCGGGAGGTTGAGGTGGCCAAATCCAACAGGCCAGACGAAACCGGAAAATCCGGGCCCGGCTGGCAAGAGAATTCGGATCTGCGCGACAGCGACCTGGAACGCCGGCGACGAGATCTTGAGGCAAAACTTGCTTCGAGAATGCCTCTGAAGGGCGACAGAGATGGTGGCGCGAATTCGGGAGGGGCAGCCGGCTATGGCCAGGCGCTGAAACTCTCCAGTGAGTTCATTGCCGGGATTGCGGTTGGCGCCGGGCTTGGCTGGCTGATCGACTATTATGCGGGCACAACCCCTTGGGGACTTATCGTGTTCCTGCTTCTGGGGTTTGGCGCTGGGGTTCTGAATGTGTTGCGGTCGGCCGGAATGGTGACCGAACCAGGCTCAAAGTCGGGTCGGGCGGACGAAAAATAAATTTCCCTCGGGCAGCGAAATTGCCGCAGGGCAACAATGAGATGAGGGTTTTGCCAGGTGGCTAGCGATCCAATCCATCAGTTTCAGATCCAAAAATGGATTCCGATTGAGCTCGGGGGAATGGACTTCTCATTCACCAACGCCTCGGCGTTTATGGTCGCGACCGTTGCCGCCGCCAGCGCATTCTTGTTTCTGACTACTGCAAACCGCGGAATGATCCCGGGTCGATTACAGTCGATTTCGGAAATGTCCTACGAGTTCGTGGCGTCGATGCTGCGCGATGCGGCTGGATCGCAGGGTATGAAATTCTTCCCGCTCGTGTTCTCTCTGTTCATGTTCGTTCTGGTCGCAAATCTGATCGGCCTCTTCCCCTACTTCTTTACGGTTACCAGCCACATTATAGTCACCTTCGGACTGGCGCTTTTGGTCATAGGCACAGTTATAGTCTACGGCTTCTGGAAGAACGGTCTGGGCTTTTTGAAGCTCTTTGTGCCGTCCGGAGTTCCCGGCATTTTGATCCCGCTGGTTGTCCTGATTGAAGTAATTTCTTTCCTTTCGCGGCCCATCAGCCTTTCGGTTCGTTTGTTTGCCAACATGCTTGCCGGTCACATTACGTTGAAGGTATTTGCCGGCTTCGTAACGTCGCTCAGCGCTTTTGGCGTTGTTGGGTCACTAGGCGCGGTGCTGCCGCTGGCCATGACTGTTGCCATCACTGCTCTGGAGTTCCTGGTGGCTTTCCTTCAAGCATACGTATTTGCGGTTCTGACCTGCATGTACCTCAACGATGCGATCCATCCGGGGCACTAGAACACCTTAATCACCGGCGGTTCTGCCGCCATCTTGAAACCGCAGAATATTGAAATCCACAAGGAGTTGGACATGGAAGCAGAAGCAGCAAAGGCAATCGGCGCAGGCATCGCCTGCCTCGGCATGGGCGGCGCCGCCATTGGCCTCGGTCACATTTTCGGCAACTATCTCGCCGGCGCGCTGCGCAACCCTTCGGCAGCTGACGGCCAGTTCGGTCGACTAATCTTCGGCTTCGCCGTTACAGAAGCTCTCGGCATCTTCTCACTACTGGTCGCTCTTCTGCTTCTCTTCACCTGAGAGCAGCCGGGTAGAATGACGAAAGGCCGGCCGCAGACCTGCGGCCGGATGAGCCGACAGGGAAAGTAACATGTTCGTGACACCGGGATATGCAGAGGAAGCCCCCGCTTCGGTGGGGGGGGAAACGCATGCAGGAGTGGAAGCCGGTAATGGTGGCGGATCTTTTCCGCCGTTTGATCCGTCTACGTTTCCATCGCAGCTTCTCTGGCTCGCGATCACCTTCGGACTTTTCTACCTGATCTTGCAGAGGGCCGTTTTGCCTCGAATAGGCGGAATTCTCGAGGTGAGGAGTGAGCGCATTAGGCAGGATCTCGATCAGGCTGGCCGGTTGAAAGAAGAAGCTGATGCTGCAGTTGCAGCATATGAGCAGGCTCTGGCCGAGGCGCGCGCCAACGCCAACGCCATCGGACAAGACGCACGCGACAGCGCCAAGCTCGATGCAGAAGCCGAACGTAAGAGGGTCGAGACGAATCTCGACAAGAAGCTTGCAGAAGCAGAAGCGCGGATATCCTTGATTAAGTCGGCGGCCATGAAGGAAGTCGGCACAATCGCTGAAAACACGGCTGCTGCCATCGTACAGCAACTGGTAAACGGCAAGATGGACAAAGCGACCATCGCCGCCGCCGTCAAGGCTGCAAGGTAAATCGGAACAGCATGATGGACGCAACATTTTGGGCTTTTGTCGCACTGGTCATTTTTCTTGGCGTCATTCTTTACATGAAGGTGCCGAAAATGATTTCCCGGTCTTTGGACGAGCGTGCTGACAATATTCGTACGGAACTTTCCGACGCGCAGCGCCTGCGCGAGGAGGCGCAGCAGTTGCTATCCGAATATCAACAAAAGCGTAAGGAAGCCGAGAAGGAAGCAGGCGACATTGTCGCTTCCGCCAAGCGCGAGGCCGAAATGCTACTCACTGAAGCACAGAAGAAAACTGATGAATATGTTGTTCGCCGTCAGGCGCTTGCTGAGATCAAGATCGGCCAGGCCGAGCGCGATGCAGTGAACGAAGTGCGCTCGAGCGCGGTCGATATTGCCGTGGAAGCAGCGCGGAAATTGCTTGGCGATAATATCGACGCCAAGGCCAGCGCTGAACTTTTCAAGGCTTCACTTCTGGACATGAAAGCCAAGCTGAACTGAACATTATCTGACTTAACGTATTTGCGAAGGCCGCCGAGAGGTGGCCTTTGTCTGTTCAGCGCGAGAAAGGCTATTCTGTCGGTGTGCTTCGGAAAGGAGCAAAGGACATCCGATGCAACCGCGCAATCGGTCCGTGGTGGGTGATTGCTGTTCTATGTCGTGCGGTGGCGTACCCCATATGGGCGTCGAACCCGTAGTGACTATGTCTGTCTGAGCAACCTGTCATCATTCGGTCGCGCATCACCTTGGCCACAATAGACGCCGCAGCAATGGACTGGGACCGCTGATCGCCTTTAACAAGCGCTTTGGCTGCGCAGAGCAATCCTGGCGGGATATCTCTGCCGTCAGCAAGGGCGAGCAAGGGTTGAATGTTGAGGCCGTGGACCGCCCGACGCATTGCTTCGAGGCTGGCGCGCAATATGTTGATTTCGTCGATGCCCTCGGCGCAGATTGAGGAAGTTGAGACAGCAAGAGCTGATCGCAGGATTTCATCAAACAACACCTCGCGCTGTCCAGCAGTCAGTCGCTTGGAATCATCTAGCCCGACTGGAATGTTTTCGGGATCAAGAATGACTGCCCCTGCAACGACTGGGCCCGCAAGAGGCCCACGCCCCGCTTCATCAAGCCCTGCCACCGGCCATAGGCCGTCAGCCATGGCACGCCTTTCGAATCCGAAATCCGGCCGTTCACTAATTTCGAAAAGTTGCGGAGAATCAGAGCTTGGACGTGGCATTGCGTAACAATGCTCGCACCAGCTCCAACTCTCCGCAAGTCCTTCCAAGTTCAGGGGCGGCGAACCGGGAAGGCGCCGTCGGCGGTCAGGGGAAAAGCCGGACGGAATAAGTTTAAGCGCGATCTACAAAAGGCAGAGCTGTTCTCCTTTTTCGGCTGGCGCCTGAAACAGATCGGATCGCAGTTTTGTACGCTCCGCATTCAGCCCCAACTTACGTGCCGCAATCTCGAATCGTCTCCCAATCTGCCAAGCATAAGGCCCAGCGCCGCGCATCCTCTTGCCCCATTCGGCGTCATAGTCTTTGCCGTCGCGCATCGACCGTATCAGCGAAATCACATGTCGGTAGCGGTCAGGGTAATGCCGCAAAAGCCAGTCCTTGAAGATGGGCGAAACCTCAAGAGGTAAACGAAGAACGACATAGCCTGCATCTCTGGCGCCCGCAGCGCGTGCTGCATCCAGAATGCGCTCGATCTCCTGGTCAGTCAGTCCAGGAATAATGGGTGCCACCATAACAGATGTCGGAATGCCGGCATCGGTTAAGGTCCTAATTGTTTCTAGCCTTTTCGTGGGCGTTGCGGCGCGCGGCTCCATCATCCGAGCCAGCATGCGGTCCATGGTGGTCACCGAGAGCGCAACCTTGGCCAGACCACGCTCCGCCATGCGCGCTAAAATGTCGATATCGCGGGTCACCAACGCCGATTTGGTGACAATCCCCACCGGATGGTTATGACCGTCAAGAACCTCCAGAACCTCGCGCATAATCCGATACTCCCGCTCTATCGGCTGATACGGGTCAGTGTTCGTACCTATTGCGATGGTTCGAGGTTGATATCCATCCTTCGCCAGTTCGCGCTCCAGCAGCCTTGCCGCGTCCGGCTTGGCAAATAATTTTGATTCGAAGTCGAGGCCTGGTGAGAGCCCCATATAAGCGTGACTAGGTCGCGCGAAGCAGTAAACGCAGCCATGCTCGCAGCCGCGATAGGGGTTAATAGAGCGATCGAATGAGATGTCGGGGGATTCGTTGCGCGTGATGATTGTGCGTGGCTTTTCGACCTGCACCTGAGTTTTAAATGGTGGCAGATCTTCCAGCGAACTCCAGCCGTCATCGAACACATGTCGGCTTACCGGCTCGAACCGTCCTGAGGGGTTGATGCCGGCAGCGCGCCCCCGATTGCGATCGGGACGGACGCGGATTTCACTCTGCTCAATCATGGAATTGGCCATCTCTGCTCTGCCTTTGCCGAAGGCAGCAATGTCGGCGTTGCCTATATGTTCCACTTTGGCGCGATCCGTGATCTCATTGAGTGCCATTTTCATGAAACTATTCCTATCCACGGAAAGAGAACAAAGCAAGAACAATATTTTGAGATATAACGGAACTTATGGATATCTGGTGTTTTGCGCTTCGAGCGTTTAGGCGGGCAAGATGCTCACTGTTCTAATCGAGACCATTAATGACGAGGAGGGTTTGGCGAGAACGCTGGCGTCGCTGGTTTCTGGCGCCGTTGAGGGTATGATTCGCGAAGTTATCGTGTGTGACACCGGGTCAAAAGATCAGACGCGCAGGGTTGCAGAACAGGCAGGCTGTCACGTCGAAGTGGGGATCTCAATTTTCTCCTGCGTGGCAAGATCAAAGGGCGATTGGCTCTTGATCTTGGAGCCTGGCGCAAGGCTGATTGAGGGGTGGGTTGACGAAGTCGTTCAGCACGTTGCCAAATCCGAAATGCCGGCCCGTTTTTCCCGGTCCCGTCGCGAACGTGCCGGATTCCTGACAAGAGTTCTATCGCCAGTCCGGCCTCTGGCTCAGGGTCTGCTCATATCCAAGAAAAGTGCGTCAACGCTCGCCAGCAGTGCTTCCAGGATGGATGCGATAGGGCGGGGGTTGGCTACTCGCCTCCTTGCCGCCGAGATTATTCCGGCAAGGCTGCGGAATTAGCGCAAGTACTCAACCATTTGGATACGTTCTGTTTACCGCACTCAACAATTATTGGTTGTGCGCGGTTGACCGGTTGCACTAAAAACCAGAAAGTATTTTTTTGCGTGAGTCGTGTGATCTAATGCAGAGATTGCATAATAAAGCTTAGAGTTTGCTTATTTAACTAATTCTAATTAAGAATTGGGAAGAATAAAATGATCTCGACAAAAATAAAAAGTATTAAAAATATTTTACGGGCTGGAGTTACGATCTCTCTGGTGTTCATGATTTCTCTATTTCCGTCTCCTGTTCTCGCTCAGTCATGCTCGGATTTGAAGGCGCAGTTGCTGACAGCTGGGAAGTCCAGCGCGCGCAACGTAGATCCTTCATTGCTTCGTCAGCTATCTGCCCTTCGTGGTTTGGAACGCGCGCGGCAGTGTTCGTCAAAAAAATCGTCGGGCGGCTTATTCGACCCGTGTCGCGAGCTTTCTCAGCGACGGGCCTCCGTTCAGCGCCAGATCGATCAAACTTTGGGAGGTGGCGCCAATGTCTCCCAGGTTCGCTCCCGATATGCTGCACTCGGCTGTGAAGACAACAAATTAAGAACAGCCTCAACCGAGAAAAAGAATTCGCTTTCGCCACTAAAAGACAAACGTCCGGAGGTCGTAAGAGCTTCTGTATCGCGCAAAGCTTCCATTCCCAGGAAGCAGGAACCGGTAGCCCAGCGGCAGGTCGAGAGGCAAAAGATGCCAGAAAAGAAAGACAACGCACGGGCGAGTTCACCTCATCTGAAGCCTGCAGAAAATGCTCCTCCTCCCAAGGTTCGGCAAAAGCGGGAAGCGGTGCAGGCACCGGTCGCGAAATTTCGCGTCAAGGGTACCATGTTGTTTTGTGTGCGACTTAAAGACGGTTACTATTTCCCCGCCCCAAACTCTCAGTTTGTGGGCTTGAAGAATGCGACTGACACGCTAGATCGATGCCGATATATCTGTGAAAGCGAAGACGTCGCCGTCTACAAGCTTGAAGACATGGCCCTAGAAACGGAAGACATGCAGGCCGTGGACGGTGGAATCAGATATGCGGACTTGCCGAACGCTTTCGCCTATCGTGATGCCGTGAACTTCAAATCTTGCGATTTTGATGGCTATCAAGACCGTATCGCCGAGATGAAGGCGCGTACGGTGACGCCAAGCAACATGTCTGCAGCCATTATACCTCTGCCCACCAGACGCCCTAATATCGCAGGTAATGGTGTCGACGAAAGTCCTGCATTCCCTGGTATAGACCCGACAACTACAGCCGACGCCAATGTTCCCAAACGCAACATTAGGGTAATTCTGCCGACTTACATTATGCCTGCCAAGGCGATGAGCAACGGCGGTCGACCGTCAAAAACGACCGATCCGACAATTGACAGCTCTGTTTCCGCCACTGGCAATGGGTCAATGGCTGCGGTGCCTCAATAAACCTTGTGAGTAGGTTCGGCCCCGCGCTTCAGATGCTCGTCGAGCCGCGGCATAATTTCCACAAAGTTACAGGGCATGTGGCGATAGTCGAGTTGCGGCTTGATGATGCCGTCCCATGCATCGCGGCAGGCCCCGGGTGAGCCCGGTAAGACGAAAACAAACGTTGCGTTGACCAAGCCCCCCGTCGCCCGGCTCTGGATCGTAGAGGTGCCGATCTTGTCGTATGAAATCCGGTGAAACACTTCAGAAAAGCCGTCCATGCGCTTCTCGAAGAGCGGCTCTAGAGCGTCGGGCGTCACGTCACGCCCAGTAAACCCGGTCCCGCCCGTGGTGATAACGACATCTATTGCCTTATCCTGAGACCATGCCAGAACCTGATCACGGATCTTATCGCGATCATCAGCGACAATATCCCTTGCCGCTAAAATATGCCCGGCATCGATGATCCGGTCTGCGAGTGTCTGACCAGACTTGTCGTCGGCAACGGTACGAGTGTCGGAAACGGTCAACACTGCGATGCGGATAGGGATGAAGGTGCGTAAGGCATCAGGCTGCACGGAGAACGTCCTCTGACGCCAGACTTCGGGTCGCGGCGACAAACCACCCCGGATTTCGGGCTCGGATGGAAATCGCCGCGCGCTTGGCCATGTTACCCGATTCAAACAGCCCAAAACAGGTTGCCCCTGAACCTGACATTCGGGTGAACGCAGACCCGGCGCGGTCAAGCGATTTGACGACAGAGCCAATGACCGGCTGCATTATCCGCGCCGGAATTTCAAGATCATTACGGGTGATCTCAAGCCAGTTGCGGATCGTGTGAAAGTTGAGCTGACTGGGCAACGGGGGCAACGCCTCATTGTTGTGATCGAGAAGCGCTGCAAAAACATTCGATGTTGCAACCGGAATGCCGGGATTCACTAGAACGAGCCCAAGTGCCGGAAAATCAGACACAAGCAGCACGGTTTCGCCGATGCCACTGGCCAACAAGGGTTTGCCCGAAAGACACATCGGCACGTCAGCACCAAGCTGCCCACCAAGCTGGGCCAAGTCACTGTGCGTGCAAGGAATGCTCCAGAGCTTTGTCAGTTCGCGCAGTACAACTGCCGCGTCACTGGAACCACCGCCGAGGCCTGAGGCCACGGGAAGATTTTTTTCCAGAACAATCTCGACAGGCGAGCAGCATTGCGCAGGAAATGCAGACCGAAGCGCATCGCGTGCACTGAGAATAAGATTGGCGTCGACAGGCACTTTGTCCGCAAACGGACCACTCACTGAGAAACTGTCTTCGTTCGCGCTTCTGACTGTGATGAGGTCGCCAAAACGGGTGAACACCGCCAAGCTCTCTATCATGTGGTAGCCGTCGGGTCGTCGACCCGTGACATGCAGCGCTAGGTTGATCTTAGCTGGCGCACGCCATGTTGCCCCGATGTGTTCGATAAAAGGTTCCAGAGTGTCAGTCCTTGGCAATCCGGTATTCGCCTGTCTCGGGATCCTGAACCAGCGTTCCCTGCGAGCCACTAGCGGCCTGCTGCTCTTCGCGTCGGATCTTCGCGGTCACCCTGTTCGCTTCCTTGATGAAATGGCGGTACCCATACCATCCAGCTGCGGCGATCAGGCCGAAGAAAATAAGCTGCGGCATGGTATGCTCATCCCTTCTCGATATCTGGGGTTGCGGCCGGCAAACCTCTAATTTCAATTATAGCCGTCATCGATGGCCAATCAAAGGCCGAAGCGGCTCCATAATGCGCGTTCTTCCGCCGCATCGAAAAGACCGGTGGCGAGCGATTGGCCAAGCCCCGCAGGAACGACGCTATGGATACCGAACATACCGAGGCCTCGTCCAAACAGACCCCGAGACGCTGAAATGACCTTAAGCTGCGCCTTGTCACCATACCGCGCCTTTACCACACTGCGCATGTCGTCGAGCGAATCAACCAACCCGAGGGAAACACCTTTCTTGCCTGTCCAGAAAAGCCCCGTGAAAAGATCAGGATCGTTCGCCAGTCGGTCGCCACGCCGTTCCTTGACGAGATCGATAAAGGTCTCATGAACTTCAAGTTGCAGCGCTTTCAGGTGCTCGATGTCATCCTTCTTTTCAGGCTTGAACGGATCAAGTACAGCTTTGTTACTGCCAGCGGTATGAACCCGGCGCTCGACGCCTATTTTTTTCAGAAGTTCAGGAAAGCCGAACGAGGCCGAAACCACGCCGATAGAACCAACGATTGAGGAAGGGTCAGCGATAATCTCATCGCCGGCGATTGCGATCATATAGCCTCCAGACGCAGCTACATCCTCGACAAATACCAGAACTTTCATGTTCTTCTCAGTCGCCAAATCGCGGATGCGTTTGTAGATCAGTCGCGACTGAACTGGCGACCCGCCCGGCGAGTTGATTGAAATCGCAACAGCCGGCGCCTCCGGGTATGCAAAGGCTTTTTCAAGAATGCCGGCAGTCGAAGCCAGCGAAAGATTGGAGCGAAACTGCCCGCCGCCGCTCATTATGGTACCCTGCAACCGAACGACGGGTACCACAACGGCGTTGGACCGCATCGACTTTGGCAGAAAGCGACTAAACGAACGTCTCAGCAAAACAGATCTCCAGTTGGCAGACCGCATGTAGGAGGTCACCGTTGCATCGGCAATGACTTTACCTCTGATCAATCGCCGAACAGTGAAACCTCTCCATTGACGACAGCGTCGGCGCGATTGGAATAGGTCCCGTTTTCCTCATGAATTACCAGAGGCGGCATAAGGGCAAGCTTGGCCCGCGACCCGCGTTTTGCTCGCACAATGATGCGGATTGCCGGCGCTTGGGCATGCGGTTGAACCGGGACAATTTCTGCCCCGCCGAAGCGCCCTTCAAGAGCAGTCAAAATTTTAGCGAGTGACTGGGGCCGGGCGATAAGGGCTACCGAGCCGCTCGGCTTCACAACGGCAGCAGCGCTTCGCAGCCAATGTTCAAACGTCGTATCATTCATAACGTGCGCTGCTTGTCGTAGCCTGTCTGGCGTCAATCGGTCGTCACGCTGGTTGAAGGGGGGGTTCATGATGACAAAGTCAAAGCTGTTATCGACAAGCCCAGCAGCAATCCTCGCCATCCCGGTCAGCGCAACATCGGCGCGCAGAAACCGAGATCGTTCACGCAGATGGCTGTTTTGCGCCAATGCCAGCGTCGCCGCCGCAAAGTGCGCCATTTCAAGCTCCCGTTCGACCAGAACGATGGTCGCCCGCGGGCATCGTGATGCAACCGCCAGACCGGCAGCCCCAGCACCGGAGCCAAAATCGGCCAGATTTCCGCCAAATTCTGCCGGCACCGTTGCGGCAAGAACCAAGGCATCCATGCCGGTGCGATGACCTTTGCCGAGCGGCTGCACGACAAAAAAACGGCCTTTCTGAAAGCCGTCTATCGTCTCCGATGGGTGGGCCATAGAGCGGTCTCAACCATCCTTGATTTCGTTGGCAATCCCGGCATCGGTCAAAATCCTGCGCGCTTGATCAGCTGACTCGTCTGCAACCAGTATCCGTCGTGGAAGAACCCCGATCGAACCGTCCAACACGCTCATATTCTGGTCTGCCACCATGAATTTAATTTCGGCATCACGCAGCAACGCCTCGATGAATGAGATAATGACGGGATCATTTGTACGGACAAGTTCAATCATCGGAAAAGATTCGCAGTTTGTGCAGCGGATGTAAATGTAGGTTCGCTCTCACACCCCGTAGGCAGCAACGGACAGTTCGCGAATCTTCGAAAACACACCCTTGCCACCCGCAATCGCAATCGTGCCGTTGGCGATCACATCATCCGTGTTGAACGGTTCAACGACGCCGCCCGCCTCTTCGATAACCAGCATGGCTGCGACACAGTCCCAAGCATTCATGTGGTCTTCCGTGTACCCGATCAGCCGTCCGGCTGCGACGTAGATCAGCATCAACGCGCCAGAGGCGTTGCGAAAAAATACGCCGCCTTGTTCAATGATCGAAGCAATCAAAGGAACAATGGCGCTGTTTTGTGTGCGGCTGTTGAAGCCGACGCCAACCGAACCGTCAGAGAGATTTTGCGCGTTTGATACCTTGATGGGATGACCATTGAGGAAAGCACCTCCGCCGCGCCGCGCACCAAATGTCTCACCGGTGCAAGGCTCATGAACAACGCCCACTACCGCTTCATTGTTTTTCACACAGGCGATGACCACGCACCAAGCGGGAATGCCGCGCACGAAGTTAGCGGTGCCATCGATGGGATCTATCACCCAGATAAAACCTGATGAACCTGGAACCGGTGCATGCTCCTCCCCGACAATCCCATCGCGAGGAAACTCTTTGGCCAGTGCAGCGCGGATGAAAAGTTCGACCTCGCGGTCGCCATTCGAAACGAGGTCCTGATGCCCTTTGCTTTCAATGGTCAGTTTGTCCAACTCGCGAAAGAAGGTCATCGCTAGGTCGCCAGCACGTTTTGCTAGGTCGACGGTAAATTCAAGTCGGCGGTCGAACTCATGCATAAATCTGTCCCCAGTTTCACGAACCCGTATCAGGCGACGTTCGGGCAGGTAAAGTGGCCGCGCCAATTCGCCGCTTGCCGCACCTTGCCACCGCATTAGAATTCCCGGTAGGACAGGCAAGTAAGCGCTCGAAACGCCAACAACGGGGAGTAACCAGTGGGCGTTGTACTCAATCTCGATGACAGCAAGCGGAATGCGGCCTCGATCCAGCCTCTGGTTGATCTGACACGCGCTGATATGGGCCGTGTCAACCAACTGATCCTCGCAAGGGCCGGTTCCGACGTCGAAATGATCCCGGAAATTGCCAATCATCTGATTTCATCCGGTGGCAAGCGGTTGAGACCCATGGTGACTTTGGCGGCCGCGCAGATGTTCGGGTATGTTGGTGACGGCCATGTGAAGCTGTCAACCAGCGTTGAGTTCATGCACACTGCAACGCTTCTGCACGATGATGTCGTTGACGAAAGCGGCATGCGACGCGGCAAAAAGACCGCCCGCATGATCTGGGGAAACCAAGCAAGCGTGCTCGTCGGCGACTTCCTGCTCGGCCAAGCGTTTCGCATGATGGTCGACGTCGGATCGCTTGAGGCACTCGACATTCTTTCGACGGCTGCATCAGTGATTGCCGAGGGCGAGGTGATGCAACTCGCCGCAGCCAAGAACCTCGAAACTACCGAAGACGAGCATTTCGCCGTCATCAAGGCTAAAACCGCAGCGTTGTTTTCAGCCGCCGCTGAAGTCGGACCGGTTATCGCAGGCGCCACAAAAGCCGACCGTGCAGCTCTTCGCTCTTACGGCATGAATCTCGGCCTTGCGTTCCAACTCATCGACGATGCGCTCGACTATGGGGGTACTTCGAAAGATCTTGGCAAAAATGTCGGCGACGATTTTCGTGAGGGCAAGGTCACCTTGCCGGTGATCCTGGCGTATCGGCGTGGCACCACTGCTGAACGGGCGTTCTGGAGCCAGGCCATCGAAAAAAACGAAACCGACGATGTTGAGCTGGAGCGTGCACTTGTGCTTCTCAACCGCCACAATGCGATAGCCGATACAATCGGTCGGGCTCGCCATTTCGGTGGGATTGCGCGCGATGCGCTGGCCCCGCTGAAGGAGACTCCGCAGAAGGCGGCGCTTCTGGAAGTTATCGATTTCTGCATCAACCGTGTTAACTAGTTGCTGCCGTTTCACGACAAGCACTGGTTGATACCAGATTGTCCACCTGGTGGATTGAAGCGGCACCCCAAAAAGGCCATGCTTTAAGACATCATGCGGTTTGGCCCTCAGTCCGTCCGGCGGACTGGCAAAATTTTCACGGCGGAAGGAAACGAATGCCGCTCACCAACAGAATTCGGCTATCAACGCTTGCTGTTATTGGCATGGCCTTGTCGCTTCAATTAGCGGTAGCCAAAGAGACGCCTCCCGCACCCGTCGAAATATCTTCTTTCTCAGGCGCTTATCTCGCCGGACGCTCTGCTGAAATAGACAATGATCTTTCGGGCGCGGTCACCTATTACGCGCGCGCTTTGTCATTTGATCCGGAAAACCAGCAGTTGCAGCAAAGCCTGATGCTGGGGCTGGTCTCGCAGGGCCGTTTTGACGAGGCGCTTGTCTACGCAGAAAAGTTGAAAACCACCCCTGATGTTGAGCGGTTTTCTCGTGTTGCCCTCGCCGTCGATACTTTCCGCAAGAAGGACTACGAAAAGGCCAAATACTGGCTGAAGCTGGCGGTTTCATCCGACCTCGACAAACTCATAACCGGCTTGATGACCGGATGGGCAGAAGCGGGGCAGGGGCATACCAAGGAGGCGCTGGAGCATCTGGACACCTTGCAGGGCCCTGAGTGGTATACGGTCTTTGTAGCCTATCACCGTGCGCTGATCGCGGAGGGTGCAGGCATGACAGAGGAAGCCGCAAAATCGTACGAAATTTCCATTCGCGATCTGTCCGCTGGCAGCGCAGCACCGGAGACCTGGTTGCGGGCAGCCGAATCCTACGCCCGCTTTCTCGCTCGTGACGGCAAGAAGCAAGAGGCGCTGAAAGTACTCGACCGGTCGGAGGAATTTTCGGTCGGGCGACCGGCGGTAGCGGAACTTCGTGGCGAAATCGAAAACGGCCAGCCCATCGCGGCTTTGGTGGAGGGGCCAACGCAGGGCGCTTCCGAGATATTTCTCAACCTTGGCACCGCTCTAAACCGTGGAGGCGGTGAGGCTTTTGTGCGGCTCTATCTGCAGTTTGCGCTGGCGCTCATGCCTGATAGCGATGTTGTGCTGATGCAGTTGGCAGCGATTTCGGAGCAGCAGCAGGACGCTGAACAGGCAATCGACCTTTATGGCCGGATCAAGCCTGAATCGTCGCTCAAGCGCATCGCCGAGTTGCAGCGTGGTCTCAATCTGGCTGACCTGAAACGTCACGATGAGGCCATTGCGCAGTTAACAACATTGATTGAAGCGGCACCTGACGACATGCGCGGTTATCTCGCGCTGGGAGGGGTATACGCTTCGAAGGAGGATTTCGAATCCGCCGCCGAGCTCTATGACCGCGCCGTCACGCGCATTCCCGCACCGACTGCGGAGGACTGGAGCGTTTTTTACCAGCGCGGCATTGCGTATGAGCGTCTGAAGCAGTGGTCCAGGGCAGAGCCCAATTTTCTTAAGGCGCTGGAGCTTTTTCCAGATCAGCCGCAAGTGATGAACTATCTGGGTTATTCCTGGGTAGACATGAACACCAAGCTCGAAGAGGGCCTGGAGCTTATCAAGAAGGCGGTCGAAGCGCGCCCCAGCGATGGCTACATCGTCGATTCTCTGGGCTGGGCCCATTATCGTCTCGGCAACTACGAGGAAGCTGTAGGCGAACTGGAGCGTGCAGTCTCGCTAAAGCCCGACGATGCGGTGCTTAACGACCATTTGGGAGACGCCTATTGGCGGGCTGGCAGGCAACTCGAAGCCACGTTCCAATGGGCGCACGCGCGCGACATGAAACCTGACGCCGATGTCCTGGCCAGCGTCCAGAAAAAACTCAAGGAAGGCTTGCCCGCGCTCGACCCGAAGGCGGCAGGAAAAGTGTTGCCCGATACGCCGGCCGATACAAAAGAAGCGCTTCCGGAAAAGAAGTCCGAACTTGTCGTTCCCGAAGCGCCGCAAGTCGTCACTGCTGTGACCGCTTCTTACACTGTCCAGCGCGGCCAGTCCTTGTGGTCGATCGCTGCTGCGCAGCTAGGCGACGGGAACCGCTACACCGAAATTCTCGACCTCAACCCGCAACTGGAGGGAAACCCTGGTCGACTGGTTCCGGGGCAGGAACTGAAACTGCCAGCGGGTAACTAGGCATTCAAAGCGTCACGCTCGCTTGACGGTCCTTGCAGTCAGCACTAGGACGGGCCACTCCGGTTTAGATCGAAAGGCCCGCCGTTATCGAACCTGCCGCCACTCTTGAGCACGACCCGAAACAATCGTTTCAAGGTCTTATTCTCACGCTCCATAACTATTGGGCAGCGCAGGGCTGCGTGATCTTGCAGCCGTACGACATGGAAGTGGGCGCCGGCACCTTTCATCCAGCAACCACATTGCGCGCACTCGGACCGAAGCCGTGGAAAGCGGCCTATGTGCAGCCCTCCCGCCGACCAAAGGATGGTCGTTACGGCGAAAACCCCAATCGGCTACAGCACTATTATCAATATCAGGTCATTCTGAAGCCCAACCCATCCAACTTGCAGGAGCTCTATCTCGGTTCGCTGGCCGCCATTGGCATTGACCCACTTCTGCACGATATCAGGTTTGTCGAGGATGATTGGGAAAGCCCGACCCTTGGCGCGTGGGGTCTTGGCTGGGAGTGCTGGTGCGATGGCATGGAAGTCTCGCAGTTCACCTATTTCCAGCAGGTCTGTGGCATCGAATGTTCACCTGTCGCAGGTGAATTGACCTACGGGCTGGAACGGCTGGCGATGTACGTGCAGGGCGTTGACAGCGTGTACGACCTCAATTTCAACGGTGGCGAAGGGGACGAGAAGGTCACCTATGGCGACATATTCCTGCAAGCCGAGCAGGAATATTCCAGGCACAATTTCGAGCACGCCGACACCGCAGTACTGCTGCGCCATTTCGAGGATGCGGAAGCGGAATGCAAGGCGTTGTTGGCAGCCGGCGCACCGACGCAGGATTCTAGCCCGCCGAACCACAAAATGGTGTTTCCAGCCTACGATCAATGCATCAAGGCGAGCCACGCATTCAACCTTCTGGATGCGCGCGGGGTCATCTCGCCGACAGAGCGTGCCCGCTACATTCTGCGCGTGCGCGATCTGGCCAAGGCGTGCGGCGAGGCCTACCTGCAAACGCAGGCTGGCGGCTTGGCAGCATAAGCATCAAGCCACGCAGGCGGTCTCCGACAACTGAACCACCAGCGTTGAAGTGATCGTTGCACCGGCCATTGTCTGAAGCGCCCGGCGCACCCCAGTGATCGGTGAGTGATGCGCTCCTGGCAAGGCCTGCAAGGTAAAGCAGGCGGCGAGGGCGGCAGCCTGGATGAATGTGGAAATGAAATGCATGGCATTGGTCCGCGTTTGCCGTGATATTCATGTGTCGCGGCCAGGCCCTGAATGGTTCACTCAGTTATTCATTCAGGTATGCCATGGGTGACAGCGCGGAGCGGAGTTGCTAGTGCAATCGCGCCTGCGTCGAAGCGGGCGTTCGTCCGCGAAAGACCAGAGACCGACAAATGCCAGACCTGCTGTTAGAACTTCGCTCCGAGGAAATTCCCGCCCGCATGCAGCGCAAGGCAGCCGGTGACCTGAAGAAGTTGGTCACCGATGGTTTGGTGGAAGCCGGGCTGACGTATGAGGCAGCGCGCGAATATTTTACTCCGCGCCGGCTGACACTCGATATCCGGGGCCTTAACGCGCGCTCGCGCGATGTACACGAGGAGCGCAAGGGTCCGAGCACCAAAGCACCGGAACAGGCGATTGCCGGTTTCCTGCGTGGCGCAGGCCTCAGCGACATATCTCAGGCGCACATCCATACAGATCCGAAGAAGGGCGATTTTTATGTAGCCCACATCTCAAAGCCCGGTCGGGCGGCTGAAGAAATCATCGCGGAACTGATCCCCGCAGTCGTAAAGACCTTCCCGTGGCCGAAGTCCATGCGCTGGGGCCCGGCCTCTGGGCCAAAGGGCCGGCATTATGCGGGTGGCGTGGGGCAGGGCGGCGAAGCCATGCGCTGGGTCCGCCCGCTTCAATCAATCATCTGCACTTTCGGTCCTGAAACAGAAGAGCCGGTCATTGTGGACTTTGAAGTGAATGGCATTCGCTCGGGTAATGTCACACAAGGGCATCGCTTCCATGCGCCGGGTACAATCACTGTGCGCCGCTTCGATGACTATGTGTCGAAACTGGAAGCTGCCAAGGTGGTGCTCGACGCCGACCGGCGCAAGGAAATCATCCTCTCCGACGCGCGCAACCTTGCCTTTGCAAACGGGCTGGAACTGGTGGAGGATGAGGGACTCCTCGACGAAGTTGCCGGGCTGGTGGAATGGCCGGTTGTTCTCTTGGGCGAGTTCGAAGAAGAATTTCTCGAAATCCCCCCCGAAGTTATTCGTCTCACCATCCGCGCCAATCAGAAATGCTTCGTCACACGCATCTCTGGCGAGAGCGAAAAACTGTCGAACCGCTTCGTTGTAATTTCCAACATCGAAGCCAAAGATGGTGGTGCCGAGATCGCCCATGGCAATGGCAAGGTGGTACGCGCCAGACTGTCTGACGCCCTGTATTTCTGGAAGACCGATCAGGCCGATTTGCCGGATCGCGCAGCGTTCGCGGCATCGGCCGAAAAATTCGGCCTGGATATGACAAAGCCGCTCGACCAGCGCATGGCGCGGCTTGACCACCTCAATGTTACGTTCCACGCCAGGATCGGCACGCAGGGAGAGCGTGTTTCTCGTATCGCAAAACTGGCCGAAGAGCTTGCTCCAATGGTCCGCGCCGATTCCACACTTGCCCGCCGCGCGGCAGTGCTGGCCAAGGCTGATCTGCAGACTGAAGCCGTCGGAGAGTTCCCTGAACTTCAAGGCGTGATGGGTCGCAAATATGCACTCTTGCAGGGTGAGCATGTCGGCGTCGCAGCAGCCATCGAACAGCACTACAAGCCGCAAGGCCCGTCAGATACGGTGCCCTTCGATCCGGTTTCGGTCGCTGTGGCACTCGCTGACAAGCTCGATACGTTGACTGCATTTTGGGACATTGACGAGAAGCCAACGGGGAGCAAAGACCCTTACGCACTTCGGCGCGCGGCACTCGGAGTGATCCGCATTATCGTGGAAAACAATTTCGCCCTTTCGCTATCAAAATTCGCAACAGATTCCGATCTCCTCGCCTTCTTCCATGACCGCCTAAAAGTTTATCTGCGCGAACAGGGCGTCCGTCATGATCTTATCGACGCCGTCATTTCTCCGGATGCAGACGACCTGATGGCCATCGTCAACCGGGTCAAAGCCTTGGCAGAATTCCTCGAAACGGACGAAGGCAAAAACCTTGTTGTTGGCACCAAGCGTGCAGCCAACATTCTTGCCGCCGAGGAAAAGAAGGGCACGCAAGTTGCATCTTCCGTTGCGTCATCGCTGTTTGTCGATGAGACAGAGAAAAACCTGTTATCGGCATTGAATCAGGCTGAGAGCCAAGCTGCGCAAGCGATTCAGAATGAAGACTTTTCCGCTGCCATGCGCGCACTTAGTGCGCTGCGTGAACCAGTTGATTCATTCTTTGAGAAGGTGATGGTAAACGACCCCGACGAGGCTGTGCGCGCGAACCGTCTGGCGCTTCTTTTGCGCATCCGCAACGCCACCGATCAGGTTGCAGATTTCTCGAAAATAGCTGGCTGAACAACGCGCATCAATTGAAGATGTAAACCGCCAGTGCGACAGCGAGCAGCAACAACGGACCTGACGCCATACCTAGCGTGGGCAACCACGCCGGCGGCCTGCTGCCAGCTTTTGCACGCGCCATCACAACAGCACCGGTGATGCTGATGGCCAGCAATGCGGTGGCCAGTAAAAGCTTGATGTGGAATGCCGCACCAAGATTTGAGCCGGCATAAAAGCCGAGATAGAGCCAGAGCCCGGTCAGCCAGATCAACACAATGCCCGCCAGCCCGAGGCGCGCAAAGATAGGCCGCAACGCCATGAGTTCCGGCTTGAGTTGTCCGTCGGCTGCACGCAATCGGCGCGCAATAATCAACTGGCCAAAGCCCGCGCCGGCACCCAGCATCAAAGCAAAAATATGCAGAAATTTTATGAAAGCGTGCATGGGTGGTCTCCGTGGCTTGCTGACTGTGTCAGCCTGGGCGAGACCCGTCCAGTGTCTTATTCCAATTTGACGGGGGGCATCATTGGCGCCGCCGGAGTTGCCGCTTGTTTGGCCCCCGCAGCAGCAGGTGCGACCTCGTTTGAGGCCCCAGGTGCAGCCGCCTTCTGGGAGGGCAGCATAACATCCGGCGCCGCGCTGGAGCTAGCGAAAGCGTCGCCGACAATTCCGCCGCGGATGACTAACAAGGGTTCGTTGCGACGGCGTGGTGTTTCTGCAGGCTTGGCAACGGTCGAAGCGGTGGTCGCGGAATCGATTGCCGGTGCCATCTTGGCAGGCGTCCCTAGTCGAACAACGGAAGGGGCATTTCTGCTGGAAGGCAGTGTGGTGATGGACGACGCCGAAGCGGCACCCGAGACCAGAACACTGGCGAAAACAACAGCTGCATACAAACGCATATCAAACCCATCCCTGTCTTGAGTGTTCGCTATAGCAGCCTGATGTTGATGCCCGCTTCATCGGTTCGTTCGCATTTTAACGATCTCCTCGAAGCCCTTGCGGCAGCGGGAATGCCGCGTTAGTCACGTCGCGTGGAAACAAACCAGTCTGCAAAGATGATCGGGCACGAAACAGCGATGGATGATGCGCTGGCTCTCCTGCGCGCCGGCGATGTCGTTGCGATACCGACTGAGACTGTCTACGGGCTGGCCGGCGATGCGACACATGGCATTGCGGTCGCGAAGATTTTCGAGGCCAAGGGGCGGCCAAGATTCAATCCGCTCATCGCACATGTCGCCAGCCTGGAGATGGCCGAAGCGATAGCGCTTTTCGACCCGCTTTCGCGCAAACTTGCAGAAAGTTTCTGGCCGGGACCTATCACTTTGGTGCTGCCACTACGCGACGGATCAAACATCCATCCCTTGGTGACCGCGGGACTGGACACGATTGCTCTGCGAATGCCGCAAGGCTTTGGGGGCCAACTTATCCACGCGCTTGGTCGGCCATTGGCGGCCCCGAGCGCAAATTCATCTGGCCGCATCAGTGCCACGACAGCGCAGGCGGTCGCATCTGATCTCGGTTCGCGTATAAGACTGATTGTCGATGGTGGCGCGGCCCCTGTGGGCGTAGAATCCACCATCATAAAGGTTGAGGGCGGAACCATCACCATGCTCAGGCCAGGCGGCGTTGCGGCCGCCGACATTGAGGAGGTTGCCGGCGAAAATTTGCGCCGGAGCGACGATGGCGCGAAAATACAGGCGCCCGGCATGCTTGCCTCGCACTACGCACCCCATGCAAGGATGCGGCTGAACGCGCTGCAGGTGGGGGAAGGCGAGGCACTTTTAGAATTTGGCCCGATTTCGATACAAGGCGCTGACAGAGCCATCGCTGCACTCAACCTCTCGCGAACGGGTGATTTGCGCGAGGCAGCAGCCAACCTCTTTTCATATATGGCAAAACTTGACCAAACCGGCGCCAGCACCATTGCGGTGGCACCAGTGCCTCAAACTGGTCTCGGCGAGGCTATCAACGACCGGTTGGCACGCGCGGCCGCACCGCGTGACACGCAGCTACCACAATCGTAGTCTGGAGCGATGGACACACCTGCACCAGATTTGACTGTGCTCGAACGCTTCATCGCCATCGTCGGCGCTCCGCACGCATTGTGTCAGGCGGAAGATATCGAAGCTTATGTCACCGAGCGACGCGGCCTGTTTCCGGGCCGTAGTGCACTTGTGCTCAAGCCAGGCACGGTCGAGGAAGTCAGTCGCATCATGGCGCTCGCGACCGAAACAGGTACAAGAATTGTTCCTCAAGGTGGCAATACCGGGTTGGTAGGTGGCCAAGTTCCGGACAATTCCGGGCTGGAGATAGTGCTGTCTCTTTCCCGGCTCAACCGCATTCGCGAACTAGATGCGCTATCAAACACCATCACGGTTGAGGCCGGCGTTATCCTTGAAGACGTGCAGCGGGCTGCCGAGCAAGCCGATCGTCTGTTTCCGCTGTCGCTTGCATCGCAAGGCACGGCGCAGATAGGCGGAAACCTTTCCAGCAATGCCGGTGGCACCGCAGTGCTCGCTTACGGTAATGCCCGCGAACTGTGTCTCGGCGTGGAGGTCGTGCTGCCCACCGGCGAAGTGCTGGACGACTTACGCAAGCTCAAGAAAGACAATACCGGATACGATCTCAAGAATCTTTTTGTCGGCGCCGAGGGCACCCTAGGCGTCATCACCGCGGCTGTGATGAAGCTTTTCCCAAAACCGAAAGGCGTCGAGGTGGCTTGGATCGGGCTTGAGTCGCCGGAAGCCGCCCTGTCGCTCTTCACGCTGTCATTGGATCGAGCAGGCAGCAGCCTGACGGCATTCGAGCTGATCGGTGAGATGCCGCTCTCGTTCGTGGCCAAACATGTGCCCGCTACGCAACGCCCGCTGGCACAGCCTTACCTCTGGTATATATTGATGGAAATCTCATCGGGACGCTCTGCTGCGGATGCGCGCAGCCTCTGCGAGGAGATTCTGGCCGCAGCGCTGGAATCTGCGATTGTCGCGGATGCTGCGATTGCACAAAACATGGCGCAGGGCACTGCATTCTGGGCACTGCGGGAAGCAATTTCCGATGCACAGCGCTTTGAAGGCGCGTCGATCAAGCACGATATTTCTGTTCCGCTAGCGTCTATTCCAGAATTCATCCAACGCGGGGCAGAAGCGGTGGCTGGCGTCTCGCCACAAGCCCGCATTGTTTGCTTCGGCCACATGGGCGACGGTAACCTCCACTATAATATCTCTCAGCCAGTTGGAGAAACCGCCGATGCGTTCCTCGCGCTCTACCGGGCAATGAACCAAGCCGTCCACGACATCGTCCGCGCTCTGAATGGTTCGATCTCTGCAGAGCACGGGATAGGACAGCTGAAACGAGACGAGCTTATCGCGACCGCGCCGCCCGTTGCGATAGACTTGATGCGCCGTGTGAAGAAGGCTTTTGACCCGGCCGGAATCATGAACCCCGGAAAACTAATTTAAGCACATGCATATGTGCGGTAACGTGTTGTTCAGACAGGTTTCTCAGGCATTGCAGCTGGTCGCATTCTCGTAACCATGGCAAAAATCAGCAAAATTTAACCGAACTTCTTAAGCGCCCCAGTAAGGACCGGCGCGTATCTTCCTTTTCAACGAGACCGGGAAACGGTCCGCGAGAAGACCGGAAAACCGGCTCTCAGGAGTAACAGGAAGGCGCACCAATGAACACCGGGCTGAAACCAGTCTGGGCAGGCCGCAACATGCGGCTTGACCCTTTTCGTCTGCCGCAAATGGTCACTTATGCCACGCGCGATGAATACGGCGATGTGACATTCACCATCGATCAGCGTGGTGCGGTGATCAAACGTATGCTCGAAAAGAGCGGCCTGCCGGCGACAGTCGCGCTGCCTGCCAACGCCTTCAAGGGAGTTGCGGCGCGGGCACTTGAAGATGACATGGGCCATGTCACAGTAACACTGGAGCTGCTCCACAACGACCCGATGCTCTCCGTTCCCTTGCTGGTTGCGGAAGACCTTGACGATGTCGCCGCAGATTGGCGGGCTTGGGCTGACGCTTACCGTCTGCCGATGTTATTAATCGAGGCCGATGGCGTGGCGCGCACACTAGAAGAATCGCTCGGCCTGGCGATTAAGGCGGCTCGCTCGCAGGAGCGCCGCAAGGGCAGCGTTTCGGCGCGACGGCGCCCGCGTTTTCTGGCTCGCCGCAAAGCGGGCACACTTGGGTTGCGTCTTGTCATTGACGGCCAAGAAATGATCGCCCGCGAGTAGGTTCGCGCTGAAGGACCGTCGCAATATTAGAGAAGCGGTTTGACGGCGATCCAAAGTCCGCCGCCGAGAAGTCCTATAAAGATCGTCCAGCCCACCGTCGAGTTCGAGTGGAACAGTTTCAGACACTGGCTCGGATTGTCGATATCGAGCCTCCATATCTGCGAGGCCATGTGGGCACCGGCGGCAACAAGACCTGCCAGCGCCGGCAAAGGTGCCTGAGCCACAGCAAATGCACTGGCAAACAGCATCAATGCGCCGCTATAGAGGCCGATAAGCCATACTTGCGTATTGTCGCCGAACAGGCGCGCCGTTGAGCGCACGCCGACAAGGGCATCGTCTTCCTTGTCCTGATGTGCATAAATCGTGTCGTAGCCGATGACCCACAGGATCGAGCCCAAATAGAGCAACACGGCTGGTCCGTCGATGGTTTCGAACAGTGCAGCCCATCCCATCAATGCACCCCATGAAAAAGCCAGACCGAGCCCGAGTTGCGGCCAGTTGGTGAAACGTTTCAGAAATGGATACACGGCGACGATGCTAAGCGAAGCGAGGCCGAGCAAAACGGTAAAGCTGTTGAACTGCAGAAGCACGACAAGCCCCACCAATGCCTGAATGATCAAGAATGCCCAAGCCTGTTTCTTGCTGACCTGCCCGGCGGGCAAAGGACGTGACCGCGTGCGTTCCACCTGCGCATCAATCCGCTGATCGACAATGTCGTTGAAGGTGCAGCCTGCCCCGCGCATGGCAATAGCGCCGACCAAAAAAAGAACCACATGTTCTGGCAGAGGTAGCAGCGACAAAAGCGACTCGCCAACCCGCGCATGAGCACTGGCGGCCAGCGCGGCTGACCACAGGCAGGGCCACAACAGAAGTTCCCAGCCGATTGGCCTGTCCCAGCGCGCCAGTTGTGCGTAGGGCCAGATGCCTTGCGGCAATGCGCGATAGACCCAATGGCCGCTCGGCGCGTCGGCAACCCGCCCCTGGCTTGTTTTCGACTGAATAGGTTCCATCGTCGTGCACTGCCAGCGAGCAACGCCGAGGTCAAGCTGCCGGGCAATTCAGCCCGCTCATTGTGGCCAAGTTCTTGACCCCATCCCGCAGGCACAATACCGAATGGCATGACCAATTATCCCGAGGACCGCTGATTCATGAATGTTCTTTTGCTGGGGTCGGGCGGCCGCGAACATGCCTTGGCTTGGAAAATAGCCGCTTCACCGCTGCTCACCAAGCTCTACGCCGCTCCCGGCAATCCGGGCATCGCAACTCTGGCTTCATGTATCCAGCTTGATATCTCGGATCACCCCGCAGTAATCGCGTTTTGCCGAGATAACCACATTGACCTGGTCATCGTCGGTCCCGAAGCACCGTTGGTGGCGGGCATTGTGGACGATCTCGCCGTAGCCGGGATAGCGGCTTTTGGCGCGTCGAGAAAAGCCGCACAGCTCGAAGGGTCAAAAGGCTTTACGAAGGATCTTTGCGCTCGCAACAATATCCCGACCGGCGCATACCAGCGCTTCACCGCCGCCGCTCCGGCCCACGCCTACATCGAAGCCCAAGGCGCGCCCATCGTGGTCAAGGCCGACGGTCTGGCCGCTGGCAAGGGCGTGACGGTCGCCGCCACCGTTGAGGAGGCGCTGGCGGCCGTCGACGCCTGCTTCAATGGTGCGCTGGGGGAGGCCGGTGCGGAAGTGGTTGTCGAAGCTTTCCTCGATGGCGAGGAGGCAAGTTTCTTTTGCCTCTGCGACGGAATATCGGCGCTGCCCTTTGGTACGGCACAGGATCACAAGCGCGTCGGCGATGGCGATACCGGCCCGAATACCGGCGGGATGGGCGCCTATTCGCCGGCCCTTGTCATGACACCCGAGATGGTCGAGCGCACCATGCGCGAGATCATCGAGCCAACAATGCGCGGCATGGCAGAAATGGGAGCGCCTTTCAGCGGCATTCTTTTCGCTGGACTGATGATCACCGACGAAGGACCGCAGCTCATTGAATACAACGTCCGCTTCGGCGATCCTGAATGCCAGGTTTTGATGATGCGTCTGAGAGACGATATACTGGTTCTGTTGAAAGCTGCGGCGGACGGTCAGCTGTCCCACATGTCGGCGCGCTGGCGCGAGGACGCCGCACTTACCGTGGTAATGGCGGCTACTGGCTATCCGGGCACCCCGCAAAAAGGTTCTGTGATTGGTGGTGTTGATGCGGCACAGCAGTCCGGTGCCGAGGTGTTTCACGCTGGAACAGCTCTGAAAGACGGGCAGTTGGTCGCCAATGGGGGCAGGGTCCTTAACGTAACCGCGATGGCGAAGACAGTCACGGAGGCCCGAGCGAAAGCTTATGCGGCGGTTGACTTGATCGACTGGCCAGAAGGTTTCTGCCGTAGCGATATCGGCTGGCAGGCGGTCGCCAGGGAGCAGGCCGGTAGTTAAACTAACGTTTTTCTCGCTCAGTGTGGACAGAGCTCGTGATGGTGTCGTCGACCGTCTGAGCACGGGCTAGTCGGGTCAGGTTTCCCATCTTTTCGGCTACGAAGTCTGCGTAATACGCGATGGTTCGGTAAAACTCGACCGCTTGAATTAGCGTGCGTCCTTGACCCACTGAGGTTGCTGCCCGCAAAGGGTACTGGTTTCCACCGACTTCGAAAGCGTTAGCCAGCGCTACAGCAGCACGCGCCTTCTCCACCGGCGCATATGCCAGTGGCAGATGGCCAGCATCAGCCTCGGCTCGCGTCAGCGGCACGGGCACGCTTGCCATACGATCCGGCTGAACATCGATGAGATTCCCATACGGCCAAGCTGTACGCAATGCTTCCACACTCACTGCAGCAACATTCACATCGATATCGTCAGGCGCACCGTGAATGCGGTACGGGCATCGATGTTGATTGCAGTTGGCCTGCGATGAAAATTGCCAGAGTGCGTACCCCCGCCAATAGCCGAGCGGAAAATGCACGCCGATTGCATCGGTATAGCGGGCATACCAAAGTGGCAGGCGCGACAGCAGCCTATAGCGCTCGCGGTTATCGGCGATGTGTTTTGCAGTTGATCCGTTGGTGTAGAGGACTGGGAAACGCCCGGTTCGGCGCTGGATATGGCGGACAAATTCTTCAGCGTCTTCAAGAGACATCCATTTTTTCGGGTCATTGTCCTCGATATCGATCGCCATCAGATCGTCTGGCCCAGGGTTTGCGAAGTCAATAAAATTATTGGCCTGATCAATCGGGTTGCCGGGGCGAGCCAGATGATAGGCGCCCCACTTCAACCCGAGCGATTTCGCCAGCATTCGACGGGTCTGAAACAGCTCGCGAGCGACCGCGTGGCGCTTCCATAGGGCCTTGCACAATTTTACTTCTAATTCAGCGCCGCTGCATGCGTAGGGCGGGGATAAACCGTCAGAGGCCTTGTTGATATAACCCGCTATCCGTTTGTTCGTAGAGAGTTTTTCCCAGTCGATCTCGTTATATTCATAGGCGTCAATCACAAGAGCGTGGTTTGGCTTAAACCACGGGGCAATAAATTCTGAACCCCAGCCGGGAGCTGTCGCCAAAATCGATGCGCAAATTCCCACAACCAGTCTTGAAATCACTCGCCATTTTAAACGTCTCAGCAGCAGCCTCACTCCGTCAAGCGAACCAAAATTTACCCTGTGGGAAACATGGTTAACGAACTGTTTCTTGTGTGCACGACGTGGACGATTGGACCATCTTAATTGATCAGGGCTTGAAATATGGGCCATGTAACGTCACAGTCGAACCCGTTGACGTTTACGTAAAATGTACCCCGCGGTGCCAATCGCTTTGCGGGCAGAGAGGATCACCATGTATCGCGCGCCGGTCGAGGATATCACCTTTACGCTCAACCATATTGCCGGCCTTGATGCCGAGATCCAGGCAGCGCGGCTCGGCGATCTGTCTGACGATCTGGTTGATGCCATACTCACTGAGGCCGGCCGCTTTGCCTCTGAGGAAGTAACGCCGCTTCACAAGATCGGCGATCAGCAGGGCGCGAGGCTGAAAGGCGCGGAAGTTACTACACCAGACGGGTGGCGCGAACTTTACAAGCGCTGGATCGACGGCGGGTGGAACGCGCTGACGGCTCCGGAAGAATTTGGCGGGCAGGGTCTACCCAGCATGCTTGGGGTTGCTGCCATAGAGATGTGGAACTCGGCCTCCATGGCCTTTGGCCTCGGGCCCACCCTGACCATGGGTGCGGTAGACGCGCTCGAAAAACATGCATCTGATGACCTGAAGAAAAAGTATCTGGCAAAGCTGGTTTCGGGTGAGTGGATGGGAACCATGAACCTCACCGAACCGCAGGCTGGTTCTGACCTTGCTGCACTTCGTAGCCGGGCCGAACGGGCAGACGATGGCACCTACCGCATCTTCGGCCAGAAGATTTTCATCACTTATGGAGAACACGATTTTACCGACAACATCGTTCATCTCGTCCTGGCACGGCTTCCTGATGCGCCGGAGGGAACGCGCGGAATCTCCTTATTTCTGGTCCCAAAATTCATGGTCGGAGAGGATGGGTCGCTCGGCGCGCGCAATGATGTCTTCTGCGCATCGCTGGAGCATAAGCTCGGCATCCACGCTTCTCCGACTTGC
This sequence comes from Mesorhizobium sp. NBSH29, assembly GCF_015500055.1. Classification (NCBI taxonomy): domain Bacteria; kingdom Pseudomonadati; phylum Pseudomonadota; class Alphaproteobacteria; order Hyphomicrobiales; family Phyllobacteriaceae; genus Mesorhizobium; species Mesorhizobium sp. NBSH29. The sequence goes on from NZ_CP045492.1 coordinate 1,984,843, forward strand.
ACCATGATCTATGGCGATGATTTCACCAAAACCGGGAAACCGGGTGCCATAGGCTGGCTCATAGGCGAGGAAAACCGCGGTCTGGCTTGCATGTTCACGATGATGAACAATGCCCGTCTTGCGGTCGGCATGCAGGGCGTTGCAATCGCCGAGACTGCCTACCAAATGGCGCTGGCTTTTGCCAATGAACGCCGCCAGGGCAAGGCCGCGAGCTATAGCGGCACGGGCATGGCTCCGATCGTGTATCACCCGGACGTTCAACGCAATCTTTTGACGATGAAGGCGCTGACATCAGCCTCTCGCGCAATCTCCTATAGCTGCGCTCACGCCACGGACCGAGCACGTCTAGGCGAGGAAGATGCGTCGCATTGGCAGGGGCGCGCCAATCTGCTGACCCCTGTAGCCAAGGCATTTTCAACCGATGTCGGGGTAGATGTCGCTTCGCTCGGCGTGCAGGTTCACGGCGGTATGGGCTTCATTGAGGAAACTGGCGCAGCAAGCCTCTATCGGGACGCGCGCATCGCGCCGATCTACGAAGGCACCAACGGTATCCAGGCGATTGATCTCGTGATGCGGAAACTTCCGCAATCGAAGGGTGAGCACGTCCATGGTTACATCGCTGAACTTTCCGCAATTGCAGTCCAAGTTCGCAATTCCAACCTCGAAGGCTGGGGTCGCACAGGCGCGGCATTGGAAGCTGCACTGTCCGACCTAACCGAAGCTACAAACTTCATGCAAGAGCAGGTCGCGGATGGCAAGTCTGAGCAGGCTCTGGCGGGTGCAACGCCGTATCTCCGCCTGTTCGCATTGGCCAGCGGTGGTGTCTATCTGGCCAAGGGCGCGCTGAGCGAAAAGTCGACCAAGCGCGTAGCACTGGCGCGCTTTTTCTCCGAAAATCTGGTGGCAGAAACCGCTGCACTAAAAGATCGCGTCATCAACGGCGCCGAGAGCCTCTCGGCTGCTGCTCGCGACCTTGTAATCGCCTGAACAGGAACCGTCAAAATGAGTGAAATTATCCTCGAACGGCGCGGTGCAATCAGCCTCATCCGTCTCAATCGCCCTGAGAAAAAGAATGCCGTCACGCGCGCAATGTATGCGTCGATGGCTGCCGCATTGCAGCAGGGTGATACAGACCCGGATGTTCGGGTTCACGTCCTTCTGGGCGTTCCGGGGGCCTTTTCTTCCGGAAATGACCTTGCCGATTTCATGGTCATTGCGACAGGCGGAAGCGGCGGTGGGGAGGTGTTTGACTTCCTGAAGTCGCTTGCACGTGCACAAAAACCAATCGTTTCAGGTGTCGATGGCATTGCAGTGGGGGTCGGAACCACCATCCACCTGCATTGCGATCTTACCTTTGCGACACCTCGGACCGAGTTTCGCACGCCGTTTGTCGATCTTGGTCTGGTGCCCGAAGCCGGTTCAAGCCTGCTCGCGCCCGCTGTACTCGGTCGCCAGCGCGCGTTTGCACTGCTTGCACTTGGCGAAGGATTCTCCGCTGAACGCGCTCAAGCAGCAGGTTTGATCTATGCAGTTGTCGCTGAAGATGTATTAGAGGATGCCGTCTTTGCGGCAGCCGAGGCCATCGCCCAGAAACCTCCTGAAGCGCTGAAGATTGCGCGGGATCTCATGCTCGGTTCACGTGAGCTGCTGGTCACGCGCATTGAAGAGGAAGCTGAACGGTTTCTGGAGCGCTTGAAATCGGATGAGGCGAGAAACGCATTCGTCGCCTTCATGAGCCGGAAGAAAGCTGGATGATGTCAGCCGCGCCGACCTGATCTGTTCAGCAGGAAGGGTTTTGATAGCGCTTGCAACATCTGTACGCGAGGCTCTCGCTGGCTGGATCAACCTTACAAAAGCGGCCCCGCAATGTGCAGGGCCGCTTTCATGCCGATCGAATTGCCGCGCTTAGCGGTAAGGCGAATAGCATTGTTGGCGCGGACCATTGTAAGGCTGGTAGGTGTTGTCCGAAGCCCGGTATGAACGATACTTGTTATAGCACCACTGCACATGAGCATTGCCGGCTGGCCGGTAAGCAGGTGCCTGACGATATGTCGGCTGCGCAATCGCACCGCCGATGATGGCACCGGCTACAAACGCTGCGGGTGGGAACCACCAGCCATTGTGCTGGCGCCAACCGCGGCGATGGTTACGATATCCGCGGTGACCGTTGTAGTAGCCTCGCCCGCCATGGCGATAGTAGCCACGACGATGCTGGACCTGCTGAACGTCTGTCGTGGCGGTTTCAAGGGCCGGTTTTGCCATTGGCATTGCAAATGCCGGAGCCGTTGCCGTCGCAACACCGGTAAGTGTTACTGCTGCAGCACACAGCGCGGTTACAAATTTTCTCATCGGATTTTCCTTTCAGTCAAGTGCGATGCGCCGGTTATGAAGGCCAATCGATGAATTGAAACTGAACGGGGCATTAAACATTTGTAATGTTTGGAAAAAGAGGCCTTCGAGACCAGCGTAACCCTATGGCGTTCCTATCTATGGGTACAGTCTGTGTTTTTCCCAGGTGCCTTTTTCATCCCGCGAAAAAACGAGCCGGTCATGTAAGCGAAACGGCCGGTCGTGCCAGAACTCTATGGCCTGCGGAACGATGCGAAACCCTGACCAGTACGCGGGCCTTGGAATGCTCTTGACCGCATAGCGCGCGGTATATTCAGCCACCGCCTTTTCGAGCGCAAACCGGCTTTCAAGCGCACGTGACTGCTTCGATGCCCAAGCCCCAATGCGACTCCCGCGCGGACGCGTTTCGAAATACGCGTCAGCTTCGGCGTCGGTGACAATCTCGACCGGACCCCGCACCCGCACCTGGCGACGTAGCGACTTCCAGTGAAAGCACATCGCCGCCTTCATCGTCGCCAATATCTCGCTGCCTTTGGCACTTTCAAAGTTGGTGTAGAATACAAATCCGTGCTCATCGAACTCTTTGAGAAGTACCATGCGGACATCGGGCAGGCCCTCGGTGTCGACTGTCGCCAGCGCCACCGCGTTTGGATCGTTTGGTTCACTCTCGTTCGCGTCAGCGAGCCAGCGTGAGAATAATAAGAAGGGCTCTTCAGCCTCGGTGAAGTCACTGCTTGTTAACCCGGATGCACGCATAATTCTCGCTCTATGGATGGAACTTCGGGAGTTTGCCGATTGTCGCGCCGAGCGCAAGCGTTTGAGACGGCCAATAGTTGCTCCAGTTGGCACGTCTCGCTGGCAGCGACAGCCTGCATGGCATTTCTGTCGGGCTGTGCCTCGGGCCTCGACCTCCGTAATGCTGAAGTTGATCGCACGCTTTATACGAGTGCAGTGTCAACAGATTCACAGAACGCCCTCGATCAGGGTCAACTTTCTGACGCGGCTACGATCCGTAATGCTGTTTCATCCGCGGACGTCGAACTGGCAGGCGGTCAAGCACTTGCCTGGGCCAACGCAGACACCGGGTCACGTGGGTCCATCACCGGCTTGACCGAATATCGCGATGGCGGGTCGGTATGCCGTAGGTTCCAGGCCATGCGTGAAAGTTTCGATGGGGTGAAGCTCTATAGGGGCGACGCGTGCCAAGCAGCGCCAGGGGCATGGCAAATGCGCTCCTTCGAATCAAAATAGACCAATCTTTACCGGTCAAAGCGGTTTGTGGGCTGGAATTTGTTCCTAGCGCGACGCATATAAGAGCTAACCGGTTCCATCGTTTTAGTGAGATACAATGCGCGATCCCTACGAGGTTCTTGGCGTGGCCAAAGGTGCGTCGGCAAAAGATATTAAGTCGGCATACCGCAAGCTCGCCAAAAAATACCATCCTGACCAAAACCCAGAGGACCCCAAAGCCAAGGAGCGCTTCGCGGCGGCCAACCAGGCTTACGAAATTGTCGGCGACGAGAAAAAGCGAGTTGCGTTCGACCGTGGCGAGATCGATGCCGAAGGCAAGCAGCGCTATCAGGGATTTGAGGGCGGACAGCCGGGCGGCGACCCGTTCGCCGGTTTCCGTCGTGGGCAGCAGACGCCGGGTGGCTCGCGTTTCGAGTTCCGTTCCGGCGGCGCGGGTGTTGAGGATGATATCTTCAGCCACATTTTCGGCGACGCTTTCAACCAACGCCCTGGCGCACAGGCGGGTCCGCGCCAGCAAGTGCCGCGTGGTCGCGATCTCAATGCGACGCTCGATGTCAGTATCGAGGACGCAGCCACCGCCGCCAAGGTTAATGCGATTTTCCCCGACGGTCGGCGGTTGGTGGTAAAGCTGCCGGCCTATGTTGAGGACGGCCAGACCATTCGATTAAAAGCTCAGGGCGAACAGATTTTGGGTGGCGAAGCGGGTGACGCTTTGGTCACCATCAAGTTCCGCCGTCATCCACGCTACAGAATTGAGGGTCGAGACCTTCACGCCGACTTTCACGTGCGACTGCGCGATGCAGTATTGGGCGCAAAGCTTGCGGTCGAGACCCCTGCTGGAAGATTGGCTGTCAACGTGCCGGCCTGGTCGAGCTCGGACAAGGTACTGCGTATAAAGGGCAGGGGACTTCCCCAGAAGGCAGGCGGGCACGGCGATCTTTATGCCCATGTGCGGGTCATGCTGCCGGAGGGTAATGATAGCGCGCTCGAAACCTTGTTGAAAGACCAAGGCTAACTGGAGCTGCCAACGGCGCTTGAAGCGTGCCTTTGCCTGTGCGATAGGCAGCGCAAAGTATGATCAGCGCGGAGAAGCCTTACATGACAGGTTCAAATGGCCTCATGGCCGGCAAAAAAGGCCTCATCCTGGGCGTTGCCAACAACCGGTCAATCGCCTGGGGTATTGCCAAGGCATGCGCCGACCAGGGTGCGCAACTCGCCCTGACCTATCAGGGCGAAGCGTTCAAGAAGCGCGTCGAACCGCTGGCCGCTGAGCTTGGCGCCCATGTCGTCGGCCATTGCGACGTCACCGAGCCTGAAACACTCGACGCGGTATTCAAAAATGTGGAAGAGAAGTTCGGCACGATCGACTTCCTGGTTCATGCCATTGCCTTCTCCGACAAGGATGAACTCGACGGCCGCTATGTCGAGACAACGCGCGACAATTTCCTGCGCACCATGGATATTTCTGTGTATTCGTTCACCACAGTCGCCAAGCGCGCTGAACGCCTGATGCCCAACGGCGGATCATTGCTAACTCTAACCTATTATGGCGCCGAAAAAGTAATGCCGCATTACAATGTGATGGGTGTCGCCAAGGCGGCCTTGGAGGCCTCGGTGCGCTATCTCGCCGTCGATCTGGGCGGCAACAATATCCGCGTAAATGCCATCTCGGCGGGGCCTATGAAGACTCTTGCGGCCTCCGGAATCGGCGATTTCCGCTACATTTTAAAGTGGAACGAATACAATTCGCCCCTTAAGCGCACCGTGACAGCGGAAGAGGTGGGTGATTCGGCGCTGTATTTCCTGTCGCACATGTCGCGTGGGGTCACCGGTGAGATTCATCACGTCGATTCCGGCTACCACGTTGTTGGCATGAAGGCTGTCGACGCGCCTGACATTTCAACGGTCAAGGACTAACTGCAGCGCCGGCGAGGCAGTCATGTACCCACTCATCTATTTCGTGCGTCACGGCGAGACTGACTGGAATGCCGAGGGCAGGCTGCAGGGCCAGGCAGACACCGATATCAACGCGCACGGGCGTGACCAGGCGGACCGCAATGGGAGACGTCTTGCGGAACTGATTGGCCGCGGGGATGGCTTCGACTTTGTCGCAAGCCCGATGCGCCGAACCCGCGAAACCATGGAGCGGGTTCGAACCGCAATGGGTGTGGAACCGAGTGCCTATCGCACCGACGCGCGCCTGGTTGAGGTAAGCTTCGGCGACTGGCAGGGTTCTACCTTCGCCGAGATTGAGGCGGAATCACCCGGATCTCCCAAGGCTCGGCGGCGGGACAAATGGAATTTCCAGCCACCGGGGACATCAGCCGAAAGCTATGAGATGCTGCGCCAACGCATCTTGCCCTGGCTTATGGAAGTGACGCAAAAAACTGTATGCGTCACCCATGGCGGCATCATCCGCACTTTATTTCGTACGGTAGCCGAAATGCCAGAACGCGAAGCTGCAATTCTCAGCGTTCCCCAGGACCGCGTTCTGAAACTGGAAGGCCAGTTTCTGGACTGGCTTTAGCGAACGGATTCAGCTGCTACTGGGTAATCTCCATGTCGGTGATAAGGTTTTCGCCGTTGACCTCATCATATGCCAAGTAGACTTCACCTCCCTCTTCAAGAGCTTCAACATCGAATTCGCCGGGCAGCTTGTAGGATTTTCCGTCACTCAATGTGATCATCAGCTTATCCATGTCGATCGATTTGATCTTCCCCTCTGCTTCTGCAGCCAAAGCCGCTCCTGCAGAGATATACAAAACTGCTGCTGCACAAATCAGGGCTCGCTTCATCGTAGTTCCTTTCTGAGCGCGCGCGCGCATAGGCGGAATGTCCCTTATATGAGTGAGCAATAACATGACTATTTTGTCAAAACTAAATCCGTCACGCTTTATTTGACCCTCTCAAAAAACGTCAATAGAAGCGGCGGTACGCCCGGCTCCCATCCGGGGAAGGACCAGATCGCCAATGTCGCACAACACTTTCGGACATCTGTTCAGGGTTACCACCTGGGGCGAGAGCCATGGCTCCGCTTTGGGCTGCGTTGTTGACGGCTGTCCACCGGGCATTCGCTTTACTCTCGCCGATATCCAGTCCGAGTTAGACAAGCGTAGACCCGGCCAGTCGCGCTTCGTGACCCAGCGTCGCGAACCCGATGCCGTGCGCGTGCTTTCGGGTTTCGTAGTAGACGGCGACGATATGGTTACGACCGGCACGCCCGTATCGATGATTATTGAGAACGTGGACCATCGCTCCAAAGATTATGGCGAAATTGTTCGGCAGTTTCGTCCAGGCCATGCGGACTATACCTATTTCACCAAATATGGGATTCGCGACCATCGTGGCGGCGGCCGATCCTCGGCCCGCGAAACTGCAGCCCGCGTCGCCGCAGGCGCACTGGCACGAAAGGTCGTCCCAGGATTGAGCGTTCGCGGCGCCCTTGTCTCTATGGGCGAAAAATCGATTGACCGGACCAATTGGGACTGGAACTTCATCGCCGATCCGGAAAATCCGTTCTTTACGCCAGACCGGGCCTCGGTTCAGGTATTTGCGGATTATCTCGACGAAATCCGCAAATCCGGTTCCTCGGTCGGCGCGGTCATTGAAGTTGTTGCAGACGGCGTACCAGCAGGGATAGGTGCGCCGATCTACGCCAAACTCGATCAGGATATTGCGGCTGGCCTGATGTCGATCAACGCCGTCAAGGGCGTCGAGATCGGCAATGGCTTTGAAGCTGCGCGCATCACTGGCGAAGAAAACGCCGATGAGATGCGCATGGGCAAAGATGGCAAGCCCGAGTTCCTCTCCAACAATGCGGGCGGCATTCTGGGTGGTATTGCAACCGGTCAACCCGTTATCGCTCGCTTCGCAGTCAAGCCAACCTCGTCCATCCTCACCCCGCGCAAATCGGTGGACCTCGATGGCCAGGAAGTCGATGTGATGACCAAGGGTCGCCATGATCCCTGCGTCGGCATTCGTGCCGTACCTATCGGTGAGGCCATGGTGGCATGTGCCATCGCTGACCACTATTTGCGGCACCGAGGGCAGGTTGGAGATATGCGAATAGCGAATAGCGAATAGCACTTTCGACTGCTTTAATCCCTCCTTGCCCTACTCCCTTGCTCTATCTCCACGGATACGCCCCATGCCCTACGACCAGAAAAAAATCGTCGAAGCCCTGCGCGCCTTTGAAGCTGGGGAAATCGTTGTCGTCATGGATGATGACGGGCGCGAGAATGAAGGGGATCTGATTGTAGCAGCAGTTCATTGTACGCCGGAAAAAATGGCCTTCATCGTGCGCCATACCTCAGGCATCGTCTGCGCACCGATGCCCCGTGAGGAGGCAAAGCGCCTTAATCTGGCACCGATGGTTGCCGACAACGACGCTCCGCACCAGACTGCCTTCACCGTCAGCGTCGATTTCAAGCATGGCACGACAACCGGTATTTCGGCTGATGACCGAACCCTGACAGTCCGCAATCTTGCCAATGGCAATGTTGGTGCTTCGGATTTCGTTCGTCCGGGGCATATATTCCCATTGGTTGCGCGCGAAGGCGGCGTGTTGATGCGATCAGGGCATACCGAGGCAGCCGTCGACCTTTGCAAACTCGCCGGCCTGCCGCCGATTGGCGTCATCTGCGAACTCGTCAATGATGAAGGTTCGGTCATGCGTGGCCCTCAGGTCACGTCATTCGCCGAAAAGCACGGGTTGAAACAAGTATCAGTCGCCGATCTGATCGCTTACCGCCAGCGTCAGGAGACGCTGATCCAGCGCATCGAATGCTTTGATATGGAAACTCCGGGAGGTCCGGCGAAGGCCTACACCTACACATTGCCGTGGGAAACGATGCATCATCTGGCCATCGTCTTCGGCGACATCCGGGATGGTGAAGACGTGCCGGTGCGTCTCCATTCGGAAGATGTCGTATCGGATGTGTTTGGAACCACCGATCAACTGCAATCGGTCATGAAATCGATGGGTGGCAAACGGGGCGTTATCGTTTACATGCGCGAAGGATCGGTAGGCGTGGCGCATCAAGGCCGCTCTCGTCCAGCTCCCAGTGATCGTGAAGACCATGAAGAAGCAAGAAGCCGTGAGAGCGAGTGGCGCGAGATAGGTCTCGGTGCCCAGATACTGAAAGATCTTGGCATCTCCTCAATCAACCTAATCGCTTCGCGCGAACGCCATTATGTTGGGCTGGAAGGGTTCGGCATCCGCATCGCGAAGACCGAAATCCTGTAAGAACGCTCTACTCTGCGGGCTGAGGAGCTGCACCAGATGTAGTGCGGTCTACCGATAGCAATCTCTGGGCCAGGAGCACCGTTACAAGAGACAGTGCGCCGGAAGCGACAGAGACGCAGAAGCCGTGCTGGGCGCCGAAAGTATCGACCACCCAGCCGGAAATAAATGCGCCGAGCGCCATGCCTATACTGGTAATCAACCGGATCACAGCATCGACACACGGTGTTCAATCAGTCCGAACGCCAATCACCTTCAAATTTCTGCTTGAGGGCCTGCGGCTCCAAACGGTGGATGAGGGTGAGACTGGCTCACTCCGATTTTAGCGGCTACTTGCTGCAGCTGCTTTCAGAGCCTTTTCGCCAGATCCAGAAAACACTTCACTCATAATGAGGTCGGCCAGTGGCAAACGGGAACCCCACTGAGCGTTCTCGAGATCAGGCTTTGGCGCAAACTGTGAAACGTGGCCCACGCAGAGATAGGCGATGGGGACCACGTGGTCGGGGATGTGAAGCAACTGTTTCAGCGCCTCAGTCTCCAGAATGCTGACCCAGCCGACGCCAATGCCTTCGGCACGTGCCGCCAGCCAGAAATTCTGCACCGCGCAGACCGTGCTGAAAAGATCCATCTGCGGGTTGTGAAACCGCCCGAGCGGCGAGTCGGCAGAGCGGCTGCGGTCGCATGTGATGCACAAATTGAGGGGTGTCTCGCAAATGCCTTCCAGTTTCAGGCGCCGATATAGATCGCGCCGATCGGGCTCGATTGCTTCGCTCTCGCTCTGCCTTGCGGCGACAAACAGATCGCGCACTTCTCGCCGCCGCTCGTCATCGCGGATTACAATGAAATTCCAGGGCTGCATGTATCCCACCGAGGGCGCATGGTGAGCGGCCGACAGCAACCTCGCCAGAACTTCATCGCTAATCGGGTCGGGAAGAAAATTGCTGCGAACATCTCGACGCGTAAAAATAGCCTCATAGACTGCCGCGCGCTCGGTCGTTCCGAAGGGTGCAGCTTTCGAGTGTTGAATAAAATCTGCCGGCATCGCGTTGTCCCCTTGCGATCAAACGAAACGGGTCCCTGCCTGACCATGCAGCGGACACATTTTTGCCTGGCCGGTCTTCTGGCTTGGGTTCATCCCGCATCCGGCGTCTTCCCGTTCCGTAGAACAGTGACATATGCCGGCGCGATCCCCCTTACAGCGTTGGGCACGCCACGGATTTCAACCGCGTTCCCGATTCTCCCGCATGGCTGCGGGCACCTAGCACGCCGTTCATATCGTTTTTTGCCGCAATAGCCATCCTCCCGCTGCGGTTGGCGCAATCCAAATGCTCCTGCTTGACCTGCCAAGTATGGGGCTGCGCCTAAACCCTGTTGAACAGCGGCTTGTCGCATGGCCAAATCGGCATCGGGCGCCTATATCGGGACATGGTTACAAGGCTGTACTCCCATCCAATCTTTCTTGAACATCTCACGCCCATCGGTCATCCGGAGCGTCCCGACAGGTTGCGCGCCATAGAACGCGTGCTGGATGACGAGATCTATTCTCCGCTGGATCGCATCGTAGCGCCATTCGGCGACGAGGCGACAATCCTCTATGCCCACCCGGAGAGGTTCGCCGAAAAGATCCGCAAGGCGATCCCTGACGACGGCATCGTAACAATCGACGGCGACACATCGGTCAGTCCCAAAAGCTGGGACGCCACGCTCACCGCTATTGGTGCAGCCAACGCCGCTGTGGATGATGTCTTTGCGGGCGTCGCAGACAATGTATTCGTCGCTTCCCGACCCCCAGGCCATCATGCCGAGAAAGAAACGGCAATGGGATTTTGTCTTTTCAACCATGCCGCGATAGCCGCCCGCCACGCACAAAACCGCCATGGCGCTGAAAAGGTGGCGATCGTTGATTGGGATGTTCACCATGGTAATGGAACGCAGGACATTTTTTACGAAGACCCAAGCGTTCTCTATTGCTCAACGCATCAGATGCCACTGTTCCCGGGAACTGGGGCAAAGCATGAAACCGGCGTTGGCAACATTATCAACGCGCCACTGACAGCCGGCACTGGCAGCGATATTTTTCGAGAGGCATTTCTCTCGCGCATTCTCCCGGCGCTGGACAATTTCCGCCCCGATCTGATTATCATTTCGGCGGGATTCGATGCCCACCACCGCGACCCCCTAGCTGAGATAAATCTCACAGAAGAAGACTTCGACTGGGCAACAGGCAAACTTATGGACCGTGCAGAGCGGTTTTCCAGCAATCGGCTGGTCAGCCTGCTTGAAGGTGGTTACGACCTGCAGGGCCTTTCCTTTTCGGTCGGTGCGCACGTAAAAAGATTGATGAAGGGATAGGCCATGGACACCGAACTGAACGCTGATATCCAGGCCATGAGTTTCGAACAGGCGCTTAAGGCGTTGGAATCGATCGTGGACGACCTCGAGCGTGGCGAGGTGCCACTTGACCAGTCCATCCGCATCTATGAGCGGGGTGAGGCTTTAAAGGCCCATTGCGACCGTCTGCTCAAGGCAGCTGAGGACAAGGTTGAAAAGATCCGCCTCTCGCGCGACGGCAAGCCGACCGGCACCGAGCCGCTTGACGGCGCTTAGCCCAACCGTTTTGATCGGCGTGAGGCAAGCACAGGAGCCAACGCATGTGCCGCAACATCAAACCGTTGTTTAACTTCGAACCGCCCGCCACCCATGACGAAATTAGCGACGCGGCGCTCCAGTTTGTCCGCAAGCTGAGCGGAACAACGAAACCGTCGAAGAAGAACGAGGCCGCGTTTCATGCGGCAGTACTCGACATAGCGGCAGTAGTTCACGACCTTCTCCATTCGATGGAGACCCAGCAGCATCCGCGCAACCGCGAGGATGAGGCTTCCAAGGCCAAGACGCGCTCGGCTTTGCGCTTTGCCTGATCAATGAGCTTTTTCCGCGCGCGATCCTGAGCCGGGTGACCGTAGTGTCCATACCTACGCACACATTTACTTTCGCTATCTGAGGTTTTAATCCCTCAGCTATTTCGCGAGACAAGGCAGCCCGTGACCCAGTCCAAGACACCGCTTCTCGACACGATCAGCCTCCCGGCAGATCTCAGAAAACTTCCCGAGAGCGATCTTCCGGCAGTAGCGGCAGAGCTGCGCCACGATCTGATTGATATCGTTTCGCAGACCGGCGGTCATCTCGGCGCAGGCCTTGGGGTGATCGAACTTACCGTTGCACTCCACTACGTCTTCGATACGCCCGATGACCGGGTAATCTGGGATGTGGGTCATCAGGCGTATCCGCACAAAATATTGACCGGGCGGCGGGATCGAATGCGCACACTGCGCCTTGAAAACGGTCTATCCGGGTTCACAAGGCGCGCCGAGAGTGAATATGACCCTTTCGGCGCCGCGCATTCGTCAACGTCCATCTCCGCTGGTTTGGGCATGGCGGTTGCTCGCGACCTTTCCGGTGGCAAGAACAACGTCATAGCGGTAATCGGCGACGGCGCTATGTCGGCGGGCATGGCCTATGAGGCGATGAACAATGCCGGCGCGCTGGACGCACGCTTGATCGTCATTCTGAACGACAACGACATGTCTATCGCACCCCCAGCGGGCGCCATGAGCGCCTATCTTGCGAGGCTGGTATCGGGCAAGACCTACCGCTCGATCCGCGAAACAGCAAAGCAACTGGCAAAAAAACTGCCGAAATTCTGGCAGGAAAAAGCACGCAGATCCGAAGAATTCGCACGCGGTTTCTGGACCGGAGGAACGCTTTTTGAGGAACTGGGTTTCTACTATGTCGGTCCCATTGATGGCCATCAGCTGGAACATCTGCTGCCAGTGCTCAAGAATGTCCGCGACACAATTTCCGGTCCGGTGCTCATCCACGTGGTGACGCAAAAGGGGAAGGGCTATGCGCCCGCTGAAGCCGCAGCCGACAAATATCACGGTGTCAGCAAGTTCGATGTGATCACCGGCGCGCAGGCCAAAGCACCGGCTAATGCTCCAGCTTACACCAGGGTTTTCGCTGAAAGTCTGATCCAGGAGGCGGCAGAAGATGAAAAGATTGTCGCGATTTCGGCGGCAATGCCATCTGGTACCGGCCTTGATTTGTTCGGCGAAGCGTTCCCATCCCGCACCTTTGATGTTGGCATTGCCGAACAACACGCAGTCACCTTCGCTGCGGGCCTTGCGACCGAAGGTTACCGGCCCTTTGCGGCAATCTATTCGACCTTTCTCCAGCGCGCTTACGATCAAGTCGTCCATGACGTCGCGATCCAGAAGCTGCCGGTGCGCTTTCCCATCGACCGGGCCGGCTATGTCGGTGCGGATGGTGCGACCCATTGCGGCGCCTTCGACACGACTTTCCTCGCGTCGCTGCCTGGCTTTGTCGTGATGGCTGCGGCCGACGAGGCCGAACTCCGCCACATGGTCCGCACCGCCGCCGTCTATGACGAGGGACCGATTTCATTCCGCTATCCGCGCGGCAATGGTGTCGGCGTCGATATGCCAGCGCGTGGCATCGCGCTCGAGATTGGGAAAGGGCGCGTCCTTAGGGAAGGGACCAAAATAGCCCTTCTGTCGTTCGGAACCCGTTTGCAGGATTGCTTGCTGGCGGCAGAAGAGTTGGACGCTGCAGGGTTGTCGACCACGGTCGCAGACGCGCGCTTTGCCAAGCCGCTTGATACCGATCTAGTCCGCCGCCTTGCCCGCAATCACGAGGTGCTGGTCACGGTGGAGGAGGGTGCAATTGGCGGATTTTCCAGTCAGGTTCTGCAATACTTGGCTACAGAAGGCTTGTTGGACAACGGATTGAAGGTTCGCCCGCTGGTTCTCCCCGATAGCTTTACCGACCACGCCAAGCCGGAGAAAATGTATGCTGATGCCGGCCTTGATCGCGCTGGCATAGTTACTGCCGTATTTTCCGCGCTGGGCAGCTCCGCCCAAGCCGCCCGCGCATGATGACGCAAACTGTAACCTCCTGTTTACGCTGGTTGTTGCGGGTTCGGTTACCCTGTCTCTTGGCCGTTTCTTAGCCCGAGGTGTGTATCACAGGCCCCGGGGAAAAAGGGGCGGCGACGGATGATAAGATTCTTTATGGGGGCGATTGTCGCGGTAGTGTGCGGCGCAACTTCGGCGCAGGCCGAAGAGATTTCTCGCCATAGAATTGATGTCTTGGACCGACCTTCCTACGACCGCAATCTCGAACTTGCGGTAAAAGAGATCGTGGCGCGCAAGATTGGTACAATCCGTGGCCGTCTGGACAAGGATGTTGGCCCGGTTTTGGTCGAAGCAGAAAATCCGGTCTGGCCCCTCAGCCTCATCGCACGTAATCTGAATGATAAGGCATCCTTCCCCGCCGACCCGATCATTTACGCTTCAATCACGCATTAGGCGCGGTCCGCCTTGCAATCTGCAGAAGTTTCGCCAAAGAAGGCGGATGATTTCAACGGATACTCACGGTCAACGGCTGCGGCTTGACGAACTTTTGGTAGCGCGCGGGCTCTTTGCCAGCCGCTCACGTGCGCGCGACGCTATTGAGCGCGGTACGGTTACCGTTGAAGGGCGCGCGGCTACCAAGCCGGGGCAGGCGGTGCCCACCGAGGCGAACCTGTCCGTCGACGACCCGGCGCAGGCTTATGTGTCGCGTGCAGCCCTCAAGCTCCTCTGCGGGCTCGATCATTTCAAGCTCGACCCATCCGGGTGCGACGCACTTGATATTGGTGCCTCCACCGGAGGGTTTACTCAGGTACTGCTTGAGCGGGGCGCTTCCCATGTCACCGCGATAGATGTCGGGCACGGACAGATGGACGCCCGATTGAGAGCAGATAGCCGCGTCACATGCGTTGAAGGTTTGAATGCCCGAGATCTGGTACTTGAGAATCTGGGCGGGGTTTGCCCGAATTTTCTGGTCTCCGACGTGAGTTTCATTTCCATGACCTTGGCACTGCCTCCGGCACTGCAGCTCGCTGCGGCGGGCACAAGGGCAATCCTGCTGGTAAAGCCGCAGTTCGAGGCCGGCCGCGAAGCCATTGGCAAGGGTGGGTTGCTCAAAAACCCCGATGACGCTTTGCGGGTCGCCGAAGGGCGCAGTCGCTGGCTTGATGGCATCTCTGGCTGGCGCAGTCTTGATATCATCCCGTCGCCTATTTCGGGCGGCGACGGTAACGTTGAGTTCCTGCTCGCCGGGATCAAGGATCGATGACCACGCGCCTCACCATAGAAAGCCTGGGTGGCCAGGGCGACGGTGTCGCGCATACCGAAACCGGAACAGCCTTTGTGCCGTTCACTTTGCCCGGTGAAATAGTCACTGCCGCGCGCGAAAAAGACCGCGCAACCTTGATGGCGGTGATTGAACCGTCGCCACTGCGAGTCGAGCCCCCTTGTCGCCATTTTGGCGAATGCGGCGGCTGTTCCCTCCAGCATTATGACCTTGACGCCTATCACACCTGGAAACGCGACAAGGTCGTCCAGGCGCTTCTGCGCGAAGGCGTCGAGGCGCCCGTAGGCGATATCATTGCCTGTGCGCCGGGTACGCGCCGCCGTGTTGTTCTCACAGCAAAGCGCATCGAAACGGGCATGCGGCTCGGCTACAATCGCGCGCAGTCGCACACAATTATCGATATCCATGAATGCCCAATAGCAGTTCCAGAAATTGTCGCCGCGCTCAGCACAATCAAGGCGCTGGCTGGACTGATTTGCAAAACGAGCCAATCGTTTCAACTTGCAGTTACCCATACGGCGACGGGCCTCGACATTGCAGCTTCCGGTTCAGGCGAACTGGTTGGCGCGGCGCGCAAACTGGTGTCCGACTTTGTGTTGCGCGAAAGAATTGCGCGGCTTTCCATCGACGGTGAGATCATCGTCGAACCGGAAAAGCCCGTGATTTATTTCGGAGATGTAGCCGTATTCCCACCGCCCGGTGCCTTTCTGCAGGCCGTCGCCTCAGCCGAGGCCGCGATGGTCGCGCTTGTCTCCGGCCATTTTGGCAAGTCAAAGAAGGTGCTTGACCTATTTGCAGGTTCCGGCGCCTTTGCTCTCCGGCTAGCGAAAAAAGGGGAAGTGCATGCCGTCGAGGGGGAGGCCGCAGCACTCTCCGCTCTGGATCGTGGTTTTCGGTTTGGAACAGCTCTCAGGCGCGTAACGACTGAAAAGCGTGACCTTTCCCGTCGGCCGGTCACGTTCAAGGAACTCAACCTTTTCGATGCGTTAAGTTTCGACCCGCCGCGTGCCGGTGCCGAGGAGCAATGCGAGCAGATCGCGCGTTCGACCGTCCCGCTGGTTGCCGCCATTTCCTGCAATCCGGTAACCCTGGCGCGCGACCTTAAGATTTTGGTCGGCGGCGGCTATCGGCTGAAGAGCGTCACGCCTATTGACCAGTTCCTTTGGTCGGCGCATGTCGAGGCGGTGGCGCTGCTCGAGAAGCCGCGCAAGCGTCGGTAAGGGCTGCTCTACAGCCCGAAATTCAGCCCCGTCTGCCGGCGACAACTCGGATCGCGCAGGCGATGAACACAAACGGAACTATACCGAAAAGCAGCAGTGCCCTTGTATTGTCAGCCGGAGCCGGAAGATGATGGACGGTGAGATAAAACAGCAGCCCCGCAAGAACCCCAGCAGCAACACAGCTCAGCCAACTATCCCTATGGTAGCTTCTCAATAGAAGAAATGCCGGCAACAGAACGATCAGGCTCGTGGCGTAGCCATAAGCGAGAGATGTTGCCGCAAAAAACCAAAACCGCTCCAGCCCTCCGCCGGTAAAGGCGGCCGAAATCGCCGCATATAAGATCGCCCCCGCAATCGGCCCAAGTAAAAATCCGGCGACGAGACGTTGGTCGATCAGGGGAGCAGGGGTCATCAAGGTCTCGGGACTGGCAGTGTTGATTGTTTCAGAACGGTCGTGCGCGAATACGTCAAGCTTGCGTTCCTCCAACCGTCATCTGGTCCATACGAAGATGTGGTTGGCCGACGCCGACGGGTACACCCTGACCGGCTTTGCCGCACATGCCTATGCCGGTATCGAGCTTCATGTCATTGCCAATCATGGAGACCCGATGCATGGCATCAGGGCCGTTGCCGATCAGCATCGCACCCTTGATAGGCTGCGTCACCTTGCCGTTTTCGATCATGTAGGCCTCGGTGCAGCCAAACACGAATTTTCCGCTTGTGATATCGACCTGACCGCCGCCGAACGAGACAGCATAAATGCCCTTTTTCACTGAGGTGATGATTTCTTCAGGCCGCATTTCCCCGGCCGTCATATAAGTGTTGGTCATGCGAGGCATTGGCTGATGCGCGTAGGATTCACGCCGTCCATTTCCGGTCGCAGCCATCCCCATTAGCCGCGCATTCTGGCGATCCTGCATGTATCCGACCAACCGACCGTCGTCGATCAGAACAGTTCTGTTGGTAGGCGTCCCCTCATCGTCGATGCTGAGCGAGCCGCGACGTTCATGCATGGTGCCGTCATCCACCACCGTCACGCCCTTGGCAGCCACCTGTTGTCCCAGCAGCCCTGCAAAGGCAGAGGTCTTCTTGCGGTTGAAATCACCTTCAAGCCCGTGGCCCACGGCTTCGTGCAGCATCACTCCTGGCCATCCGGACGAAAGGACGATATCAAACGTTCCAGCCGGCGCAGGAATGGCTTGAAGGTTCACCAATGCCTGACGCAACGCCTCATCAGCGGCAAAGGTCCAGCTGTCTTCGGCAATGAACTCGCCAAAGCCTTTGCGTCCGCCCATGCCATAAGAGCCACTTTCCTGGCGATCGCCATCACCGACAACGACGGAAACATTGAGCCGCACCAGTGGGCGCACATCGCGCACGGTGTGTCCGTCTGCTCTCAGGATTTCGATATGTTGCCAAGAAGCAGCGAGCGAGGCAGTGACCTGGCGCACGCGCGGATCCTTGTTGCGCAAGAATGCGTCAATTTCCTGCAACAACTTTGCCTTGTCCTCGAAGGCCGGCGACGCAATTGGATTGTCTTCGCCATAAAGATGTCGGTTGGTGCCAGTTGGCGCGGCCGCAATGGTTCCCGAATACCCGCTTTTCACCGCGGACACCGCATCTGATGCCCGTCGCAGCGATGCCTCCGTAAGATCGGATGAATGGGCGTAGCCGGTCGCTTCGCCAGCCACAGCACGCAGACCAAAACCTTGATCGGTGTTGTAGTTCGCAACCTTCAGACGTCCGTTGTCGAACATCAGAGATTCGCTCTGACTGGATTCCAGATAGAGCTCGCCATCATCAGCGCCATTGATCGTCTCGGCGACCAGCGCTTTTATCCGCTCGCTGGAAATATCAAACTTTTCAAGCAGGCTGGTCATCGCAACACTTTCCGGTTTCGGTGATGCCCGATGTAGGCGTGGCATTGCGGTTCGGCAATGCCTTCTGAAGTGTCAGCCGCTATGGCAGGGCAGAAAAACCATCGCCGAACCCGTTAAGATCAACAGGAATGCCGACACCCTCTTCAGGTGTCTGGAAAACGATGAAAGTCGCGGCCTTGCCGGTCTTCAGAGTGTCAAGCAACTGCTTTTCAAGAATCACTTCGGCATAGCAGCCATCCTGGAAGCAACGCACGAAATAGGCACGGCCAATGTCCTTACCATCCACATTAAGGCCCAGGCCATTCGGCAGCAGCACGCCGAGCGGTGCAAGCACGCGCAAAATCTCTGCCTTATTGTCTGCTGTACGCAAAACCACCACGGACAGGCCGATTTCCGGGCGATCCTCGGCCACTACATTCTGCATCATAGCGCACTGTTCAGCGGTAGCGCCGGCGGGCGTGTCGCAGATAATCGACCACGCACCATGCGTCGATTTCACTGTGCCCGTCTGCGGTTGCTGGGCAAATGCGGGCGCTGCAAGAGCCAGAACTGCGGACAGGAGGCCAATGGCCCGCCTGTTGTTAAAAAGCCTTATCGTCATATTGGCTCCGTACGAATCACGCCGCACTCTAGACCGCGCAATTCGCAAGTAAAAGAACGTGACGCAGGGCAAAGCATCCCAGCGCCACCGGTTTCCCCGACATTCGACACGAAAATTCGCCTGAATTGCGACGGAGCCGCGTCATTCCGCATTGCAAAATGGACAAGTCAGCCATTTACACGCCTTCTCCAGGCATCACGCGCAAAAATGCCGCACGGATTAATCGGGTCCTTTCTTGCGGTCGTAAAGAGAGTATGGTTTGAACGCCGCAGCAGGTGCCGGATTCCGTTTCGGCGTCATTCCACATTCGCGGATGTTTGGTACCGCGTCGTTTTGGGAGATGAGAGGGCGATGAGAATAATCTTTGCTGGCGCCACTGCTCTGGCCACGTTCTTCTCGACTACCGCAGCATTTGCTGATCAGCCGACTCCTTGGCAGTATCGTTTCCAGGAAGCTGCGACCGGCATCATGGAGCAGATCGAGTGGTTCGAGGTCTATACGCTCTGGTTTATCGTGCCGATCACGCTGTTGGTTCTGTTTTTGCTAGCCTGGTGCATCTTTCGCTTCCGCGAGAGCGTGAACCCGGTTCCGTCGCGCACCAGCCACAATACTCTGATTGAGGTGGTTTGGACGGTCGCGCCGGTCGTGATTCTTCTGTTTATCGCGATCCCATCATTCCAGCTTCTCACTGCGCAATATTCTCCACCTGAGGATCCGGCCATCACCATCAAGGCTACGGGCAACCAGTGGAACTGGGATTACGAATACCAGCTGGAAGAGCCGCTTTCATTCAATTCTGCCATGCTGGCGGAGGGTGATAGGGTGACTGCTGGTAAGGAAGACAAGGCTGTCTACCCTCGGCTTCTCGCTGTCGACAATGAAGTTGTTGTGCCTATCGAGACGACGGTGCGTGTTCTGGTAACGGCCAGTGATGTGCTTCACGCATTCGCCATGCCGGCATTTGGCGTCAAGACGGATGCGGTTCCCGGGCGGATCAACGAGATCTGGTTCAAGGCAAAGAAGGAAGGCCTCTATTATGGTCAGTGCTCGGAGCTTTGCGGAAAAGATCACGCCTTCATGCCGATCGCAATTCGTGTCGTATCGGAAGATCAATATAACACCTGGTTTGCAGCCGCAAAGGCCGACCTTTCAGGCGCCAACCGGGCGCTGATGGCGGCCGTGGACGCAAATCGGAACGTGGCGGTCGCCGGCAACTAAGGTTGTAGACCGGGTAAAATTTAAGGAACGGAGCGGAACATGGCAGGCGCGGCAGCTCACGATGACCCCGACCACAAGCCGTATCAGGGCTGGGTTAGGTGGGTCTATTCCACCAATCACAAGGACATTGGTACGCTCTACCTGATCTTCGCGATCATGGCAGGCATCGTTGGCGGTGCCCTGTCGGTCGTCATGCGCATGGAGCTGCAGGAGCCGGGCATCCAGATCTTCACTGGCCTGGCGCAGATGGTCTATGGGCTCGACGGTGATGCTGCCATCGATGGTGGCAAGAGCATGTACAATGCCTTCACTACCGCTCACGCACTGATTATGATCTTCTTCATGGTCATGCCGGCTCTGATCGGCGGCTTCGCCAACTGGATGGTGCCAATCATGATCGGTGCTCCGGATATGGCGTTTCCGCGCATGAACAACATTTCGTTCTGGCTGCTGCCCCCTGCATTCATTCTGCTTATCCTGTCGGCGTTCATGCCAAGCGCACCCGGCGCCTACGGCGTTGGCGGTGGTTGGACGATTTATCCGCCGCTGTCGACCTCCGGACAGCCGGGCCCGGCGATGGATCTCGCGATCTTGTCGCTGCACATTGCGGGTGCCTCGTCGATACTGGGTGCAATCAACTTCATCACCACCATTTTCAACATGCGAGCTCCAGGTATGACGCTGCATAAGATGCCGCTGTTTGCCTGGTCGGTGCTCATCACTGCTTTCCTGTTGTTGCTGTCGCTGCCGGTTTTGGCGGGTGGTATCACCATGCTGCTCACCGACCGAAATTTCGGCACTACTTTCTTCGCGCCTGAAGGTGGCGGTGATCCGATCCTGTTCCAGCATCTGTTCTGGTTCTTCGGTCATCCGGAAGTGTACATCCTGATCCTGCCAGGCTTTGGCATTGTCAGTCACATCATCTCGACCTTCTCGAAGAAGCCTGTGTTCGGCTACCTCGGTATGGCCTATGCGATGGTTGCCATCGGTGCCGTAGGCTTCGTGGTCTGGGCTCACCACATGTATACGACCGGCCTTTCGCTCGACACCCAGCGTTATTTCGTATTCGCGACGATGGTTATTGCGGTGCCGACCGGCGTGAAAATCTTCTCGTGGATTGCCACCATGTGGGGCGGGTCCATCTCCATGAAGCCACCGATGCTGTGGGCTATCGGCTTCATCTTCCTGTTTACGGTTGGGGGTGTCACCGGCGTTCAGCTGGCCAACGCCGGCCTCGATCGCTCCATGCATGACACCTACTATGTCGTGGCGCATTTCCACTACGTGCTGTCTCTTGGCGCCGTGTTCGCCATCTTTGCTGCCTGGTACTACTGGTTCCCGAAAATGACCGGTTATATGTATTCGTCGGCGATCGCTAACACTCACTTCTGGATCACTTTTGTCGGCGTGAACCTCGTGTTTTTCCCACAGCATTTCCTCGGCCTCGCCGGTATGCCGCGCCGCTATATCGATTATCCCGATGCTTTCGCGGGTTGGAACATGGTGTCCTCCTACGGTTCTTACATCTCTGCTGTCGGCGTTGTGGTATTCCTCTATGGCGTCTACGAGGCATTCGCCAAGAAGCGTGTTGCCGGTGCCAATCCCTGGGGCGAGGGTGCGACGACCCTGGAATGGCAACTTCCCTCGCCGCCGCCGTTCCACCAGTGGGAGCAACTGCCGCGTATCAAGTAGCGGCAGACGAATTGAAGCAAAGCCGCCCGCTTCGGGCGGCTTTCGCAAAACGGAGACTGGAAGCAGCAATGGCCGTGGTTGAAAACAACCGTTTGAACGCCGCCGACTTCGGAATGTCGGAAGCGACAGCTGGCGACTATTTCGCCCTGCTGAAGCCGCGCGTTATGGCGTTGGTTGTGTTTACCGCTTTCGTTGGGCTTGCTGCCGCACCCGTGGCGATCAACCCGCTTGAAGCAATGATCGCTGTCATCTGTATTGCCGTTGGCGCAGGTGCCTCTGGCGCTCTGAACATGTGGTATGACGCCGATATTGATGCGGTCATGGCCCGCACCGTAAACCGCCCCATTCCCGCGGGCCGTGTACAGCCGAGTGAGGCGCTGACTTTCGGCCTGGTGCTCTCTGCGCTCTCGGTGATGACGCTCGGCTTCCTAGTCAATTGGATGGCTGCTGCCCTGCTTGCATTCACCATCTTCTTTTATGCCGTCGTCTACACAATGTGGCTGAAGCGCTCGACGCCGCAAAACATCGTTATCGGTGGCGCAGCCGGCGCTTTTCCTCCCGTTGTCGGCTGGGCCGCCGCCACGGGCGCGGTCAGCCTGGAAAGCATCGTCCTGTTCATGATCATCTTCTTATGGACGCCGCCCCATTTCTGGGCGTTGGCCTTGTTTAAGTCTGATGATTACGGTCGCGCCGGCATTCCCATGATGCCCAATGTTGCGGGTCACCGCTCGACGCGCCGGCAGATATTCGCCTACGCACTTCTGGTTGCGCCAGTCGGTGTTCTGCCTTGGGTCCTGGGCTACACTGGGGCGGTTTACGGCGTTGCCGCAGGCGCACTTGGAGCCGGTTTCATCTGGTATGCGTGGCAGGTGTTATCGATGGAAGATAGTGACAAGACCATGCGGCCCGCAAAATCGCTGTTTGCTTATTCGCTGCTCTATCTCTTCGCCATCTTTGCTTTTTATCTCGCCGACAGCCTGGCTTCTCGATGGATGACCGTGGCATGACCATGAATGATGATGATAAGGTGACGCTGACCGATAGCCAGAAGAAAGCGCGGCGCAGTCGATCGATTGCCATTGGGCTCGCGCTTGCCGCCTTCGTGGTCATTGTCTATTTCGGCAGCCTTGCCAAGTTTGGCCCTGCACTGCTCAACAGGGCGATGTGAGGCGGCATGTCAGAGTTGAATCAGACACCCGACGCCAAAATGGACCGTCGCAACCGTACTGTGGCGATCGCATGCGTTGCATTCTTCGCCAGCATGATCGGAATGGCCTACGCATCCGTTCCGCTCTATGCCATGTTTTGCCAGATCACCGGTTATGGCGGCACGACGCAGCGGGTCGAGCAATATTCAGACACCGTACTCGACCGCCAGATCACTGTGCGCTTTGACGCCAACGTATCTGGCGGCCTGCCATGGGATTTCACACCAGACCAACGCGACGTGACCATGCGCATCGGCGAGACCACGCAGGTCGGCTACACCGCAAAGAATGTTTTTCCCACGCCAACAAGGGGGCGAGCGCTTTACAACGTATCACCGCCACTGGCTGGTGCATATTTCAACAAGGTGGAGTGCTTCTGCTTCACGGATACGGAACTCAAATCCGGCGAATCGCTGGACATGCCGGTGATCTTTTATATCGATCCCGAAATTGTCGACGTGCCTGAATTGAAAAACCTGAAGACAATCACGCTTTCCTACACCTTCTTCCCGCTTGCAGGAGAACAGCCGGTTGCGGCTGCGCCAGTGGTAAGGGACGGGAAGGCAACGGCAACAAACTCCATCGGGGGCTGACATGGCTGACGCACACGCAAAACCACAGCACGACTACCACATCATCGACCCAAGCCCGTGGCCCTTCATAGGCTCAGTAGGTGCGTTAGTTACCGCGCTGGGCGGGGTCGCCTATATGCAATACCTCAAGGGCGGAGATTTTCCGTTCTTCGGCGTCAATTTCGCCAATCCCTGGATATTCTTTATCGGCCTGCTGATCGTGATCTACACCATGTATTCCTGGTGGGCAGACACGATCAAGGAAGCGCATGAGGGTCACCATACACGCGTTGTTTCGCTGCATCTGCGCTATGGTATGATCATGTTCATCGCCTCTGAGGTGATGTTCTTCGTTGCCTGGTTCTGGGCTTTTTTCGATGCAAGCTTGTTTCCCGATGAAGTTCATCAGGTTGCGCGCGCTGCCTATACCGGTGGTATCTGGCCGCCACAGGGCATCGAGGTTCTAGATCCCTTCCATTTGCCGCTCTACAACACCATTATCCTTTTGCTGTCAGGCACAACCGTTACCTGGGCCCACCACGCACTCCTTCACAATGACCGCAAAGGCTTGGTTTGGGGGCTGGTTTTGACGGTAGCGCTCGGCGTGCTGTTTTCGATGGTCCAGGCGTATGAATACATCCACGCGCCGTTCGGCTTTAAGGATTCCATCTATGGTGCGACATTCTTCATGGCCACCGGTTTCCATGGCTTCCACGTCTTCATTGGAACCATCTTTCTGCTGGTCTGCCTGATCCGGGCAATGCGCGGTGATTTCACGCCAAAGCAGCATTTCGGCTTCGAGGCAGCAGCCTGGTACTGGCATTTCGTCGACGTGGTGTGGCTGTTCCTGTTTGCCTCAATCTATGTCTGGGCATCTGCGGGCGCCACCATCGCCCAGGGTCATTGATCACCCGTGACACATTAAAGGGCTGCCGCGGCAACGCGGCGGCCCTTTGCTTGCCTGCGATCGCGATGACGACGCGATGAGAACGCAGGATCAAACATTTCCGCCGGTTGAGCCGATTGTGGCTGGCCTGAGAGGCCATTGCCCGCGCTGTGGCGTCGGCCACCTGTTTGGCGGATTTCTTGCACTACGCCCCGAATGCGAGCATTGCGATCTGGATCTCGCCTTTGCCGATGCAGCTGACGGACCCGCTGTATTCGTCACCCTGATCATCGGCTTCGTTGTTGTTGGTCTGGCACTCTGGATGGAAGTATCGCTCAACCCGCCGCTGTGGATCCATTTCCTGTTGTGGATTCCACTAGCCCTGATTTTGTGTCTGCCCTCATTGCGCCTGATCAAGGGCGTTCTCGTAACCCTTCAATACGCCAATAAGGCAGGGCAGGGGCAGTGGGATAAATCCTGATGGCAGAAACAGCAATTTACACCCGCCGAAGAAAGCCCTGGCTCTTAGTTCTGTCGGGGCTTGTTGTCTTCGCAGCACTCATAGCTCTTGGCACCTGGCAGATGCAGCGTCTTCATTGGAAAGAAAACCTGCTTGCCACCATATCCGCACGCCTAGATGCGGCGCCCCTTCCGGCAGCTGAAGTCGAGCTCAAATATGGTGAGACAGGCGATATTGATTACACTCCTGTGGTCGCCAGCGGCACCTTCATGCATGAGGCCGAACGGCATTTCTTCGCAACCTGGCAGGGCCAGTCGGGCTATTATGTCTATACCCCGCTACTGCTGGCCGAGGGCGGCCGCGTTGTGTTCGTCAATCGCGGCTTTGTGCCGTTTGACCAAAAGGACCAAAAGACGCGGTTTCAGGGTCAAATCGAAGGCATCCAGACGGTGCTAGGTCTGGCGCGTAATCCGCTCGCGGGAAAACCATCCATGATGGTGCCCGACAACGATCCCGACAAAAATATCTTTTATTGGAAGGATTTGCGAGCCATGGCGATCCTCTCGGATCTCGATGTCGACGGCGGGGTGCTCCCCTTCTTCATTGATGCAGATTCTCGTCCCAACCCGGGCGGCTTGCCCATCGGCGGGGTCACTATGATCACCATGCCCAACAACCATCTTCAGTATGCGCTGACATGGTATGGCCTGGCTGCGGCGCTGGCCGCAATTCTGGGGGTCATGCTCACACGGCGCAACATGCCTTGATGACCTTCACCCTTGACACGCATACCCCTCCCGCATCATTTCCGGAGAACTTGGAGACCTGCTGCAAGATGGACGCCATATCCACCAGACGACCGCTGACGATCAGGCTCTGCCAGCCGCGCGGCTTTTGTGCCGGCGTTGACCGAGCCATCCAGATCGTAGTGCTGGCATTGAAGAAGTATGGCGCACCGGTCTATGTCCGCCACGAGATTGTCCACAACCGTTATGTGGTAGAAGGTTTGCAAAACCTCGGCGCTGTTTTCATCGAGGAGTTGTCGGAAATCCCCCCGGAACATCGGGAATGCCCCGTGGTTTTTTCCGCCCATGGCGTGCCGCAATCGGTGCCAGAAGACGCGCGCGCGCGCAATCTCTTCTATTTGGATGCTACTTGTCCGCTGGTTTCAAAAGTTCACAAGCAGGCCATGCGTCATCAACGCCTTGGTCGTCACGTGCTCCTGATCGGCCACGCCGGCCATCCGGAAGTCATCGGGACCATGGGCCAACTCCCCGAAGGCGCGGTCACTCTGGTCGAGACTGAGGCCGACATTGCCCGCTTCCAGCCGGGTGATGCAAGCGCTCTAGGATTCGTGACGCAGACAACGCTGTCCGTCGAGGATACGGCCGGCCTCATCAAGGCGTTGCGCGCAAAATTCCCTGACATTCAAGCCGCAGCGGCTGAATCGATTTGCTACGCGACAACCAATCGCCAGGAAGCGGTGAAAGAAACCGCGCCCGGCGCGGACCTATTTCTGATTGTCGGAGCGCCAAATTCCTCCAATTCCATGCGGTTGGTTGAAGTCGCTGAGAGGGCGGGCGCCAAAATGGCTCTACTTGTACAGCGCGCGTCCGAAATTCCGTGGCATGCCATTGGCAACATCTCCACTCTCGGCCTGTCAGCGGGCGCTTCGGCGCCTGAAATCATTGTGGACGAGATTGTAAACGCTTTTCGCGATCGCTTCGATGTGAATGTGGAACTCGCTGTCACCGCGACTGAAACTGAAGAATTTCCGGTCATGCGTATCCTGCGCGATGTCGAACTGACTGCCGCTGACATGGCATTTGTCAACGGAGCAGGCTGAGCGTGGCTGTCTATACCGATATCGCTGAAGGCGAGCTCAGCGCGTTTCTGCAGCATTACGATGTTGGCGACCTGCTTTCCTACAAGGGCATTGCCGAGGGCGTTGAAAACTCCAACTTCCTCCTCCACACCACCAGCGGTCCTTACATCCTGACGCTTTATGAAAAGCGTGTGGACCGCGGTGACCTGCCATTTTTCATCAATCTGATGCAGCATCTGCATGCCAGCGGCATCAGTTGCCCGCAGCCGGTTGCGCAGCGCCACGGCAAGACTATCGACACGCTGGCGGATCGCCCGGCTGCTATCGTCACCTTTCTCGAAGGTATGTGGATGCGCCGGCCAACTGTTGATCACTGTCGCTCTGTCGGTGCCGCGCTTGCAGCGCTGCATCTGGCCGGCACCAGTTTTGGAATGCAGAGGCAAAATGCGCTCAGCGTTGCGGGTTGGCGACCTTTGTGGAACCGTGCATCGCGACGCGCCGGCGAGGTGGAACCCGGATTGGGAGCCGAAGTCGAAACGGATTTGACTGTGCTCGAGAACAACTGGCCCAAAGACCTGCCCAGCGGTGTCATCCACGCCGATCTTTTCCCGGACAATGTTTTTTTTCTTGGCGGTGAACTATCGGGCGTGATCGATTTCTATTTCGCTTGCACCGATCAACTGGCCTATGACGTTGCTGTATGCCTCAATGCCTGGTGCTTTGAAAAGGACCATTCCTTTAACCTGACCAAGGGCAAGGCGCTGTTGAGTGGCTACACCTCAGTGAAGCTCCTTTCGCAGGCTGAAGCAGACGCGTTGCCGCTACTTGCCCACGGCGCTGCGCTCCGGTTTTTCCTGACTCGTCTCTATGACTGGCAGACAGTCCCCGAAGGCAGCCTTGTGGTGAAGAAGGATCCGCTCGAATATCTGCGCCGCATGCGCTTTCACAGGCGGATTGTCTCGGCAGCAGAATACGGCCTTGGGGCCGAAGGAGTATCGGTTTGAAAGAGTTGGAAATTTTTACTGACGGAGCCTGTTCCGGTAATCCCGGTCCCGGCGGTTGGGGTGCGATCCTGCGCTTCAACGGCACTGTAAAGGAGCTATCGGGGGGCGAGGCAGACACGACCAACAACCGTATGGAGTTGATGGCAGCGATTTCAGCGCTGTCCGCGCTGAAGGAAGCTTGTAAAGTCGATCTTTATACCGACAGCAGCTACGTCAAAGACGGTATCGGCGGCTGGATTGAAGGTTGGAAACGCAACGGTTGGAAGACGGCAGCCAAGAAGCCGGTCAAGAACGCAGAGCTTTGGCAGGCTCTTGACGAAGCGCGCAAACGCCACAGTGTCACCTGGCACTGGATCAAGGGCCATGCCGGCCACGTCGAAAACGAACGCGCTGACGAACTGGCCCGCCAGGGCATGGCGCCGTTCAAGCCGGAACGCTCAAGCAAGGCAGCGGTATCATCACCAGCCGGAAAACGTTCCCGCCCAACCAAAATTGCCCGTCGTTCCACCCAGAGCTATTGATCAAGTCAGCTCAGCATCAGCGCTGTTCCAAACAGCCCAATGGCAAAGACGGTATGCGACACGAGGTTGAGCCCACGCGCGACGTTTGGTGTTGGGTGGCGCGAAGCGGCAATGCCATTGCCAAGACCGGGCGACAGGATGAACCAGCCTGCACCGACTGTGACAATGCTCAAAATGAAAGCTGGCAGGAAGCTAGGGCTGTCGAGCCAGCCAGCGCCGGCAATCAGCACCAGCGCTACGCCGTATAGAATGCCGATAAGGTAGTGAAAGGCCCAACCAAGCGCCTTTTCATTCTTATAGGGGCCTGCCCGGGAAATATCGTCATGGGTCAGTACACCATCCTTCAGGTGCCAGACCCATCGGCCGACCATCCCCCAGTTCGGGCGCGGTAGTCCGAACGCGAGATTGAGAACCACAGCCCAAAGGTCCATCAGGATTGTGGCACCGATCCCGATGGCGATAGAACGCCAGACGTCATCAAACATGAACAGCCCCCCGGTTGCGTTACGCTATGCCGGAACGGCGGCGAGTTGCTCTAGAATTTGAGCGGCTCCCGAATCGATCGCCTGGCCCGGCTTGCCCTCAACGTTCAGCTTTTCTACCCGGCCGTTTTCGACGATCATCGAAAAGCGCTTAACGCGCACGCCCAGGCCCCCTGCCGACATATCGGCATCCAGACCAATCGCCTTGGCGAATTCACCGTTTCCATCGGCGAGGAAGTCGATCCTGCCTTCTCCGCCGGTAAAGCGCGCCCAAGCGGTCATGACATGGGCATCATTGACGGAAACCACTGCAATCTGGTCGACGCCGCGCGCCAGAATGGCATCGTGGTTTTCCAGATACCCGGGCAAATGGTTGTTGCTGCAAGTTGGTGTGAATGCACCAGGCACGCCAAAAAGCACGATCCGCCTATCTGCAAAATAGTCCCTCGTCGTCACCGGTTTGGCACCGTCCGACCCCGTCAGTTTCAAATTGGTGTCGGGAAGTTTCTGTCCTTCAGCAATATGCATATGTGTATTCCTGTTAAAAGTTTTCGGATCGCAGGTGGGGATTTCGGTGGCAGCTTCAACAGGCTGGACCAACCGGATTTAAGGATAGGTGAGGGTGCCTTCGACAGATGCGGAACCCGCAGTGAGCGTGTAGGGCAAGCCACCACCCTCAGGGCGCATTGCGGGACGGCCCAAGATTGGAACCGCAAACACCGTTGCGTTTTCCCTGTCGACGCGCTGCGGTACGCCAAACATATAACCGCTGTCGCCCGCGACAAACAGTTCGATCGCGGTGGTTTCGCCGGGCAGGTTCACACTCACCAGCATCTCCTTGTCATCGGAAGAAAGCATCTCGGCGCCAAAGGCGACTGTGGCTGCTGCGGGCAGAGCACTGAATGCCGCACCGACCAGCCTCAGCTCACCTTCGTTGCCCGCGCCACCTGCCGGATCAAGCTTAAGCGTGGCCTGAACGGGAATGCAGATCGTTTCGCATATGCCCAGAAAAATATCAGCCTCGATCAATGTCGGCTGCTCAGGTGAGGCAAGCGTGAAACTGATGGGAAATGCCACCGACCGCGTATAACCGGCCCATACAGAGTACCCATCGTTAACGCGAACCGGCGCCGGGAACTGCATGTCGGCGTTGTCGATGTTATCGCTCTTTGACACATCGAGTTGCGGCGGTACTCCGGCATCGCCCGGGTCGCGCCAATAGGTTTTCCAACCGGGCTCAAGGTCGATGTCCAGGGCTCCCCGCAACACCCCTTTGGCGTCGGCTCCGCCGGCAGTCACCAGCCGCACGCGGCCACCTTGGACCTCCACCCAGTCGCTACTGCCGGCAGACGCAGGCGCGGGCACCATTATAGCAAGGCAAAATAGCAGAAGAAACGATCTTTCCATGCTGCACATGTGGGCGTTGCGTCGCCATGAAGCAACCATCGATCGGCTCTCTCAGTTCATATTCGCGTGACCATTTGCACGCCATCACCTTTCGCGCGTGCGAGAAACGCGTTACTCTCATTCCATGGATCTTCTGCGGCAGAAAAAGTCGATGACGAGCGGGTTTTTCGACGATCAGTTCCTGATCGCGATGCCTGGAATGCTCGACGACCGTTTCGCCCGCTCCGTTATCTATGTCTGCGCCCATAGCGACGAGGGTGCGATGGGCTTGATTATCAATCGGGCACAGCCCCTGCGTTTTGCTGATCTGCTGGTGCAGCTTGGCGTCATGAATGAGCGGGAAGCGATCCGGCTACCGCCTTCTGCGCAGGAATTCGTGGTCCGGGAAGGAGGCCCAGTCGACCGCAGCCGCGGTTTCGTGCTGCACTCGGACGATTACGTGGTGGAATCCTCGATGCCGGTTTCCACCGAAGTCTGCCTAACAGCGACCGTCGATATTCTGCGTGCCATATCGGCTGGTCGGGGCCCCAAAAAGGCGCTTATGGCCTTGGGCTATGCCGGCTGGGGCGCGGGCCAGTTGGAACATGAAATCTCCGAAAATGGTTGGCTTACCTGTCCCGCCAACAGCGATTTGCTCTTTGATTCAGACATAGAGCGCAAATATGATCGGATCTTCACGTCGATCGGCATTGATCCGATTCGGCTCAGCCCGCGCGCCGGTCACGCCTGAGCAAGCGGGTACTGCTCTTTCAGGATTTTCAGAACCGCTTCGCCCGGCATCGGCGCGCCGAACAGAAAGCTCTGCACATATTCGCAACCCATCTGGCGCAGTCTCAACGCATCGCTTTCATCTGAAACGCCTTCCGCTACGACCGACATGCCAAGGTCATGTGCCATGTTCACCATGGATTTCAGAAGCACTTCGCGCTTGGCTGTTGTGTCGTCGACAAAGCTCTTGTCGATTTTGATCGTGTCGAACGGAAAGCGGGTGAGATAAGCCAGCGACGAATAACCTGTGCCGAAATCATCCAGTGAAAGCCCGATCCCGAGTTTCTTGAGCTTCGATAGCACATGATTGGTCTGCTCGGGGTTGTCCATCACCAGTGATTCCGTCAGCTCCAGGCGGAAGCAGCGTGGCTTGAGGTTGGCCCGCGCGATGACTGAACGTACATCGGTGACGAGATCACGCCTTATCAATTGCCGGCTCGAAAGATTGACCGAGACCGACAGTGGCACATCGCCAATCTGTTTCTGCCAGGCGGCAAGGTCGTCCGCCGCCTTCTGCATGGCAAACAGGCCAAGCTGCACGATAAGCCCGCAGCTTTCCGCGACTGGAATGAAATCGGAGGGCGGGATGGAGCCACGGCGCGGATGGTCCCAACGCAACAGCGCCTCAAAGCCGGCAACTGACCGGTCAACCAGACGCACGATGGGCTGGTAGGCAAGCGTGAACTCTTTGCGCTCTATAGCGCGTCGGAGATCCGATTCGAGCTGCAACCGGTCGGTGCCGACGGAACGGAAAGCTGGCCGGAACGGCTCGATGCGATCACCGCCGAAACGCTTGGCTTGATGCATGGCAAGCTCCGCATCCTTGACCATGTCCTCTGCAGAGGCTTGGGCCTGCGTCCACGTAATCAGTCCGACCGAAGCGGTCAGCACGATCTCGCGCTTGGCGAAGGTGATCGGCGTTGAAATCGCCTGCTTGATTGCATCGGCCACGGCGGCAATGCGTGCCGGATCCTGCTCGGAGAGCAGCATCAACGCAAACTGGTCACCTGCAAAACGCGACAACGAATCGCCCGGTTTTAACAACCGATGCAACCGCCGCCCGATGGTAAGCAAAATGGTGTCGCCTGCAGAAATCCCCAACCCGTCGTTGACCTGCTTGAACCGGTCCAGATCGACGACGAATACGGTCGGTCTGATCGATTCCTCTGTCTTGGCAATGGAAATGATGCCTTCCAACCGGTTGAGGAAAAGTTCGCGGCTGGGTAGGCCGGTCAAATTGTCATGCACCGCGTCGTGCAGCAGCCGCTCTTCGGCTTTTTTCTGTTCGGTCACATCGACCAAGGTTCCAACGCAGCGGATAACCTCGCCATCGGAGCCGATAACAGGGCGTGCGCGCAACGCAAACCAGTGGTAGTGGCCATCCGCTCCGCGTAGCCGGAAGCTCTGCGACACACGTCCGCGCCGGTGTTCGAGCACAACGTCCAGCGTCGTTCGGAATGTATCCCGATCATCAGAGTGCAGCACCGGCAACCAGGTTCGCGCCGGGCCGGTAAGGCTGTTGGGAGAGAGGCCGAGCTGATGAGAGATATCGGGGCGCGTCACCACGCGGTCACGCAGCACATCCCAGTCCCACACTGTGTCGCCCGCACCGGTAACTGCCAGCGCCTGGCGTTCCATATCGCTGAACAGCCCTTGGTGCAGGCCCCCACCGGCGAAAGCATGCTGCATAACGGTAAAACCAATCAGCAGTATTATCAGCACCAACGCGCCACCAAGCGCCGGCTGCACGATGTCGTTATCAAGCCCGCCAGTCACCGCCAACCACGAACCTGCGAGCCAGACCAGTACCATCATCCAGCTTGGTACAAGCATGATTGCGCGGTCATAGCCTTGAACGCCGAGATAGATGATCAGCCCGATTCCGGCCAAAGCGGTTGCCGCAAACGAAAACCGCGCAATTCCTGCCGCAATTGCCGGATCGATTATGGCAACGCCAGCAATCAGAACCAGTCCGAGCACCCAGGCCAGCGCGCCATAGCTGAAATGCCCGTGCCATCGGTTGAGGTTGAGATAGGTGAACAGGAACACAACGAACGTGGCCGCAAGCGCAACTTCAGTTCCAGCCCGCCATATCTGTTCATTTCCCGGCGAAATCTCGATAACGCGGCTCAGAAAGCCGAAATCGACGCAGATATAGGCCAGAACAGACCAGGAAAGGGCAGCTGTCGCCGGGAACATCGAGGTACCCTTGACCACGAACAGGATCGTCAAAAACAGCGCTAGAAGCCCAGAGATACCGATCACGATACCGCGATAGAGCGTGTAGGAATTGACGGAATCCTTGTATGGCTCGGGATCCCAAAGATAGACTTGCGGTAGCTTAGGTGAAGCCAGCTCTGCAATGAACGTCACCACCGAACCCGGGTTGAGCGTCACGCGAAACACGTCGGCGTCGATGCTTACCTGGCGGTCGAGCGCAAAACCCTCGCTGGGGGTGATCGCGGCAATGCGGCTTGAGCCAAGGTCAGGCCATACCAGCCCGGAATTGACCAGGCGAAAGTGCGGCGCGACGATCAGCCTGTCGATCTGTTCGTCAGTTGTATTGGCCAGCGCAAACACCGCCCAGTCGCCGGTAGAGCGCGCATCATTGGCTTCCACTTCGATACGCCGCACAATACCGTCTGGTCCGGGCGCGGTGGAAACCTGAAAATTCTCGCCTTGATCGCGGTAGAGTTCGACCGCACCTGAAAGGTCGAGCGCTACGTCATCGCGCGTGATCTTGATGGGCTCGATAGCCAATGCAGGGACAACTGCGCACAGCACCACAAATGCCGAAAGGGCAAGTGCCAGCCAGTTCCCGCTCGCGAAAAATCGTTGCAAAAATCAGCCTCGCGCCTTGCTGCCCGGCTCATCTGCGATGAGCGCGTAAAGATAGTGGTCCTGCCAGCTGCCATTTATCCGCAGATAGGATCGCAAAAGGCCTTCGCGCTGAAATCCGGCTTTTTCAAGCACATGGATCGATCGCGCATTGTCGGGAATACAGGCAGCTTCAATCCGGTGCAACATCAGTTGTCCAAAGCAGAAGCGGGTGGCAAGGCGAACCGCCTCCTGCATGTACCCCTGGCCCGAATAGCGCTCGCCAATCCAGTATCCGATTTGGCATGACTGTGCCACGCCGTGGCGGATATTGCCTACTGTAATGCCACCAAGCAGTTTCCCGCTCCGCGTTTCAAAAATGAGAAACGCGGCAGATAAACCCTGCTCGAAATCCTCGCGCGTGCGCCGGAGTCGCTGCCGCCATGCTGGGCTGTCAAGCTCATCCGGTAACCAGCGCGGCTCCCATGGCTCCAGAAAAGCGCGGCTTGCCAAGCGTAGCGTACTCCACGCACGATAATCGCTAGGTTCCGGCAAACGGAGCGTGATCCGGTCTCCCCGCAACGACGGCAGGTCGCGCCGGAAGAATGGCAGCGCAAACATATGGGCCGGATCAAACGGCTAGTCTGCGGGCCGTCATATTGGCCTGGGGCAGGGTGTCACGAATCGTTTCATAAGGGGCCAGCGATCCGACCGGGCCGATTGCTGCAACAGTCGGCTTGGTTGAAAACAGCCGTCCCGAAAGATCAGACAGCCGCTCTGTGGTCAGATTGGCGAGTCGATCGACCAACTCTTCCATACCGATAGGGCGACCAAACAACAGCAATTGCCGTGCAATCTGCGAGGCTCGGCTAGCCGCACTTTCCGCTGACATCATCAAGCCTGCGCGATATTGAGCCCGGGCCCGGTTGAGCTCGCTTTGCTCCACCATCTCCCCTGACTTCTGAAGCTCGGTGATGATCAGCGGAACGAGCTCGGCGATGTCACTTTGACCCGTCGCGGCATGAATGCCGAAAACACCTGTATCTGAAAAGCCCCAGTGGAACGCATAGATCGAATAGCATAGGCCGCGCTTTTCCCGAATTTCTTGGAACAGCCGGGACGACATGCCGCCGCCCAAGATCATCGACAACACCTGCGATGCATAAAAGTCACGAACGTGATAAGCGCGACCTTCGAAGCCGAGCACGATCTGCGCATCCATCAGGTCGCGATGTTCGCGGTAATCTCCGCCGACATAATGCGCATATTGCGGCAGCGCACTTTCCGACTTGGCCCGGAAACTCCCCAGGTGTTTTTCAACTTCCCGCACAAAATCATCATGCTTTACCGCGCCGGCGGCAACCACGATCATACGCTCAGCGCCATATTGGCGTTCGATGAAGTTATGAAGCTGTGCCGAGGTGAATGATTTCACCGTCTCTGGTGTGCCGAGAATGGAGCGGCCAAGCGTCTGGTGACGAAATGCTGTCTCGGTGAATCGGTCGAAGATGATGTCGTCGGGCGTGTCATGCGCCGCGCCGATCTCTTGCAGGATCACATGCTGCTCGCGCTCGAGTTCATGCTCGTCAAACTTGGAGTTGGTCAAAATGTCGGCCAGAATATCAACCGCCAGCGGAACGTCGTCGCGCAGCACGCGTGCGAAGAACGAAGTGGTTTCCACGCTCGTCGCAGCGTTGATTTCACCGCCCACATCCTCGATCTCGGACGCAATGGTCCAGGCGCTGCGACGATGTGTTCCCTTAAACGCCATATGTTCGAGCAAATGGGCCATGCCATGCTCGTCCTCGCGCTCATTCCTCGCTCCCGATTTGACCCAAACGCCAAGGGCCACGGACTCAACTTGAGGAAGGGTTTCGGTGGCGACTGTCAGGCCGTTCGACAGACGGCTTACCTCAACACCCATGTACGGCTTACTCCCTAACGCGCCGCCCGGGCGCGGCTACTGATATGATCTTCCATCATTCTCAGATCAGATGAAAGAATTGCAAACTTTTCTTTACGCTGCATCAGACCATCAAGCCACGCCGGGAGTTGCGGCGCAAGCCCCGAAGCTTCCTCAACGGCAGCAGGGAACTTTGCAGGGTGGGCGGTGGCGAGCGCGATCATAGGGGTTGTGTTGTCGCTGTCGGCCCTAGCGACATGCATCGCTGTCGCCGTATGGGGGTCGAGCAGATAACCGGTCGAGGCCAGTGTTGCCCGGATCTGTTCTGCAGTCTGCGCCATGGTTGAGCGCCCCGCAGCAAACTCCTGCCTGATTGTATCAAGCTGTGCTGCATCAAGCGAAAAAGCGCCTGATTGCTTCAGCCCGGCCATATATCGGCGCACAGTGGCATCATCGCGACCTGCCGTCTCGAACAACAGGCGCTCAAAATTGGATGAAATCTGGATGTCCATGGACGGCGACGTGGTCGCGACCACGCCTTGCATCCTGTATTCGCCAGTCTCGATCGTGCGCACCAAAATATCGTTGTCATTAGTGGCAATAACCAGCTGTTCGATAGGAAGGCCCATGCGCTTGGCCGCATAGCCGGCGAAAATATCGCCGAAATTGCCCGTCGGAACCGTGAACGAAACCGGCCGGTCAGGACTGCCAAGCGAAAGGGCCGACGAAAAATAGTAGACGATCTGCGCCATGATGCGCGCCCAGTTGATCGAGTTGACGCCTGACAATGCCACCCTGTCGCGAAAACCATGATCATTGAACATGTCCTTCACCAGTCCCTGGCAATCATCGAAATTGCCTTCGACGGCAAGGGCATGGACATTGCTGGCGGCTGACGTGGTCATCTGCCGCTGCTGTACCGGTGAAACCAGTCCGTGCGGAAACAGAATGAAGATATCGGTGCGATCTCGTCCCGCAAAGGCATCGATGGCAGCGCCTCCGGTGTCGCCGGATGTCGCGCCCACAATCGTCGCGTGCTGTCCGCGCTCCGCCAAAACATGATCCATGAGCCGCGCCAGCAACTGCATGGCGACATCCTTGAAGGCAAGTGTCGGCCCGTGGAAGAGTTCCAGAATGAACGTGTTAGCGTCCGACTGAACCAGCGGGCAGACCGCGTCGTGACGGAACGTCGCATAAGATTCGCGCACCATGCGCTCGAAATCATCGGCAGAAATCTCGTCCCCTAGAAACGGCGTCAGCACTTGAATGGCGAGGTCAGAATAGGAGAGCCCGCGCATGGCACGGATTTCAGCCGGCGAGAATTGTGGCCATTGCTGTGGAACGTAAAGGCCGCCATCGCGGGCAAGCCCCGCGAGAAGAACATCTGAAAAGCCGAGGAACGGTGCTTCCCCTCTGGTGCTGATATAGTGCATGCTCACCTGTCCGTTACGGCATCGGGCCCGATATCCGCAACCTTGAAAATCTCAGTTGCGCTGTCGCAATTTCATTGCCGGCTTGATATAGACGGCGCGTTTGCTGGAAGGAAGTGCAGATGGTGCTTAAAGACAGTCGCTTTTTTACCGGGATTGCGCTGGCCGGCTTTATGATTGCCGTCGCTGGCTGCCAATCTGGCGACAACACGATCGCCGGCGTCGGCGATGACGCAACAAAGGCGCCAGAGGGCAAAATCCTGGCCAGCGAGTTGCGTGCATATTGCCCTTCCGTGACCTTGCGCGAGGGAACAGCCTTCTTCAACACATATGCCAAGGGTGGCGACGGTGATGCTTCGAAGATCGTCTACCAGGCCGCGATCACCGATGTGACACGCAGTTGTGCCCGCGCCGATGGTATGCTGACCATGAATGTCGCTGTCGCAGGCAAAGTTGTGCCCGGTCCGGCAGGCGTTGCAGGCAATGTGACGATGCCGATTCGAATCGCTGTCGTACGCGGTGATGAAGTGCTGTATTCTCAATTGCACCAGCATCAGGTGGCAGCCGGAGCACAATCCACCCAATGGGTATTCAGTGATCCCAATGTCGTGATCCCCGATTCGTCCGAGCGCGACATCCAGATTTTTGCCGGCTATGACGAGGGTCCGCCAAAAAAGAAGGCGGAAGAGTAGCGTTCAGGCAGTCGCCTTTGCGCGCCGGGCGGCTGCAAGTTTCTCAACCAGAGCGTCGACTTCTGTTTCCGCTTCGCCGATGGATAGCTGAAGGCGTTCGTCGGCAAATTCGTCATATTCCACAGCGATCGAATGGATGTCGGTAATTCCGATATAGGAAAAGGCTGAGGCAATGCTTTGCTCGACACTGTTAATTGATGCGTTTCGCCCGCCGGGACTATAACCATAGTCGCCCCGTGACGACAGGATTATGAGTGATTTTCCTGCAGTCGACAGCAAAGGCCAATAAGGCTCGCCGGATCGGGAGCGGTCAAAGCCGAATGTCCTTCCCACCCGCACAATGTTGTCGATCCAGGCTTTGAACTGTGCAGGTGGTCCGAAATTGTACATGGGTACCCCGACAACGATCACGTCTGCACCAAGCAATTCATCCACAAGTCGTTCGCTTTCGGCCAGTGTGTCGGCCATCCACGCCATCCGCAATTCCGGCGGCGTAAAGGCTGCGCGTATCCAGTCAGCTGAAACTGGGCTCGGCGGTTTCTGTCCGACGTCGCGGTAAATTACCTTGGCACTATCCGCTTCCCGCCACCGCGAGAGAAAGCGGGCGCTCAGCCGCCGGCTATGGGAACCGTACGGGCTTTCTACCGAGGTCAAGGGTCGTGCGCTGGCATCGATATGAAGAATACTTGTCAACTGTGTCTCCATGGAAAGTTGAGGCCATCGGGCAGAAGGCCTTGAGAACGAACATAAATTCATGGATAGATTCGTTTGACGAATGCGAATTGATCAATCGTTGGATGAGTTGAATTCATGCGTAGTCGCCTTCCGCCCTTGGCAACATTGCGCGCCTTCGAGGCTGCCGCCCGTCGCTTGAGCTTTAAGCAGGCTGCTGGAGAGTTGGGGGTAACGCCGACCGCGATCAGCCATCAGATCAGGCTTCTGGAGCAGACTCTTGGCATTCGCCTGTTCCAGCGTCTGACACGCAAGGTGGAGCTGACACCTGCGGGGAAGGAACTATACCCCGTATTACGCCAGGGTTTTGATGCATTTGCGCATGCCCTTACGCGTGTTTCCGGCAATCGGCGCAAAGTCGTGACACTATCGGCCACGGCCTCGTTTACCGCTCGCTGGCTGGTGCCGCGCGTTTCCAAGTTTCGGGAGCAGTTTCCCACGGTGGACTTGAACCTGCACGCATCGGATGATCCAGTCGATCTGTCCACCGGTGTCGCCGATGCGGCCGTGCGCTACGGTCCAGGGTCTTATCCCGGCTTGAAGTCGGTGAGGCTGATGGCAAATCATTTTGCCCCGGTTTGCAGTGCGCAATTGGATTTGAAAGAGCCTGTAGACCTTGCAAATGCAACATTGCTTCATTCCCGCTGGCGGCACCCGGACGCGCAGACCCCAAATTGGCGGCGCTGGTTCGCGGATGCGCGTTTGGACGGGATCGACCCCGATGCCGGTATCACGTTCAATGATGACGGACATGCTGTGCAAGCCGCCATTGCGGGCCACGGCGTTGCACTTCTAAGTCTTGTACTCGTCGCTGACGATCTGGCCTCTGGGGTACTCGTCCAGCCGTTTGGCCCGGTTATTGAGGGTCACGACTTCTATCTCGTGCACCCAGAAAATGAAGCGCCAGAAGTGACTATTCTGCGGTCCTGGTTGCTTCGCGAACTAGAACGGAAGCAATGACACGGCGGCGGTGGCTTAGGCGCCGTCCGACCACACAGCCATCGCCTCAAGCGTCGCCTTCAGTTCACCCCAGCGCCGGATGACAGTTTCCGCGCCGGCATCTGTCAGCGCGTCGGCATGGCCAGGATAGCTGTGCGAACCGCCGGTGAAGCCGATGACGCGCATGCCGGCTGCGCGCGCGCCGGCGATGCCATGTACGGAATCCTCGATCACGAAAGTCTGCGCCGGCTCAGCCTTCATTGTCTCGGCAGCGAAAAGAAAAACGTCGGGTGCGGGCTTCGGCTTGCCACTTGGCGTATCCAGTGCCGAGAAAATTCGGCCTTCAAAATGAGGCTTTAGCCGAGTTTTGGTCAGCATGGCGTCGAGCCGGCTGGATGCCGAGTTGGAGCAGATGCAGTACTGGGTGGCCACCGCGGCAACTGCTTCATGGACACCGTCAACAGCGCGTACTTCGTTGGCCAGCCTGCGATCTACCAGCGCTTCTGCCTGATCAATGAGCGACGCCTGGAACGGGATGTTGGACCGTTCCTCCAGCCGAAGCATGATGTCTTTGAATGTCAGACCGGCGTAGGTCTCGGAGATTTCTTCCGCGGAAATCTCAAATCCGGCAGCCGTTAAGAGCTCAGCCTCGATACGGGCTGCGATGATTTCTGAATCAACGAGCACGCCATCACAATCAAAAATAATCAGCTCAGGCTGGTTCATCAGGTATCCGCACGTCAGGAGTTTACAAGGGCTTTCCAGAAAGCGCGGGGCATACACGAACACCGCAGCATCGGCAAACTTTGTTCTGTTTCACCAATTATTTACGCAATTCAGTAACCATAACGGCCAGTAACAATGTAACGCGTACAGTCGGGTTCCCCATGTCAGCCATGCTTCAGTCTGCCGAACTCTTAGGCGCTCCAGTCGCAGCCCCTTGGCTGAACACCATTATCAAGGGCGATTGCGTCGCAGCGCTGGAAAAGTTGCCCGACAATTCCGTCGATGTCGTCTTCGCCGATCCACCTTACAACCTTCAACTTGATGGCGATTTGCATCGGCCGGATCAATCCAAAGTTGATGCGGTGGACGACCATTGGGACCAATTCGAGAGCTTTGCCGCCTACGACGCCTTCACCCGCGCCTGGCTTCTGGCTGTGCGCCGCGTGCTTAAACCGAACGGCACCATCTGGGTGATCGGGTCCTACCACAACATTTTCCGGGTCGGTTCGG
Source organism: Mesorhizobium sp. NBSH29 (assembly GCF_015500055.1). Classification (NCBI taxonomy): domain Bacteria; kingdom Pseudomonadati; phylum Pseudomonadota; class Alphaproteobacteria; order Hyphomicrobiales; family Phyllobacteriaceae; genus Mesorhizobium; species Mesorhizobium sp. NBSH29. The sequence continues at coordinate 2,025,391 of NZ_CP045492.1, forward strand.
CTATGCAGGATTTGGGGTTTTGGATACTCAATGATGTCGTCTGGCGCAAAACCAACCCGATGCCCAATTTTCGCGGTCGTCGTTTCCAGAACGCGCACGAAACCATGATCTGGGCCTCTCGCGACGCCAAGGCCAAGTCGTACACCTTCAACTATGATGCGCTCAAAGCCTCGAATGACGACATTCAGATGCGTTCCGACTGGCTGTTTCCGATTTGCACGGGCAATGAGCGGCTGAAGGATGAGAACGGCAACAAGCTTCACCCGACCCAAAAACCAGAAGCGCTGATTGCCCGCATCATGATGGCCTCGACCCGGCCGGGCGATGTTGTTCTGGACCCGTTCTTTGGTTCGGGCACCACCGGTGCGGTGGCCAAAAGGCTTGGCCGTAACTTTGTGGGCGTCGAGCGCGAACAAGACTACATTGATGCCGCAACCGACCGGATCGCATCGGTTAAGCCATTGGCAGACAACGATTTATCGATGCTGACGGGAAAGCGTTCAGAACCGCGGGTAGCCTTTGTCAGCCTCATCGATTCGGGCATGATCAAGCCTGGCACCGTGCTTTGCGATGCCAAGCGCCGCTGGTTCGCCAAAGTTCGTGCCGATGGAACGCTGGCTGCAGGCGAGAATGCAGGCTCAATCCACCGCATGGGCGCTCAGGCGCAAGGCTTAGACGCTTGTAACGGCTGGACTTTCTGGCATTACGAACGCAATGGCGGCCTTACCCAGATCGACGAATTGCGCCGCATCGTCCGCCTCGGCATGGAACGCGCCGGAGCGTAAAAACCAACACAGTTCACCGGTCTGCCGTTTTTCCAGTCACGGCAAGATCCCGAAGCGCTCGAGGTCCACCTCGAGCGTTTTGGCATCTGTGAACAGCACTGCCTGCCAGCCGCAAGCTTTTGCTCCGTCAACGTTTTTCTGGGAATCGTCGATGAATAGAGCTGCCTTGGGTTCGATGGAGAAACTTTTTACGTGGTGCTCGTAGATACCGCGCTCAGGCTTGATCATGCTGATCTCACCCGAGACGGTGACACCGCGCGGTTTTTCGAGGAACGGAAAGAGCTTGCGAGCCTCGGAAAATGTGTCGGCAGCAAAATTGGTCAGCAGCGTCACATCATGTCCACCATCGATCACACGCTCCATGAGGGCAACGCTAGCATCATAGGCGTGTGGCACCATTTCATGCCAGTGTTTGCGAAAATTACGAATGTTTTCCTGATGTTGAGGAAATTTCGCCACGAGCAGCCCCTCGGCTTCCTCCCAGCTTCTGCCGCGATCCTGCGCGATATTCCATTCCGATGTGCAAACATTTTCGAAGAAATATCGCCGCTCTTCTGCGTCCGGTATCAGCCGGTTGAAGGGAAGTTCCGGATCATAATGAATCAACACCTTGCCGATGTCGAAAACGATGTGGCGGATGACAGTCATGGGCGTCCTTTCAGGCGCGGCGCTTGGGTGGCGCCGGGTATAGCCGCCTCGATGACTTTTTTCATGACAGTCGGCAAGGCCTCGTCGGAAAGCGTGTCGGGCATCACCCACCATTCGCCTGAAACGGCGCGATAGGCCCCCACTTTGGCGCGAAACACATGTAGTTCCAGGCGAAAGTGGGTGAAAATATGGGCTATTTGGCCGCATTTTTCCCAGTTTGCGGCGAAAGGTGCCCCTTCGACGGTTCGCTCGCCATCGACCCGGGCGGTCCAGCCGGTCGTCGGCACCTCGCTCATGCCGGCGAGCAGCCCGCTGCCTGCACGTTTGCGCAACAGCAGCGCCCCATCATCCCGCATCGCGACGAAGGCGGCGCCATAGCGCTGCGGCTTGTCGGGCCGCGCCAATTTCTGCGGATAGTGTTCAGGGTCGCCGGCGGCAAGCGCGGCGCAATTGTCATTGAGCGGGCAGGTCAGGCAGGCCGGCTTGCGTGGTGTGCAGATGGTTGCGCCGAGATCCATCATCGCCTGAGCAAAATCGCCCGGTCTGTTAGCCGGAAAAATGGATCCGAGATAATCGCGGATGGCGCCCTTTGCGGCGGGGAGCGGCGTGGCGATGGCAGCAAGTCTGGTGACCACCCGCTCGACATTGCCGTCGACCACCACTGCTGTCCGGTCGAAGGCAATCGCCGAGATCGCCGCCGCCGTATAGGCGCCGATGCCGGGCAGCGAGCGCAGGCCAACCTCGGTGTCGGGGAACTGCCCGCCATAATCAGCGGCGATCACATCGGCACAGGCTTTTAGATTGCGCGCGCGCGAGTAATAGCCGAGCCCGGCCCAGCCCTTCATGATATCATCCGGGTCAGCAGCAGCGAGCGCAAGGACGGTTGGCCAGCGGTCGAGAAATTTTGCGAAGTACGGCTTGACTGTCGCGACTGTGGTCTGCTGCAGCATAATTTCCGACAGCCAGACATGATAGGGATCAGGGCGGACGCCTGAAGCAAGTTGCGCCGGTGCGGTGCGCCAGGGCAGGTGGCGATGGTGGCGGTCGTACCAGCCAAGCAGCAGCGGTGCGATGGCGCTGCGCATCGGATCGGGTTCTGCTATGGGCGTTTCAGGAAGTGCCATCGCCGGTAAACTGGTCTAAGCTCTGCTGGACAGGAAGCGGGCAGGAATGCGCGACGCGGGAAGGGTGGTTCATGGCAGGGAAACGTAGATACGGCAATGCTGTTGCAGTGAGCGACCTGGCAACCGAAATCCTCGATCCGGTGCTGCGCAAGCGCGCCGGCATTTCCATCGGCCTCGTCCAGTCCTGGGAAGAAATCGCCGGTGTGCGACTGGCCACTACAACGCGACCTGAAAAAATTGTCTGGCCCCGCCGGATGCATGAGGACGACCCGTTTGAGCCGGCCACTCTGGTCATCGCCTGCGAGGGGGCGGCAGCCTTGCGCCTTCAGCACGAAACCGGCGAAATAATAAGCCGGGTGAACGCCTTCCTCGGCTTCAATGCGGTTGGCCGCGTCAAGATCGTCCAAAAGCCTGTGACTTTTGCGGCCCCGCGCAAAAAACCGGTGATGCGGCCGCTTTCAGAACCGGAGCAGCAAAAAATATCTTCCACCGTCGGGCTGATTGAAGACGACGGCCTGCGTGCCTCATTGGAAAAGCTAGGAGCCACCATTCTCGCGTCGCGAGCCGCGAAGCAGTGAAATCGGTTGCTACTGGCGACAGCAGAGTTGGCTTTGAATGGGTGGAAGCGCGGCCCGTCGCTCTTTTGTGATAGGCTGAGGCAATATTGCGGATTGGTTTGGGGACAGGATTGCCTTAATTCCCGCCAAGTCTGGCTTTCTGGTGCGCCTGCATTGCAGGATCAAACATATTTCAGGTGGTACAAATGATTCGTTCACTTCCCCGTAGGTCTGTTCTCTCCGGTTTGCTTGCCGTTCCGGCTGCTGCATTGCTTGCTGCGTGCAGCGACAGCGGCAAGGCCGAGGCTGAAACGCCTGCCGCACAGCCCGTCGATGCTAGCAAGCCGGTCGACGCGGCCAAGCCTGCTACGCCAGCGGTCGCTGCGCCGCAACCAGCCGGCAAGGTCGATACGGCAAAGCTGCTGGAAGCCGGTTCGCTGCCTGACAAGGTTCTTGGCAAGGAAGATGCACCGGTTACCATTGTGGAATATTCTTCGATGACCTGCCCGCATTGCGCGACCTTCCATGAGACAACGCTGCCGGCGCTGAAGACAAAATATATCGACAGCGGCAAGGTGAAGCTGGTGTTCCGTGAATTTCCGTTTGATCCTCGCGCCGAGGCCGGCTTCATGCTGGCGCGCTGCTCCAACGACAATTATTTCCCGATGATCGAGGTGTTGTTCAAGCAGCAGCGTACATGGGCCACGGCACAGGACGCACAGGCAGCCCTGCTTAACATTTCCAAGCTGGCGGGTTTTTCACAGGAGTCCTTCGAAGCCTGCTTGACGGACCAGAAGCTTCTGGAAGATGTGAGAGCGGTACGTGCGCGTGGTGAGGAACTGGGTGTGGATTCGACCCCGACCTTCTTCATCAACGGAAACAGATATCCGGGGGCCCTGTCGATTGACGAGATATCGGCGATTATCGACCCGCTGCTCTGAGGTCCGGTCGGGCCAGCAGACAGATGGCGTGGGCTCGGCAGAGCGCGCGCCAAAAAGGGCGCGCCGATGAAATTTTCACGGCTGCGCCTGCTTGGTTTCAAATCCTTCGTTGAACCCGGTGAATTCATCATTGAGCGTGGCCTGACCGGTGTTGTCGGACCCAATGGCTGCGGCAAGTCAAACCTTGTCGAGGCGCTGCGCTGGGTGATGGGCGAAAGCTCCTACAAGAACATGCGCGCCTCGGGCATGGACGACGTGATCTTTTCGGGCTCGGCCACACGCCCGGCCCGAAACACGGCAGAGGTGACGCTTTTCCTCGACAATAGCGATCGAACAGCGCCGGCAGCCTTCAACGACGCGGATGAATTGCAGGTCTCACGGCGCATTGAGCGTGAGGCCGGCTCGGTCTACCGGATCAATGGCAAGGAGGCGCGCGCCAAGGATGTGCAGCTTCTGTTCGCCGACCAGTCGACCGGCGCCCGCTCGCCATCCATGGTGGGGCAGGGCCGCATCGGCGAACTGATTCAGGCCAAGCCGCAGGCGCGCCGCGCCCTGCTGGAAGAGGCAGCCGGAATTTCCGGTCTCCATACACGCCGCCACGAGGCGGAGTTGCGTCTGCGCGCCGCTGAGCAGAACCTTGAACGGCTGGACGATGTGGTCGGTGAGCTGGAAGGCCAAATTGAAAGCCTGAAGCGCCAGGCGCGCCAAGCTTCGCGCTTCAAAAACCTGTCTGCAGACATCCGCAAGGCCGAAGCGACATTGCTGCATCTGCGCTGGACGCAGGCCAACACGCAGGAAGCTGAGGCCAAGTCGGCTCTCGCAATGGCAACGTCACTGGTGGCCGAGCGTGCTGCGAGCCAGATGAACGCCGCCAAGGATCAGGCCGTCGGCGCGCACCGTATGCCGGACCTGCGTGACGCCGAAGCAAAGGCTGCCGCCGCCTTCCAGAGGCTGTCGATCGCCCGTTCGCAGATCGAGGAAGAGGCTGGCCGCGTGCGCGCACGCCAGGCCGAGATCGAAAAGCGGTTGGCCCAGCTGGATGCCGACATCAGCCGCGAACAGCAATTAGTGGTCGACAATTCAGGCGCGCTGGAACGGCTGGCCGCTGAAGAAAAAAGTCTGAACTCCGACAATGCCGGCGCTGCCGACCGGGAGGTTTCAGCCCGCGCCGAATTTGAAAAGGCGACGGCTCAGCTGGGGCTGAGCGAAGCAGCCCTGACCACATTGACCGCCGAGCGCGCCGAGGCCTCCGCCGCCCGTAGCCAGGCTGAGCGCGCCATTCGCGATGCTGCCGACCGACGAGACCGGCTGACCCGGCAACTGGCCGATATCGACCGCGAGGCCGGCGAGATTACCGCAAAGATTTCCGGGCTCGCTGACCCTGCCGAAAAGCGCGTTCTGGTGGATCAGGCATCGGTGCTGGCAGACGCTGCCGAAGCTACCGCCATTGGTGCAGAAAAAGCGGTGGGAGAGGCGCGTCAGCGCGAGGTAACAGCGCGTGCGCCGCTGCAAGAGGCGCGAGCCCAACTGGCGCGCATCGAAACCGAAGCGCGCACGTTGTCTAAAATGCTCAATGCTGCCAGCGGGGATCTGTTTCCAGCCGTCGTGGAGCAGATCAAGGTGGAGCGCGGCTTTGAAACCGCGCTGGGTGCAGCACTTGGCGAAGATCTCGACGTTCCGCTGGACCGCAATGCGCCCGCCCATTGGGGCGCGACGACTTTCGCCGATGACGACCCGTCTTTGCCAGCCGGCGTGATGGTGCTGGCCGACAAGATGACGGCACCGGGCCAGCTTGCCCGGCGCTTGCGCCAGATCGGTGTGGTGGAAGAAGATGCAGACGGAGCCCGGCTTCAGCCAACGCTGCAGCCCGGTCAACGCCTGGTTAGCAAAAAGGGCGCGCTGTGGCGCTGGGATGGCATGACGGTGAGCGCCGATGCGCCAACACCTGCTGCCCTTCGTCTGGCGCAAAAGAACCGGTTGGCCGAACTCGATGCCGATGCATTGGCCGCGACCAAGCAGGTGCGCACGGCAGAACAGATCCTGGCCGAAGCCGAAACCGGCGTGCGGCTGGCAGCCGAGGCAGAGCGCAACGCGCGGCAGGCATGGCGTGATGCTCAGCATGCGGTCAGCCAGGCGCGCGATGCGCTGTCAGCTGCCGAAAAGGCTGCTGGCGACCTGTCGAGCCGCCGCGCCGCGTTGCAAGAAGCCCGCACCCGCGTCGCCGAAAGCCATGTCGAGGCGCTTGAAGCCCATGCCGGCGCCGAAAAGCAGATGGCAGAGGCGCCCGATCTCGGCGACCTCCAGGTCAGGCTCGACAAGCGCCATGCCGATGTGCTGCAGGACCGTGCCAGTTTGGCCGATGCACGCGCTGCGTATGAAGGGCTGAAACGCGAAGCAGAAATGCGGACGCGCCGGTTGGAAACCATTGCCGCCGAACGCAAGAGCTGGGTGACCCGTGCCAATAATGCCGACCGCCAGATCGCCGCGCTGACCGAGCGCCGCGAGGAGAGCGCGCGTGAACAGACAGCCCTGGTGGATGCACCGGATGCAATTGACGCGCGCCGCCGTGCGCTGCTGTCCCAGCTGACCGAGGCCGAGGCGCTGCGCAAGGCCGCCGCCGACCGGTTGCAGGAGGCCGAGAATGCACAGGCAGCGCTCGACAAGGCAGCCACGGCCGCGATTCAGCATTTGTCGGAAACGCGCGAAAGCCGGGTGAGGGCGGAAGAACGTCTGACTGCCGCCGACGATCGTCGCAAGGAAGTGGAAGCGCGCATTCAGGAGACGCTGAACACCCCGCCGCATCTGGTGATCCGCCACACCGGACTGGAAGCAGACAGCCCGATGCCAAATGTCGCCGAGATTGAGCGCCAGCTGGAGCGCCTGAAGATCGAACGCGAGCGGCTGGGCGCGGTGAACCTGCGCGCTGAGGAAGAGCAAAGAGAGCTTTCCGATCGGCTGGAGCTGATCATCTCCGAGCGCGAGGACATTATCGAGGCGATCCGAAAGCTGCGCCAGGCAATCCAAAGCCTGAACCGCGAAGGCCGCGAGCGGCTGTTGGCCGCGTTTGAGGTGGTCAACGCCCAGTTCCAGCGGCTGTTCACCCACCTGTTCGGCGGCGGCACTGCCGAGCTGCAGCTGATCGAATCCGATGATCCGCTGGAAGCCGGCCTCGAAATTCTCGCCCGCCCGCCCGGTAAGAAGCCGCAGACCATGACGCTGCTTTCCGGCGGCGAGCAGGCGCTGACCGCGATGGCTTTGATCTTTGCGGTGTTCTTGACCAATCCTGCGCCGATTTGCGTGCTCGACGAGGTTGACGCGCCGCTCGACGACCACAATGTCGAGCGCTTCTGCAACCTGATGGATGAGATGGCCAGAACGACCGAGACGCGCTTTGTCATCATCACGCACAATCCCATCACCATGGCCCGCATGAACCGCCTGTTCGGCGTCACCATGGCCGAGCAGGGCATGAGCCAACTCGTCTCGGTCGACCTGCAGGAAGCCGAGCAGCTGCGCGAGGCGAGCTGAAGCGGGTATTCCCGCTACGCCGTTGGTCAGCCCGGGGCTGCATTCAGATGCTCAGGCTACGGTCTGACTTTTAATCGTCGAAAGTTTGCCATGGTTCAGTGTTTATGGACATGGTGCACCATACCCAGTAAAGCGCGTCGGGGATGAGCCGGGCTATTTCAGTATGGGATTCCAAAGGCGTGGGTAAGATCTTTGAAACGCATCCTTTGACGGGTGCTAAGTTCGCAATTCTGGTGGTCGTCGCATTGCAGGTTGTTTCTGCACTGATGGGCACCGACGTGTTTTTCATCTTTGTCCTGATATATGGCCTGCTTTACCTGTATTTTTACAGAAGCGCGGACGTTTTCACGAAAATCCAGAACTATCTGAGCTATCCTTTCATAGCGGCATTTATCCTGCTCAATCTCGGATTGCTGACCTCGGGAGGCATTCTGGAAATGGATTCCTTCGATCTGCGTCTGTTGCTGATGCCAGTGTTCATGCTGATCGTCACAGCTGCTGCCTATCGTGCGATACGCTGGTGGCGGGTGGACAGTCGCGACATCGCCATGGCATTGGCGGCCGGCCTGCTTGTTGGCGTCCCCGTGCTGCTGGTTCTGCGCGGTGTGAATTTCGACCTCAGCCTGTTTTATGACGAGACACGGAGCGCCGGCGTGCTCAACTACAACACCAACTTGGCTGACGACGTCTATGCCTTCAGCGCGCTGGTGGCGCTTCTGGGGGTTTCGTGCCTTTCGAGGGGCAGTCGTGCCCAAAAGGTGTTCGCAGCCGTTCTAGCGGTCCCGCTGCTCGCGGTATTTACCTATTCGTTCTGGTTCTTGATCCAGGGCCAGAGCCGGGGCGCCTGGGTGGCCATCGTTTCGGCTGTGCTGATCGTTGTCGCACTGAGGTTGGTTTCGGGCCGGCCAGTCCCTTATTCAAAGGCCGCTCTGGCGCTGATGGCGGTCGTGATCATCGCAAAATCGGACGTGATCCTTTTTCGCGCCGGCGAGGAACCGATCTCGATCACCAGTGCCCTTAGTCAATTGTTCTCGTCTCCGGTTGGCTACGCCTCGGCGGCGCCTAACGACGAGGAGCTTTTCGCGGCTCAGAACAATGGCGAACTGTCGAGCACAGAAATCCGCCTTCTCATCTGGCGCGATGGCCTCAGGCTGCTGAAAGTTCACCCCTTGCAGGGGTTTTCCGGCCGCAATGTGGAGGCGATGACTCCCTATACCCAGACGCCGCAGGTGACATTTTCATACAGTCATTTCCACAATCTTTTTCTTGATGTGGGCGTGCGCTTTGGGCTTGTTGTGATGGTTTACTATCTCATTGTCTTCGCGCTGTTTGTAGTAACTTTGGGATGTGCCGTACTGTCCATGCGTGGGCGCAGTACCAGCGCCCTAAACGGCTTGCTCTATGCCTCCCTTGCCTATTTCACCTATCTGGGCGCTGAAAACGTGTTCGACGTCAATCTTCACCAAAAGGCGATTACCTCAATTGTGATCGCCTTCTGCGCCATCGCAGGAGCGGCGCTTGCCCTTCACGAAAATGCAGGCGAGAGCGCTGGCGAGAGAGCCGTGCCGGCGTGACCGGACGCACTTAGGATGAGGGACGCTGCAACGAACACGGGTAATGCCGCCGCGCCGCTGGTCTGCGTCGGAGTCATCACCCGCGGGCGTCCGAAGTTGTTGGAACTGTTGCTTCAGTCGTTGGCTGTTATGGACCGTGCCGGTCTCAGGTGCTGTTTTGCAATTGTCGAAAACAACGATGAGCTGACGGTGGGCGCTCTGGTCGCCGCATTCCAGTCCCGCACCCCGGACTGTGACGTGATCGTGGAAAACGAGCCGCGGCTCGGCATCGCGTCAGCCCGCAACCATGTGCTCGACATCGCGTTGCGCACGGGGGCGGATGCGCTGGCCTTCATCGACGATGACGAGACAGCTGGCCCGGACTGGCTCCACCATCTTTGGGCAGAGATGAGCCGTCGCAGCCTCGATATGGCAGGCGGCCCGGTTCGGCTGCATCCGGTGCCGGAGGGGGCCTCGGTGAACCAGCGGCTGGTATGGAATGGGCTGCAGGCCATCAGCCGGCGCGACGAGCAGGAATCCGCGCGAGCGCATCAGAATGGTGGCGACGCGCGTTTGCCGTTGGCTACGAACAACTGGCTGGCCAGTGTTCAATTCCTTCAAACCCATCAGTTGCGTTTTGACGAGACGCTGGGCTTTGCCGGCGGCGAGGACACCGCGCTCTATCGCAAGGCCGTTGCCGCCGGCGCGCGCACCGGCTGGGCGCCGAATGCTGTCGTCCATGAATGGATGCCGCCAGAACGCTTGTCGTTTGCCTATCAGTACGCCCGAAACCGCGACCGCGCGATGTCTGCATTTCACGGCAAATACCCGAAGCGCTCGGCTTCCACGGCGCTGCGGGCGGTGGCCTCCTCGGTGGCCAAGCTCGCCGGCGCGCTGGTCTATGCCGCGCGATCACTCATCGATAGCGGTGCCTCGCTGGTGGCGGCCGTCCAGGCGGTGGGATTTGCCGCCGGTCGCGTCAAAGCCGCATTTGGCGCGCGGTCGCAGCATTACAGGGGATGACACGAAAAAGTCATTGGCTGGGGCGCCTGGATTCGAACCAGGGAATGACGGTATCAAAAACCGTTGCCTTACCACTTGGCGACGCCCCAATGCCGACTGTCGAGTCGGAACGGCCCGTCTTATATTGAGACTAAGCGCAAAGCACAATCACCCGTCGGCGTGACGATAGGCTAACGGCTCTAAATACCCCACACCGCAAGCTCATTGCCGGCCGGATCGGTAAAATGAAAGCGTCGACCGCCCGGAAAAGCAAAGATAGGCCGCGCGATGGTGCCGCCCGCAGCTTCAACGGCATCCAGCGTCTGTTCGAGGTTTTCTGAATAAAGCACGGGCAATGGCTTGGCCGGACCGCTGCCCGGCTCGCCATCGAACCCGCCTTCCAGCCCCTCATCGAAGACCGAATAGGTTGGCCCGTAATCGGTAAACGACCACGCGAAGGCTGCACTATAGAACGACTTCACCACATCCAGCGTGCCGTGGGAGGCAGGCAATTCGAGATAGTCCAGTTTTCCGGTCTGTTTCATGGCGCACCTATGTTCCTCATATGTTCTTATCGTTTCATGCAAGCTGGGGCAAGGGGGACAGGTGTAAAAGCCTGCTAATCGATTCGACCCGGGATTGGCGGCCCGTCCGGGTTGCCTTTCGCTGCAGCGCACCCTATCGCTCCGCAACTAGCATAAACTGCCGACAGATTGTCGTGGGGAGCAGGCATGACAAAGTGGGTCTACAATTTCGGCGACGGAAAAGCTGAAGGCCGGGCGGGCGACCGCGACCTGCTGGGCGGCAAGGGTGCCAACTTGGCCGAAATGTGTAGCCTCGGCCTGCCGGTACCCCCTGGCTTCACCATTACCACAGAGGTTTGCAACTGGTTTTACGCCAATGAGCGCTCCTATCCGGCGGCGCTGAAGGCCGAGGTGGAGAAAGCCCTGGTTGAAATCGGTACGATTGCCGGACGCATATTCGGCGATCCTGACAATTTGCTCTTGGTTTCGGTGCGCTCGGGTTCGCGCGCGTCGATGCCAGGCATGATGGACACGGTGCTGAACCTTGGCCTCAACGACGTGACGGTCGAGGCACTGGCGCGCGAATCGGGCGATGCACGCTTTGCCTATGACAGCTACCGCCGCTTCATCCATATGTATGCCGATGTCGTTCTGGGGGTCGAACACGAGGTTTTCGAGGAAATCCTCGAAGAGGAAAAGGCCCGCCTGGGCTATGAACTCGATACTGAATTCTCGGCCAATGAATGGCGCGACGTCATAGTGCTCTACAAGGCCAAAGTGGAGGAAGAACTGGGAACGCCGTTCCCGCTTGATCCTCAAGAACAGCTGTGGGGTGCCATCGGCGCTGTTTTCTCCAGCTGGATGAACGCACGCGCCATCACCTATCGGCGTCTGCAGTCCATCCCCGAGAGCTGGGGCACGGCTGTAAATGTGCAGGCCATGGTGTTCGGCAATATGGGCGAGACGTCGGCCACCGGCGTAGCTTTCACCCGCAACCCCTCGACCGGCGAGAAGAAACTTTATGGCGAGTTTCTGGTCAATGCGCAGGGTGAAGATGTGGTGGCCGGCATCCGCACGCCGCAGAATATAACCGAGGAAGCCCGCATCGCCGCTGGGTCTGACAAGCCGTCACTGGAGAAGGTGATGCCGGAAGCATTCGCCACCTTTGTCGACATTTCGAACCGGCTTGAAACCCATTACCGCGACATGCAGGATCTCGAATTCACCATTGAGCGCGGTAAATTGTGGATGCTGCAGACCCGATCGGGCAAGCGCACCGCCAAGGCAGCACTGAAGATCGCAGCCGAGATGGCTGCCGAAGGACTGATCACCCGCGACGAGGCGATCACCCGCATCGACCCGGCCTCGCTCGACCAGCTGCTGCACCCAACCATCGACCCAAAGGCAGAGCGCCAGGTGATAGGCATGGGCCTGCCGGCTTCACCCGGCGCTGCCACCGGTGAGATTGTCTTCACTTCGGCCGACGCCGAGGAATTGAAGGGGCAGGGGCGAAAAACCATTCTGGTGCGCGTCGAGACAAGCCCTGAGGACATTCACGGGATGCATGCCGCCGAGGGAATTTTGACCACTCGCGGCGGCATGACCAGCCATGCGGCCGTCGTGGCGAGGGGCATGGGAAAACCCTGCGTCTCCGGCGCCGGTACGTTACGTGTCGACTACAAGGCCGGCACGCTGATGGCCATGGGCGCAACCTTCGAAAAGGGCGACATCATCACCATCGATGGCAGCAACGGCCAGGTGTTGAAGGGGGCGGTACCCATGCTGCAGCCCGAACTGTCGGGTGATTTTGCCGCCATCATGGAATGGGCCGACGGTGCGCGCCGCATGAAAGTGCGCACCAATGCCGAGACACCAGCGGATGCGCGTATGGCCCGCACCTTTGGCGCGGAAGGCATTGGGCTCTGCCGCACCGAGCACATGTTCTTCGACGATGAACGCATCGTCGCCATGCGCGAGATGATTTTGGCGGATTCAGAAACCGACCGCCGCACCGCGCTGGCAAAGCTTTTGCCGATGCAGCGTTCTGATTTTGTCGAACTGTTCGAGATCATGGCCGGGCTGCCGGTCACTATCCGTCTGCTCGACCCGCCGCTGCATGAGTTTTTACCAAAAACCGACGAGGAGGTGGCAAATGTTGCCGCCGCCATGAATGTGCCTGCCGAAAAGCTGCGTCAGCGCACTGAGGCGCTGCACGAGTTCAACCCGATGCTGGGTCATCGCGGCTGCCGTCTGGCGGTGTCTTATCCTGAAATCGCGGAAATGCAGGCCCGCGCCATTTTTGAAGCGGCCGTGGAAGCCGGCAAGAAGACCGGCGCGCCAGTGGTACCCGAAATCATGGTGCCGCTCGTCGGGTTGGTGGAAGAACTGAATTTTGTGAAGGCGCGCATTGATGCGGTAGCGAAAAGCGTCATCGCAGAAAGCGGCCTTGAGATTGAATATCTCGTAGGCACCATGATCGAACTGCCGCGCGCTGCTATCCGGGCCCATTCGATCGCTGGCACGGCGGAATTCTTTTCTTTCGGCACCAATGACCTGACCCAGACCACATTCGGCATCTCGCGCGATGATGCGGCTTCCTTTCTGGAAACCTATCGCCAGAAGGGCATCATCGAAAAAGACCCCTTCGTATCACTCGACATCGACGGCGTCGGCGAACTGGTGCGCATGGCAGCCGAGCGGGGCAGGGCAGCCCGCCCCGACATCAAACTCGGCATTTGCGGCGAACATGGAGGCGACACTGCCTCAATTCATTTCTGTGAAGAAGTCGGGCTGGACTATGTCTCCTGCTCCCCCTTCCGCGTGCCGATCGCCAGGCTGGCGGCAGCGCAGGCAGCGGTGAAGACTGCCGGCAAATGATCTGCCGCTAGGTGCGTTGCGACCGGTCATTCTGGCCGGTCAACGCGATGAGCCAGATATCCGTCCTTGGGATTTTAAGTCGCAATACCGTCTGGACAGCCAGTACGGTCGCATCAAATCTTGACGTCGACATCAATTGCAACTATAAAGTGTTATATTAGAAGGTACAGCTGTTGCCCCATGCATCTTCTTCTCCTCTCTTTCGATCAAGGGGCGAAATGACTGCATTATCCGGCGCAAGATTTTTTAACAGCTTCCCAAAATCATGTTTTTTCCGCACAATTTTCAATGCTCCAGCCTTCGCAGCCTTGCTCATCTTTTCTGCAATGGTGCCGGCCCATGCCCACGTAAAATGGTTTGCACCCTATATCGTCGAAGCCGAGCCGTCCTCCATCGTCAACACGCTTGCCAATGTCTGGTTCTGGCTGGCGATCCTGATGGTACTCGTGTTTTTTGTGGCGACGCGTGCGACCGAGAAAACCAGCGTCGGTGACGCGATCCTTGATGCGATGGATGCGGTGTCCGATCCGCTCTGGCGGCGCATCGATGACGTAGTGCGGGCGATCATTGGTGGATTTTTCGTGGCCATCTTCGCCATTGGCGGGATTTACCTGACCCCCGATCTGGCAACGCCAGCCGAATGGGTTTCCTGGCTCCAGCTGTTGATCGCCTTCGGGGTGCTGTCGAAACGGACAATGCCGTTTTCGGCTGCCGGTATCATTCTGCTGTGGGTAATGGCGCTACGTGACTACGATTTCTTCCACTTGCTTGATTACGTGGCGCTCGGCCTCGCAGCTGCCGGCTACCTTCTGTTGGCGTCGTCCAACAATCCGAAGTGGCGCAAATATCGCTTTGAAGTTCTCCGCTGGGGGGTGGCAATCGCCTTGATGTGGTCGAGCCTGGAAAAGCTCGCTTATGCGGACTGGTTTGCACCGGTCGTTGAAGAAAGACCGTTTCTGACCTTCGGCATACCCAAGGAAATTTTTATTCCGATGGCAGGCGTTGCTGAATTCACGATGGGGTTCGGCCTGCTCTGGACGCCGCTGGTCAAAAGGCTGTCAGCCATTGCCCTTTTCATCATTTTCAATGCCGCAGTCTTCCCGTTCGGTCGGATAGATTTCATCGGCCACGCTCTGATTATGGCTGTCATCGTGGTGATCGCAGCTGACACGAGGCGGGTGGATCTCCTGCCGCAGTTCAAGGCGTCGCTAGCGAATATTCCGGCCGGCCTTGTTGCTGCGTTCCTGGTATTCGCCACCGCCTATTGGGGGCTTCACGCAACGTTCTACGGCCCTTACGAAACCTTGGAATCCGGGCCCAAGGACAGGAGCACCCACTCCTACAACCCCGAACACCCCCACGGACCGCGCGCGAAAGGCGGCATTGGCGCGCCGCCGACCGCAGGCGAGGACAGCTCCGGTGTTTCGGTTGACAAGGAAGAGGGCCACAGTCCCTAGTTGATTCCGCGCTGAGGCTCGGTTTGGCATGGAATGCGTTTGTATACATGTGTAGAGGTGTTGTGATGCGTTGGACGTTGATCGCCATTTTGGCTCTGACCACTGTCGTTGCCCCGCCGGCTCTTGCCGACCCGCCTGACCGTCTGCTCGAACCATCACTGCATCTACAAGCATCTACAGACAGCGCCGCACCACGAGTGGCGCTCACCCTTGATGCCTGTGGCGGGTCCACCGACCTCCGCATTCTCGACGCGCTGGTGGAAAATCGTGTTGCCGCGACGATTTTCGTCACCGGGGTATGGCTGAAACGCAACCCTGAAGCATTCGCCACGATGCGCGCGCATCCGGACCTGTTTGAGATCGGCGATCATGGCGCCCGGCACGTGCCGGCTGTCGATAGACCGGTCCATGTCTATGGCCTGAAGGCTGCAGGTTCACCGGCTGCGGTGAAGGCCGAGGTCGAGTTGGGCTCGGTTGCGATCATCAAAAACGGCGGGTCCAAACCCCGCTGGTTCAGGGGCGCGACCGCGAAATACAGCACTGGCGCCATCCGCATCATCCATGATCTCGGCTACGAGGTCGCTGGATACTCGCTCAACGGGGATGGCGGTTCACTACTTGGCCAAAAAACCACCACGGCGCGTATCGCCGGAGCCAAGGATGGCGATGTCATCCTGGCTCACATCAATCAGCCCCGACACGCCGCAGGCAGTGGCGTGGTGGCAGGCGTGCTGGCCCTTAAAGCGCGCGGCTTCACCTTTGTGAGGTTGTCGGACGTCAAACCACAGGGACTGCCGAGCGGGACATGACCGTTTTCAGTTCTTCGTCGCCTCGATCTGCACCAGTTCTGGATAAAACGCGCCATGGCCGCTGATGCCTGACATCTCGTCATAGGGGTCCTCGTAGGACCACATCACATTGCGTGCCGCTTCGCCGGATGCTGTTGCGTTCCAATAGGAGGCATCGCCTTTGTAGGGGCAGTGCGTGGAGGTTTCTGTCGGGGTGAGAAACTCGAAATAGATGTCCGAAAACGGAATGTAGAAGACCGGCAGATAATCCTCTTCCTGCAACACCAGCGCTGATGCCGACGATGCAATAATTGCGCCGGCGAAACTGACCGTGACCACACCATCAAAAGCCGTGACGTTGATGCGCCGCGTCGGATTCCGCTGAAATCCGGGCGAGGGATTGGCTGCAAGTGGCGTCATTGGTTCATCTCCTGTGTTGAAGGTGAACGCGACAGCGTCGCAGCTGTTCCCCCGATTATCCCGGCTGACGCAACTTGCCCTGGTCGACAAACACCTCGGTGTCGGCCAGCGCTTTTTCGAAGCGGTTGAACAGCTCGTTCAGTTCGTCCTCGGTGATGATCATCGGTGGGCAGAAGGCAATCGTATCGCCAAGCGCGCGCAGGATGGCGCCGTGCCCCTCGGCGAATTTGGAGAGCTGCGCACCGACGGCCTTGGACGCATCGAACGGGCGCCGGGTTTTCTTGTCGGCCACCAGCTCAACGCCGCCAACCAGACCGCTGTAGCGCGTCTCGCCGACCATTGGATGGTCGTTCAGCCGCCTCATCCGCGCCTCGAACACCGGTGCCAGAGCCCGAACCTGGCCGACAATGTCGCGCCGCTGGTAGATCTCGATGGCCTTCACGCCGATAGCGCAGCCAAGCGGATGACCGCCATAGGTAAATCCGTGGCCAAAGGTCCCGATCTCGGCTGAATGGTCGACATAGGCCTGATAGATATCTTCGGGCACCATGACTGCGCCAAGCGGTACGTAAGCCGCAGTCAGCTGCTTGGCGACTGAAATGGTTTTGGGAGTCATGCCCATAGTCTGCGATCCCCACCAGTTGCCGGTACGGCCAAAGCCGTTGATGACCTCGTCGGAAATCATCATGATGTCGTGCTCGTCGAGCACCGCCTGGATGGCCGGGTAATAGCCCTGCGGCGGCACGATGACGCCGCCAGCACCCATTACCGGCTCGGCGATCATCGCCGCAATCGTGTCGGGGCCCTCGCGTTCGATAAGGTCGCGCAATGACTGCACCATGCGCTGGACAAATTCGGCTTCGCTTTCGCCCTCCTGCCCGTAGCGGTAAAAATGCGGGCAGTCCGTATGCAGTACACGGTCCACCGGCAAGTCCCAGCCCTTGTGGTTGTAGGGCAACCCGGTGAGCGAAGCAGACATTATGGTGACGCCGTGATAGGCCTTGATGCGCGAGATGATTTTTTTCTTCTTCGGGCGGCCAAGCGCGTTGTTCATGTACCATGCGAGCTTCACCTGGGTGTCGTTGGCCTCGGAGCCCGACGAGGTATAAAACACCTTTGAGATCGGCACCGGTGCCAGCTCTTTCAGCTTTTCAGCCAGCTCGATCGAGGACTCGGTGCCCTTACCACCAAACAGATGATAATAGGGCAGCGACCGCAGCTGCTCGGCTGCCGCATCGGCCAGTTCCTCATCGCCAAAACCGAGCCCGGCGCACCACAGCCCCGACATACCCTCAATATATTCCTTGCCGCGCGTGTCATAGACATAGACGCCTTTGCCGCGCTCGATGACCAGCGTGCCAGTCTGCTTCAGCTTGTGCAGCGGGGTGTAAGGGTGCAGCACCGATTCGATATCGCGGGTCTGCAAGTTGGACAAGGGTGCGGTTTCAAGCATTTTCAGGTCTCCGGACAGAGCACTAGCCTAGCCGGTCGCAGCCCGTGGCGCAAAGGCTTCGCCTGCTGGCGCAGCAGCGTCCCCGCACTGGCATCATCATGACTGGACAGACCGGGTCTTCCTTCCACATACTTGCGTGAAAAGCATTCGGGAGGAAACAAAATGCTGGGTCTGATGCAGGAATGGCCGCTTCTGTGCCATAAAATATTGGACCACGCGGCAACCCAGCATGGCGTGCGCGAGATCGTTTCCCGCTCCATCGAGGGACCGATCGTCCGCACCACTTATGCACAAACCAGAGCCCGCGCTTTAAAATTGTCGGCGCGGCTGGAACAGGAGGGCTTGGGCCTTGGCGACCGCGTTGCAACGCTGGCTTGGAACACCGGCCGGCATCTTGAATGTTGGTATGGCACCATGGGCATCGGGGCCGTCTATCATACACTGAACCCGCGGCTGTTTCCCGAGCAGATCGCCTGGATCATGAACCATGCAGAGGATCGGCTGGTGTTCACCGACCTGACCTTCCTGCCGCTGCTGGAAAAGATTGCGCCCGGTGTGAAGTCGCTGGAAAAGGTGGTGGTGCTGACGGACAATGCGCATGTGCCGGCGACGTCATTATCCAACGCGGTTGCGTACGAGGAATGGCTGGCCGAGGCCCCCGGCGATTTTGTTTGGAAGGATTTCCCCGAAAGCACCGCCGCCGGCATGTGCTACACCTCCGGTACAACTGGCGACCCCAAAGGCGTCGTATATAGCCACCGCTCGAACGTGCTGCACGGCATGATCGCGGCTATGCCTGACGCCATGGGCATCTCGGCCCGCGACACTGTGCTGCCGGTGGTGCCGATGTTCCACGCCAATGCGTGGGGGCTTGCCCAGGCAGCACCGATGGTCGGCGCCAAGCTGGTGATGCCGGGCGGCAAGATGGACGGCGCCTCGATCTACGAATTGCTGGAAACCGAAAAGGTGACGTTCAGCGCCGCCGTGCCGACCGTCTGGATGATGCTGCTGCAATATCTGGAAGACACCGGCAAAAAACTTCCGCACCTGAACAAGGTGGTGATCGGCGGCGCTGCTTGCCCGCCCATGCTGATGCGCAAATTCCAGGACAATTACGGCGTCGAGGTGATCCATGCCTGGGGCATGACCGAAATGTCGCCGCTCGGCACGCTGTGCGTGATGAAGCCGCAACATGCCGAACTTGAAGACGATGTCCGCATGGCTGTGAAGCAAAAGCAGGGTTTCCCGCCTTTCGGTGTCGAGATGAAAGTGACCGATGACAACGACCGCGACTTGCCCTGGGATGGCAAAACGTTTGGCCGGTTGAAGGTGCGTGGCCCCGCTGTCGCGTCAAGCTATTATGGCGGAGCGGGTGCGGAGCAGTTCAGCCCGGGCGGCTGGTTCGACACCGGCGATGTCGCCCATATCGATGCCGACGGCTACATGCAGATCACTGACCGCGCCAAGGACGTGATCAAATCCGGCGGTGAGTGGATTTCAACCATTGAGCTTGAAAACCTCGCCGTCGGCCACTCAGAAATCGCCGAAGCAGCGGTAATCGGCATCTACCACCAGAAATGGGGCGAGCGCCCGCTTCTGGTGGTAGTGAAAAAGCCGGGCCAAGACCCGAGCAAAGCCGAAATTCTGGCCTACCTGCATGGCAAGGTCGCCAAATGGTGGATGCCTGACGATGTTGCCTTCGTCGACGAGATCCCCCATACGGCCACCGGCAAGATACTCAAGACCAAATTGCGCGAACAATTTAAAGGCCACCGCCTGCCCAGCGACGCCGGGCTTTGACCTCTCGACCGTCGGCGGCTACGGGAGCATGAACGTGACAGAGAAGGCGCGTATGGCGGTTTATTTTGAGCCGAGGCGGGCGCGCGGTGCAGCTTGGTCGCGACGGTTCGGCATTTTTGCCGGTCTGCTTTTCCTGATGGCAGCACTCGGTCATCGGCTGGACCTTCTTGCGACACCTGATTTTCTCACCGTTCTGTCCGTGGCTGCAGCGCTGGCTGGTCTAGCGCTGCTGTGCGCGGCGGCAAGCTTCCGGCGGGTCTGGAACCACGGCGACGCCGGTGGCCGCGACCTTGTCACCGGCGTAGCGGTTGCGCTGCTGGTGCTGGCGCCGGTTCTGGTCGCGCTGGTCTTGTCAGTGCGCCTTCCACCCTTAAACGACATCACAACCGACCTTGCCGATCCGCCGCCCCTGGAATCCGCTTCCCTGCAAAGGCCGTCCGGCGCGGCAGCCCTGCAAACAAGGGCATATCCCGAGATAACCGGCCGCAGCTATGTCCTGGATATGGAACAGGTCGCGGCCGCAGCACGCAAACTTGCTGAAGAGAGCGGCTGGCAGAAGCAGGGAGACGACACGGTTACGGACACTGTCACGACAATGCACTGGGTGGCCAAAACACCGATTCTTGCCTTCCCATCCGATGTCACGATCCGCGTCACCGACGAGGGTGTAGCAAGCTATGTCGACATGCGCTCCGCATCGCGCTTCGGCCGCAACGACCTCGGCGACAATGCGCGCCGCATCGCAGGATTTCTCGATGCTCTCGATACTGCTATCGCCATCCGCAGCGGCGCGCTGCCGGCACAGTGAAAATCCACTCCTTTCACGCAGGCTCGTACGTCAACCGGATCACGTGCTCTGCCATCGGCTCGCTGGCGACAAGGCGCATCGGCGGCAGGGCACCACTGAAAAACGGGGTGCCGTGCCCGAGCGCTACGGGATGCAGATAAATTCGGTACGCATCGATGAGGCCGAGGCCGACCAGGCTATGCGCAAGGACAGGTCCGTCAATGTCTATCTCGCCGTCATGCGCGGCCTTGATAGCGCGGATCGCCGCCTGGACGTCGGCGCCAATCAGGGTGGCGTTTGGGCCGACCGATTTTAGCGAGCGCGAGACAACCCATTTCGGATGGCTGCGCCAAGCAACCGCGAAGTCGCGCTCGGCTGTGCCCCATTCGGCATGGTCATTGTCCCAATACGCCATGATCTCATAGAGCCGGCGGCCATAGATACTGCCTGATAGCGCTCGTACCTGATCGATAAAATGACGAAAGAGCTTTGGGCCCGGTGCAAATCCCGTGTGGTCTACATAGCCGTCGAGCGACTGGTTCATACCGAATACGAGGCTTGCCATATATCCCCTGATTGGTGTCGACGCGCATTTGCTCCGCAAGTGCGACTGCGATCCAGCTCGCCGCTATGCTGGCACGAATATACCGTCGATGGCGACATTTCCATCGGTAGTGACCACACCACGTTCCACCAGATCCTCGAGCTGCGCGAGAACCGACAAGCCGGCAGCACCATGCATGCGCGGATCCGTATCGCGGTAGATGGCACTGACGATGGCGGCAACGGTACGGTCGCCTTCTGTTAGCCGTTCGCGGATGGCGCGCTCGCGCATTTTCCGGTGCGCTTTCAGCCCGCGCACAAAGGCAGCGGGATTGCGCACCGGCCCACCATGTCCGGGCAGGTACAGCGTATCGTCGCGTTCCAGCAGCCGGTCGAGCGAGGCCATGTAGTCAGCCATGGCACCATCAGGCGGCGCCACGATTGATGTGGCCCAGGCCATGACATGATCGGCCGAAAACAGGATATGTGTGCCTTCAAGTGCAAAGCAGGCATGGTTGGCGGTGTGGCCTGGCGTCAGGATAGTCCGCAAAGCCCAGCCATCGCCTTCGACCAGATGATTCTCGCCAAGCATCATATCGGGCCGGAACTCGGTGTCGCCAGCGGCATCGAGCGGATTGATCTCGCCAATATGCAGCGGTCGGGATGGCCGGTGCGGACCCTCGGCCAGAATCACCGCGCCGGTGTGCTGCTGCAGCGCTTTGGCCAGCGGCGAGTGATCGCGATGCGTATGGCTGACGAAGATGTGGCTGACCGGACGTCCGTCGATGGCCGAAAGCAACGCCTTCAGATGGGCCTCGTCCTCCGGTCCCGGATCGATGACGGCCAAGCTTTGGGTGCCGACAATATAGCTGTTGGTGCCGTGAAAAGTGAAAGGACCCGGGTTGTTGACCGTCAGGCGCACGACGCCTGTGGCAACATCGACGGCCTCCCCGTACCGCGGTTCAAAAGCCGTATCGAAATCGAGTGCCATTGTGCAAAACCTGCCATGCGATAGATTTCGTTGCCTGATAGCACGCAAGCCGCTATGTCGAAACCGGGTGACCGTGTCACCGACTGTTCTTTCCAAGGGGTCTCACATATGTCCGCAGCCACACTCACCGGTCCACTGGTTTCGCTCGCACTGCCCGAAGGCCGCAATGCGCGCCTGATAGCTCAAATGGCGCTCGTGCTCGCCGGTACGGGCCTTTTGACACTCGCGGCTAAGATTACGGTGCCTTTCTGGCCAGTGCCGATGACCTTGCAGACCCTGGCGATTTTCCTGATCGCCGCTGCCTATGGCCGCAACCTGGCGGTTGCCACGCTGCTTGCCTATCTGGTTGAAGGCGCTGTCGGCCTGCCGGTATTTGCCTCCGGTGGTGGCCTTGCCTATCTCGCTGGTCCGACTGGCGGCTATCTCGCCGGCTTCGTCGTCGCCGCTGCCATCGTTGGCCATGCCGCAGACCGTGGCCTCGACCGCAAGGCATTCGTGCTGTTTGGCGCGATGATGCTGGGCGAGGTGGTCATTCTGGTGCTCGGCGCTGCCTGGCTGGCCGTGCTGATGGGCGCTGAAAAGGCGATGACGTTCGGCGTCGGCCCATTCATCGTCACCGATGTGGTCAAGATTGCGCTTGCCGCCGCTGCCGTCGGCGCAACGCGTTCGCTTCTCAAGCGGGCCTGATCTAAACCGGCACCGCAGGCGCATACCCGCGGTGTCGTTCGTCTGGAACTTTTGTTGCGGTGCATCGAATTGCGACTAGAATTTGAGTATAGTGACCGCGTCCGTATTACTCGGGCGACGGTTTAAGCCAGAACACGTCGGCCACGCTATGGCTCGGAGCGTTCCGGCAAGGGTTTGGAGCCGATAGTGTCCAGTCTGAGAGACCTGGCGAAAAGCCGACCGCATGTGTTGCGGGCCCTTGTGACGCTTTACGATCTGGCGCTCGCAGCTCTGTCTTTTCTGGCCGCCTATGTCGTCGCTTATGGCGTACCGCTGGTCTATTTCATTCCCGGGATTCCAGCCAAGGCTGCCGCCTTTACAGCCATTTGCGCGCTGTGTTTTGTCTCCTTTTCTGTCACCCGCGGCTCGTGGCGATATGTCTCGATCCCCGAGGTTCTGGCGGTCATCAAGGCGGTCATCTTTGCCGTGGCGATTTACACCGTCGGCGCGTTTTTGGTGTCGCGCGGTGATAACGTGCCGCGTTCGGTGCCGATTCTCACCGCTTTGTTTCTGATCGCCGGGCTGACGACCAGCCGGCTTGCCTATCGCATGGTGATGGATGGCTTGCGAGTGCGCGCCTTCGGTGGCGTGGGGCCAAATCCGCGCACCGGTCGCAACGTTCTGATCTGTGGCATCAATGATGAGGCCGAGGGTTTTATCCGCACCACCCAGCGCAGCCGCATCGGCCAGATATGCGTGGTCGGCATCATCGATGATGCTGGCGTTGCCCTTTCACGCAGCGTCCAGGGCGTGCCGGTGCTGGGCAATCTCAACAACCTCGAGCTTTTCGTCAAACGGCTGCGCGACAGTGACATCACCGTCAACGAACTGGTCATCGCTGAGCGCCGCCCGACACGGCAGCGGCTGAGCGAAATTCTCGAAATGGCCGCAACCGTGCGCCTAAAAGTTAGTCGGTTGCCGGACTTCACCGAAACGGCTTCGGTCACCTCTACCTCGCTGTTCGAACCGAAACCGATCGAACTGGGCGACCTTCTGGGGCGGCCGGAAACGCATTCGGATGTAGAAGGTGTGGCCCGCCTGATCAACGACAAGGTGGTGCTGGCGACCGGCGCCGGCGGTTCAATAGGCTCTGAACTGTGCCGCCAGATCGCCGCCTTCGGTCCGCGCCGCCTCATCATCACCGACGCCTCTGAATACAATATCTACATGCTGGACAAGGAACTGCGGCAGGCGTTTCCGCAGGTGCCGATCACCAGCCAGATCGTCAATGTGCGCGACGCTGGCCGCGTGACGCGGCTGTTTGCGGAAATTCATCCAGAAGTGGTGTTCCACGCTGCCGCGCTGAAGCATGTGCCTTTGGTAGAGGATAACCCTGTCGAGGGCATCAAGACCAATGTTCTTGGCACGCGAAATGTCGCCGACGCTGCACTTGCCAACAAGGCGGCAATCTTCGTGATGATCTCCACCGACAAGGCGGTCAATCCTACCAACATCATGGGCGCCACCAAGCGCGCTGCCGAAGCCTATTGCCAATCGCTGGATGTCAGTGGCTCCAAAACGCGCTTCAAAACCGTACGCTTCGGCAATGTGTTGGGCTCCAATGGCTCAGTCGTGCCGCGTTTCCAGGAACAGATTGCAGCCGGCGGACCGATCACCGTCACCCATCCCCATATCGTGCGCTATTTCATGACCATTCCAGAGGCGGTGCGTTTGGTGCTGCACGCATCGGCGCAGGCGATTGCCCGCCATGCCGAGCGCGGCAAGATCATGGTGCTCGATATGGGCAAACCGATTCGCATCGTCGATCTCGCCGAACGCATGATCCAATTGGCCGGCTTCAAACGCTCGGAAATTGACATTGTGTTCACCGGTCTGCGGCCTGGCGAGAAGCTTTATGAAGAGTTGTTTGATCCCTCCGAGGTGCAGGACAGCAAGACCGAGGACGGCTTTGTGATGGCAGCACCGCGTGTCATCGACAAAGCGCTTCTGCTGCGCACCATGAGCGAACTTGATGGGGCAACTCAGCGCGAAGATGCCGCGCGCGCCATCGAGCTTCTGTCGCATATCGTCCCGGAATACAAACCGGCACCCGTGAACGCGCTTGACGAAGAAGATTTGAGCGCCGGCGTTCTGGAGATTGACCGCTGACCCCTTCTTTTCTGCGATGAAGCGCGTCCTTGTCACCGGTGCGAGCGGCTATGTTGGCACGCTTTTGTGTACGCGGCTTGCTGCGCGTGGCGTTGCGGTTACGGCGGCTCTGCGCATCGGCGCATCGGTGCCGGATGGCGCAAATGCGGTGATCGTTGGACAGATCGGCAGCACGACAGACTGGCATGAGGCGCTGAAGAGCTGCGGGACAGTGATCCATCTGGCAGCGCAGGTGCCGGGACCGGGAGTCAGCGCCGGCGCATTCGCCGAGGTCAACGACCAAGGCACAGCCCGAATTGTGGCGCAGGCACGGGATAGCGGGGCAACGCGCTTCATCCATATGTCGAGTGTCTTTGCGTTGGCCGACCGCTCAATCGGCACACCGCTCAATGACATCCTGCCTGTTGCTCCCACAACTGATTATGGCCGTTCGAAACGGGCAGGCGAAATCCACGTGGAGGAATTTTCAGGCGAGGGCCGCACCGCCATCGTGCTGCGCCCGCCGCTGGTCTATGGCGCTGGCGCGAAAGGCAATTGGCGCATGTTGCAGAAGCTGGCGGCATCCTCGCTACCACTGCCCTTCGCCTCGGTGAAAAACCGCCGCACGCTGATTGCGCGAGACAACCTTGTCGACGCGATTGCACATCTGGTCGCCCTCCCGTCTGAGCGGCTGGTGGCGGGGACATTTCTGCTCGCCGATGTGGAGACTGTGAGCCTCGCTCAGATCCTGTCCGGCCTGCGCGCCGGCATGGGCAAACGGCCGGGGCTGTTTGCGGTACCGCCTTCTGCAATGGTCGCAGCACTGCGAACCCTTGGTCGCCACAAGATTGCGCAGAGCCTGCTCGGCGATCTCGAACTGGATGCCAGTCGCTTTTGCGAGACATTTGGTTGGACGCCGAAGATCAATACCCGCGACGGCATAGTGGCCGCAGGCGTCGGGTTTCGGCCATGAAGCGGGCGTTTGATGGGCTGGCAGCCTTCGCCGGGCTGATCCTGCTGTCGCCGGTGATGCTGGTGGTGGCGATCATGGTGCGCCGCTCCTCGCCCGGCCCGGCGCTGTTTGCGCAACAGCGCGTCGGGCAGGGCGAAAAGCCCTTCATTTGCTATAAGTTCCGCACCATGGCGACAGGCGCGCCGGTGGCCGGTTCACATGAGGTGCCGGGCAGTTGGGTGACGCCGCTCGGCAAAAAGCTGCGTGCCTGGAAACTCGATGAGATCCCTCAGCTCTACAATGTGCTGCTGGGCGAAATGAGCCTTGTCGGCCCGCGCCCCTGCTTGCCCGGCCAGGCCGAGGTGATAGCCGCGCGGCGAAAGCTGGATGTCTTTTCCGTGCGCCCAGGCATCACCGGCCCGGCACAACTCTTCGGCATCGATATGTCGACCCCCGACGCGCTCGCCAAGGCTGACCGTGGCTATATCGATACCCGCACGTTCTGGGGGGATTTGCGGCTGATTGTGGCAACCGCACTTGGCGGCGGGGCCGGCGATGCGGCACGGTATTGAGGCGTATCCCCTCAAGCCTTGACGACGGTCTCGCCCGAAAAACCCAGCCGGCCCATGACATTGCGCGTATCAACCACAAGTGCAGCCTGATCAAACAGCGCGCCGTAATCGACCGCGTCATGGTCGGTGGCGATGAGGACGGCGTCGTAGGTACGGGCCTTGTCAAGCGACACGGATTTGCGCCCTTTGAGTGCGCCATACTCGCGGGTTGGCGGGATTTCTGACACGAACGGATCGTGGAAATCGACCGTGCCGCCGCGTTCCTCGATCAGTTCAATCAGCTTGAGCGAGGGGCTTTCGCGGATGTCGGGCACGTTCTTCTTGTAGGCGAGGCCGATGATCAGCACGCGTGAGCGGCTGAGCGCCTTGCCCGCCTTGACGTCGAGCGCCTCGGCAAGTTTTGATACCACATAGCGCGGCATCGCCGAATTGATCTCGCCGGCAAGCTCGATAAATCGGGTGGAGAGCTCGAATTCGCGTGCTTTCCAGGTGAGATAAAACGGGTCGATGGGCACGCAATGCCCGCCAAGCCCGGGGCCGGGATAAAACGGCATGTAGCCGAACGGCTTGCTCTTGGCCGCCTCGATAACTTCCCACACATCAATGCCCATCGCGTCGAACAGAACTTTAAGCTCGTTCACCAAAGCGATGTTGACCGAGCGAAAGATGTTCTCTGTGAGCTTTACCGCCTCGGCGGTGTCAGTGGTGGAGACCGGCACCACCGTTTCGACCACGCTGCCATAGAAGGCCTGCATCAGCGCGGCGGCTTGCGGGCCGTCGCCGGCGACAATTTTCGGGATGGTGGAAACCTGGAAATTGCGATTGCCCGGATCTTCGCGTTCGGGCGAGAAACCGACGAAGAAATCGCGACCGGCGGCAAGCCCGCTTTGGGCCAGAATCACTTTCACCACGTCCTTTGTCGTGCCGGGATAGGTGGTTGATTCCAACGCAACCAATTGCCCGGCACGCAGATATTTGGCTATGATTTCAGTAGTATCTCGGATAAACGAAAGGTCTGGCTCACGGTGGCGCGTCAGCGGCGTCGGCACGCAGATAATGATCACATCGCAGGCGGCAAGCTCGGCAAAATCCGCGGTGGCGTGGAATTTTTTGCCATCGACTTCGGCTCCTAGCGCAGCGTCGGAGACAGCTTCGATATAGGAATCGCCGGCGTTGAGGCGGGTGATTTTTGCCGGATCGATGTCAAAGCCGGTGACCGGAAATCCGGCCCGCGCAATAGTGATCGCCAACGGCAGCCCGACATACCCAAGCCCGATAATGCCCGCGCGCGCCTGTCGCGATGAAATGCTCTCCAGCAATCGGTCGTAGGTCGATAGAAATTCTGCCACGCGGGAAAACTTTCTCATTTTTGCTGTGTGGGGCGAGACCACAGGTTCCTGCCTGCACATCACCTTAACTCGGATACGCGACTTGGGCACGCCGCTCAAGCGCGGCGTGGGGCCCCAAATCTATCCACACGCATCAGGACCACGCTTATCCTTGTCGTAAATGCAACGACGGAAGCACCGAAATGGATATTTCACCCAATCTCAAGCTGCCCTTCATCCTGCCCAGCCAGGCGCAAAAGCATGTGACCCACAATGAGGCACTTTTGGCGCTCGATGCGCTGGTGCAGCTTTCCGTCAAAGATCGCGATCTGGCCGCGCCGCCGGCAGCAGCTGACGGCGATCGCTATATCGTGGCGACAGGCGCGAGCGGCGCATGGACCGGGCAATCAAACAGGATCGCAGGGTTCCAGGATGGTGTGTGGACTTTCTATCCGCCCCTGCGCGGCTGGCTGGCTTTTGTGGCGGATGAGAATGTGCTGCTGGTCTGGGACGGCACGGCCTGGACCAACACGCTGGCCGAAACAGCACTTGCCACCATCACGAGGCTTGGCGTTAATTCCGGTGCCGACACCACCAACCGTCTGACCGTGTCGAGCCAGGCGGTCCTCTTCAATCATGCCGGCGCTGGCATGCAGCTAAAACTCAACAAGGCCTCCGCCGGCCAGACGGCGAGCCTGCTCTACCAGTCCAACTGGTCGGGTCGTGCCGAGATGGGGCTTGCAGGCGACGACCATTTCCGCATCAAGGTGAGTGCGGATGGCTCAAGCTGGAATGAGGCGTTCCGCGCCGATGCGGCGACGGGCGATGGCATCATCGGCGAGCTGCGCCCCTCACGCGATACCATCGCCAACACGCTGCCGGATAGCGGCCGCTTCAACGGCAATGCCAACAACGCAGTCTATTCCGGCATCGCCTACACCGCGCCGACCTATTTCACCGTGACCGCCGGCTCTTCCATCGCCAGCCACGCAAAATTCATCAACGACAATACCGATTTCGGCGGCGCTGCCGGCGCGCTGGACGCCGAGGTGAAGGCGCTGGTCCAGAAGATCCGCGCCACCACCACCGGCCGCCGTTACGGCCCCGAATGGTTCGTGATGCGAGCCCAAAATACCGCCGGCGCGCTGACCGAACAGCGCACGCATCTGGCCACCAATTACGGCCTGCCCTTCACCAACGCACTGGCCGCCATGCCGGCGCGGTTCACCTATTCGTATTATGTGAAGGTGAAGACAGGTTCGGCTTTGCTTGCCGTCGATCAGGTGCTCCGCGCCTCCATCGATGGCGCACCCGTCACTTCCGGTTCAGGCGCAACGCCGGTCGTGCTGACCAATGGCGATGGCTGGAAACACATCAACCTCGAGGCGGCTCGTGCTGATATCGGCTATAATCACCGGATGGCGCAGCTTCTGACGACCGTGTCCGGCGAGGTATGGATTACCATGCCCAAGCTGGTGTTCGGCCACGTCAATCTCGATCCCAATCTGGGTGTGCTGATCAACACGCGGTTGTTTGGCTAGGCGGATGCCGAAGCGCTGCGCGAAATCGATTTGCGTCAATCGCTGAGTTCGCGCAATCCCGCTTCTGTCGGGGCAAAGCTTATTGGGCAACAGCACCTTGAGGAGGAGGGGCAGGGCGTGAGATTGTCGCCCTCTACCCTGGCCGTGGCGGTGCACCACTAGTGCGCAGGCGTGGCTGTCGGCAAAGGCGCTCAAAATATGCTTGCGAAACTGACCCATCTCGACCGGCTGGAGGCGGAAGCCATCCACATCATGCGCGAGGTGGCCGCCACCTTCGCCAAGCCGGTGATGCTCTATTCAGTAGGAAAAGATTCCTCGGTGCTTCTCCATCTGGCGATGAAGGCTTTTTATCCGGCAAAACCGCCTTTTCCCTTTCTCCATGTCGACACCACCTGGAAGTTCCGCGAGATGATCGCCTTTCGCGATCAGATGGCAAAACGTTACGGTTTTGATCTTCTCGTCCATATCAACCAGGACGGCGTGCGCGACGGCATCAACCCGTTCACCCACGGCTCCAACACGCATACCCATGTGATGAAGACGGTGGGGCTGCGCCAGGCGCTCGACCAGTACGGTTTTGACGCAGCTTTTGGCGGAGCGCGCCGCGATGAGGAAAAATCCCGCGCCAAGGAGCGCATCTTTTCCTTCCGTAACACCAGCCATGGCTGGGACCCGAAGAACCAGCGCCCGGAAATGTGGAAGATCTACAACACCCGCGTCGCCAAGGGTGAATCTATCCGGGTCTTCCCGCTGTCGAACTGGACCGAACTGGATATCTGGCAATACATCATGCAGGAAGATATCCCTATCGTACCGCTCTACTTCGCCAAGGAGCGCCCGGTGGTCGAGCGCGACGGCATGCTGATCATGGTCGATGACGACCGCATGAAGCTCAATCCCGGCGAAGCGGTCGAAAACCGGCTGGTGCGTTTTCGCACGCTGGGCTGTTATCCGCTGACCGGCGCAATTGAGTCTGATGCGCAAGACCTGCCGGGTGTCGTCAGTGAGATGCTGACGGCGCGCACCTCCGAGCGCCAGGGCCGCCTGATCGACCGCGACGAGGCCGGATCGATGGAAAAAAAGAAGCGCGAAGGGTATTTTTGACCATGCACCAGGCGCTTGCTTTGAAAGACAGTACCGAGGCCACCGGAATCAGCGACTACCTCGCTGCCCAGGAGAAAAAATCGCTGCTGCGCTTTCTCACCTGCGGCTCGGTTGATGACGGCAAGTCGACGCTGATCGGCCGGCTTCTCTATGACACCAAGCTGATCTTCGACGACCAACTGGCGGCATTGGAGAAGGATTCGCTCAAGCACGGCACCGATGGCGAAAACATCGATTTCGCGCTGCTGGTCGATGGGCTGGAGGCCGAGCGTGAGCAGGGCATCACCATCGATGTCGCCTATCGGTTCTTTGCCACGCCGCAGCGCAAATTCATCGTCGCCGACACGCCCGGCCACGAGCAATACACGCGCAACATGGCAACCGGCGCTTCGACAGCGGATCTGGCCATCGTGCTGGTCGATGCACGCCAGGGCATTTTGCGCCAGACGCGCCGGCATTCGATCATCGCCTCGCTTCTGGGCATCCGCCACATCGCGCTGGCGGTGAACAAGTTCGACCTTGTCGGCCATGACCGCGCAGTGTTTGAGACGATCACGGCAGAATATCGCGCCTTTGCTGCCGATCTGGGTTTTGAGACCATCGAGCCGATACCCATGTCGGCCCGCTTTGGCGACAATGTCACCACCCGCTCAGTGCATACGCCCTGGTATCAGGGCCCGACGCTGCTGGAGCATCTGGAGACCGTCTCGGTTGAGCCCGCTTCGGCCAAAAAGCCGTTCCGCTTTCCGGTACAGTACGTGAACCGGCCGAACCTCGATTTCCGCGGCTTTGCCGGCACCGTAGCTTCTGGCGTCGTGACCAGAGGCGATACCGTGGTGGTTGCGAAATCCGGTAAATCCTCCACGGTCTCCCGCATCGTCGCCTCCGGTGGCGATCTTGAGAGCGCGGTCGAAGGTCAGGCGGTGACGCTGGTGCTGGACGACGAAGTGGAAGTGTCGCGCGGCAACATGCTGGTGGCACCCGAGGCTCGCCCGCATGTGACCGACCGTTTCGCGGCCAAACTCGTCTGGTTCGACGAGGCGGAACTGATGCCGGGCCGTTCCTATATTCTGCGCACCGAGACCGACCAGACCAGCGCCACGGTAACGGCGCTGCAGCACCGGCTGAATGTAAACGATTTTTCACAGGAAACGGCAAAAACGCTGGCCATGAACGAGGTCGGCGTGGTTGAGCTGGCACTGCTGGCGCCGATTGCCTTCGACGTTTTTGCCGATAACCGCACCACCGGTGCCTTCGTGCTGATCGACCGCATGACCAACGCGACGGTGGGTGCCGGGATGATCGTCAATCCGCTCAAGCGCGGCGACAACATTCACTGGCAGTCGCTCGACGTAGACGCCAAGGCGCGCGCGCTGGCCAAGC
Organism: Mesorhizobium sp. NBSH29; assembly: GCF_015500055.1. NCBI lineage: Bacteria > Pseudomonadati > Pseudomonadota > Alphaproteobacteria > Hyphomicrobiales > Phyllobacteriaceae > Mesorhizobium > Mesorhizobium sp. NBSH29. Next base: position 2,056,863 of record NZ_CP045492.1, read on the forward strand.
AGCAGACGCCGAAAGTCCTGTGGTTCACCGGGCTTTCCGGCTCTGGCAAATCGACCATCGCCAATCTTTTGGAGCGCAAGCTCCATGCCAGTGGCCAGCACACCTATCTGCTTGATGGCGACAATGTACGCCACGGGCTGAATCGCGATCTGGGTTTTTCGGATGCCGACCGGGTGGAAAATATTCGCCGCGTTGCGGAAGTGGCAAAGCTGATGGCCGATGCCGGGCTGGTGGTGCTGGTGTCCTTTATCTCGCCCTTCCGCACCGAGCGCCAGATGGCCCGCGACCTGATGGGCGAGGGGTCGTTTGTGGAGGTGTTTGTCGATACGCCGTTCGACGAATGTGCCCGCCGCGACCCCAAGGGCCTCTATGCAAAAGCGCTGTCCGGCGCGATCAGAAACTTTACCGGGCTGGACTCTCCGTATGAAGCGCCGGACACTCCGGAAATTCGCCTCAAAACCCTCGGCAAGACGCCTGAGGAAATGGTAGAGGTTCTGGAAGAATGGCTGCGTGAGCGCGATTATGAAAACCAGCACTACGATAGCGGCGGCGGCATCTGACGACAGCGCCATCCTTGCGCTGTTTGAGGAACTGGCAATCGCGGCAGGCAAGGTGGTGCTGGATGTTTTCCATACCGGCTGCGCCGTCGACCACAAACAGGACCTGTCGCCGGTCACCGCTGCGGACCGCGACAGTGAAGTGATCATCCTCGCTGGTCTGCGCCAGCATTTGCCACATATTCCCTGCGTGGCCGAAGAGGAAAGTGCTGCGGGCATTTGCCCGACCGACATTGGCGATACCTTTATTCTCATTGACCCGCTCGACGGGACGAAGGAATTCGTCAACCGCAATTCTGATTTCACCGTCAACATCGCGCTGGTGCGCAATGGCGTGCCGGTGGTGGGCGCGGTGTTCGCGCCGATAAGCGGGAAGCTCTATCTTGGCCGGCCCGGTCTGGCCGAACTGGTGATGCTGGATGACGGGTTTGCGGTGGTCTCGCGTCGGCGCATTGCGGCGCGCAAGGGCTTTGAGCCGCTCACCATTGTGGCCAGCCGCTCACACCGCACACCAGAGACGGACGACTTTATCCTGGGCCACAAGAACGCCGAGATTGTCTCTGTCGGCTCCTCGCTGAAATTCTGCCTGATCGCGGCGGCCGAAGCTGATCTCTATCCGCGGTTTGGCCCGACCATGGAGTGGGACACGGCAGCCGGCGACGCCGTGCTGCGCGCTGCCGGCGGCTCCACGCAAACGGTCGATGGAAAGCCGCTGACCTACGGCAAGCGCGGTCACGCCGGGGAAAAGGATTTCGCCAACCCGGCGTTCATTTCACGCGGGCTTGTCGTGGAAGCGGTGACGGGCTGAATCGCACGGCGGTGTTCCTCGCCCCACGAAAGTGGGGAGAGGTGGCCCGCGAAGCGGGTCGGAGATGGGAAAGACCTAAAAATTACGGTGCATTGACCGGAGAGAAGCAACCCCCTCTCCGCCTCGCAGCGCTCCGCACCTCTCCCCCGCGTTGCGGGGGCGAGGAACCAGCGCGCGGTTATTCAGCCGCCTGGGCGGCCTGGCTTTGTAGAAAGCCGCGTATCGTGTCGATGATCCGGTCCTGATCGCTGGTGCTGAGATAGGGGTGCATAGGCAGGCACAGAATGTGCTTGGGCAGGGTTTCCGACACAGCCAGACCGGTCGGCGTGCGCGGGAAATCGCGGTAGGCGACCTGCGCGTGGAGCGGTTTTACGTAATAGATGACGGACGGGATTTCCTTTGACCGCAGATGCGCCATCAGCGCATCGCGGTGAGTGGTTTCGATGGCGTACTGAGCCCAGGCCGAACGGCTGCCCTCGGCAACGACCGGCACCTTGGCAATATCGCCAAGGCCTTCATTGTAGCGTTGCGCAACAGCCTGGCGGGCCACCATCTCGTCTTCGAGGATAGACAGCTTTTCGATCAGGATCGCCGCCTGAATGGTGTCGAGGCGTGAGTTGAGGCCGACATGGACATTGTCGTATTGCGTCTCGCCCTTGCCGTGAAAGGCAAACGAACGAAGGCGTTCGGCAAGGTCGCCATCATTGGTGAACATCGCGCCGCCATCGCCATAGCAACCGAGCGGCTTGGCCGGGTAGAACGATGTGCCGGCGACATCGCCGAACGCACCGCACATTTTTGTGCCGGCTGAGCCCCCCATCGACTGGGCCGCATCCGAGATGACCATCATTCCTTCGCGCTTCGCTATCGCGTCGATGGCGCCGTAATCGGCGGCAAGCCCGAACAGATCGACCGGAATGATGGCGCGCGGATTGAGCCGGCCTTCCCTCTTCACCATCTCAATCGCCGCCTCGAGGCTGGCGATGTCGATATTGTAGGTGTCGGCATCCACGTCGACGAACACCGGCTCGGCCTTGGCCAGCGCCACCACTTCGGCTGTCGCGGCAAAGGTGAAGCTTGGCACGAACACCGCATCGCCCGGACCGATGCCAGCGGCATAGAGCGGCAGCAGCAGCGCATCGGTGCCATTGGCGCAGGCGACCACATGCTTGACACCGGCATAGGCGGCGAGCTTCTGCTCGAACTCAGTCACTTCGGGCCCCAAAATATATTTGCCGCCTTCAACAACGCGGTTGATGGCCGTGGTCAGCCGGTCGCCAAGGCGGGCGCGCTGGGAGGCAAGATCGATAAACTGCATGCAAAAATCCTGAAAACTCGTTTGCCTCGCATACCAGACCGAATGCGGTGTCGAAAGCATTGACGCAAACGACGACCATTCGCACCGTTTCTCGCCTGTTACCGACGCGCTGAGGGCTATCTTGGAAAAACAGCGCAAATGCGCCGCTCACAGGCATTTATATGGCTTGAGCGCGGAGAGCCTGAGGTCGTAGCGAAACATAAAGTGATCCGGCTCAAGGGCGTTGCCGGCCAGCTACCGCAAATCGTCGCGCCATGGTGGGTTGGCGCCGGCCCGCGACACGGTCACGGCGGCGGCCCTGACGCCGAGCGCAAGCGCATCGCGAAGAACCGTTTCCGAAACGCTGGCGAGGGACGGCTTGTCCAGCACGCCGTTTTGCTGGAGCGAGGCAAGCACGCCGGCATTGAACGTGTCGCCCGCCCCAACCGTGTCTACCACGGTCACCGGAACGGCATCGACGGTCACGCAATGGTGCTGTGTATAAGCCGTCGCACCCCGGTTGCCATTGGTCATGAAGATGAGCTTTGGACCGTTTTCCAGCCAGCGCGCAATCACATCGGCATGGCTTCCGGGCTCGGCGAACCACGACAGGTCCTCGTCTGAAATCTTGACGATATCCGACATCGCCACCATGCGCCGCATCCGGTCGAGATGCTTCTGCTTGTCACGGATAAAGCCGGGGCGAATGTTGGGGTCGAGCATGGTCACGCGGGTTTGGTGCTCGCGTTTCATCAGCGTCTCGAAGGCTGAGCCACAGGGTTCTGGAATGAGGCTGATCGCGCCGAAAAGAAGCGCTTGCACGTCAGGCGCAAGGCTGGGCAGGTCGCCAAGATCAAGCATGCGCCCGGCTGTGTTCTCGTCATAGAATGCGTAGCTGGCATGGCCATTGGTCAGCCGCACGAAGGCGAGCGTCGTTGGCCGGTCTGAAATCGCGGCATATTCCCCGCTGACATTGCTAGCCGCCATGGCCTCGATCAGCTGCTGGCCAAACAGGTCGGACGAGATACCGGAGAAAAAGCCGGTTGGAACACCAAGCCGTCCGAGCGCAATGGCCGTGTTGAACAGGGCGCCGCCGGGATAGGGCGCGAATGCCGGCTCACCGCCGGTGCTCTCCCGCGGCAACATATCAATCAGCGCTTCACCACAACACAGGATCATTTTCTATCTTTCGAAAGAGGATGAACTGACGGGTCGCGTCATCCGCCAGACACGGTATTGGCGCCAATCAGGAAGCGCTCGGAAAGCGGCAGGCTGGCCGCACCGAGCGCGCGCGCGTGAATGCCAACGGTGCCTTCGCGCACTTCCGGCACGCCAAGCCCCTCGACATCGATCGCGCTGATGGCAAGCGCGGTAGCCGCGACCAGACGATTGCGCACGGTCGCCGGCATCCAGCCATCAATGATGGCGGCTTCGAAGTCGATGACGGAAGAGGCGGCGATGATCCCATAAGCCAGTGCGCTGGATGCTGCATCGATCCAGCGGTCGAGCGCCGCGCCAAGCACCCCCCAGTCCTCGGGAGACGTCCACAGATGCGAGGCATCCCTGCCTTCTGCGATCAGCGCCTGTTCGAGTATGGCGATGGACGCAATATCGATGAGTTGCGTGGGACGCCCGTCGGGTCCGGGAACTGGCATCGAGCCCAGCGCGCCGGCATTTCCCGACGAGCCGGCGTAGAGGCCGCCATTCAAAACAATGCCGCCGCCGGCAAAAGCGCCGATGTAGAAATAAATGAAATTTCGAAGCCCCCGCGTTTGCCCGAACACCAGCTCCGCACCGCAGGCCGAGGTGGCATCGTTTTGCAGATAGACCGGAAAGCTGCACTGCGCCTGTATCTCGAAGCGGATATCGCGGTGGCGCCATTCGTCCATCACCGGGCGCGGCGCGCCGGCGGTGTCGGACCAGTTCCACAGCTCGAACGGAATGGCGATGCCAAGCCCGGCAATTCTCCTGTCCTGCTCAGGCGTCAGCTGCGCGCGGATACGTTTGAGCCCTTTGGAAACGAAATCGACCGTGTCGTAAGGGGTGGGATAGCGGTAAGACATCTGCTCCGAGTGGCGCACGGTGCCCAGAAAATCGATCAGCACCAGATCGGCGCTGCGCCGCCCGATCTTCAGGCCGAGAAAATATGCGCCATCAGGATTGAGCGCCATCGGGATGGAGGGTTGGCCGATCTTGCCGCGCACCGGCTCCTGCCGGACAAACAGCCCTTCGGTTTCAAGCTCGCGCATGATGACCGAGACGGTCTGGGCCGACAGCCCGGTCAGCCGCGCAATATCGGTTTTGGCCAGGCTGCCATGATCGCGCACCAGTGACAGCACCACGCGCTCATTGGCATCGCGCATGCCGCTCTGGTTGGTACCGCGATGAAACCGGCTTTCGCCCGGTTCGGCGGCGCGTGCTGGATAACCGGTTTCCACCGGGCGCCTCCGTTCGCTGTTTGCCCGCCGGACAATGCGGTGAGGGTGGGGCAGTGTCAATAATAAATAAGAGTGAGTTATTAATTGACAGCCTCCTCTGTTTGATGTTTCGTGCGCTTGGAGGCCGCAGCCGAAAGGCAGCGTTCTGCCAGCTTTTCCGGTGCCTGGCACCACGCGTTTCTGTTGGGAGGAATATAGAATGAACATGTTTTTGAAGTCGTCTGTCTTCGGAGCGGCCACCGCCGCTTTGCTGGCATTGGCTGCACCCGCTTCGGCAGCCGAGGTCGGCGCATGCCTGATCACCAAGACGGATACGAATCCGTTTTTCGTCAAGATGAAAGAAGGCGCCACCGCCAAGGCGGCTGAAATTGGCGTCGCCCTCAAGACCTTCGCCGGAAAGATCGATGGCGACAGCGAAAGCCAGGTCGCGGCAATCGAAACCTGCATCGCCGATGGCGCCAAGGGCATCCTGATCACCGCCTCGGATACCAAGGGCATCGTTCCCGCCGTTCAAAAAGCGCGCGACGCTGGTATCCTGGTCATCGCGCTCGACACACCGCTTGAGCCGGCTGACGCTGCCGACGCGACCTTTGCCACCGACAACCTGCTGGCTGGCGAACTGATCGGCAAATGGGCCGCAGCAACCCTGGGCGACGCTGCCAAGGATGCCAAGATTGCCTTCCTCGACCTGACGCCATCACAGCCCACCGTCGACGTGCTGCGCGATCAGGGCTTCATGAAGGGCTTTGGCATCGACACCAAGGACATCACCAAGATCGGCGATGAAGACGATGCGCGCATCGTGGGCCACGATGTCACCAACGGCAACGAGGAAGGCGGCCGCAAGGCCATGGAAAACCTTCTGCAGAAAGACCCCGGCATCAATGTCGTTCACACCATCAACGAACCGGCAGCCGCTGGTGCGTATGAGGCGTTGAAGGCGGTCGGCATGGAAAAGAACGTGCTGATTGTCTCGGTCGATGGCGGTTGCCCGGGCGTCAAGAACGTCGAGGCCGGCGTGATCGGCGCTACCTCGCAGCAATACCCGCTGTTGATGGCATCGCTCGGCATCGAGGCGATCAAGACATTCGCCGAAACCGGTGAAAAGCCAAAGCCGACCGAAGGCAAGGCGTTTTACGACACCGGCGTGGCACTGGTGACGGGCAAGCCTGTCGCCGGCGTGGACTCGATCGACATCAAGGCCGGCATGGATAAGTGCTGGGGTTGATTTGACGCTCTGACGGCGTGACACTTGGCAGTGGAGGGCGGTCTCCGGACCGCCCTCTCTGCGACCGGCATGGGGAGGATTGAGATGATGGAACCGACGGCGCAAGACCGGCGACCGCAGGAGTTTGAAAAGGCGCTCTCGGCCAGCGCCACCGAAGTCGCAACTTTTGACAGCCACAAGATTTCGACGCTTGAACGGGTGCAGCACTTTCTGCACTCCAACCCTGCGGCCGTGCCCCTGATTGTGCTTCTCGCGTCGCTCCTTTTCTTCGCCTTTCTGGTCGGTGGAAAGTTCTTTTCGGCATTTTCGCTGACACTGATCCTTCAGCAGGTCGCGATCGTCGGCATCGTCGGTGCTGCCCAGACCCTGGTGATCATGACGGCCGGCATCGACCTTTCTGTCGGTGCCATCATGGTGCTTTCCTCGGTGGTGATGGGACAGTTTACCTTCCGCTACGGGCTGCCGCCTTCGGTCGCGATCCTCTTTGGATTTGGCGTTGGTGCGCTGTGCGGCTGGGTCAACGGTGCGCTGGTCGCTTATATGAAGCTGCCGCCCTTCATCGTCACGCTCGGCATGTGGCAGATCGTGCTGGCAACCAATTTTCTCTATTCGTCCAATGAAACCATCCGCGCGCAGGATATCGAGCAAAGCGCGCCCATCCTGCAGTTTTTCGGCAACAATTTCCGCGTCGGCAATGCGGTGTTCACCTATGGCGTGATCGCCCTGATCCTGCTGGTGCTGCTCCTCTGGTACGTGCTCAATCACACGGCCTGGGGCCGCCACGTCTATGCCATCGGTGACGACCCCGAGGCGGCAAAGCTTTCCGGTGTGCGCGTCGAACGCACGCTGGTCTCGGTCTACGTTCTGGCAGGTGTCATCTGCGCGCTGGCGGGCTGGGCGCTGATCGGCCGCATCGGATCTGTGTCGCCCACCGCTGGCCAGTTTGCCAACATTGAATCCATCACCGCAGTGGTGATCGGCGGCATCTCGCTGTTCGGCGGCCGGGGATCGATCCTCGGAATGCTGTTTGGCGCGTTGATCGTCGGTGTCTTCCAGTTGGGCCTGCGCCTTGCCGGCACCGACCCGCAATGGACATATCTGCTGATAGGCCTTTTGATCATCATCGCCGTGGCCGTCGACCAATGGATCAGAAAGGTTGCAGGATGAAGCCGCTGGAACCCATCCTCACCGCCCGCGGGCTGGTAAAACGCTATGGCCGCGTGACGGCGCTCGACCACGCCGACTTCGACCTCTATCCGGGCGAGATACTTGCGGTCATCGGCGATAATGGCGCCGGCAAATCGACCCTCATCAAGGCGATCTCCGGCGCAGTCCATCCCGACGAAGGCGAAATCCGCCTGGAGGGCAAAGCGGTGAATTTCAGGTCGCCGATGGAAGCCCGCGATGCCGGCATCGAAACCGTCTACCAGAACCTTGCTCTGTCGCCGGCTCTGTCGATTGCCGACAACATGTTTCTCGGCCGCGAATTGCGCCGTCCCGGCGTCATGGGGCAGTGGCTGCGTATGCTCGACAGGCCGGAGATGGAACGGCAGGCACGCGCAAAACTGACCGAACTCGGCCTCATGACAATTCAAAACATTGGCCAGGCCGTTGAAACCCTATCCGGTGGCCAGCGCCAGGGCGTGGCGGTGGCGCGCGCAGCCGCGTTCGGCTCCAAAGTCATTATCATGGATGAGCCGACGGCGGCCCTTGGCGTCAAGGAATCCCGCCGCGTGCTGGAATTGATCCTCGACGTGAAAAAGCGCGGCCTGCCGATTGTGCTGATCTCCCACAACATGCCGCACGTGTTCGAGGTTGCTGACCGCATTCATATCCACCGGCTTGGCCGGCGGCTGGCGGTGATCGATCCGAAGCAGCACTCGATGTCGGATGCCGTGGCTTACATGACCGGCGCCAAAGAGCCACCGGTGGAGGCGGTTGCAGCGTAACGGTCGCCGGAGCGGGTCGGACCGTTCGCCGCAGCGCCCGGCGAAATAAGGGCCAGCAGAAGCGCTGGCCCTTTAAGTGGGGAGCGATGTGCCCCACGATTTTCCATATCGCCTAACGGTTGAGAGCAAGGCATAGCTCCACGAGGCCGCGATCATAGCCGGTCGGGTTTGCCATTACATCCAAACACCGCTTCTTCATCAGGGAGACCTTGCCGCTCTGGGTCGCACTCAGATTTGCATAACCCGTCTGGCTCTTGCTGCCGGCTGTTCCGGTCTGAGCGCTGGTGCCGGGCTTTCCATTGATGCCTGTGCCCGGAGTGCCTCCCTTGGTCCCGCCACCAATACCGACATCAACGTCAATGTTCGCTAGGCTGTTGCCGCCGACTGTGGCGCCTGCACTGGCTTTGAGGGGCCGCCCGTTCCGCCAACAGAGGCTGTGGTTTGTGTGTCGGCGATGCTGTTCCCGTCAAGCACCGACGTGCGGCTGGTCGCATTGATGCCCTTGGAACCGCCCACTGAGGCGTCAACGCCGAGACTGGCTGCGCCCTTGGACGTGCCGATGCCAGCGCCGACATCGGCCTTGACGCTCCCGATGCCAACGCTCGCGCCGATGGGACCATTGCTGCTTTTGTCCACGCTGATGCCGCCAAGAGCGCCACCCAAGCCGCCGAGATCCTCGGAGTAGGCAGGGACGCCCAGCGCAAGGATGAGAGCGCCGCTGGCTAAAAGGGAAGTAATTCTCTTTGCAAAGTTCTCCATGATTTTCTCCTCGGTAATAGAACGTCGAAGGAATTTTCGATGCAGAACACAATGTAGGGGACATATTGTCGCAGTCACTCAATGCTCGGTAATATAATATCCAAACGGTAAGAACTAAAGTTAAAATTTAACTCAATTATTAGTAACAAACCGCTGTTGCATATAGAATTCGGCACGTCAGAGCGCTTCCAATATGCTTTCAAAGCCGCGCTGCTGCGATTTTTGGCAACCCTGATGAGCGGAAAACCGTTGCAGGGTGAGGCAATGCGTGCGGATGTCATTTGGGAAAAGCCCGCCGCGCGCTATGCTGCCCTTTATCGCCAGCTCATCATCGGAATCCAGCACCTCATGATCAACATCGTCGCGACCAAGCCTTTTGACGACCAGAAGCCGGGAACCTCGGGCCTGCGCAAGAAAGTGCCGGTGTTCCAGCAGCCGAACTATGCGGAAAACTTTATCCAGTCGATCTTTGACAGTCTGGAAGGCTTTGAAGGCAAGGATCTGGTGATCGGCGGCGACGGCCGCTATTTCAACCGTGAGGTCATCCAGATTGCGGTCCGCATGGCGGCAGCCAACGGGTTTGGCAGCGTTATCATCGGGCAGGGCGGCATTCTGTCGACGCCGGCTGCCTCGCACATCATCCGCAAATACAAGGCGTTTGGAGGGATCATTCTCTCGGCCAGCCATAATCCCGGCGGCCCGAAGGAAGATTTCGGCATCAAATACAATATTGGCAATGGCGGCCCGGCACCTGAAAACGTCACAGACGCCATCTATGCCCGCACCAAAACCATCGACAGCTACAGGATCGCCGACGCGCCGGAGATCGATATCGACACCATTGGCACCCATGACATTGGCGCGATGAAAGTCCGGGTGATCGATTCAGTTGCTGACTATGCGCAGATGATGGAAACGCTTTTCGATTTCGACGCGATCCGCACCCTGTTCAAGGGCGGATTTCGAATGGCCTTCGATGCCATGCATGCGGTCACCGGTCCCTACGCGAAGGAGATTTTGGAAAACCGCCTTGGCGCACCGGAAGGCACCGCGCGCAATTTCGTGCCGCTGCCAGATTTCGGCGGCCATCATCCAGATCCCAATCTGGTGTACGCCAAACAGCTCTATGACGATTTGATGGGCGAGAATGCCCCTGATTTTGGCGCGGCATCGGATGGCGATGGCGACCGAAACCTGATCATCGGGCGCGGCATCTTTGTCACGCCTTCGGATTCGCTGGCCCTTCTCGCCGCCAACGCGCATCTGGCCCCCGCCTACAAAGACGGACTGAAAGGCATCGCCCGCTCCATGCCAACCAGCTGCGCCGCCGACAGGGTTGCCGAAAAACTTGGCGTCGGACTATATGAAACGCCGACCGGCTGGAAATTTTTCGGCAACCTGCTCGATGCGGGTCTGGTCACCATATGCGGGGAAGAAAGCGCCGGCACCGGATCTGACCATATTCGCGAGAAGGACGGTCTCTGGGCCGTGCTTTTGTGGCTGAACATCCTGGCTGTGCGCAAACAGAGCGTGGCCGAGATCGTCACCGGACATTGGTCAGAGTACGGCCGCAACTACTATGCGCGCCATGATTATGAGGCGGTGGAAACCGACCGTGCCAATACGCTCATCAAAGAGCTGCGCGATAAACTGCCAACGCTGGTGGGGCACGGCATCAACGGCCTGACGGTGGTTTCAGCGGATGACTTTGCCTATCACGATCCGGTTGATGGCTCGGTCAGCGAGCATCAGGGCGTGCGCATCCTGTTTGAAGGCGGTTCGCGCGTGGTGTTTCGGCTGTCCGGTACCGGCACGTCGGGGGCGACGCTGCGCGTCTATATTGAACGCTACGAAGCGGCCGACGGCGATCACACCATGGAAACCCAGGCCGCTCTATCAGGGCTGATTGCCGCTGCCGAGGCCGTCGCGGGGATCAGGAAGCATACCGGGCGCGACAAACCGAGTGTCGTGACCTGACAAATCGACGGTAGCGCACGCCGCCGAATACTTTTCCCCAGCCGAACGGATCGCTTGGCAAGGGCAGTGCGCTGCCGAAACACGGGGCGACAGACAGCGCTTACGTTTGGCGGTGACCGCGCCTCCGATCACCCTTCCGCGCAAGAGGAAGGGCGAGGCCGCAATTTTGCTAATGCAAGCAGAGATTGCATCCTTCAGGATGCTTGCGAAGGTTTGCCTACACAATTCGTGCATCATCGACCGTACTGACGCCTGCTGACACAACTTTCTTTCGTTCTGCCTTGGCAAGCAAAGGGCGATACTATTGCCGGTTGTGCAGCCCTTCGCGTTTCCATCGGCATCGGATCGCCCGGCTGTCATCGATGCGCGCACCCATGAGTGGCATCCAGCAGCGCCACAATCGAACCAATTCGACGCCGGCGTGCCGTTGCGTCATATGCGAAGATGAGCAGCCAAATGTCGCTATTGCGACGGAATCTGTGTTGCTTTGGCAAAAACTGTGATGATAATCGCGCCTGCGCCGGTCAGGGGCCGGCCAAAAAAATGGGAGTGTGTCACATGCATAAATTTCTCAGGACGACCATGCTCGCCACGAGCCTGATCGTGGCCGGCGGGGCTTATATGACGCCAGCTTTTGCGGAGGTCGTCTACAACCGCGGTAATTCTGCCGATCCGGAATCGCTTGATCCGCACAAGACCTCGACGGTTTACGAGGCGCATATTCTACGCGATCTGTTCCAGGGCCTGGTGATGCAGGACCAGAACGCCGAGCTGATTCCCGGTGCCGCCGAAAGCTGGACGGTTTCCGATGACGGGCTCGTCTACACGTTCAAGCTGCGGGCCGATGGCGTCTGGTCAGACGGCTCACCGGTAACGGCAGAAGACTTCGTCTACTCCTTCCGCCGCCTCCAGGACCCGACCACGGCTGCTGAATATGCCTCAATGCTCTACGTCATCAAGAATGCCGAAGAGGCGAACACCAAGGGCGGCAAGCTGGACGACATGGGCGTCAAGGCCATCGACGCGACCACGCTTGAGATTACGCTGAAGGCGCCGACTCCTTATTTTCTCGAATTGCTCACCCACCAGTCTGCCTACCCGGTCAACAAGGCTGCCATTGATAAAATGGGCGCTGACTGGATCAAGGCTGGAAATCTGATTTCGAACGGCGCTTATACGCTCGCTGAATTCATTCCCAACGACCACATCAAGGTGGTCAAGAACCCGAAGTTCTTTGACGCAGACAGCGTCAAGATCGATGTCGTCAACTTCGTCCCGACCGAGGACCGCTCGACCGCCATCAAGCGCTTTGAAGCCGGTGAGCTTGATTCCAACGACGATATTCCCACCGAGCAGATGGCCGATCTAAAGTCCAAATTTGGCGACCAGCTGCGCATCGGTGCCTATCTCGGCACCTATTACTACGCCATCAGGACCGACAAGGAACCATGGACCAATGTGGAGCTGCGCAATGCCGTTTCCATGGCGATTGACCGTGACTTCCTGGCCGAAAAAGTCTGGCAGAACTCGATGATCCCAGGCTATTCGATGGTGCCTCCTGGCATCGATGGCTACACGTCAGAAGCAGCGACTTTCGCTGACATGTCGCAGATCGATCGTGAGGACAAGGCCAAGGAAGTGCTGGCCAAGCTTGGCTATGGTCCCGACAAGCCGTTGAAGATGGAAATCCGCTACAACACCTCGGAAAACCATAAGAACACCGCCGTTGCCATCCAGGAACAGCTGAAGCCGCTGGGCATCGAAGTGTCGCTTCTCAACACCGACACCAAGACCCATTACAGCCATCTGGAGCAGAAGGGTGATTTCGACGTCGCCCGCGTTGGCTGGATCGCCGACTACAAGGACCCCGAGACCTTCCTCGGCATCTCCGTCAAGGCAAGCGGCAACAACTACTCCAACTTCAACAACCCTGCCTATGAGGAAGCCATGACCAAGGCTGCCGCTGCCGGCGGCAATCCGGAAGAGCGTATGAAGCTTCTTTCACAGGCCGAGCGCATTCTGATCGACGAAGTCGGCCAGATCCCGCTGCTGCACTACAGCTATAAGAACCTCGTTTCCCCCAAGCTGAAAGGCTTTGAGGAAAACGTCATGGATGTGCATCCTTCGCGCTTCATGAGCAAGGAATAGCCCTCGGCTGACCGCCGCTCCGTGACAGCGGAGCGGCGGCTTCCATCCAGTTCCCGGAAGGCAATTTCATGTTTGTGTATGTGCTGCGGCGGTTGCTGACCGCCATTCCAACGCTGTTTGTGATCGTCACACTGGCGTTTTTCCTGATGCGTATCGCACCCGGCGGGCCGTTCAATCAGGAGCGTGGGCTGAGCCCGGAAATCAAGGCCAATCTCGAAGCCCAGTTCGGACTTGGCGATCCGCTCTGGCTGCAATACTGGAACTATCTGACCAACCTTTTGCACGGCAACTTCGGCCCGAGCTATGTGTTGCCGGACTTCACCGTCGGCGAACTGTTTGCCAAAGGCCTGCCAATCTCGGTGCAGTTGGGCGCCTCGGCGCTGGTTTTGGCGCTTGTGATCGGCGGCACACTCGGCATTATCGCCGCACTGAACCAGAACAAGGGCGCCGACTATGCGGTGATCGCCACCGCGACAGCCGGCAGCACCATCCCGACTTTCGTCATTGCGCCCGTGATCCAGCTGCTGTTCGGCCTGACCTGGAGCCTGTTGCCCATAGGCGGCTGGGGCAATGGAGCGCTGCTCAACAAGATCGGTCCGATCCTGACACTGGCGCTGCCGCAGATGGCCATCGTGGCGCGTCTGATGCGCGGCTCGATGATTGAATCGCTGCATTCGCACCATATCCGCACCGCCCGTGCCATGGGTCTTTCCGATTGGTCGGTGGTGATAAAGCACGCGCTGCGTGGCGCGGTGCTGCCGATCATCTCCTATGCCGGCCCCGCCGCGGCAGCACTGCTGACCGGGTCGGTGATCGTCGAAACGATCTTTTCCATCCCCGGTATCGGCCGCTATTTCGTCGAGGCCGCCCTCAACCGCGACTATACCCTGGTGATGGGCACCGTGGTGGTAATCGCCATCTTCACCATCATCTTCAACCTGATTGTCGACATCTTGTATGCGGTGGTCGATCCGAGGGTTCGCTATGACTGATCTGGCCATCGACGACTTCAAGCCCGCCACCACGGTTGGGCGCTCGCTCTGGGGCGATGCCTGGGCACGGCTGAAGGCCAACAAGGCGGCCATGTTCAGCCTGTTCTATCTATGTTTCATCACCATCCTGTGCGTGGTGGGGCCTTATTTCGTGCCGCATCTCTACACCACCATCTATGCCGACTATGTACGCCAGGCACCGAGCACCGCGCCCTATCCCCAGGCCGACATGATCGAGACCGCGCTCAACGACGCGGTCAAGCGGATGCGCGTCGACATCAAGGAATGGCATCAGGAGGGCGACGACATTTTCGTGACGCTGTCCTCGGAAAAGAAAATCGACGAGCGCAATATCCGCTATCTCGACCGCTCCAACGCCTTTGACGGCGCCAAGGTCGACAGCACTTCCGCCGATGGTCTGGAGATGACGCTGAGCACGCGGATCAAGCCGAAATACTTCCTGTTCGGCACCGACAATGTCGGTCGCGATCTCTTGTCACGCACGCTGATGGCCGGACGCATCTCGCTAGCGATCGGACTTCTGGCCGGTTTCGTGGCAGTTTCCATCGGCGTTGTTTACGGTGCCACCGCGGGCTTTATCGGCGGCAAGACCGACGAGATCATGATGCGCATCGTCGACGTTCTCTATTCGCTGCCGTTCATCTTCTTCGTCATCATGCTGGTGGTGTTTTTTGGCAGGAATTTTGTCCTCATGTTCATTGCCGTCGGCGCGGTGCTGTGGCTCGATATGGCCCGCATCGTGCGCGGCCAGGCCCTGTCGATCCGCCGGCAGGAATATGTCCAGGCCGCCGAAGCCATGGGGGTTTCAACCCGCGGCATTGTGCGCCGACACGTCATCCCCAATCTGCTCGGACCGGTGGTGATCTACATGACACTTCTGGTGCCGCAGGTGATCCTTCTGGAAAGCTTCCTGTCCTTCCTGGGACTGGGCGTGCAGGAGCCGATGACGAGTTGGGGCGTGTTGATTTCGGACGGCGCCAAGAACATCGGCACGGCCAACTGGCTGCTGCTTTTCCCTGCTTTCTTCCTCGTCTCGACGCTGTTTGCACTGAACTTTATCGGCGATGGGCTGCGTGACGCGCTCGACCCCAAGGACCGCTAGCATGACGAAAGAAAACCCCATCCTTTCGGTCAAGGATCTCTATGTGCGCTTTCGCACGCTGGATGGCGCTGTCGAGGCGGTGAAGGGTATCAACCTTCACGTCAACGCCGGCGAGACAGTGGCGATTGTCGGCGAATCCGGCTCGGGCAAAAGCCAGACCATGATGGCGGCGATGCGGCTTCTGGCCGGCAATGGCGAGGCCACCGGCAGCGTCGATTATCGCGGCAAAAATCTTCTGGCGATGCGCAAATCCGAGATCAACCAGGTGCGCGGCAAAAAGATCACCATGATCTTCCAGGAGCCGATGACCTCGCTCGACCCGCTCTACACCATCGGCAACCAGCTGATTGAGCCGATCCAGCGTCACCAGAAACTCGGCGCGGCAGCCGCCCACAAGGAGGCGCTGAGGCTGCTTGAACTGGTGCAGATACCCGAGCCCGAGCGGCGGATGAAATCCTATCCCTACGAGATGTCAGGCGGCCAGCGCCAACGCGTGATGATTGCCATGGCGCTTGCCAATGATCCCGACATTCTGATTGCCGACGAGCCAACAACGGCGCTCGACGTCACCATACAAGCACAGATTCTGGCGCTGCTGGCGGAGTTGCAGGCCAAGCTCGGCATGGCGATTGTCTTCATCACCCATGATCTGGGCATCGTGCGCCGCTTCGCCGACCGCGTCTATGTGATGCGCAAGGGCGAGGTGGTGGAAGAAGGCACCACCGAAAAGGTGTTTGAGCACCCGGCGCATGAGTATACGAAAATGCTGCTTCTGGCCGAGCCAACCGGCACCAAGGCGCCGGTGCCAGCGAGTGCGCCCATTCTGCTGCAGGGAAAAGATGTCGAGGTGACCTTCCGGATCGGCGGTGGTTTCCTGGCCGGCCCGCCCATGCTGCTGAAGGCTGTCGACAAGATAAGCATCACGCTGAGGAAGGGCCAGACGATCGGCATCGTCGGCGAATCCGGCTCCGGCAAGTCGACCCTTGGCCGCGCGCTGCTCAGGCTTTTGTCGAGCAAGGGAAATATCCGCTTCGGAGAACAGACCATTTCGGAAACCGACAGGGGAGACATGCACAAGCTGCGGCGCGAACTGCAGCTGGTGTTCCAGGACCCGTTCGGCTCGCTGTCGCCACGCATGACTGTGGGACAGATTGTTACCGAGGGTCTTCTGGTTCACGAAACACAACTCTCCCGCCAGGAGCGCGACCGCCGTGCCTGCGCGGCGCTGGAGGAGGTGGGTCTCGACCCCGCCACCCGCAACCGCTATCCGCATGAATTCTCAGGCGGCCAGCGGCAGCGCATCGCTATCGCCCGCGCCATGATCTTGAAGCCCAAAGTGGTGGTGCTGGACGAGCCGACCTCGGCGCTCGACCGCTCGGTACAAAAGCAGATCGTGGAATTGCTGCGCCAGCTGCAAAAAGATCACGACCTCTCCTACCTGTTCATCAGCCACGACCTCGCCGTGGTGCGCGCCATGGCCGACTATCTGATCGTCATGAAGCAGGGCAAGATCGTCGAAGAGGGCCTGACCGAAGACGTCTTCGACAACCCGCAAATGGAATACACACAGACGCTGATGGCAGCGGCTCTGGACCCGACACGGTTCAGGCTGAGCGCTTGAGCGGGGTGCTCCATTTAAAATCGAGCATGGTGAGCGTCGAGTGGAGTGCGTGCCGACTGGTCGGAGTGGCAGGATTTGAACCTGCGACCCCGTCGTCCCGAACGACAACGGCCCGCAGGAAATTCAATGAAATCAACAGGTCTGATCTCGATTGACCGCTGTTTGTTCAACTCATGTTCCGCTTATCGGTGCGCAATCGGTGCGCACGAACGTTTTGTTCTCTTCAATAGGCGTCAGCAGCTGCCTGTTGAAAGTTTGGATCGTTGTGCAGGTAGGTTCGCTCATACTCATCGACCGTCAACCCAAGAGACGCAGCTGCCTCGCCTGCAGGCACTCCCGCTTGCGCCAACCATGTCCCACGAGTGTGACGCAATATGTGGGGCGTGACATCACCCGACAGCCCGGCCGCAGCGACGGCGCTGCGGAACGCTTTGTTCAATTTTGTGATCGGCTGGCCGTGGTAGTGCACAATATGGCGGATGCCGTTGGTGTAGCGATCCCATCCATCAATCCGGCGCCAACGTCGTAAATGGCCGAGCAGCTTCCGGGCAATCTTGACCGGCGGCTTCCGCTTGTTGTGAGCCACACGTTCGCCATCGGCGCGCCGAAAGATCACCCCGCTGTCGAGGTCTGCCCACCCACCTGTGGTGGTGCGTATCCACTGAAGGTCCAAAATAGCTCCTGGGCGGGTGCCGGTGTAGAGACCGATCAAGATCAGCCGGACCAAGTGCGCCCGCTTCGGGTCTTTCTGTTTGTGCCACGATGGCCGCCCATCGGTCATTACCTTGACCGAACCACGCGCTGCGCGCAAAAGCGCTGCAGCTTCCGTCCGCGTGAGGAACCTATCCCTCGGCAGTCCCTTCGGCGGAAGAGTGACTCGCGGAACGGAGTCGAGCTCGTAGTTCTCATGGTAGTAGTGCAGGGCAGCGCTCAGGTAAACGAGGTCTCGCCTGGCGCCGGCATCGGTGCCGCGCTGCCGGGCAAACTTTCGGCATAGCGGGCCTTTGATGTCTTTGACCGACCGATCGCCAAAGAATTCATTCAACCGGATGACTGTTTGTTTAACCCTCTTCGGGTCTGCTGATTGATCAGCCTTTTCCTCGAGATAGACGCTCAAGACGTCAGCGACGAAGACCTCAGCTGCAAGACCGCCCCGTTGGGGCTCGTGCTTTTCGGCGATATATTCAGCGAGTTTTTGTCCGGCCTCTGCAGCTTGATCCGCAAAGCATCCTGTGCGGACATGCTTTGTTCCGTCCTTGATGACCCACCGCGGGCGGACGTTGCCCCGACTGTCGGTTTCGGTTCGAAGCCAGAGGCGGGGGGGCTTTTTTGAACGCGGCATTTTTGCTTCATCGCCGAAATCCCCCGCTTTGTCACGAAGTCTTTTCGCGCGATCTGAATGATCTCAAGGTTCCCCTTCGCGCATTCCGTTCGTAGGGCTGTAGGTTTGATGGCCCCATGGAAAAACAATCGGCAGGCGACCTCAAGACGGATTGGTTCATCCTCGCCGATATCATCCGCTGTGATTGGGAAACTCTTCATCAGTCGTAACCTTCCATCCAAAGGCGGTATTTTGCGTACATTGTCTCCCAAGCCTCGGCCGCGTCCCCGTCGTGATCCAGGTCGGCTCGGCTTGTGATGCTGCAGCGACGGCATAGCTCGGCAGCGGCTTCTTCCTTGCTCCCCACATCGAGGTACTTCTGAAACGCGCCTTCCCCGCATAGGATGGCAGCACGGCGGGCTATAGGCCCGCCCTTGGGCTTCTCCGGCTCTGCTGGCGTCCCTGGTTCCTCCTGGGGGTCCTCGCGCACTTTATCGGAGTCTGAGGAGTTCACGTCCTCACCTTGGCAGTTAACTCCCAAGGGTGAGGAGTCGACCAGTTCCGCGCCCGGGCCGATTATGTCGATGACGAGCTGTCCGTACTCGAACCGGATTTCGCGATGCATGCAGTCCTCGACATGGCCGAATGCCTTAACAACCTCGTCGGTCGAATAGACATGGCGATGAATCACTGTGGCAATCATTTCCCTGCTCCTGCCTCGATTACGTCAGCCGGCAGAACGACAGGCCAGCCGCAATTTGTGCCGCCGATATGCTTCCATTGGTGGGCGCGCTTGACACTCATTGGCGGGCCGGACCTGCATAGGTGACACCTTCCAACGAGTGCAGCGGTGCCTCAAAGATCATAGTCTCGCCATCGAATACGCGCACGCGTTCCATGTTGCAGTGCAGGCCTGGAAGATCTGCGGTCACGGTAATGGAGGTGACTTTGCCTCCTATTGCATATTCACCGAGTATCCTGCGAACGTAGGGCGACCCTACGTGATAGTGGATACCTTCATCACCGCAGTCGCCACGCGGGATACCCGAAATGGACTCGGCGTGCCTGATATCGTCAACCAATCTTGCCTCCTGAAAACAAAAAATCAGCTGCCTTCACAAGGCTGCCCGGCAGCGTTTGGATAAACCCGAGCCGGGAAACTTTTGCGAGGTAGACGCCGAGCGTGCTTGCGCTTCGCGAAAGACCCATAAGATCGGCCAGATCACCACGGCTGATCGGCTCCGGGTGAACAC
Source organism: Mesorhizobium sp. NBSH29 (assembly GCF_015500055.1). Lineage (NCBI taxonomy): Bacteria > Pseudomonadati > Pseudomonadota > Alphaproteobacteria > Hyphomicrobiales > Phyllobacteriaceae > Mesorhizobium > Mesorhizobium sp. NBSH29. Next base: position 2,076,334 of record NZ_CP045492.1, read on the forward strand.
CGATCACCAAGTCGAACACACGGGCTGGCTGAGGCTCAAGCAGCGCCCGCGCGCTGGTGTGCACGTCCAATGAGGCGGGGATAACGGACTGGGCAACGCCGGCGTCAGTGAGGCGAATGTGGCCGGGTGTGGACACTTCGAGTAAGCCGCGCTCGACTAATTTGGAAACGTAGACGCCAAATGTCGATGCTGTTGGGCTTAGGCCAGCCGTGATGGCCGCTCGGTTCCGCGCAACCTCATCAAATCCAATCGAACGCCACCATGCGACAGAGTCCAGCGCCTTTTGTAGGGACGGAGGCAAGTCGGCTGCAGGAACGGTGCGAGGAAAATTTGCAACAGGTTCGAGCCCTGCCACGACCACTGGTTTCTTTTCTGCTGAAAATGGAGCGGGAGTATTCGGTGCACGGATAGTTATAGGAACAGCGATATCGGATGGCTTCCCCCCGCCATTGGAACGGATATCCTCGGCTACGGCGCTGACGCGATCGGCAAACATCTTGGTGAGCGCGTTCCGGGCGGCAAAATACCCATCTTTGTATCCATTGTCATAGGCCCGCTTCTCGGCCGCATCGATGTCGACATTCGCTGTCGCACGCGCGCTCTTTGCTCCCTCATTTTTGGACGAAGAAATTATCATGGCCTCTCGCAAGGCTTTGACGTCGACGGCCGCCAATGCTGGTGCTGTTAGTACCTCACCGATCTGCGGGGTCCGGCTGCTGTCAAACGTGCGGATTGGGGGGAACATCACGCGCTCCAGGACGTCGTCAGCAGGTGACCAAACCCATCCCTCACCACGCTGCAGCGTGGGCAGGCTTGTCATCACAGCGCGGGCCTGGTCTGCGTCCGCGTTGCCCTTCACCCATTCGTTGACCGCTTTCCGGTCTTGGGGGCTGGTCAGCTTCAACGCGATAAGAGTTCCGATCTGCGAAAGGACGTTTTTGTGGATGACGGCCGGGCGTTGGGAGATCATCAGGGGCCGAAACCCTTTGATGCGGCCTCGGCGAACAATTTTGTCAAACGCCCCGAAAAGCCTTTGTTCTCCATCAGCAAGGTTCTGAGCTGCAACCTCGTCGGCTTCGTCGACGATCAAGTGCAGCGCTGCCTTGTTCTTGGCATAGAGATTTTCCAGAAATGGCGTCAGGAAGCGGTTTTTCTCGCCACCTGTCATTTCCGACGTGTCTATAATCGCTTGAACATCACGCTCGGCCAGCGCCAGCGCCAGCGCCTTACCGGCTTCGGCCGTAGGTTCTAGCCGAACGTCGGCATGATACCCACCAAAAATCAGAACCGGAAAGCCCCCGCTCGGCGATCCATCAGCGCCAGCCCGCAGCCCGTACCAAGCGCCAGTCGGATCGATGATTATAACTCGCCGCCCGAGAGAGAGCAGATGCTCAACGGCCCCCTTTGCAGCGAAAGACTTGCCGGCACCGGTTGTCCCGACAATCGCAGCGGGCCGGTCCAGAAACATCGCCAGGCGCGCAGCGTCCTGTAAAACAGTCATGGCTTGATTGTCGATCACGGCCGGGCTCCGCTGAGGGCGGCGCTCGCAACCTCGCTCATATAAGTGGCGCGGGCTGCGATCTCAGCAGCCTTCTTCGAATCTCGTCTGCCGGATAAGGACAGTCGGTCGACAAGGTTTGCAGCCTCGTCGTCGGTCGCAACCTTCACAACCTCACAGTCTGAAATCTTGGCTTGGCATTCCGGCCAACCGCACGGCGCCATAAAGCCGCTGATCGGGTCCGCCCATGCGACAACCCAGGTTTCTTCGGATGGCTTGTGGTAGACGTGATCACCTGTGCGCATCACCCTTCCTCCCCTGTACGAGTGAGGAAAAGCCCTCGTAGCGTCTCAGCAATCGTTTCGGGCCGCTCAATCATTTCTGCTATGTCAGTCATGATTTTCTCCACTATCACCTGCGTCGCCCAATCCAAGAATACAATAGCGGGGCTCGATCCCAAATTGACCGCCTTGCAGTAGATAGGTCACGCGTTTGCAGATTTCGTCGTATCCGACCGATACTCCATCAGGAGCGATGGCGTACCCGCTCTCGCTTATCTTACGGAGTATGATAATGTCGCCTGTCTGAAAGGCTCTATCATTCAAGCGAACCTCGAATGTCTTTTCGCCTCGACGGACTGCATCGAAATATCGGTCGATGGTCCTTAAGTAATGGATTTGGGTCATGACGCGCTCCCTTCATCGGGAATGCGGGTGAGGTCGGAAAGATCAGCGACGCCCCTTGTTCTGTTGGGGTACAACACCCACGCTACGTCTTTGTGGATAGCGAGTATTTTGATAAGAGCATTGCCCCACATAACCTTGTCGCCAACAGCGAAAGGGCGCTCAACGAGTTTGAGTGAAGGTTCGGTTGGCTGGATACTAACCTGGTCGTCACCGATGCTAACATCGAGGTAACGGCTTATTGCCCCTATGTTCACAATCGTCCCCTCAACCGTCACGCGGTCGCCTATGCGGTATTGGGTCATCACGCTGCACTCCCATTGGTGGCGAGGGGAATGAACCTGCCATCGTTAAACTCATCATGCGGCCTCGCCCACAGTTTGCCGTCCTTAGCGCGGTAAATCACAAGGACAGCGGTTTCCTCGCATGGGCTGGTTGTTTGCAGGCTGGCATAGCCTTCAATGCGGTATGTCGAACCGCGCTTGACGTGCTGGTGTGTGGGCTGCCAGCAGTCATCGATGCTAGGTGCGGGAGGGGTGGCGAGGGCGGATCGTGCGATCGCGGCTATTTGTTCGCAGATGAGATCGGCGGATAAGCCATAGCTGACGCCAAGGTCCGCCTTGTCGCGGATCTCCTGCAAAGCCGCAATCATTGAACCTGGCTGCGCTGGTGTGCCGACCACAGGATTCATTTCCCTTTTCCCCTCGTTTGTGGTGCGTGTTCTGGCGAAGCAAAATCGCTGAGCATATTGTTGCTCGGCACCTTGGTGATCTGCCGATCGGACTGGTCACTGATCCTCGCGCGGTCCAAAGCATCGAGCGCGGCCTCAATGTCCGACTCTGAAGCTTCAGGGTGCTCGCTAGTTCGATGGAAGTTTCGAAGGATATTTGCTGCTCGCTGGCGAAATAGAATGGCACTCAAGAGAAAACCTCCTCGATAAAGGCGTCGAGGCCTTCGGGCCGGTCGACGGGATTAAAACACACTCGGATCGCGCACCAGTTCGCATGCTGCAGCCGGTCGATCGCGTTGGTCCGAAAGCCAAGCCCCGGCATCCGAATAAGCCGGTCGATCTTGCGCCGCCGTTTGGAAAGCTGCCGGTGCCGCTTGACCAGAGATGGGGGAGCCATCTTCCAGCACTTGTGGCAGACAATCTCCCAACCAGCCGGGTACTTCGCCGCGGGCGCTGTGCGACCGCAACGCGGATTGATACAGGGGATGCGGTCGGGCTTCATGGCTGCAATCTCTCGTAAATGAGAGCGGTCATGACGAAGGTGGCGGCATCGAACGCCCCCATCCACGCAAGCAGTAAGGCCAGAGTGAATACGAACACCCGCGCAGCGACTATGACAGCACCCTTCATCATCAGAATGGGATTTCGTCATCGAGGTCGCGGCTGGCACGGCCGGAATCTTGCGCTCCCTGGCTCCGCTGACTGCCGCCCCCATTATCGCTCTTGGCTTTTCCACCGTCGCCGTCACTCTTGCTTTCGAGAAGATATAGCCTCCCGTCAAAGCTCCCGATTACGATCTCGGTTGTTGTGTGCTTCTGCCCGTCCTTCTCCCATTGGCGGTATTGGATCTCTCCCTCAACGCCAACTTGAGCGCCCTTGGTCACGTATGAATCGACGATTTTGATGATGTTTTGATTTTGGATCTTCACCCGGTGCCACTGAGTTTTTTCCTTGCGCTCACCGCTCGTTTTGTCCCGCCAGCTCTGCGACGTCGCCAGCGAAAACTCCGCAATTTTGTCGCCACTACTGAAAGATTTAATTTCCGGGTCCATGCCTACGCGGCCCACCAGAATGACTTTGTTTATGCCTGCCATTTCGTTACTCCATTTGGGTTTGTGTGTTTCGAGATCACGAGACCACCAATGTAAGGTGATTGGCCGCCCTGGTGACTGCAGTGTAGAGATGGCGCTGCCAGTCGGTGCCGAATGCGGAGCTCTCGTCGAATACGCAGACGTTCTGCCATTGCGATCCTTGGGATTTGTGGACCGTCATCGTGTAGCCGTAGTCAAACTGCTGCATCCCTCGCTGGGCCTTCCAGTGAATGTCCTTGGCTGTGTTTGGGGTGGAAAAGAATTGATCGAAGACCCTTACGGAAATTTTGCCCCGCTCAGGCGCATCCGGATCTTCGATCGAGAAATAGTGCACTCGCCCCTCAATGCGCTGCTCAGTCTTGTTGCGGCGCGATATTTTGAAAGATTCGCCATTGTAGATTTGCAATAGACGGTCGTTACGAAGGCACATGACTATCTCGCCCTTCTGTGGAGGAAGGGTGGGATTAAATCCTCGGACCTGGCGCATCCGTCTGTTGAAGGCATTTCTGGTGGCGTTCCTGCCGACGATCACTGCGTCGGCCCCTGTCACTGCGGCCGGGTTAAGGTCGGCCTTGCGGCACATTGTCAGACCATCGGTGACCACCAGGTCGTTTCGGTTCCACCGACCCTCGCGAACGTCAGTGGCAAGCCGTATGATCGGACTGTCCTTTGCCTGCCGATGGATATCGGTGAGCATGTAGTGGGGCGGGCCCGACGTGAAATATCCGCCGCCGCTGACTGGTGGTAGCTGGCCAGGATCACCAAGCGCCAAGATAGGAACATTGAAGGACATGAGGTCCTGGCCAAGTTCTTGGTCGACCATGGAGCACTCGTCGATGATGACCAGAGCAACGTCATCAAGCGCTCTCTTGTTCAAGTGCCGCTTCACCGCCCCGGTCGATTCGTCAGTGGAGTGCGTGTAGATCAGAAAGTGGATGGTCGAAGCATTGGTGCAGCCAGCATCGCGCATGACCTTGGCGGCCTTGCCAGTGAACGCGGCAAACCTGACCTCGCCGTTCTGCATGGATGCGATGTGCTTGGCGAGAGTGGTTTTCCCCGTCCCGGCGTAACCGGCGAGATAGAATGAAGTCTCCCATTTGGTGCGCAGCCATGCGCCTACGACTGACATGGCATCGCTTTGCTGTTTCGACCAATTGGTCACAACGCTCCCCCCACCACATCGAATAAGACAGTCCCGCCACCGATCGTCGCCCGCTGCATAACTGTGGCCAACCGGTAAAAACCGGCATGCCCTGCGAGCCACTCAGCTGAATAGACCTGCTGCGACCAGCGGGAGCCGTGCGCCTTCATCATGAACAGTCTGGCGGTGTGGTGGCTCTCGCTGATGATCTCGACGTAGCATCCGGAATACTCATGGCTGGCGTCGAAGGTGGCATAGTGCCTCTCCTGGTCGGCGATGGGTGGTTTCTCCGTCACTGCGCTCTCCTCTTGAGTTCAAGCCGGGCGGTGTGCACCACGTCCTCTCGTTTCGGGTCGTTCGGCATTTCAGATTTGTTGACGATCCAATCGAGGTAACCGTCGGGGAGATCGGAGAAGCGAACGCCTTTGTGTTCACCAAAGCCGATCTTCAACAGCACGACGGGCTGTCTCGATATCGTGACCATTTCCTGCAGGGTCAGCAGCGGCAGCAGCCGCAGAAGAATGTGGGCGGTGACCCATGTATCGGGGCCAGCGTGGTGCGAGGGTTCCGCCCTCGGGTCGTCCAGACAGAGTTCCAGTTCGTAGCGGATCGCCCCGTTCTTGTGGCTCTGCAGCGTGGGCCAGACGCGCCGAGCGCATTTGTGGGTACAGATCCACGGCAGGGGGTGCGGAATGTATTTGCGGTCGAATTCGGCGTTGTGGGCGCAGAGATAGTCCGCGCCACCGGTGACCAGACGACGAGCCTCGGCAGGTGAAATGCCCGTCTCGGCTTCGGCCTGACTGATATGGTGCGTGGCCATCGCGCCGAACTTGATCTGCATGCCGGGGTTGACGAGCCGGGCATGAGGCCCGGACTCGATCTCCCATGACGATCCAAACCAGCGCACGTCCGTCCAGCCGATCTCGACCAATTCAGAGGGGTCGTCGAGATCGGTGGTTTCGGTGTCGATCACCCGGATAAGAGTAAGCGGTGGGATCACGATGCGACCTTGAGCCTGCCGTCAGCCTTCTGGCGCTCGCCGCTGTCGCCTTCGTACTCGGCCCGCTTGGCAGCGTCGGCCATTTCCCCGAACTTGCCGACGCCTTCCCGACGATCGATGCCGAAGGCCGCCGCGTTGGCACGGCGAAGCGCCTGCATCAGTTGAAGCTGGTTGTTCAGCTCGTCGATCTGCGCAGTGAGCGCCCGGTCAAACGTATGAGCAGCTTCAGTTGTCGTTTCAGGAAGTGAGAGTCCGAAGGTGGTAGGTGTCATAGTTGTGTCCTTTCGTTGCCATGATGGCGGGGGTAGGCGGCTGGCCCGAAGGCCAGTCGGAAGAGTCTGCTATGCTTTGGATTTGGAGCGGGTCTTGGTCTGCAGCAGGGCCGCCAGGTCGGATGCCCAAGCCTCCATGGGTTCACCCCTCCGACTGCTTTTCAGCGCCGTCGTCGTAACCCTCAAGCCAAGCCTGTTTCAGGGCCGGGTCGTTGCTGATCACGGCGGGGATCGCCTTGCGGGCGATGCCTTTGGCTTTAGCCTCCCGACCAGCGCGATAGGCTTTTGCGTCGTCACTGGATTCGTCGGCGGCTGACTCCTGAGAGGGGGGGGTGGAGCCAGCCGCCTGGTCGCCTTCCTTAGGAGAGGAAGGCGAATCCGCGTCTTGGGTGTCTTTTGCATGATTGCGGGTGGACGCGGGTTTGTTGGTTGAGAGAGAGTCGTTGTCGAGGATGACGCCATCATCATCGTGTTGCGGCGTGTGGTCGATCCGTCCCACAGCACCAGTCGCCTCATCGAGGCGGGCCGTCAACGAGCCGGCAGGCCTGCGCGTATCGGAAATGGCTGGCCGGTCATCCATCTGGTAAAGGAAGTCATCGCGCTCGAGTAGCGGCATGATTTCGCGCGACATTGGGAGCCGCTTCGCCAGCCGGCGAAAAACCGACTTTTTCCACATTTCCTCAGGCCAGTCTCTCCATGGGCCGGAATCCTTTGACTTCGATGCGTTGCGGATCTTATCCAGATCATCTATCCGCATGGTTTCAACGAACACGCCGCCGGCAGCCATGACAACCTGCGCATAGACGCGCCGCACGACGCTGCGGTCCTGCTGGTCCCCTTCTTCATGGAACAGGTGCTCGCCCGCGTCGTCTGTCCAGGCTCGGAAATCGTCGCCAGCATATACAATCCCAACCGTGGCGCTTTTCACTTTCCCGGTGTTGTAAAGCTTGGTGAGAATCCCTCGGATCATAGGCATCCACTGGACTTTCTTGATCCAGATGTCCTTGCTTCCATCTTTGATTTTTGTGAAGTAGATGACCATTGCGCCCTCTTTCTTGTCAGGCAACAGGCCGTCATTGGCAGCGTTCTTGGCAGCCTCGAATAGGGATATCCGATCGGCGCCGAGTAGGTTCGGATCGGCCATCACCGACGAGAGTAGAGTGCTCTTGAACAGCGCCGGCGAAATATGCGGGGGCAGGGCTTCCGCAAAAGAGTCGAGCCGGGCCTCGAGCTGATTGCGGAACACGACGATAGGAGCCGCTTCTTTCTTCTCAACCTTGTTGGTCACTGCATTCATCGTACTGTCTTTCTTTGGTGAAGGGCGGTCGGAGTATCAGCCTCGCAGGCGGGTCTTTTCGTCCTGAAAAATAGTCACGCCGGCCAGCGGCTTTGTGTTCTTGTGCGTCCTGACATGCTTGCGAATTGCTTTTTCGATTTCATCCGAGGTGAAACTGTCGCGCAATTCCCGAAGGTCGAGCTTTGCCCAATCGGTGACCCTGAACTCCCACGTCTTGGTGCTAAACACGGTTCCCGCCTCGGTTCGGACAGGTCCGCTCCCGGCTGTCACCGCTAAAGCTGCCATTTTTTGCGCGAAGTTTTCTGCCGCTGCCGCCTCGTTCATCACCACGTCGCTCTGAACGCTATGTTCAACCTGGGTGGCTTCATCGAGCTTGGCCTTAGCAATCTCTTCGGCCTTGCGTGCTGCCGCTGCAGCCTCTCGACGTTGGGCATCACGCCTTGCGCTGTCGTAGTCCCCGATCATGCTATCGAAGCTGCTTTTGACCCTGGTCGGGCGGTCCACGATCGCGGTGAAAAATTTATTTGTTTCCTCGACTTCCTCGCGCAGCGGCTTGGTAGTGAGAAGGCGGGTTTCATCGACTTTTTTAATGAGCTTGGCAGCTTGCAGACTAAGGGTGACAAGAGCTTCACGCTGCTCGTCAGTCTTGATTGCTGGTTTCTCGCCTTCAACCAAGCCCACCGAGAGTTGGTCCCTTTGATCGTTGGCCTTGGATGCAAGCGCATCGACGTCTGAAATGAGCGCGACTTGGGAAAACCGAAGCTTTTCCGAAATGGTCAACGGAGTTTCAATTGGCGGGGCGTTGTGGCCCAACACGGCCCGTTCGTTCTCGGCGGTTTCAGAAGCGGCTTGCGTCAACGTCGTGATCCCTTCTCGGTTTAATTCGCAGCACGCGCGACTGTGACTCCGAGGCGACATACGACGCTCGGATTTGGGTGCTGGCTCTGATGTCATAGGAGGCGGTTTTGCCGGCCGCCGAATTGCCAAGGGCAAAGATGATTTGCGGCTTGAGCGTGTCGGCAAGTTTCTTGCCGCTTGATTCCAACTCTTTCGCTTCCTTGTATCGACGGATAATCACGTCGAGGGCTGCGTCGTCAGAAAGATCGCGAACGTCGGTATAGGAATCTCGATAGACGTCGAGCACCGTCGAGCCGTCCTTCTCCCAATCGATAGGTGGGTGCTCTCCCGCGTCCACCACGCGCCAGAACTCGGCGACGCCCGTTTTGATTGCGACCCAATGTCGTTCGATCAAAGGGATATCGATCACATAAAGTCTCAACGTGCCGCGCCAGGTAATGACAACCAACGCTACACAAGCCCAATCGCAACCAGTAAGCCTCGCCTCAGTGATCGCCTGAAGGGCAATCCAAGTGGGGGGGATAACCTGCTTCGTGTCAGGGTCGATCCAGTAATCTTTGAATGCGCTTTCCGACGCGCTTTTAATCTGGACGTTGCCGCGCCCCTCCCTGCCCGGGTCAACAGCAAACGCATCCGGCGTAGCACCAATGCGAATTTTCTCGTCTCGATAGTAGGCATTGTCGGCGTGGTATTCGACAGCCCATTCCGGCTTCTGATCGCGCAACATCGCGACGCCGACGGGTTCGATGTAGACGCCCCGCATCATCGCGTCGGTAGCTTCACCATCGGGTGAGAGCCGACCGGTCTTTTCGGCCCACAGCTGATACTGAGAAGTGTATGGATGCACGTTCAAAACAGCCGCTGCGACAGATGCCGTGACGTCCTGTCGGCGCGCGTCGAGCCAAGCGGCCCGATCTGCTGGTCGGATCACCGTGACGCTCACAGGTTCGCTCCCTCGAACAGGCGCACCTGCGCATCCGTTGCGTCAAGCATCACTCCCTGGCAGGCAACCAGACGCTCCCTCAAAGCCACTCTGTTCGCACGATTGGCGTAGTCGACAACTTCCTCCTCGGCCTTAGTCAACGGCTCGGCCCCGATCATCCACTTGCGGAGAATAGGGGTCACGTCCTCACGTGGGAGGGGGAAGGGTTCGAAAAATGAGGTCGGATGCGGCACAAAGAATCTCCTGTGCCGAAATACTTATAGGGGCACTTGTGCCGCGTCAATGCGAAAGACGGCAATTGTGCCGCTAATTTATTTTTGAATATTTGACGCGATTTTCGGGGGAACCGCGGGAGCGCCCGCGTGTGGGGAACGTAGCGCTAAAGCGCCTGGGGGGGACCAAAGGCCCCCCCGCCGAGAGGTGTTTACTTACAGTCGAGATCTAAGCGCAACGCCGGCGCAAGCGATCAAATGTAGTAAGAAGGATGGTAGTTGTTACTAAAATTCGCGCGTTCGCGGTCGCGCGCTACACGCTCGCGAAAACAGATCAAAACGATCTGGTCAATCCGGGAAGAGCTTCTGGCTGAGAAGAAAAAAATAATTGGTCCAGAGCGTAGTTATTCGGTGATCACGTCCCGGACAACCCAGAGACATCCTTCGAAATCATCGCCCTCCACGCAGACTGTTCCCATCCAATGGGTCTGGTTGATTTCAACTTTCTGGCCTTTGTGAAGGAATCTGCACTGACCTCCCTTTGCGAGGCGCAATGCATTCGCCATGAACATTTGCGACCCCTGGTCCTGCGCGATGCGAACCAAGTGGTATAAATCCTCTCGGTCACTGCAGGCGATCATCTCGTCTTGCACAGCAGCCGCGCTCGCAGCGGCAGCCACCAATGACAGCAGGATAGACGCGATGAGCGTTTTCATTCTCCACCTCTCAAAATGTAGTGTACCGAAACGACTTTGGATTCATCGAACGATAGGCTTCTTGCCGGTTTGAGCTGCTCCAACACAAGTTCCTTCGCGTTCCGGCTGACAAAACGTTTCACGTAGGCCAGCGTTGGGCCACCAGCCTCTGGCCGGATTTGCGCGATCACATAGTCTCCCCGCTTCACCCTCTTTTGGGGGTTAACGAAGACCACCTCACCGTCCTCATACCGAGGGTCCATTGTCTCACCGCTCACGGTTACCGCGTAAGCGCCCAGGACCTCTTCGAGACTTGCCGGCGCCTCGATGTCGCCACAGCGATTGTCGTCTAGCATAAATTCCCCCTCAACTCCGCCGACTGCGCTGCTGTAAAGCGGAACAGTCACCCCCTCTAACGGATTACCGCCAGTAACATGACCGTTGGGAGCGTTACGATCAAATGCCTGAATGTCGATATGGTGAACGTTGCCAGGGTCATTGGGGGACGTGAGCCATGAGACTGGCCACTTCAAAAACGTGGCCAAGGCTTCCAAATTTTCGCCGCGGGGAAATTTCGAGCGTCCGCGCTTGATACCTCGAATCAAGTCCTTGTTGCGTCCGTTGGTTATGATCAGCGAGGCTTCGTGATCTTTCATATTCGGGTACAGTTCGTGCACTCGTGCTCTGATGCGCTCATATGCAGTCATCGCCCAGGCCCCTTATTTTCTACGGGTTTCAGAGCCCGGCATTATGGCCGGATTGATCAGGCACTGTAAGCGGCAATAATGCCGTTGACTAACCGGCACAAGTGCCGCATAAGGTCTGACCATGGACCTGAAAACACAACTCCTGCACGTCGCCGACCGCTTTGGTGAGCTTACCAATCGGAGTCGGGCACGCGTCTCGTCGATGGTCTTGAACCAAGGCCAAAGGCTTGACCGGTATTCAGACGGGTCACTCAGCCCGAGCGTCAAATCGTTCGAGCGCGCAATGGTGTGGTTTTCCAGCAACTGGCCGGCAGGGCAGGTATGGCCGGCGAATATATCGCGTCCACCGGTAAACCCGATTGTGGAAGCTCCTGCAGTACATGACGCCGGCGCCGCCGTCGGCGCAGTTGTAGAAATGGCGCAAGAATGAATCCTGACCGCAAACCAGCGCGGTTCGGTGCCCGGCAGCTGCCCGTTGCTGTCCGTGGCTTGGTGGGTCGTTCTGGCGGCGGAATGACCCACCAATTGCATTGCTTGGAACATTTTGAAACGCCTTCGATCTCTCATGGATCAAAGGTTACGAGAAGCCAAAGCCAATTTCTTGGCTGTGTTTTCCAAGAATCGGCCAGTCAAAATATGGGAGCCGTCACCATGTCAAAAACTGAGCAGGCACGACGTTTAATGCATGAAATCGGAGATCTACTTGCTCCGGAAATGCCAGCGAAGGTTCGTTACCAAAAGGCCTTCCTGAAACTCGTACAACATTTGCCAGCCCTCACGCATCGCCGTGTGCGGTCGCTTCATAACGGGGAAGCACATCGCGTCGACCTCGAAGAAATCGACGCGATGACGAACTTATTGGAGATCGAGATGGCCGAGCGCGAACGTCTACAGTTTGTAGCGTACACCAACAAACTGGTCGCGCTCCACGCTGTAGGTGCAACCACGTTGACACGCCAGGAAGTTTCCACCCTCGCAAAGGTGGCCAGCCGCCCTGCCTATATCTCGAAGTCTGCAAACTCGAACCGTCAAGGTGATCTTGGTCTCCGGGCTGGATAGGCGCGCGTCCCAAGCCACCTTGTCGAAAATAATTCAACCCAATCGAAGGATTTCCAAAATGACAAAAGTATTGGAGCAAGGTCGCAATAGAGCCAAGCCTGACGAAGCTGCGTCCTTCGTGGAGAAGTTCGAGCAGCTTGAAGCCGAGAAGCTCATCGAGAAGATGACCTCAATGGCGAGGATCAAGAAGATCGTCGACCAGCAGAGCGAGCTGCTGGATGATGCGAAAGGGCAGGGTGTCCCGAAAAAGGTTATCCGCACAGTCGTCAAGGCACGCTCCTACGAGGCGAAGTCTAAGGCCGCAATGGAGGAGCTCGAGGATGATGATGCAGCAGATGCTGTAGCCATCCGCAAGGCGCTTGGCGACTTTGCCGACCTGCCCCTCGGTGCGGCTGCAATAGAGCGCGACGATACAACGTCGGCTGTGGTCAAAGCGGTGAACGATTCCCTGTCTGACCAGGAACGAGAATCCGCACGCCAGGCGCCTCCGATCCACTGACAAGTTTTTCCCTCTTCTTGAAGAGGGGACGAGAAGGGCGGCGGTTTGAACGACGCCGGGGTGGCTGCTGGCAAAGCCGATAAACGTCAATGTGCAGCCCCCTGACCGGACCTTAACGGGTCCGGTCGCCCCCACCACCTTCAACAAAACCTAAATTCTATGGGGGCTACATGCGCAATTCAACAGCGCCACGCATACTCGCGCTCGACGTCGCCACTCACGTCGGATGGTGTTACGGGCCAGCTGGCCTGCCCCCTACCTCCGGCAGCTTCCGATGCGCCAAGCCAGATTCATCGAGAGGGTCAATTTTCTCCGGCGCGGGCAGGTGGGCTACCGCATTTATCACCGCCAATCCGGTGGATATTCTCGTAATCGAGGCCCCGCTGCCGGGGAGTCATGTCCAGGGAAAGACCACGATCCAGACCGCGACCATCCTCATGGGTCTGCCGGCAGTGATCGAGTTCATGGCCTACCAACTCAAGGTATACGAACAGCACCGTGTTCTTTTGTCCTCCGTTCGCAAGCACTTTATCGGCAAGGGAGGACTTCAGGGTGACGTCGCTAAGCCTCTCGTTTGGAGGAAATGTCTCGCTCTCGGCTGGATCCAGCCCGATGATACCGATCTCTCCCACGATCGCTCGGATGCGATCGCCGTGTGGTCCTATGCTGAAGCAGAGTTTGCACCCAAGCTAGCGCAGCCTGTCGACGATCTTTTCGTCAAGGCGGCTCAGCGCGCGCGTGTCGCTGCCGCGAAAGTTGAAAGCACTACCCCGCAGCTGATGGAGCGGTTTTGATGCTCCGGTTCCGCAAAATTGTCTCACGTCCAAAACGCACTTTCGCAATCACCGACGTCATCGTGGGGTTTGCAGTGCGCGGTCCCGGAAGCGACTTCGCTGTAACTGTGAAATGGAGGCAGCCTTGAGCACCCAGGTTATCGCGTTCGCTCCTCTGAAGCATAGCCGCAGGAAAATCGAGATTGCAGCGGGCCTTGCCAATATGGCGCTGACCTACGTGTCGACGCTCAAACAATTTCTCCCTCTGCTTGAACGTGACCCCTTGTCGATCGGGGTCTGCTGGTCAAGCAATCGCCTTTCTGCCCTTGAGCAGTGCCACATCACTCGCGCCCGTCTGGACAATCTGTTGTTCATGCTTCTGCCGATTTCTGCCGGCCACAAGGCAGTCGTCGATTTGCTGACTGCGGGATCTGACGATGTTCAAACCGACGACACAGACCCTCGTGAGCTTGCGGCCCGACTGGCGGCATTAGCAGCCCGGCGTCGTGATTATGTGTCCAGCAAGTTTAGTTTTTGCGGTTGCTCATTTGACGCGGTGGCGGGGACAGTTATGTCCCCATCGGCTTTCACCCGCCTGACAAAGTATGAATCGAGCGTGTTGTCCTTGCTGATTGGCCATCGCGGTAACTTAGTGGCAAAGCGGGCAATCCTCGACGGGGTCTACCAGGGTCGCGACGAACCCGACATAAAAATCATCGACGTTTTCGTCTGCAAGCTCCGCAAAAAACTATTCGACGTAACCGGCGGACGTGACGTGGTCGAGACGGTTTGGGGTAGGGGCTACCGGTTTGTCCCAACCGGATTCGAACCAAAGTTTTCCCACATTAGAAAGGGCGATTGAATGACTCTGCGTCCTTCGTCCTTCCCACCAAGACCCAACAATCTCTACGAGACAGAACCGTGGGCGACGGAAGCCCTTCTACGCCACGTTGATATCTCAGACAAAACCATTTGGGAGCCTGCTGCCGGGCGCCACAAGATGGCGAGGGTTCTTGCTCGGCGCGCCCTCCATGTCATCACCAGTGACATTGTCCACTACGAGGTCAGGCACGACCACATTTTTGATTTTCTACAGCAAGACGACCACGAAATGATGCTGCGCCCAGACGGCATAATCACCAACCCACCGTATGGACCTCAGAACCGGGACGCCGTTCGCTTTTGCGAACTGGCGCTGCAGCGGACCCACGGTATTGTTGCGATGTTGATGACCGCAAAGTTCGACAGTGGGAGCACTCGATCTCACCTGTTGCGCGACAATCCGAGATTCAGAGCAAAAATAGTTTTGGTCGATCGCATCCAGTGGTTCCCCGGCTCATACGGCGGGACGGAGGACCACGCATGGTTCGTGTGGGGTCCTCAATCCCCTTTCCCGTCCCCTCCAATTCTCCGGTACGAAGGCAAGGCCACGGCATGACGTACGACGCACGGATCGCACTAGCGATGTCGCTTCGCGACGAGAGATTGATCCTCTCCAGATTTGAGTGGGAAACGCTCGCCAAAGGCGCTCAGGAAGAATGGTGCCGCCGAGCCGATCACGTTGAGCGGCTTCTGAAAGCCCACGGTTACATGCTGGTGCAGGTTGGCGATCCCAAACGAAAACCTGTCTACAAAGGCTCCACCGTCATCGTCAGCAACCAGTTGGCACACGAGCCTGGTACAGATCGCAGAGTCCGGTTTGATGGCGACAAATGGTCTATTGTGACCGCAGACAAAAAAACCGGCGAAACGACGATCGAGCAGTCATTTACGATCGCCGAAGCAATTACGGTTGCGGGCATGATCCTGGCTGGCAGCCCTGAGCCAGCTCAGCGAGCCGGCGTCGGCCGACTGCTCGCGGCCATGATCGAAATCTACAGACTCAATGCAGACGGGATGACCGAATGAACGGGGTGGATGCTCGAAGTCGAGAAATTTTGGGTGGCTATCACGGCGAGTTCCGAAAGGTCCACAAAGCCGCTTGGGAAGTCGTATGCCTCGGAGGTACGCCATGTGTTTTTGAAACCGCCCAGGAGGCGGAAGTAGCAGCATGGCGCGCACTGCGATCCCATCTTTGTAACGACATAGTCGGTTCCGGGGCCAAAGCCTCATCAGGCAAGAGTAAAGCCGAGGAACTGTTCGGCTCTATTTTCAAGCGCGGGAAGCGTATCCAGGTGGAGCGCAAAAAAGGTGCCTGACGTTTCTGAATTCACCGCCATCATGGCAGACGTGGCCAACGAGGTCATGACTCCAATTGCCGGTCCTTTCAATAAATCCATGTCGAACTCAAAAGAGCGTCGATGGGGTGAGAAAGGTGCATTCTCTGTCGACCTGCAAAAGGGCGTGTGGCGCGATCATTCGGACAATACAGGCGGTGGGGTTCTGGACCTCCTAGCCGTCTACGCTGGCCTTTCCAAGCCGGCCGCCCTGGCATGGCTGGCTGAGCGCGGTCATCTCAAAAGGAACACTGACAACCGTTCCTCGTCGGGATCCAATGATGGGCAGCAGATCGACAAGTTCGCCGGGTTCATGGACGATCACCCTGTCGCGATTTTCAAATACTACGACGATAAGGGTGGGCTTGCCTACGAGGTCCTGAAATTTGCAAAGACAGCACCACGCCGATACATGCAGCGCCGGCCTCATCCTGCCGGCAAGGGGTGGATATGGGGTCTCCAAGAGGGGAAATATGGCCAAACCCGATCCGGTGACTGGTTTAAATTCAAGGACGACAAAAAGTACGAGGCAACCGAGGAGTTCGAGGATGCGCGCTGGTTCCTTTATCACCGCGCCGAAGTCGTAAAGGCCGTTTCCGAGGGGAGGCCTATTATCCTCGTCGAGGGGGAGAAGGACGTCGAGACGCTGCGGACGTGGGGCCTAACGGCCACCACGAACCAAGGTGGCGCGAAGAACTGGAAACCTGAGCTCGACGGCGACCTCAAAGGTGCTGACGTTGTCATCTGCTCCGACTTAGACAAAGCCGGGAATGCCCGCACACTGATGCGCGGCGCAGCATTGCGCTCTGTGGCCAAATCGGTGCGTGTTCTCGATATGGCGAACCACTGGAAGGACGCTCCCGATAAAGCGGACGTCACCGACTGGAAGGAACAGGCTGGCGGCACAGGGAAAGTGTTTGAGGAATTTGTTGCCACCGCCCCGGCATGGAAACCAGAACGTCCTAAATCTCGGTTCGGTGCGATTCCTTGGTCTGACCGTCAACGCAAGCAGAAGCGATTGGAATTCCTTGTCGACGGCTGGCTGACGGAAACTGGCGTGACCTTCCTCGGTGGACCTTCAGGGTCTGGCAAGTCGTTCCTCGCCCTGCACATCGCCATGTGCGTCAGTCGTGGAGTCGACTTCTTCGATAGACCAGTGAAGCACCGCGGTGTCATCTATCAGGCCGGAGAAGGCGGCGTAGGCCTTCTCGACCGCATGGACGCCTTCGCCAAGCACTTCCAGGTTTCTGATGAAGAGGAAATTCCTTTTGAACTGTTGCCGGCGAAGATCGACATTTTTTCTAAGGACAGTAGAGACACCGAGAACCTGATCCAAGAAATCAAAGCTCTTGCACTCGGGATGGCCGTCCCGGTCGGCCTGGTCGTAATTGACACGCTGTCAAAGGCGACAGTGGGCGCCGACGAGATCAACGGCAAGGATACAGCGGCAATCCTCGCAAATGTCGAGAGAATCCGCGACGAGTGCAACGTCAATGTCATTGTGGTTCACCACATGAATGCTGACGGAAAGAAACTTAGAGGGCATACGTCGCTCCGCGATAACGCTGACACGGTGATCCTGATCACTAACGACAAAGAAACCGGCATTCGAGACGCTATTCTTGACAAGCAGAAGGACGCCGAGGACGGGCTGCGGTTGAAGTTTTCTCTCGGCGCTGTGGCTGTCCGTGTCAACGAGGTTACTGGCTCAGACGTAACATCGTGCGTCGTATTGTCGGTGAGTGAAAAAGAACGTCTGAAAGCGGAGCAAGCCCGCATTGGATATGGTCCGAGTCAGACCGAACGGCGCATTCTCTTGAACTATTTCGATACGGTCGATCGGCATGGCCGGCTGGTCACAAGCGAAAAAGAGGGGCCTCGGGCTGCACTTGGGAAAGTGGTCGTCAACTACCTCGACTATCAGGCCGTCGCGCTCGAGAAACTTATCGAGGTCGAAGACAAAGCAAAAGCAGTCGACCAGATCAGAAAGGAATTCTCTCGGGCAAAGGATGGTTTGGCCCGCTATGGAATCCTTGAAATGCATAAACCCTTCGTCTGGTGGACAGGCAAGCCCATCCGCGGTTTCCCACGGACGTTCAAAAAACGTGACGACGAATTGGATGTTGGGCAAAACTCCATTAGCCCAGGTCTGCAAGAAATTATGACAAGCGGCTCAGACTACGAGATCTTGCTATGAGTGCTTTCAGCGGATTTCGACGCCAAGTGCATGCGGACCGCACGATTTACATCGTCTATGTGCTATGGATGATCGGTCACTCGCATCGGACGATTGCGGCAGCACTAGGGATGAGGTCAAAGCAGGTCGCTGGCATCATCCACAATTCGAAAGTCTATCGCGGCCGAGCAGCAATGACAGACGATGAACGCCGGCAGCACCTTGAGGACCTCAGGGTAATTAGAGCAGGTGATGACGGCCAGACTATCGATAACGGGGCGCTCGACAGAATACCGTTCAAGGTACGGCCTCTCAAAGCACGTCAGGGTCGGGGACCACTGAAACGAAAGGTCGGATTGTGAGCGGTTCGGTTGTCAAACGACGTTTAAAATCCCTCGAGCAGATGAGATCTGACAACGCTGCGAAGGGTATCGCAAGCAAGACCCGCAAGATGGAACGCGATGCCCAGATAGCTCGGGACGTCCAGGAGGCGGAGAAACTGGGGGTAACGATCTTCATGCTGTCTGCCCAACGGCGCGGTCCCATCGTTCTCCCTATGTCAGCGTACTACACTCGGGATGGAGAACATGAAATGAGGCGGGCAACGTTCTATCGCAACATCGCCCTCGTATTTGGATCCCCCGGTTGGCATTTCTCGAACTCAGGGATACGGAGCAAAGCGGGTGACGTTGGGCACGGTGGCCGTGCTCGAGACGTCCAAGCTGTCGGCCGAGGCAGCATTGCGCTGGACATGAACGCGGCTTCCGCGCCGCTCGAATGGCTGGCTTCAACAGGTCGCTTGGAAACTCATGCCGATCCAGCCGGCCAGCGAATGCTTCGCTTCGCTGTTGCCACAAGCTTTCGGGATATCCAGCAGGGAGCCGAGTTCGCAGGGTTGAAAGGCCAGGCCTACGACGGAAGTGGAGGCGGCGGCGGCGGTGCTGGGCGCCCGGTGACGGACCACATGATCGACTGTGTAAACCTGCTCATTAAAATCAGGGCGTCGATGCACCCTGGCCTATTTCGAACCATGGTCCGAACCGTCTGCGACGATGAATGGATTTGGGAAAAAACGAGCACGCCAAGCGACCGTCTCGCGATCATATTGCATCTTCACCAGGCGATAGACAAAACGGCCGTCACATTGCGCTACATGACGGCCGCAGATTTTCGAAAGCGGTGGGGCAAGTTTACGCCGCTTTGGATTCCTCCGAAGCGGAAGCGGAAGAAGAAGGCTCTTGACGAGCAACAGCCCGCTCAATGATCCGCTGAACAGCCCCAACGTCAGCTATTGCCGCATCTGTTTCCGGCGTCCACGCCGGCAACCCGGCTCGCACCGCCGCCAAGGCCAGCCGTTCTGTCTCGCTCAGCTCACGCGCCCCACGGCTTACCAAGCTTGCCAGATCTTTTCTGAAGCCGATCAGCGCGCCCGCTTCGCTGACCTGCTTGCGGTTGAAACCCATCTTCTCCATCCATTCCTGAAAATTGTTCATTTTTCACCTCCAACTGTTTCGATGAATACCGGCAAGTTTGCCGGTAGATTGGTACATTCGCGAAAGACCATAAGATCCGTCATAGGGTGACTCTCGCCCCGACGGAGTTCATTCCTTGTCCTGGGCACGCTCAGTAATCGAACGTGCCTTCACAAAGTTCTCTTCTGTAGCAATGAGCTTGACGAGGACGTGGGCCGAATGCGGCACGTCCGCCGCTCCGTCCAGCCACATCATAACCCGAGCATAAGGGACGCCATAAATCTCAGCGAAGTAGGTAGGGGTTATGTTCGCTTCGTCGAGGGAGACGGCAAAATCCGCCGCCGTGATCCTCTTGTACGCGCCCGCCTTTCGGGTATCGACCGTCCTGGATGTGAGAATGCCGAACAAGGCTTTGCGTGCCGCATTCTCGGCGTCCTTCACGCTTTGGTATCGCCCGGCGCCACTGCTGTCCTCGTTGACGAGCATAGGCACCATTCCGGGTAGAGCGAACTGTGCGTAAAACTCGCCGCTGTCATCCCGGATAGGCAGGGCTTTTGCAATAGGTCTGGATGCAGGCTTGTCGGCCACGGAACGTACCTCGTCGATGTGCGATGCTTCGCGATCGACGGGAACATAATCTAAGCCGACCATCAGCGCCACCGGCGGAAGGGGTGGCCGTCCATGTTCACACGGACAATCACCGTGGAGACATTGGTTCCGACTTCCGAAAATGATCCAATGGGGAGGTCTTCCCAGAGAGCGCCGAATTTTGTCATCATCGCTCGGAAGGCCAAAGATTTTTTTGTCTCCCGGAACTCAGTGCCTGCAGACATGATGGCATGCAGCTCGCCGGTTGGCTTGAGGAACTTCATTGCATGGACCACATGATCGATGTCGCGTTCTCGATCAAACGGTGGATTCATCACGACGCGGTCATAGAGCCCGGTAACTTTGGGGTCGAGACGGATGAAGTCCTGACAGAACACGCGATTGTAGATCCTCTCATCCGACAAGGCGGCTGCATAAGTGGGTTGGATCTCCACGCAATCCACAATGGTCTGCTTCACTATGGAATAGCGACGACCATACGACTCGGTAGGCAGCTCTTTGTGGACCAGAAGCCGAGCAAGGTTGCCAGTTCCGGAACTCGGTTCGAGTATTCGCAGCGGCTGAGCCTTGTCTGCATCAATGGTAAGATGCACTCCACCGACCAGGGTGCCCGCAGCGGCACTTGGAGTTGGAAAAAACCCGTATCGCTTCGCAGGGGTCATTTTCGGATTGTTGAGCGGGTCCTCTTCCTTCGTCTGGCCGTCGCCGATTGTCTCACCGTACCACTCAGCGAGGATCTGATTGACCTTGGTCACCAGGTCATCTCGGGTGAACCACAGATGGGCATTCCCATTCTTAAAACACCTCACCTTGAAATAGGCGCCTTCATGCTCCGACTGTTGCGGGTCGCCCCATTTGCCGCTCTGTCGACGTTCTTGCTCGACCTGGCCAACGATGCCGGCATAGGCAGCCTTCACGGACTGGCCGTCGACGATCAAGAATGTTCTCTCGATGTCCAACAGCGTGTCTCGATGGTTTGTGCTGAAGCTATAGCTGCCGAACTGGTTGAAAGCGTAGTCCAGGATCAATCGCGCCCCGATCTTGAACCCGTCATGGCTGCGGAATCTCCGATCAAGCCTGGAGAAGGCATTGGCCACGCCGCGCCTGAAAATGTGATCGGAGTCGAGCATGAACGTTTCAAGAGTGGCGAAAATATTCTCGACTGTGACATCGGGCATGCCCTTGTCTATTTCCTCCTGGTTGATCAGTTGGCCGTGACGATCCAGTCTGTCGGGTATATACCTCATCTGGTTGCGCAGCTGATCCTTGGCCTCCTTGTCCATCAGGCGCTCAAGGTCGGTGCGCTCGACGATCCACGACCACACGTTGACGTCGATCAGCCGGCGTGCTGTCCGCAGGTAGAGATCTCGCTCCGGAAGGCTGACCGCCTGATTGAACTGCTTGATCTCGTCGATTTGGCTATCGTTGTAGGAATTGATCCCAGGCGATGCTCGGCTGGCCATTTTCTTCGCAGCCCGGATTGCGTCATCCGCTTCTGCAATTTTGGCGTAGGCGTCTGCGTATAGCTCGAGGGCTTGGTTGCGGAAACTGACGATGTCCTCGACAGTGTTGCGTGGCATGATTGCGTTCATAGATCGTTCTCCTGAGTTGGCATGATTGCCGGGGGGCAGGGCGCCGGCGAACCGGCGCCCCCTCAAACGAGTTGGAAAAAAATTACTTATCGAATGTGGATCACCGATTACACCCGCATTGGCATGAGCACGCCCAGCCAGCCGTTTTCCTCACCTCTAATCAATATCGGATCGCTGGCACTGGCCATTTGAAAGACAATGTCGCCACCAGCGGGACAGGCGTTCGCGATCATCGAGGTGAGGTAGTCAGCGTTGAACCCGATCTCAATCCGCTCTCCTTCGTAATCGCATCCAAGGTCACTGGACGCGGCGCCGGTGTCCGGATTATTGACCGACAAAGTGCATTTGCCACCTTCAAACACCGCCTTCACCGCACGCCCTCGCTCTGAGGCAATTACCGTGACGGCCTGCAGGGTGTCATTGAGATCCTTGGCGTCCAAAGTGGCGACCTTGTCATTCCCGGTAGGCATGACGCGACCATAGTCGGGAAACTCGCCGTCAACGAGTTTTGTCGCAATCTGCACGTTGTCCCAACCGATGACGAAAAGCTCCTCGTCCATCTTTATGTCGACCTGTCGAGGAGCGAATTTCCCCTTGAGCAGCTTGTGCAAGACATTGACTGCTTTGGATGGGATGATGACGCCAGGCATTTTGAGGCTGCCCTTTGCAGCGCTCATGGTTTGGCTGTACAGGCGATGTCCGTCGGTTGCAGTGGCTCGCAAAAACAACGACTTTCCACCCTCGGCATCGTCGTCGTATCGATAGGTTGCGTCACTCGCCAAGTGAAAATATACGCCGTTTAAATAGTAGCGGGTTTCCTCTGTCGAGATCGCGGCTTTGACTGCATCAAACGCGTTCCAGAGCGTTGACCCCGGCAGCGCGAAACGGTGAGGTTTGGCCTTGAACGTCTTGGCCTCCGGAAAGTCGGTTGGGGATATGGTTTGCAACCAGAAAACAGCCTTGCCAAATTCGAAGCGAGCAGACGCTGCCTCGCTGGCATTGTCTCCGGTGTTGTCCTCCTGTGCAGCGGGTAAGCTCATCACGATGCGGTCCGATTTTGGCGATTTACTGCACATTGATGCGAGCAGAGAGACCGGGACGGTGGTGCTGAATCTGCTGTCGACCTCGCCAGGAACACGAATACGGATATCCATGGAGATATCTGTACCAGTCAGCACCAGGTCGCCTGCTTCGGCGGCAAGTTTCACATTGGCCAGAATCGGGATTATGTCGCGGGTCACTGTCACCAGCTTGATTTTCTCGACAGCAGCGCTGAATGCTGCTCGATCGATCACCGCGATCGGGGTCGCTGTTGCAGCAATTTTGGGTTCGTTTTTCATCGTGTGTTCTCCATTGGTTGCATGGGGTGCGGGGGGGGGAATGTTAATGGGCGGGGAAAGTGCATCCCCGCCCATTTTGATTGGCTTCGAAAGAAAGGGTCAGGCCTTTAAGATTTTCCAACCCTTGGTTCTGAGGGGTTTGGGTATCCAACCGGTTGCCGCACACGCATTGGCCGCCTCGACAACCATGTCCGATTTTTTCGGCCCCTTCCCGATATTGCCAGTCATCTCCACTAGCGCGTCGTTGATAAGAGGCTTGCTGCAGCTGGTGAAATAAGCAGTCGCGTCGAAGTGGGGCTTAACGTCGGCTTCAAACGAGGTCAGGAACGCAGTGCGCGTCTTGTCTCGAATGTTGTCAGCAGTGAAATCTTTGGTGAACCACTTTTCGGTGAGATCGATAGTACCCGCAAATAGCGCTGCGATCGCCTTGTTGAGCTTCTCCGGTTCCATTTTGGAATAGGCGGCGAAGGAGGTGCCAATTTCTCGCGTTTTGGCATCCGATTTCATGCCGTAATCGATTGTCTCGATTTTGATACGAGAGGGTCGACCACCACCATGCGTCGAATTCACCGATTGCTCGAGGATGGCGGCGAGCAAAGCCAGGGCCTTTCCCGGCTGGGCCACAATTTCATGTTGGAGAGCTTTCGTTGCGGTGTGGCCGATGATGTCCTTGAGGGGCTGTGACAAGGCGAGGGGATCCTTTGCCTTGGCACTGGTCGATTCATCGGCGCCGCCTTTGCCGCCTTTCTCCGCGGTGCTTGGTCGAAGCACCCCCTTTTGAACTCTCATAGTCTCTGTGTCGATAAGGACGCCTGATATCGCCATTTGGTCGGGAGTGAAAAGCGATTGTCGCGAGTTGAGTTCGTCGAACTCGGCATCGAGCGCATTGTAGCTGGCGAGTTCATCGCTCGATAAGCATTCTGGATCGACATCGCTGGTCAGTTCGGAAATAGCGTCTAGCCGATTCAGCTGCTCCGGGGTCAACGCAACTTGCGTTGGATGCAACCGCTTCACCGACCATATATCTTCGCCGAATTCTTCGGTAGTTTCGAAGAACGACCACCCCTCTAGCAGTGCCTCCTCGCGCATCTCGGCAAGGCGGGCATCCTTTAGGTCGGCGATGAGTTCTGCGCTCGACCAGTAAACCTCTTCACCGAACAGATCCTGCTCGACGATGCCGCCTGCAGCGAGGTAGCGTTCCTCGGTGATGAACTCGGCAAGGCTGCTCGACGCCCTCACACTTTCGCGGCGCAATGCGCTGGTGATGGATTGCGGATTATTTCGCTGATATGAACCATCCAAGCGCGAAAAGCAGGCAAGCTGGGCCTCGGGGTCCGAACTGGCTGTGTAAGCGGCAGCGGCCGCAAAGCCGAGCACACCATTCTCGAACGCCGTGAGAATAACTGGGTGCAGTTTTCCAAGCGCCAGGCGCCCTTTGACGAAGCGTTCCGTTTGACCAAAACGCAGGGCTATATCTTCGGTTGTTGCGCCGAGATCTGCCAAGTCCTTGAATGCTCGAAATTCGTCGGTGGGGGACATCTCGCGCCGAATGATGTTTTCGGCAAGGGACATTCCCAAAGCCCTTCTGTCGTCGACGTCGCGGTCGATAACGGGGATGGCAAAATCGTTGGGGAGCTCCTTTTCAGCTATCAGCTCGGCCAGCGCACGCATTCTGCGGCCGCCAGCAAGGACACGATAGCGCTGCCCACCGAGATCTGCGTCGCCGGCCTGGGGTGGTCTGACGGCAAGAGGCTGAATGATCCCATAGGAGAGGATCGAGGCTTTCATCGACCGGATGCTGTCCTGGTCATATTTTTTCCGTGCGTTGACGCCGTCAAGAACGAGGCGGTCAAAGGTGACGTTGAATTGTTGGTGATTGATTTCCATGCTGAATCTCCTTGTTGTGCATGGTTGCGGGGGTAAACAGGCGGGGCCAACGGGCCCCGCCTGTGGACATCAGGCAGCGTCGGTTTGCTTGAAGAGAGTTATGGCTTCGTCGCGTGCCATGAGATTGAGAATGGGCACGTCGTCGCCGTGCTTCGCCTTGAGCAACGCAACGAGCGAATCCATCTCCAATTTTCCCTTTGGCACTTCATAGATGCGGCCTTGGGCTCGGTAGAGAACCTTGCGCTTAAGCGCCTTGTTCATGTCGCGCTCGACCATGTGGTCAGAAATTTGATCGGCACACCAGATTTCGAGGTCGCACGACGTTTCAATGTCATCCGAGATGAACGCCGGGGGCAAGTTGTTGGCAATCCAGGCGTTCACGCCGTTCAGCATTCCCTGCTCGATGCGCTGTTCGTCGCACCCACCGTGTCCAGCGTTTCCCACGGTTCCCACGTTGCTCCCGTCGACCCAAAGGGTGGCCGAGTAGCAGTAGGTCTCGTGGGACATACCCTCGTTGACCTCGATGTTTTTCAGTTCCAGTTTCATGATCTCTCCGTTGCTGCATTGTTGCGGGGGTAGTGGAAGTTCTAAGTCCAGACCCGTCTGTGAAAAAGGACAGCCGGGCCCGCTATCGCCGGCAGGGACTCGGGGTCCGTGCCGGGATTGTGTGTGAGCCAGTTGTTCCGGTAAATCTCGGTGGCTCTTACATTCCGAATTCCGCCGCCGCTGTCATCGCCGACGAACATATCTTTGTAGGTCTCGCAGTCGAGGACTCGCACTCTCTCGAGTCCCTGGCCGTCGAGGTAGGGTTCGACGACGACGCGCAGCTCGCTCAGAGTTGGGCTGGACTTCATTTCCAGCCACACCTCCTTTTTGGCGCCGATCACCGGAATGATTGTGATCATTGTTGGGAAATGGTCCATCACCGGATGGCTTCCGTAGGGGCCTCATCATGATAGTATCGAACCATGCCGATCAGGGCATAGGCTGACACCTTCCGACCGTAGCGGTTGCAAATTTTTTCTGCGGGTGTATCGCCTATCTCGGCGACCTGATTGGGCCATGAAGGGTGAGCGCCTTTGCGAGCCTCAATCGCTTCCTCAAGAGTTGGGAAAATCATCCAAGGAATTATCAGGCTACTTTGGCTGTCAAACTCGTCAACAAGACATCCTTTTGCCATGTCAACACCCCTCGCAAACCGGAGTAAGGCCCAACTTTTCGCCCAACTCATAGTTGCTCCGGTGCGCGGCCATGACCGCTCCTGCTGCTTTGTCGGGGTCTGGGAAACTAGCCGGCTCGATAAAAGGGCAGCCGTCGCTATCGACGCAGTGGGACAAAATGAGCGGGATCACCTCCCAATCATAAGCAATGGTATCGAAGAAATTTTTATCGGCCGATGTGCAGATGTCGTAGACCTCCAGGCACCACTGGCCGAGCGGGATTGATGCATGACGCATCTGAACTGATCCGACGCCTTCGCGAAGTTCATGCCATCGCTGGTCGCCTTTCCCGTCCGGCGCGTTAACTGTCCAATCGTTGATGCACTCCCATACGCAAAGCGCAGCTTCCATCTCGAGGTGAGTGTAAGAACCCTTACCGCGGCGCTCGTTGGAAAGATCGTCCGGGATAGGAAGAGCACGGCCCTCAAAGGCTGCGACGCCTTCCCACGCGCGGGTCAGGTAGGTCGTTCGGTCGGTTACGGCCTGTTTAGGACTGTCCCAACGGTCATCCTCCAGGGCGAAGGCGAGGGCCTGCTTGAAGTTGTCGGCGATGTAGGTCGTCTGCCGGTAGAATGGAACGCGGTAGGTCGCTTCGATGGTGAACATCGGCATAGTCAGTCTCCTTGTTTGCCATAATTGGCGGGTGGTCGTTCAGGGTTTTAGCAGGACGTATTCACCTTTAACGATGTCGATTTCGATGCGACGCAGCGGCACGCCGAGCTCTTCGGCGTGATAGTCGCGAAGCGCATCGATTTGCGCTTGGCAGTAAATTGTCCATTCCCCATTATCAATGGGCGGCTGGTTGTTGCTGAAGCGTCGAAAGACATCCTTAGCATCGACCTCGTACTGAGCATGGAGGAGGCGGTCGGCCTCCTCCCATAGAGCTTCGCTGATCGACTTGGCACCCATCAATCACGCCGTTCCCTTGGTCGGATAGGCTTTGGCAAAATCGGCCATTTTGGTCGCTCGCCACTCGTCAATTTCGGCCTGGATCAAGCCCATGCGTCTCATGTCGTTCTCCGTAGGGTCGGCGTCCGGATCGAGCGTGGCCATGATGCTGGTCCAAATATGCTCGGCGCCGCTCATATATGCATCCCGCAGCCGGGCTAGGTCAGGCGCAGTGGCAGGGTCAACCTTGTGACGCATGCACCAGGCTGCGAAGCCACCAACGATAAGCCTGCCATCGTTGATCAAATTGTGGGTGAAAGCGATGCCGGCTTTCTCCGCCGGTGTCAGCTTGTCCTTCTTTCGCTTTGCTTCGCCCATTTCATGCACTCCTGATTGCGGCGAAGCCTTTGATCTTCACGCGTTCCATTGTCATTTCCCAGAGAGCGCCAAATTCGCCCCGACCCTTTCCAACCCACTCGCGGAATTTTGTCTGGTTTTGATCGTTCAGCGCGTCGTGCAGTGTCAGCATCATTCGGGCAGTTGACCGATCGAGAAGAAGCGGATCGAACGCGCCGGCATGCGCATCGTTGAAGTGCCATGTCTCTCCACGGAACTCGCCTTCATCGGGCCATACGAATGCAGTGGAGAGGCCGTCTGCGATCGACTTGAGCACGTCGAAACTTGCCATGGTGCAGTCTTTCCATGACGAGGGGCGGTCCAGCTTGCGCTTACCCATTTGCGTGCCCCCCATTTGTGGCCAGCTTCGCGACGCGGGCAGCGGCCTCTCGGTTGAGATTGTCCCAGAGGCTGCCGTTCACCCAAGCCCACCCAGCTCTGTCGTGCGCCTCGTAGGCTTTTTTGGCGAGATTAAGGGTGTAGGGGTCGAGCTGCGGCTTTCTACCGGCGAGCACGGCGCGGATCGCGGCGAGTTGGTCATCGATGCCTTCCTGCATCGGGTCGCCCTCGAAACCGGCCATGAATTGCTCGGCCAGATGCAAGGCAGACAACATCATGTAATTCGGGCCGGTATCGTCGACATAGGCGAGGGCGCCACACTCCGGGCATTCGCCTGCCGGAACGATCTCTCCAGGATCAATACGCTGCTCCATGTCCTTGATCGCAGCGAGATCCGAAAAGTGCGTGACCCTGCCACAATCGGCACACCGGCAGGGTGAATAGTCGTTGTAGTAATTCAATTGAACGTGGGACATTTTGGGGTTTCTCCATGTTTTGCCATACTCGGCGGGTTGGTCGACTATTTTGTTCGTCGGAGCTTTCGTGCCATGTGCTCCATTTTAACGACGGTCATGATTACCGGCTTCAACTCAGCCGGCGCGGCGTCGTAGCCGCGCCCCCACTTTCCGTTTAGGCGTGGCAGCAGTGCGCGGGGCACCAAGGCCCAATTTGAAGGGTGAGTGTTCCCCTTGTTACCGTCGAGACATTTCAGGCAGTGGCCTTCTGGCACTGGCCCGTTAATTTCCTCCCAAAGCAACATATGGACGCCGCGCCACCGCGATTGAAGTGGAAGGCCATCGTGCACCTTGCGTTCGACGTACCCTTCCTTTGAACGGCGCTCAGCGCCAACCGGCTTGTAGTTTACGTTGGCTCGGCCGGTCAGGTTCCCTTTCTTGAACTGTGTCTGCGCAGAGTTGGCATTGAAGGGCATTTTCTTACCTTTGTTCGCCGGCGTCGCGCCTTTCTCAAAATGCCCGTCGCGTCCGGTTTTCCAGCCGTTGCGAGTGCACAGCGCTTTGATGTCATCGACTTTGATGTCAGAACGCACGAACTCCTTCACGAACGCTTCGTGCAATGCGCGCCGGCTCATAGACTGCCGAGATTCTATGAAGGACAATTCCTCCGCGCTATAGCGGCGGTTTCGTTGTCGCCCGACAAAGCGCCCAGGCTCGCGCCCAACCTTCCAGCCATATCTCTTACGCAGTGCGTGAAGGTGGGGCGCTTTCACATCGTCGCGGCCGAAGGCTTCCACAAACGCGCGATGATAATCGCTGATCACCATCATCCGGTTGGCATCGAGCCATGCCAGTTCGATGCTGGAATAGATGATCTTGCCTCGCTTCACGACTTCTCACCCTCAATCTGCTTCACAGCCGATGACGGCTGCGCTGAGAGCATGGGCAGGTCTTTTCGGAACCTGTCACCATGGTTCGCCACAAGCGTGGCGGCCTGAATGCCCAGACGTGCATTTTCTACAATCTGATCGGCAACTTTTACCATGCTGTCAGATCTCTTGATTTCATCCTCGAGCTTATCGCCTGTGAGGCCTTCTTCGGCCAGGCGCTCCATCTGAGCGAAAAGGTGATCGTTGAGATCGGTGATCCGATTTTTCATGTGCATTTCTCCCATTGTTGCCATGATTGGCGGGGGGTTAGTCGAGGTTGCGGAAACGGGCCAGTGCCTCTCCTACTACTGCTGTGGCATTGAAAATTAACGCGCCGCCTTGCTCAACGAAAAGCCACACTGCCGACCGATCTTCAGTGATCATCACATGATGCGGATCGGCTTCTTTTCGGTTCAGCAGCGCGGCTACATAATGGGGCGCATCTTCCGATGCGAGTGCCGCAAATCGAGTTTCGATCACTGCGACGATTTGGAAGGCTAAGGGTTGCGAGACGCCCTGTCTGTAAATTTGCTGCGCGAGGTAGAGAACGCAAATGTCTTTGACCGACCATCGTCGGGCGGCCCCCGGGCGGCCGTGTGGCGTTATGGGCAAGCGATCCGCCCACCAAATCAGAGTGGCTCGTTCAATGTCTAAGATGGCTTCAACCTGACGGCTGCTGAAGCAACGTTTCACAATATCATCCATCGTTCTAACCCCGTTTTCTGTAGGGAAACTGCGGCAGCACAGAGAAGATTGTTCCCAAGTATTCATGAATAGCTTTTTCCCCTCTTGGGGCGAGTCTGGCCTCAAGCTCATCGCGCTCGTTTTGTAGCTCTCCTCCGATCGCCTTGACCCGCATTCTCGCGGCTTCCTCGACACGAATGACGCGGTCTTTTAGAGCCTCGACCTGGCTGCGGGAGGACACCGAAGCAACGGCCCCTGCTCTGGACAACCTCTTCCTCCCTGGAACCTTGAATGTCTTAGGCCCGACCGCCTCTACCGGGCCGAGCACTACGAGCGCATCGCTGGTGGCGCGATAGTTGCGGTATGCGTCACTGTCTGGGTTGTCGACCAGCATGAGCACGGCCCCTCCCATAACTTCCCCGAGGGTCGTGCCTGGGAGGTATTCCCACTGTTGGATCTCATAAAAGAGAAGAAAATCACCGACTTGCATTGGGACCAACATCATGCCACCTCCAACAAGATCGCCTCGCCGAACGGGGTATTCTCGGTAAGCTGGTCGAACGTGGCGCTGTCGCCCTGCACGGCCCAAATCACCGGGGCGGCCGGTTCTTTGCCAAAATCACCGACATAGAGGTCAGTGAAATATGCGATGACGGTGGCGTCGGAGGCGTTCTTGGCTATCCATTCGAACGTATTGGAAAAAGCCGTGCCGCCGCCGCCCTTCGCCTCGAGCGTCACGATATCGCCGGCCGTGAACTCCTGGACGTGGTGAACATCGGTGTCGGCATAGATCACCGTCATCTTGTCGATCATGCTTTCCTCAAACGCGGCGCGGATCTCGGAGGCGAATTGGGCAAGCGCCTTCTGGTCGATCGACCCCGACGTGTCGACGGCGATCACGAAATGCGACAGGCCGATCGACACCATGCCGGGCAGGACGAGGCCGGAAGCCAGGAACCGGCGATTGGGCTTGGCCCAGGATGAATCCTTGGTCAGGCTCTCATCGACGAAGCGCCGAAGCACCTCGCGCCAGTCAACTTTTGGGCGAAGTAGTTTATCGACGATGCGCTTGATACCGGCGGGCAGACTGCCGGCGTTCATCCCCTTGGCGATCGCTGCCGCCTGGCGCACTTTGGACTGCATGTCGGCCTGAGCGTCGGCGATCGCGGCCTTGTCTCCCATTGGCGCGCCGTCGATGACTTCCCCGCAGCCGCCCGGATCACCACCTTGACCCTCGTCGCTGTCATCGCCATCATTTTCATCGTCGAGGATGCGATAGACCTCTTCGGCCGACAGGCCGACGAAGCGCGGCTCAAACAGTCCGCCCTTCGGCATGGTGCCGACTTTGCACTCGATCAGGTCTCCATTGATGACGTAATCGGCAGCCTTGTTCCAGCGGCCGGGCTTGCGGTGCTGGCGCCGAAGGTGATGTTCGCTGGCGTTGTGGATTACCTCGTGAGCGCTGACGAACAACAGCTCGTCCTTGGTCAAACCCATCACAAAGTTCTCGTCATAGAACAGGTGCTTTCCGTCGGTCGCCATCGTGTTGATGGCGGGGTCTTCGGTCGCGTCCACCACCTGCAGCTGGACGGCCAGGGAGCCAAAAAATGGGTGGTCCCACATCAACGACGTGCGCGCGGCCAGGATCTTGTTTTCTACTGGCGTGTTCATGCGTGTTCCTTTCTCATGAGGATCGACTGCGCTATGCAGCCAGCGATAGTTTCGGGCGAAAGGCGGGATACGAGGTAGGAATCCATCCCTTGGCAGGTGTTCACAGCGACCCGTTTTCTGCGCTTTGAAGTACGGCGAACGGCGCTGATAACTCTGAATTTTCGATCCACCAGTCCGAAGCCCAGGATGAACTTGCGGATCACCTTGCCTTCGCGCCTCTGTTCGAACTCCCATAGGTTTGAAAGCTCGTTTGAGGGAACAGGACCGCCTACCATGCGATCAAGCACAGCTTTGCGGGTAGGGGTCATGGGTCGACCCCCATCGCGGGTCGTCTGAACCAACCCTGAGTGATCGACAGTGCCGAGGCTGCCGCGATCTCTAGGGCAGGCAGCATTGCCCTAAACGCCTCGGAGAGCGTTCCTTTGGGCAGGTCGCTGCGCAGGACGGCCGCCGGTCTGAACAGCGCCGACAGCTCGGCCATGTGGCCGCGCTCCCATTCGTTGAGGGTCTGGCCATAATGCCGAAACTTCCGGTGCTCGGCGTCATAGACCAGCACCCATCGGCGTACTTCGCCGTGGGCTGTTGCTCCGATGAAGTCCCATTGCAGGGCAGGATTGAGAACATTGCCGGCATAGCCGACCGGCCCAGTTATCCAATGAGGGGCCTTATTAGCCAAGGGTCACGTCCTGGTTGCGAACAGCCCAATCTGTGAAAGTTTTTGTATGGGAAAGGCCGGGGTCTCGGCGCACCGCGTCCACGGCGAACATGATTTCAAACTCCCTTGGCAATCGGGAGATATATGCCATGCCTGCATCGAAGGTTTTGGCGTTCACTTTTCGACCCAGCCCGACCGAGATTGCAAACCGCGCAGAAGGCTCCGAAGGAACGGGGGCGCTGTTGGGATTGGCAAGCACTAGGTCGAGCGATGGAAGGTTTTTGTAGACGTTGATGAAACCCTCGAGCTCCGCGCCTGCACCCTCCCCTACGATGCCTGCAATTGCGCCCCGACGATCGGCAGAGGGCAAGGCAATATATTTGGCGGCCTGTTCCCAGGAGCGCGGGGTTGGGAACGAACGCAGCTCTGGATTCTCCATGTTGTGCAGCAACCCTGGCCGGAAGCGCAAGAACGCTGTGAGCATCGGGTCTAGACCGATGTCATTGAAATGGTTGACCGACGTTTCGAGGTGCGGAACGATGTCGATATGTGCGAAACGATTGGCGAGCGCTGATGGCATGCGCTGCGCTGCCGCCCTGTCGCTTTGCCGGTTGCCAGATCCAGCAACACGCCATCCTTTCGGGAGAACGTACTCGCCTACCCTCCGATCAAGAACGAGGCCATAACAGGCAGCCTGCATAGAGGGGGAGGCGACATTGATCTCGTCAAGGTGAAGAACCCCGGACTCACCGTCTCTCTCAACCTGCGGGAACTCGTCAGGAACCTTCCATTTGGTGGTGTCGCCTTCCACGTTCGGGATGCCCATGAGGGCAACCGCATCGCGGGTGGATGCTCGGAAGTCGATCATGCCGATCTTTCGTTCGATGCAGAATTGTTTGACCAGCGATGATTTGCCGACTCCGGGCGGGCTCCACATCATTGTGGGGGTGTCGCCGTCGAAGTAGATGCTAAAGAGGGCTCGTGCGTCGGTGAGGTTCATTTCCATTTTGGGTCTCCGTGTGTTGTTGCCATGTTTGGCGAGGGGGAAAGGTCAGGCTGTTTTTCTGCCGAAAATCTTGAGGTAGGAGTGAACAGAAGGAGAGGCAGTCATTTTGGGAAGGCTGTCGCCGGCTGCGATGTGTGTTCTCTCGATCAAGTCGTCGATAGCCGTGAGCGGGTTGGCGTTCTTTCGCGCCTCGATGAGGGCCAGGAGCCCAACCATGACGCCATCATCTGTGCTGCATTGATGCTCAGTCTTGTCTGGCATGATGGTTCTCACGCCGGCGCCGTATCCACCGCCGGCATCGAAATAGGTCGAACAACCCATCCCAGGGGCGGCTTTGACGGCAGCTTCATAATCGTCGAAGGTGCCATAATTCACTTCGCTATCTTCGTCCTCAAGATACCGGTTTTCCTCGATGGCCTCTCGCAGAGCTGAGGTCCAAGAATTTATGTCCTGGTTGTCGAACGTACTTTCAGACATCATTCGCAGAAACAGTTCAGTGTCGGCTACCGTTTCCAGATGGCCACCGATCATGATTAGAGCATGCGTGCGGTCACCCATTGGCTTTACTCATCTCCGCAGGGAGGATGGCTCGGGCCATTGCGTTGACAGGTGTCCATCCCCCGCTCGCCCAATGGCCCGCCGCGACATTCTCGGGAGCTGGAAATTCCGCGCGCAATTCGTCGGCGTCACCATAGCGCTCTGGTTGATTTATCATGTAAGCCATCATTGCTGCATGCTCTCGATCCAGCCATGCGTTGAAAGCGTCGATGGTTTCAGGACGGACTTGCCCGGCATTGTCGCAGACACTTCGAACCAATAGGCCTAAACGCGACTCTATCTCGGCGAGAGCATCCTGCGACCAACCCTCACGCCAATATTCGGAAATTATAGTTTGCAAGCTTGCCGTATAGGTCTCGCCGCTTGGCTCACGGATTTCATAATCCGTGCCGCCGGCAAACCCGCATTTCCATTTGAACCAATAGCGAGCGCCATTATAGGTGATTGAATTGTCAGTGACATAAGACATGGTATGGGTGCCTCTCATTGGGGGTTGCTTAGGCTGCGCGGGCGATTTTGAGAAAGGCCTTTCTGTAGCCAACAGCCATGCGGTAGTCGTCGCACACAATCCGGTCGGCGGTGTCACCAGCCCCGGTACGTAGGCGAACCGTCCAGTATGCGCCTGTCTTTTCGAAAGTGACGTATTTGCCGTGCTTCCCTTCGTAAATTTTCATGACGGTATGGGTCTCCGAAAGGTCAAAGGGGTTGCAATTCCTAGAGGTTTGCTCCGAGCCATTCGCGGCCCGAAACAAGCCCCTATCAAGAGTGGAGGGTACGGAAATGGGTTACATTTTTAAGTCTCCTGCGTTGCCGTTCGATCCCTGATAAAATCTACAACGTGGCACCACTTTGCGGGATCTAAGGTTGGGGTACGGACCTATGGTGCTCCTGGTCCTACCTTGCTGGCGAGATGGCCAACCGGCCAAGGCCAAGTGCCCTGTTTGGCTAGTTCCCAATGCTTGTTTGGCAAACCAAAAGGGCGCGATGGCGACCCGCTAGGGTTCCTATGCGAGAATTCCCGAAACGCTATCGAGGATCTGCTGTGCTTCCCTTGCGACATCGCGGCGAAGGGCAGGGCTGTCGCGAAGGGCGGCAGCGTCGTGTTGAGTCAACGGCCGAAGCTTGCGCACCATCTCGTCCAGCCTCGGATCTGCCGTGATGTTCAACGCCGGCATAATGTCGACGAGGTCGCGGATATTGTCGACGAGGCTGGCGCGGAAAATACCCGTCGCCTTATCGCCGCGGCCGGCTGACGGCTTATAGGAATTGAGCCTTTCGACCATGCGACCGACAACCTTTTCGATGCGCTCGAACACATCGGTCACGGCGCCGTGTGTCGCGGCTGCGACACGATCCTCGATCTGTGTTCTGATCTGATCGGCCTGGGCCTCACTGATATTGGCTCGAAAGTCAGCTGCCGTGGGTACTGGCAGGGTGATGATCTCCATGGAAAATTTCTTGGAGATTTCGTCGGGCGTCGGGTAATCGGCTATGTCGAAGGCATCGCCCAGCCGCTTAGGGGCATCGGTGATGTAGCTCCCATACTGAGCGAGGAATTTGCTCACTTCGCCCTCGAAAAGGACTTTCTGCACACCGAGCCACCGGCACAGGCTCATATGCGCTTCGATTGCGATGATGCGTCCGGCACCCTTGTCGATCCACGGCAGCGTGCGGGTGTTGAATTCATCGCGGGTTTTGCCGGCCAGCGATGAAATGCCCTCAAGGGCCTCTTTTGGAAGGAGCTTCTTGTTCGCGCGGATTGCGTCGGCGTCGGCATTCTTCGCGGCATTTATTTCATTCGTGATCTTGCGATCGAGGCAGCGACCGTCCCACTGAGATATCTTCAGGGACACGATGGCGGCTCGCGTCGAAAGCAAGTTCGGCGCGGCGACAGGCATAATTCTGGTGTGAGCGTTCATGAGATCAGGTCTCCGTATTGGTGCCATAATTGGCGGGTGAACATGTGGTAGCGCATCTGTACGTGGCTGGCGAGGCCTTTTTCCGCCTTAAATCATGTCTCCATCTTCGTCGAACAGATGTCCATCCGACAGGCTCTCGTCCGCAACGTCGTCGGACGTTAGATGATCGTGTTCGGCTTCTAGCTGCCCATAGATCCAGCACATGAAGGATCTCAGAGCTTGGGACACTTCATCTTCCCATCCTTCCATGCCCCGACCGCGCTGGACGGCGGCCCAGGTCAGTTCTTGAAGCTCGTTCCATTCTTCGCATCCATCGGGACCTTCCGTGTCCATCTCGATGCTGACGGAATTCTCGTGACAGTAGCGGCCAGTGTGCTTGATGGTGAAGCGACTGCGGCCATTGTGATCGCTGTTTGGTCCGTGGCGTTCGGAAAGCTCGGCAAAGACAAGCGCTATATCGTGGAGCGCCCCATCCACCGGGGCGTAGTAGAGGATCTCATCGAGCAGCGCCGACGGCTCATTGACGGGCTGCCACCGCCCTTCGAAGCACGCACCGTCACCCTGCGACCAGAACCCGGAGAAATGAATTGCATGCTCGGTGACGTCGCGGCCATCCCTTGTCTTGCCCACGACCTTGTCGTCCAAGTCGATGCCTAAAATCGGAGCGATTGTCCCGACATCATCGTAAGTGCTGTCCCACCATTCATGGCAGGGTTCATCCACCCGCCAGTTGTCGCGTGCTCTTTCCTTCGCTTCATCGGACAGTTCCGCGAAGGTGAACTCGGTCTTTTCTTCCTCCTCGATGTCAGGCGGGAGGAGAAGCAGTTGCGTCGGCTGAGCCTGAAGCATTCTCGGTCCTTTCGTTCCAGTGAAATTCGGTCGCTTCGCCGATCGGGGCGAGGCAGGCGGCATAAAGGTCTGGGTTGGCGAGTGCCGTTTCGTAGGAGACGCGCGCCTCGGCTTCGGTCCCAACGACCCAAAAGTCCTCGACATCATCCCGGCCGCGCGTCAGCGCCCATGCTGTGATCCACATGCGGTCATCCTTCTTTCATGGGGATTTTGGTTGAAGGGAGCTGCCCGACTATGCGGACCCGGGCGGCGTCTGAGACGTCAACGCCGGCCAGCAGCGTGGCGGCGGCGTCGGCGAGTTTGTCGCCCTTAAAACGTGGATAACCGACGCAGGGGTAAGGCGAGAGATCTTCAGGGACGGCATACTTTGCGAAAAGCGACGAATGCGACGTTGGTCCTTTGGGCGAAGTCACAGGCCTGGCTCGAGCTTTTAGCGCGCGGTCATTGGCATCGATGTGCACCTCGTAACGGCCATGAAGGGCGCTGCCATCCTCGTGCACAAGGGCAAACCAGAACTTCAGTTTTGAAGCCGTTACCTGTCGGGCATAGGGCCCGACGAGATTATATTTGCTCAAGGCAACCTCCAAAAAGCTGAAGCGGTGAGACGTGCGGCGCGGGCATCGGCGATGCAGGCTCGAGCCGAGGCGATGCTCATTGAGCGTTCCGCCGAGTTGCGGCTCCACCGGAGGGCAATCTCTCGGTAGGTGACAGCCCAGGCGAGGTCGACCGCACCGCGTTGGCGGGGCGAGCGGTCACGGATGATAGAGGGCAGAACCCTGACGACACCATGGATTTTGGCGACGCTCCAATAGGTGCCGTTAATGGTCGGCAGCAAGGCGTTTGTGCGGCCTTCTCGGACAGCGCGCCAGAGGGCGTGCCAGTGCTGGCGGGTCATGGACGTTTCTCCTGTGGGATATGGGATTGCAGGGGTTGGCGCTGCACTAAGGAGGCGGTTGGGCTTCCTCGTCGGGAAGGGTGGCCACGACCGCGCTTGCGGCGAGGGTGAATAGAAACGCGCGTCGGGTCATCATTTTCAAATATCCTTTTCACGCGGGGACTTGGGAAAGCCAGATTGCGGCCGCTGCCAGAAAGCCGGACATGGCGGCGAGTGCGAGGAGATCGCGCAGGAAGTCCCTCATGGCGCGCTCCTCAGATCGGTTTCGGTGAAGAAGCGGCGCAGTAAGCGGAGCTCGGTCACGTCCTCGTCATTATCGGCGTTGATGCCGGCCTGGGTCGCTTGTTGCGAAGCGATAGACAGGCAATCTGCGGTGTGCTGAAGGCATTGGCGCCGATGATCCGCGCCGATGGGGCGGGCGTCGTTGGGCGGGAAAGTGTAAAACACGAAGCCGGGGTCGGTAGCGTGCATATAGCTGCCCCATTGGGAGGCGATGGCGTAAGCGGCTGCGGGGCTAATGATGCCCATGGCGGAATCTCCTTTTGTGGCATGGTTGCCGGGGGTCGGTCGGGTTTTGCGCTGTCGGGAAGGGCGCTCGGGCTTGCAGTATGCGCAGCCACTCACATGCCAAGCCATACACGCAAGCGGTTGTCGCCGGCGCATAGTGTCGGGCAAGTGCGGCGGATATCCCGCATGGCGGTGCGGTGCGCGCCAGCTGCTGCTTGTGCGGACCAGAGGGCGATAAAGCCGGCAAGAATTAGGAAGAGGGTCATTGCTTAGAATTCTCCTTCGATGAGGCCATTTTCTAGGGCAACGTATTCCGCAAACGCGCGCTTTGCGGCGTCGTCGTTGCCAACGCAGGCAAAGAATCCGTTGTCTGGCAGGGTGCGGTTATAGGCTTCGCCGTAGCACTGGGCGGGGACATCATAGGATTTGATGACTTCGACGACAGGGATCGCGCGGACAACCTGGACGAGGGTGAAAGGGGTTGCATCGGATCCGAGCGGCATGTCGCGCCACGGCTCGCCCTTGCAGGGCTCAACCGCGAAGTGCGCCGGGGCGAGGGAGGCAAAGCCGCACTGGTACGCTTCCGAGGCGAGCATATCGAAGCGCACGTGGCCATAAACAAGCCAATCGGCGGCACGGCAAATCGGGGTCACGATCTCATAGAGGCCGGAGACCGGATTTTGGGTGTCTGACCGCTCGCAAAAATGCGCGAATTCAGCGACGTGGTTTTCGACGGGAACGCGGGCGATGAACCCGGCTGTCGCGGCGGAAAGCGCGAGAGCTATGGCGGGGAGAGCGCGTTTCATGGGAAGGGTCTCACTTGGCTGGAGGCGGGGAAGGAAGGGGCAAAGCGCCGTTTCGGGGACGGGATGCGCTTCGCCGTTGGTCCCGTCAGCGGGTTACAGGGCGGACTCCGGAATGCAGGCGGTGAAGCTGCCCCACGCGTTGAGGTAGCGGGTAGCATGGATGCAGGCCGCTTCCGTCATTTGGCGGGCAATGACTGTCTTGATGTCCTGCATCGTGAAGTGGAGGATGTCGAAATACGTATCCTCAGCGATTTGCGCCAAGGTGAACGTCGGGGCAGGTTCCGCGCGGACTGGTCGCGTGAAAGTCGACGTGGCCAGCATTGCGAGGGCCAGCGCGGCGAGCGCGTGGCGGCGGTTCATGTGCACCAACCGGATTCGAGCACGCGAGCTGTCGCGAGGCGTGCGCGTAGCGCGTCGAATTCGGCGCAATCGCGGGCGATTTCATCGACGAAGGCCTCCCGCTGCGCTTGCCGCGCGGTCATATAACCGGGATGATGCAGTGGCGGTGCGGGTTGCTGATAGACGGATTCCATGCGGGGCATTTGTCAGATCTCCATTTTTGCCATGATTGGCGAGGGTTGCAGACGCCTAGCGGGCTAGGTCATTTCGCTGGCCTTCCGGCGATTGGCGGGCGGCATAATGGGTTGCTAGGCGTCTGCATTCGGCGTGAAGCCGTGAAGGCGCTACGCGCGGCGAGGGCGGTAGCGGCTTCAGAGGTTCACGTGAAAAAGCCACCCCGAGTATACGGGGTGGCTTGATGGATTTGGGAATAACAGGTTAGGCGGCAGCGGCGACCTTTTCGACCTTTGCAGCCTTTGGGGCTGTAGCAGCCGCCTTTGCCTTGCGCGCCTTTATCACGGTTGTCGCTGCAACAACGTTGACCGGTGCGGCTGTCTCGCCGGTAAACATGCGCTGCACGCCTTCGAGCGCCTTCACCATCTTTTTAGAAGCGCCTTTTTCGCGGAATAGCTTAATCATGGATTCCAAGCGCTTCATTTCGTCGAATTCGGCGGTCGACTTGGTGGAGTCCTTCACAAAATCAGCGGGCGATATTTTCATGGCGCCCGGCATATCGGAAACCTTGGCTTTGGCATAGGTGAAGCCCGCGCCGGCTTTTGGGTCAAAGGCGACCTTGCCGAATGCAACCGCCCATTTCACCAAGGCGTTGCGATAGTTTGCAGGCGTGGCGTTGAAAAGCGCGTTCATATATTTGGCGTCATGGTGTAGCTCAACGTGATTCAACGCCGAATATGCAAGCTGATGCGTTGCCTTGGCATAGGTTGCAGATACTTTGCCAAAGCCGGCGATACGGGCTGCGAGGGTTTTGCCGGTCAAGATTGCAAAATTGGTCATTTTCAGTTTCCTTTATTTGCCATGATTGGCGGGGTTGTGCTCGGTTGTGAGCGGAAAGCGGTTTTTCCATTGAAACCGTTTTCCGCTCACAACGAAAAAGCCGGCGACGACGATTGCCGCCGGCTTCATTTCCTTTTTGCCATAATTGGCGATTTGAATTTCTTTGATTGTGCTTTCTTGAAACATCTCGCACTTGCGAGGGGCTAGGCTGAGCGGGGCTGAATTTACAGCGCATTTTTTCCGTTCCT
This sequence comes from Mesorhizobium sp. NBSH29, assembly GCF_015500055.1. Lineage (NCBI taxonomy): Bacteria > Pseudomonadati > Pseudomonadota > Alphaproteobacteria > Hyphomicrobiales > Phyllobacteriaceae > Mesorhizobium > Mesorhizobium sp. NBSH29. The sequence continues at coordinate 2,116,462 of NZ_CP045492.1, forward strand.
TTATCCGTCGAGCCAGTCCACTAATTCCCGTTTGCTTTTACTCTTAGGGAAAGATTGCATTCCTGCAGTCTTAAATCCGTTCTGGATTTCCTCGCCTTTCAGCTTGTGCGGTTGTTTTCAGACAGTGCCCAAAAATCGCTTCGTGCGGCTTACCTTGGATAAGCGATATTTTCAAAAAGTCGGCGCTATCGCAGCGCCCGCTAGACTGGAAAGGTTGTCAATCCTTCCGCTGATCTAGCACCTATTACGAAAGCGGAAATCCGTTTCCATCCAGTTTGACCAATCGTCGAAACTTGCCGCTTGCGCAACGTTGTTCGATACACCGGCCAAAGGGTTGGCGGTAAATTCCGTTTCTGAATTTCAAAGAACCCGGCAAACCTTGCCGCCCGGTTTCAAACCGTGATTAAAGCTATATCGGCCAATTTCCGTTATGTAAACCCCTATAACGCAAAATAACCGTTATAAAGTGAAGAATGCCGGAAATCAGCGGTTTTGCAGGCTTTACCCCGCCCTACAAGGGGCAGACCAGGTTCACCCCTTGTCAAAAAAAGCCGTGTCATACCCCGATTTTGATTAGCCACTGATTTTTGAAGCCCGGCGTTGCGGCAATGCGGATTCGCGGAAATGAAAGGACCAAAGCAAAGCCTTGCCGCCTTGCTGCAGGTTTGAAGGCATCTCGCCTCGCCCTCTCGCCTCTCGCCCTCTCGCCCTCTCGCCTCGCCCTCTCGCCTCGCCCTCTCGCCTCTCGCCCTCTCGCCAGCGGCTTGCCACTGGCAGCGGCGATAACCCCTCGCCGCCTGATAGCGTACCCATGCATGGCAGCCGCTTCGCCATTGCCTGCGAGAGAAACAAACCAAGCAACCCCGCTCGCCGCCTCGCCTTAGTGCTCGAAATGCTGGCGTGCGCCTGTCGCTTGGTTGTGCCGCCCATTGTGCCGCCACCAAGCGCGCCCGCCGCCGCCCTCCCCCCCCCGGTGTGGGTCCTTCCCCCCCGGCACCCCCCACCGCGGGCAGGGCGCAGCGCAGGATTTAAGCGTTTCTGGGCCAAAATAGTTCGCAGTTTCAGTTTTATTCGACCAGATCGCTCTCGAATTGACCAAAACACACATGAAACGGGGCGAGATCGATGTGGGAGCGGGCGAATCACCGCGTGACTTCGCACCCATTTCCCCCTCCCCACGTCAAATCTGAGGGGCGATCCTCACTCTGAAAAAGAAATTTTGCTGTGGAAAATGGGATTTCCAAAAATAAACTTCGCCGGCACGCAAAAGCCACCCCGTCCAGGAGGCCTGCCCGATCGCCGTTTTTATCGATTTTTCGGACGAGGCTCGGACGAGGCTCGGACAAACAGCCTCAAAACTCGGACAGAGCGATCATCGGATGCACTGCCAGATGGCCCCTTGGGCGCATAAAACCGAGTGTTTCCGGGCCTGCGGGGGCATGCACCTATTCGAACTGAAAGCGCCGCCAAGCCTGCAGCAAAATCTCGGACGAAACTCGGACGAGGCTCGGACAAACCCCTCGCGCGCGGAGTTATCTAGGCTGAAAGAGGAGAGGGGGGGAGAATCCCCCCCTCTTTCCCTTGTTACAAGTTGGTAGATTGAACTTGCGCGCAGTTGACAAAAATCGAGTTTTGCGGTCAATGCAGAACCCATACCGGATGACTGCGCCCAAGAGGCACCCCCGGTTGACCCCCAAACGGATTGTAGGCCAGCTTGTGCGGAACCAGATCGCAGGAGTGACTTTGATGTTCGATGTTATCAGCAAAGGGCTGAGGCTCACCGCTAACATTGCCACGCTGCCAGTCTCCCTGGCTGTCGACGCTGTCACCTTCGGCGGTGAGCTGACCGACAGGGAGGAGGCCTATACGGTCTCCAAGACAAAGCGGATCGCCGACGACTTCAGCGATATCATCGAGGACATCGCCGGCTAAAGGATGCCAAGCACATGCGCGTCGTTATCCGGAAGCAGAACATCAAATTAATTCTGTCGTTCCAGGAAAGAGCGAAGCTGCTTGGAAACAAGCATTGGCAAACCGAGGCTTTCCGAGGCGTGGTTGACGCTGGCAGAAAAACCAAGACCCAAGTCCAGCGATCCGTCCACAACCAGATGGCCATGAAGAAATATGGCTTCACCGCACAGAACACGCGGGGCACACCCCGCCGCGCAGAGCTGGCGTTCGAAATCTACGCGCTCAAAGGCGGTCAGCGAGTTGAAGAGTACAAGGGTCTGAGAGCCCTCTCCCCTGGCGGATCAGCCGCTGGCAAGATGAACACTGGCCGTTCGAACAGCGACGCAGGGTTCGTTAAATCGAGCGTCTGGAACTCACCCAGAACCTTCAAGAGGTCGTTCGCCACCAATGGCGGCTACTTCGCGATGCTGCCAGGTGGGACGAGCACCAAGGCACCCAAGATGCTCTGGACGTTTGGCGCCAAGAAGAGCCAGCCTCGCGGGGCGGGCGGTCGGTTCGGGAAATCCTCACAGCGATACGGCAAGATCCGGCGCCTGTTTGGCCCCGCTCTCCGGAAAGAGTTGGTCAAGGACCAAGCGCTGTCCACTTTCTACCGCGTAGGGCCGAAGCTGCTCGAAGATAAGGTCATGAAGCGGATGGAAAAGCTGATAAAGTTCTGATGGCCAAAAAAACAAAAGCCGAGACAGCGCGCACCGGCAATATTGCGCCCGTTGTCAACCGCACAGAGATGGCGATCCACCTGGGGGTCACCATTCAGTGGATCGGAAAGCTTGCGGAAGAAGGCGTGCTTATTCGCGCCGATGGCCGGGGCAAGTTCCAATTCAGCGAGTCTGTCCAGTCGTTTATTCGGCACAAGACGGCGAGCATCGAGCGCCAAAGCCAATCGACTTCTGCCGATGCGCTGCGCGACCAGCGCGCCCACGAGATTTCGATCAAAATCGCAAGGCAAGAGCGCGACCTGATCCCACTCGACGATGCAATGGCCGTCACTGAAAAGCTGGTTGGGATATTTCTCGAATCGATCTCCGGTTTGCCGGCGCGAATGACAAGGGTTCCACGTGAACGACAGCGCTTTGAAGCCATCTGCGACGAAGAAAGGCTCCGTCTTTCAGACCGCTTCGGAGAATTGGCGAAAACTGTTCGTACGGGCATCGACTCTTCAGAGACCCTCTCCGAGGACAACGCCTGACGATTGGGCTCGTAAGAACCGCGTCTATCCGGCCACGTCGGGCATACCTGGCCCTCGCAAGCCCGAGTTAACGCCATATACGATCGCATTTTCCAGAGCGGTGCACGGCCGCACGCACAAAAGGGTTGTCCAAGTTCTTTCTGCTCAGTCAGGGAAATCTGAGGCGCTGCTTGATATTATCGGTTCTAGGTTGGACCAGGCACCGGTCCCGCTGTTGTACGTTGGGCCTACGCAGCAGATGGTTCGGGAGCAATTCGAGCCGCGCGTCATGGCGCTGCTCGACGAGGCACCGTCCCTCATGCGCAAGGTTTCTCGCGGCAAGAAAATGTCAAAAACACGGAAATTTATTTCCGGTGTCCCGCTCCGATTGGCCCATGCGGGTTCATCTGCCGCACTAAAGTCGGACCCGTTTGGCTTGGCCATCACCGACGAAGCAGACGAACTGGTGAAGGACGTTAAGAAGGCCGGAAACCCGATTGAACTGATAGACCTTCGCGGCGACACCTACGCTGACTTCGTACACGCGATCGTATCGACACCGGGTAAGGGGCCAAGCGAAGTGGCAGTCGATGAGGAAAGCGGTCTCGAGTTCTGGGCCGACGTAGATCAAGAGGAGGTCGAGTCCGCAATATGGCGGCTCTGGCTCTCTGGCACTCGCTACCATTGGGCCTGGCCCTGTCCCCATTGCAACGAATATTTCATTCCGCGCTTCAAGTGCCTCGCGTGGGATAAAGAAATTGATCCTCACACCGGCAAGGAGTTGCCGTCGACAGCATCAATGGCGCGGAGAACTGCGCATCTGGTGTGCCCGCGCAACGGCTGCGTGATAGAGGATGACGACAAGGCCGACATGAATGCGAAGGGTGTTTACGTCTCCCCCGGTCAGACGGTCAACAATGCCGGTATAGTTCAGGGATCCCCTCCTGAATCCTGGACCCTTTCATATTGGGCATCGGGATTGGCCAGCCCATTCAAAACATGGGGCGATCGGGCGGCAAAATATGTTGAAGCCGTAAGGACAAGGGATCACGCAACGATCCAAACCGTGATGAACGGTGACTTCGGCGAGCTTTACGCACCGGGTGATGGCGATGTTCCTGAGTGGCAGGAAGTCGCCCGGCTACGTGATGTCCTCGACGAACCCTACCGGCTCGGCGAGGTGCCAGACGGCGTAAAAGTCTTGGTAATGACGGTCGACGTTCAAAAGTCTCGTCTGATTTACACCATCCGCGGTTGGGGTGCCGAAGCAACGTCTTGGCTGGTCGACGCTGGCGAGCTTCATGGGGAGACCGACGGCAAAGCGATTTGGGATGATCTGGCAAATCTGATGTCGTCGACCTACGACGGCGTCCCTATAAAATTGACGTTGATCGACTCTGGTTTTCGCCCTGGCAAGAAAGAGGTTGTCCCTCAACACCGCGTCTATGAATTCTGCCGGCGTTTCCCACATACCACTCGCGCTACCAAGGGCACGTCGACGGCCATGCGCAAGCCGGTGATCGTCTCGAAAATCGATGTTAAGATCGACGGCAAGGAATTCAAAAAAGGTCTCGATCTTCTCCGGCTCGACGTCGATTATTTCAAATCGCTTGTTCATCAAAAGGTCAAGTGGCCCGAAGGGGCAGCCGGAGGTTGGTATCTGCCAACAGACCTCTCCGACGATTACTGCATGCAGATCGTCTCGGAAGCTCGCGTTAAAACACCTTCCGGTGCTGTCCGATGGGTGCAGCGTGCCAAGGAAAACCACTTCCTCGACACAGAGGCGATGCAGCTGGCTGCGGCCATGATCCTCAATCTGAGGGCTATCCGGAGCGCCATCCCGCAAGCGCCAACGCGCGCCTCACGGCCCGATCCTGCCGAGAGGTATCGACCCCTCGACCGAGAACCTGAAACCGATCAGCCAGTCCAGCGCCGCAAAAAGCGAAGGGAGGGCTATCTCAAGCGCGAAAGCATCTGGTGATGGCCGACGAACTGACAGTTGATGAAAAGAAAACGATGCTCCGTGATCTCAGGATCGCTCGTTACAGCGGCGCAAAGCGGATCAAGTTCCGTGAGCGTGACGTAACGTACCGGACTGACGAAGAAATGAAGATCGCCATCGAGTCGTTAGAGGCAGAGATATCGCCCGCAAAGCGTCGTCGCACCTCCGTAGCGTCGTTCAGTTCGGGGCTCTAAGCGAAGATGGCGAACATATTCGAACGCCTGATCGCTGCCGTTTCGCCCCAGATGGGGGCAAAACGGGCTTCGTACCGAAAGCAAATTGACCTCATCGAAAGCGCTCGCGCTTACGATGGCGCATCACGCTCGCGCCGCACCGCAGGTTGGGGCACAAGCAAAACAGCTGCCGACGCTGAGCTTTCGAAGGCTGGGGCAATCCTGCTCGAGCGCTCCCGCGACCTGGTGCGAAACAATCCTTATGCGACCAAAATCGTAGCTGCGCACGCCGATAACATCATTGGTACTGGGATCGTCCCTCGCGCGAATACGGGAAGCCCGGATCTCGACGCGAAGATCAATAAGATGTTCGACAATTGGTCGCGGAGGGCCAGCATCGAAGGTGTCGGTGACTTCTATGGCATGCAGTATCTGGCGTGCCGGGAAATGGTCGAGGGTGGCGACGTTCTTGCCCGCCGCCTTTACATAAAGTCAGACCAGCCTGTCGCATCCAGCAAACCAGAGGACCAGATATCCCCTCTGCGCATCCGCATCCTGGAAGCTGAATACCTCGACTCTGCAAAAAACGTGGCTTCTGGTTCCGGCATCATCGTCAACGGCGTCGAAATGAATAAGGATGGGTCGCGCAAGGGCTACTGGTTGTTCCAGCAGCATCCTGGTGCTTCCGTGCAAAACGCAAAACTCGGACGTGAGAGTAAGCGATTTCCCGCAGAGGATATCGCCCATCTGTACGAAATGCAGCGCCAGCAGGCGCGGGGCGCTCCTTGGTTGGCACCAATCATGGTGTCGATGAAGGATCTCGACGACTACAATCAGGCGGAACTTATCCGCAAGAAACTCGAAGCCTGCATGGTCGGTGTCGTGATCCCCGGCGAGGACGAAGATGCGCCTATCGGTATCGATGAATCGGGGGCAGCGACGGGCATAACCGATGCAGATGGTTTTCCCATCGAACGGTTTGAACCCGGTATGTTCGCTTACATGCACGGCGGCCGAGATATCAAGTTCAACAATCCAGCGATTTCGGCGGGCATCGAGTCCTACATTCGGGTGCAGCTACGCCGGTTGGCATCGGGAGCGCGCATCCCCTACGAATTGGTGACCGGCGATCTCAGCCAGGCAAACTACTCGTCGAACCGCATGGGTATGATGCAGTACCGGCGCTTCGTCGAGCATGTGCAATACCACATGATTATCCCGCTCTTCTGTCAGCCAATCTGGGAGTGGTTCATTGAATCTCTCTGGCTGATGAACGCCATCCCCAAGGACACTCCTGTCCCGGTTAACTGGTCACCTCCCGCTCACGCGGCGATCAATCCGGTAGAGGATGCCAAGGCGGATATCCTCGAGGTACGCGCCGGCTTCCGGTCAATGCCAGAGGTTATCGGGTCTCGCGGTCGAGTTGCCAGCGACGTTATCAAGGAGAACATCGAGTGGAACACGGCCATCGATGCGGCTGGTCTCATACTCGATACCGACCCCCGGAACGTCTCCATGAATGGTCAGATCCAGTTCGAAGCTTCCGGCACTGACGATAAGGACGGCGGTGGTGAAACGTCTCCGGACACCCCCGCTGCAAAAAGCGGGAAGTTAAAGAAACAAGGAAAACCCGATGGCAAAAAGAGCTAATACGGTCCGGATCCAAAACGGGTTCAGCACCGTCGAGGTCCGTGCCGACACCTTCAACGAAGGTGACAGGACGGTTGAGATCGTTTGGGCCGCAGGCGCGCAGGTGAAGCGCTACTCGTGGGACGAAGGCTACTACATGGAAGAGCTTTCCATGGATCCGAAGGCGATCCGCTTGGATCGTTTCGCTGCCGGAATGTCACTCCTCGATTCCCATAGCCACTACTCGATGGAAAGCCGCCTCGGCACCGTCGTTCCAGGCTCTGTCAGAATCGAAGCCGGCAAGGCTTACGCAAAGATTAAACTCTCCAGGAAGCCTCGGGCTGAGGAGTTGTTTCAAGATCTTCGTGACGGTCACTCGTTCCCGGTTAGCGTCGGTTACAAAACCCACGCTTATGAAAAGAGGGAAGGCGATTCGAACTCGTTGCCTATCCTTCGTGCCATCGATTGGGAGCCCATGGAACTATCTGCGGTGCCTGTTCCCGCAGATTCCGGCGCTCATTCTCGGTCTGAGAATGGCGAAACTTATGACGTCGTTATCCGGAACGGCGAACACCCAACTACTGCAAATGAAACCGCCGACGCGCTTCGCGTGGCATCAATAAAGGAGTTACCTATGACCAAGCGCGAAGCCGCGAAGAAATACGTCGGCGACCAGCTTAATGCCTTTGCAATGGGCTACAGCATCGTACGTGCCTCAGACGAGACGGACGATGCACTGCGCGTCCGGCTTCTTGCCGCCATCGAGGCCCAGGAGGCTGCAGAGAGCGCACAGCGCTCGGCTCAGGAAACAGAAACCCGCCGTCTGGCCGGTGAAACCGAAGCTGCTCGCGCGGCTGCTGCTTCGTCCGCTGCAGCGTCCGCCGCTGCTGCTGCGGCAGGTGCCGCAACCGCAGATGATACAGCCGCTCGTAATGCGGTATCGATCGAGCGCACGCGCATCGCCGATGTGCAAGCTCTAGGCGCCCGCCATGGCATCGATGCTGCGATCGTTTCGAAGGCTGTCTCCGACGGTACTGATGCCGTCGATTTCGGCCGAAAGGTTCTCGACATTCTCGCAGAGCGGTCGGATGACGGCCAGATCTCTGGTGTCGCTGTCCCGCGAGGCGGCCAGGATGAACGCAGCACCCGTCGGGCGGCAGTGGTCAACGCTATGCTGCACCGCTGCGGCATCATCCCTGCCGACAAGCTGACAGACGCGGCCCGCGAGTGGCGCGGCATGACGTCGATGGACATTGCCAAGGACCTCCTTCGCGCGCAGGGCGAGAGTGCTCGCGGTAGTGTAAATGAGATCGCGCAGCGTGCGTTCCATTCGACCTCGGACTTCCCGATCATCATGGGCGAAGTCACTCGGGCCACCATGCTTTCGGGCTACGAGGGTTATGCGAATACGTTCGGCTTGATTTCCAGCCGCAACGTGGTGCCTGACTTCCGTGAGCTCAAAACCCTTGAACTTGGCTCTGCCCCTGACCTGCTCCCTGTGGGGGAAAACGGTGAGTTCAAAGCCGGAACGATGAAAGAAAGTCAGGAAGCGTTCAAGATTGACACCTACGGACGCACGATCGGCTTCTCACGTCAGATGCTGATCAATGATCAGCTCAACGCCTTCACAAAAGCGATCGCAGCGTGGGGATCGAAGGCTGCGAAGCTTGAAGGCGACATTACTTGGGGCGTGATCATCAGCAACGCCAAGCTGAAGGACAACAAGGGCCTGTTCCATGCGGACCACGGAAACCTTGGGACGGCAGCCGCCCTCGGCGTCGCATCGCTCAAAGCGGCGCGTTTGGCCTTCCGCAAGCAGACGGACATCGACGGAGAGCTGATCAATCTCACCCCAACCTATTTGTTTGTAGGTTCGGAGCTTGAAATCAGCGCTGTTGAGCTGATCAAGAGCCAGTTCATCGCGAACCAGCTCACCAGCGCGACGCCGGAGTTCATCAAGTCATTGACCGTGGTCTACGAGCCACGGATCGATGAAATCAGCCAATATGCCTGGCTGCTCTTTGCATCCCCGCAGCAGACCAACGGTCGCGGTTTGCAACATGCGTTCCTGTCGGGACAGGAAGCTCCGTTCTTTGACGAGCGGGTCGGCTTCGAAGTCGACGGCATTGAGTACAAGATCCGCCACGACTTCGGTGCGGGTCTGACCGACTACCGCTTCGCTTACAAGAACCCCGGCCTCGCTCCGACCTGATAGGCTCGGGCACTGATCCGAGACCAACGACGCCGGGCTATCAAGCCCGGCGTTTCCTGTCTTTTCCCCAATTTTTAACCAGGAATCGAACCAATGAAAAACTTCATTCAGCCCGGCAAGGTCATGCCGTTCGTTGCCACTGCAAACGTTGTAGCAGGCCAGTGCCTCGCCTTCGGGGATATTGTCGGCATCTCAGCGAATACGACAGCGATTGGCGAAACCGTGCAACTCAATATTGGCGGCGTATACGAGGTGGATAAAGTCGAAGCTCAGGCGTGGACCGTCGGGCAGAAGCTCTACCGCGTCACCGCCTCCGGCTTAATCAGCAGCGTGGCAACCTCTGCTACGGCTTGCGGCGTCGCTGCCGAAGCAGCCTCCAATCCTTCAACGAAGGGGATTGTCCGGTTCAACGAATCCTACTGAGAGCAGTCACTAGGAAGATAAACCAAGGGGTCGCGCGACGTCGCGACCCCTTTGTCATGGAAGGATCAGGGTTCTATGAGCGTTTTCGACAGGCTTGACCAAATGGCAAGCAACACGATCGACACGATCAACCAGACCCCGTTCATCTTGACCCCCATGCTGCACACCCCAAATGGCCGGGGTGTTCCCGACACCTCTCGAGAGGTCATTGAAGCTAAAGGCGTTTTTGATTACGTCGACGCAGCCTACGGCATCGAGCTCGGCGTCAGAAAAAGCTACCGCGAAGCAAACGACCTGCGGGCCTTGCAAACGGGACGGGAGCCGCTTCTGTCGGTAGCCAGAAAATACTTTCCGCTCAGCGCCGGGGAGCCGAAACAGGGCGATATCATCGAATTTACGGAGAAGCCTGACCTTCCAAGGTTCGAAGTAGTGTCCGTCCTTCGTGACGGCATGGCTCGCATGTCTATCCGACTCGTTCACATAGGAAGCCAGGCATGAATCCTGATCGGTTGGTGGTGCGCCTCGCGGCTGTATCAGCGCTCAACAATTTTATGCAGGCGCCGTACCCGACGCTGGCAGGCGACAAAATATTCGACTCCCGCATTGAGCCAGTCGAGGACTTCAAAGAGGACGTGATGTTCCCGGTTTGCGTAGTCTACACCGACTATGACCGAGACCATTGGGACCATCACACGTCGATGAAAAAGGACCGCCTTTTGACGGTGACCTTCGAGCTCCTTATCGCCCAGGTGACTGAGACTGACGGTGGGTTCACTGTGAACCACCCAAACACAGACAGTGAGCTCGAGACGTCGCTGGACATCTTTGAGCTCCAGATTGCCAACGCATTTAAAGCCCTGAACCCGGCCGCAGATTGCTTTCGCCATTTGATGAATTCCTATGTCGGGGTCATAAGCCGGCGCGGCGCCACCATTGAGGGTGGCACGAAGCTGGCGGCGCGCCAGATCACCGTTGAATCAAAAGTCACTCGCGGCCCCACGAACGGAACCATGGTGCCTGCGGTTGCTGCATTTCTCGACGAACTCGAAATGCACAATGATTTTGGCGATCGCGTTCCAGCGATCCGCTCCCTCTACACTGACGCGAGTTCGCTTACCGCGAGCGAACAAATGATGCGGTCGATGGGCTGGCCGTCAGCGGCCGCAGGCCTCCTCGGCTATCAAGCTGGTCCAGTGGTGACGCTTGGAACACCGGTTGTATTTCTAAATCAAAACGGCTCACCGCTATGAGTTTCATTGATCGGATCAACCAGCTCGAGGCGATCGTCAATCAGCTGGACCGTCGCCAGAACAACTTCCTCAGAGAGGCTGTTGTTACTGAAGTCTATGAAAACGAAGGCATGGCCAAGGTCGACGCCCAAGGTGTTATCTCAAAGAAAATCCCATGGCTGCAGCGGTCGGGAGCCATTCGGGAATGGACTCCAGTGACGAAGGACGAAAGGGTTTTGCTGATCTCACCAACTGGCGAGCCTGGGAGAGGGCTCATTTTGCCGGGAGGGTACACAGACCAGTTCCCACAGCCGCACGACAAAGGGGCCGAAAAGCTTGTCCAGATAGATGGCGTCTCGATCAAACAAACCGGAAGCGGGGTGACCATTACCGCAGGCGGCGTGGTCGTTGAGATAACGAGTGCGGGCTTGACGGTAACAGGTGGCAACGTTGTCCACGACGGGAAAAATATTGGCTCAACACACAAGCATCTCGGCGTGATGCCGGGTGTCGCATTGACCGGAATACCAAGCGGCTGAAACGGAAGGGAACTTTAATATGACCGAGAAAAGCTACATTGCTGCGGCCGCCGGGTGGGTTGGAGGCACATACAGGAAAGAGGGCGATCCGATATCAATGACGCCAAAGGCGGCAACGTACTTGCTGCTGAGCGGACAGATCGTGGAGGGTGTAAAGACTTCCCCTCGGAGCGACCGCGCCAAAGCTTCAACACGAACGGCTTCCTCGGAAGAGGTCGCCGTAGGCAAGTCGAAATCGAGAGATTAGACCATGAGCAGTGTGGGGATTGATCGCTCCACCTGGATGCCGCTCGTTGGATGGGACCACGTTCTCCAATCGATCGAGGTCATTTTAACGACTGAGATTGGAGAACGTCTGCACCGCCGCAACTTTGGGTCCACGGTGACTGACCTGATCGACAAGCCGCAAACGATCGACACTATAGTTGACCTCTACATGGCGGTCGCTGAGTCATTGGAACCGCGGGTCCGCGACGGTGCGCAGCTCGGAGAGCCGCGCTTTCTCCTCACGAGCGTTGCCTTAGCGCCCTCGGCAGACGGGACGATCCTTATCAACGTTCGGGGCGATTATTACCCCAATGGCCACCTGGGCGACTTTACCCTGCCTCTCAGGGACCGTGCCATCAACATTCCGGTTGGAGCTGCATTCTGATGTCATTGGACCTAGCTCTGCTCCCAAGCCCTGAAATCATAGAGACGATCGACACCGAGGCTATCATTTCAGCTCTCACCGCAGACGTGACCGAGCGGTTTCTGACGGCCGGCGTTTCCTACGATGTCGGCGGCCTCGAGGTAGACCCAGTGAAGATCGTCCTTGAGGTTGCTGCGGCTCGAGAGACTGTCCTTCGAGCTCGCATTAACGATGCGGCCAAGGCTAACTTGGTAATATTTGCTGCGGGCTCTGACCTTGATCATCTTGCTGGCTTCTACGACGTCGAACGGTTGCCGAACGAGATCGACACTGCTTTGCGCAACAGAACCATCCTCGCCATACGGGCCCGGTCGCCGGGAGGGTCAGAGTTTTGGTACGAAGCCGCTGCGCGGCGCGCAGACACGCGCATTCGCGATGTCGCAGTCTATCGGGAGGCGTTTCTCCCTATCATCCATGTGGCGGTTCTATCTTCCTTGGATGGGGGTATCCCCGACCAGGCTATGCTGGCCGCCGTGGAGACGGAAGTGAAGTCGGACTCCGTTCGCCTTGTGAATGATGCGATTGTGGTTGAGGCTGCAGTTGGCCAGACCGTAAACATCGAAGCCAACGTATGGCTGCTTCCTGATGCGCCCTATTCGGTCTTTGAGGGGCTTGAAGCGCTTCTTCGCAACGCCTGGAATGCGGAAACCGGCATCGGCTTTGACCTTGACCTCTCGTGGGCTCAATCGAGGATTCACGTGCCCGGGGTGAAACGGGTGGTGATCACATCACCGTCAACGGCGGTCGTGGCCAGCAACGAGAAGGCAATCGCCATCGGAACAATCACGCTCACCTATATGGGCAGGGCGTTCTGATGACTCGGACACATTTACTCCCCCTCAACGCGACACCAATTGATAGGGCAGTTTCCGAGGCAATAGACCGGTCGCCGGAACTTGCGATGGGTGCCGATCACGTCCGAGGTTTTAAGTTCAATCCATCGCCTGCCGTCATTCCGCACCTGATAGTCGAATACGGGTTGGCTGAAATCGAAGACTTTGTAACGGAAGAGATTCTTCGAGCCGGTGTTGCGTGGCAGCGTATCCGGGGAACTCCGGCCTCCATTCACATGGCACTTCGCTGGATCAACAGCGACGGGGTAATCGAGGAAAATCCAGTCACCCGTTTCAAATGGTGGTGGTTTCAGGTCCACATGCCAGACGCTCGTCGCTCGTCGTCGTTTGTCACTCCGATGATAACTCTTGGTAAAGCGTCGAAGCCGCTTCGTTCCGAGTTTGCACGCATCACTGCCGGGTACGACATTCGTGCACTTCGTCTGAACGCAGGCCGCTTGAACGCCAATCTTTTAAACTCCTGGTCGGGGATGCGCCGTGCCGAGGACGAGCCGGTCCTTTCATTCCGTTATCATCACATGGCACCGGCACCGGAAAACGAAATCTACGAGCTTTCTCTTGCTGCCAAGAAATCGGTACGGCACGTCTACCTCACCGACGCAGCGGCCGCGACCGAACAGAAATCCGGATTCCCCAGCTCTCTCGGGACGAGACCTTTCGATTGGTCCGACCCGGTCTCCGTTCCATTCAACAATGCGCCGTTCAACGACGAACCTTTCGGCGTTCCCAACCCATATGTGCAAACAGGAAACTGATCGATGGCTGTCTTTACCGTTGGCGGACGAGAAGTTATCGCCTCGCTTCTTATCAATCAAACCTTCTTCTTGGCCCTCGGAAAGGGTGACCCCGCTTGGGACACCAATCTTATTCCACCTTCGCCAGGTGCAACCGACCTTGTGGACAAGGTGGGTGTAACCCGCCTCCGCCAGATAGATTATGCGTCGCCGAGCGAGACAGGCGAAATAACAATGGCAGACGGGTCGCAGTTTACTGTCAGCCCGACTCCAACTCGATACCTCTACCTTTGGTTCAAACTCGACCTTCCAGATGCAGTCCCTTCAACCCTGCGGGAATGTGGGCTGTACCACGGCACTGTTTTGGGCGGTGCCGTCCCCGCCGGCCAATTCTACGTGCCCGGTGCGGACGTCGTCGCCTACGGCAAGCTCGTCCATCTCGACCGCTACAACTCGATTGTGCGTGACGGCACCATCGAACAAGGCTTTTCCTTCATCCTGACTTTGTGAGTTTGCAATGAGCAGCATTATCAAGCGCCCTGGCTATTCCGACCGCTTTGAGCGGGACCAGAAGCGGTTCGCGCTCGCGTTCCCGGATGCTGTACAATTCCTTCAGTCGGACGAGATGAACGAAGTTCAGTCCATGCTGCAGGATCAGCAGCGCCGCGTTTCAGAGTACATTTTACAGGACGGCCGCCGAGTTAGCGGTGCCGATCCTGTCGTCGCCGAAATTGAAGGCGACGAAACCAAAGTTTCAGTACGGCTGCCGGCTTCTGCGATCTATATTGCTGGGCACGTCCATGACGTTCAGGAGTCGATATTCGTTCTGGACGTTGCCGGCGACGTGTCGATCGGTGTGCGTGTTAGCGAAACGCTGGAAAACCATATTTCCGATGTCACCCTTCGCGGGCAGATTTCAGGAACCGAAGCCTTCATGGAACCCGGAGCCGCTCGCGTGCGCATGGTGGTGTCATGGGGCCATTCGGCAGATCTCGTGGAAGCGCCGGTCATCCCTGTCTATTCGATGCGTAATGGTGCGATCCTCACCAACGAAAGCAACATCGACTACTCCGAGATCTACAACGCGATTTCCAACTACAGCCGGGAAAGTAATGGCTCGTTCGTTAACTCCGGCTGCATGGTAGCCGGCGTTGGTTTGAATGGTGACGGCGATCAGCAATTCACCATTTCAGAAGGCGTAGCCTATGTGAACGGTCGCCGGATTCCGCGCGCGCAAAACATGCGCTTCAATGTGCCCGAGGAGCCCAATCTGCGTTCTGTTTCAGCAGAGCCACATGCCTGGACCGCAGCAACCGGTGGAACTCAAACCTTCACACTCTCCAAATCGCCGATCGCCGTCGTCTCCGAAGTGACAATCGTCAAGCGGGTGACCGAGACAGTCACCCATGGCGCTTTTTCAGGCGTGACGGATGCGCTTCTGCATTCGTCGGTTGAAAGCATAGTCTCGGTCAAGCAGGGCGGCACGACCTACACTTCTCCTGGAAGCTGGCTTCTTTCTCAGGGGCAAATCGACTGGTCACCAGCTGGCGCTGAGCCATCCCCAGGCTCGACGTATCAGGTCGACTATCGCTATTACGAAAACGTCATGCCAACCGCGGTCACCCGCGAAAGCATCACTGTGGTAGGCGCTGTCAATCCATCCAACATCCTGGTCGACTATACCTACAAGCTGCCGCGCATCGATGTCGTGGCGATGGATATGTCGGGGGCTGTTCTTTATTTGAAGGGGGTCGCCGCTATCTCGCGCCCGCAGCCACCCGTCGTGCCTTCGACACAGCTTGAGCTTGCGCGCATCAACAACAAATGGGGCATCGCCCCTGACGTGGTTCAGTCTGCCGTCCGCAATGTACCTTATTCAGAGATCACCAACATGCGTGAGGCTCTACTGGACATTTACGACCTGATCGCGCAGGAGCGCCTGAAGTCGGACGTCTCCAGCCGGGAAGTTGCAGCCAAGCGCGGAGTGTTTGTCGACCCGTTTTTAGACGATGATCTTCGCGACCAGGGTATTGCACAGACCGCAGCGTCATTCGGTGGGTTCCTCCGCCTTCCTGTCGCTGGCCGGGTTCATGAATTTCCTGCGCTGACATCGGTCCAGACGCTCGCGTTCACCGACGAAGTGGTCATTTCTCAGTTGCGTGAAACTGGCGAAATGAAAATCAACCCCTATCAGACATTCACGCCAATGCCCGGTCGCGCGTCGCTCGAGCCTTCGATCGACATATGGACGGACAAGCAGACAGTTTGGCCTTCGGCGGAAACTGCGACGTTTGATCCACCTGACCGGGGTGCCAACGGCAACAACAACACAATCACGTCGGTCTCGCTGGAAAGCCGGATCGAGCTGATCCGATCGACCAATGTGGCGGCCGAATTCGTGCGGACACGCAACGTCAACTTCCGGCTTGAAGGCTTCATCGAAGCTGAAACGATCACGTCGGTCTTGTTCGACGGCGTGGTCGCCGTAACTTCCGGCCTGACGTCGGCAAATGCCGACGGCGTCATCACCGGTGTTTTCACCATTCCCGCCAATATTCGCCAGGGAACGAAGGTGGTTGCCTTTGTGGGAAGCGTCGGCACGAGAGCGAGGTCGACCTACGTCGCCAGCGGGACCATTACTGTCGAAGAATACCGCATCGCGACGGCGCTTAACGGCACCATCGAGGAGTTGCCGCGGCCGGTGACACAGGTCACACAGGTCATCAACCAAACGACCGTGGTCAACAATACGATCAACAACATTAACCAGGTCCAGAACATCGCCCGGGGTTGGTCGGAGGATACTGGCGGCGGCGGCAGTTCGAGCGACAAAGACCCGCTCGCGCAGACGTTCATGCTAACCGAAGGCCGGTGCGTGACTGCGATCCGCCTCAAGTGCAAGACCAAGGGGCTGTCGTCGAATTCTGTCGCGGTGCAGATCCGCACTGTCGAAGTGGGACTGCCGACAAGTGAAGTGCTGGCCGAAGCTTTTGTGCCCGGCACCGCATTGGTGGCGGGCGGTTTTTTCACGGCGCGCTTCACCACGCCGCTCTACCTGGAACCCGGTAGGGCCTATGCCTTTGTCGTTCTGACAGATGACGCCAACCATTCGCTTGCTGTGGCGGGCCTCGGCAAGATCGATCAGAACAACGCGATCGTCTCCGAGCAGCCCTTCGTGGTCGGCGTGCTTTTGTCATCGTCCAATGCCCAAACATGGACGGTGCACAATGACATCGATCTTGTCTTCCAGCTGATCGGCTGCCTCTTCTCTCCTGCCGAGCGCACCGTGGCGATCGGTGCCTTCACCGCAACCAAAATGTCGGACATCATTGTGTCCGCCGGCGTCGAATATCCGGAGAGTCAGGCCAGCATAGAAATCACGATGACTCGGCCGAATGGGGAGATCATTACTGCATCACCCGAGCAGCGCATCAGGCTGGACACCTATATCCAGAACGAAACCATTCAGGTTGCTGCAAAGCTTAGGGGGACGGCCAAACTCACGCCGTTCCTGTTCCCGGGCGTCCAGATCATCGAGGGCGAAATTGCGGCGACTGCCGACTATGTCACGCGCTCTGTGACGGCTGACGATGCGGAGCGGGTGACGGTAACGTTCGATGCCTTCCTGCCGTCGGGGTCCACTGTAGCGGTCTCGATTGGTGTTCCAGGCAGCTACGTTGCTGCCTCGGTTCTTGCAGCGACGCCGCTCGGCGACGGCTTGGTCGAACAGACCTACCAGCGCACGCCTTACGCGCCTCTTGATGCCAGAACCAAGATCACGCTCACCGGGACGCCGGCGGCACGTCCTGAGCTGTCCAAACTGCGCATGATAACAACGGAAATCTGATCATGGCTCTCCCCAACACATCAAACTACAGCTGGCCGCGGCCCGACAAAACCGGTTTGCAGCGAGCTGAAATCGACAAGATCGACCAGGCGATCGTTGCGGCTGATGCCCAGACGAAAACGATTGATGTGTTGTTGGCTGCGTTGATCACCTCCTTCAACGGGCATACCCACTCCTTCAATAACATCACCGGAAAGCCGAGCACGCTGGCCGGATACGGCATTACGGATTCCTACACGAAGGCGGCAGCCGATACGGCTATTGCCAATGCTATCGCAGCCCTCGTCGCATCGTCGCCCGCAGCGCTAGACACGCTGAATGAGTTGGCCACAGCTCTTGGCAACGACCCGAACTTCGCTACTACGATGACCAACGCGCTTGGCCAGAAACTCAATGCGTCGACCTACACCGCCGCTGATATTCTTGCGAAGCTCAAGACAGTCGACGGTGTTGGATCCGGCCTAGACGCTGACCTGCTGGACGGCAAGACAAGCGCTGAGTTCGTTTCAACCGATGCAATCCAGACCATAGCCGCAGCGAAGACATTCAGTGCGGGCATCAGCTTTGGCAACACCGCTGCTACGCTGCAGAGCGACATGACGAAGCACATAGCGCTCTTCGGAAGCACCTATGGTTTCAGCGTAACGGGCGGCACGCTCAACTACAATTCGAACGGTTCTCATAAGTTTCGGATAGGTGACGCAGACATCGTCAACATAACGACGACGACCTTCACGTTCAACGGTAACGCCGTGTCCTTGGCTAAGGACGTGTACACGAAGGCCGAGGTCTACGCCAAGGCCGAGACTTACACCAAGGCGGAGGTGGACAGTGGCCTTGGGGGTAGGATTATCAGGGACAGTATCACCCACGCGGGCTTTGCCAGCAACAACGCCGCTAATCCCTATTTCCGCAAGGCAGATGATAACATAGTTTATTACCTGCAACGCTCGCTAGGCTTCACACCCGTCCGGCAGGGTGGGCAATCAGGTATGGGCTCGAACACCGTTTATCTTGGGTGGAGTGGGTCAAGGATACTCATAAACGTCGATGGCTACCCGCAGGGTGGGGCCATGACTACCAGTCTATTTCCCAATGATCTTGGCGTACAACTTCGGGACGGAGGTGTCGGGGGTATTATTTACTGCGTTACGCAATCGGGTGTTAGTGTGGGACGTAGCATCACTGTCATAGGCACTAGCCTGAACCCTGCGCAAGCAGGCGCGTGGGTTAACATTGGCGTGACCGGAAACGTCTCGACACCTACGCTCTACGTTCGCTACGTTTAAAGGATCATCGTCATGCCAGAAGAACCAATAGAGACCCCTCCCGAGGAGCTGACATTCCCGCCCGCTTATGTGGAGCCGCCGTTCACTCCGATAATCCCCGAGGAGCTGCTCCCTGTAGAGTACCGAAACGCCACGCACTCCAGGGACGGCATGGTAGACTGCGAAGTCAACCACCCCGAGTATGGGTGGCTGCCTTATTCCGCGTCTGCTGCGGATGAAACGGATTTCGGGAAAAGGGTATGGGATGCGATCGATCCAAACGATGTGCTTCCTGCGGTGCCAGTGGTTATCGATCTCCACGATTATACGGCGAAGCGGAGGTGGGAAATCGAAACCGGCGGTCTATCATTCGCGGGGGCAACGATCGCAACCGACGCGCAAAGCCAGACCAAAGTTCTTGGTGCACGTGTGGCCGCCGATGCTGATCCAAACTTCACCACACAATGGAAAGCGGCAGGCGGAGAGTTTATTCAACTGAACGCCTCTGCCATCATCGCGATCAGCAATGCTGTGTTAAATCACATTAGCACCTGTTTTTCGGCGGAGGCTGAGATTATGGGCCAGATAGCCACAAACGACATTACCACTGTCGAGCAGATTGATACTGCGTTCGATATCGCGCTTGCGCCACCTACGGAATAGATATTGGGGGATCCTCCCGCGAGGCCCCCAAGGTCTATCCCGCTAACGCCGATGAACAAGAAAAACCCCGCTTGTAGCGGGTTTTTTTGTGCCCTTCGCTGACCCTTGGGCAAGGTTGAGAAAGACACAAAAGGGAAATCAGCAAATGGATATTTACCTGCACGGTATCGAAACGATCGAGAGCAACTCAGGCCCTCGTCCGGTAGAGGCCATCGACACTGGTATCATCGGCATGGTCTTCACTGCGCCAGACGCCGACGCCAGCCTCTGGCCTCTGAACAAATGCGTCGCCATCCACGGCTACATGGGTTTCCCCGGTGGTCTAGGAGACAATGGCACTGGTCCCGACCACATCAAGGGAATTTTTGACCAGGCAACGCGCGCATCGCAAACCATTGTCGGAGTCCGTGTCGCCGAAGGAGCGACTATCTCTGAGACGATGGCCAACGTCATGGGCAACAGCCTGACCAAGACGGGCATGAATGCCCTACGTGATGCGCAGTCAGAGCTTGGCCTCAAGCCCAAGCTCCTCATCGCGCCGGGCTTCACCTCGATCAAGCCAACCGATGGCGTTCTGTCGATCGCGGTTGGAGCGGGCGGTACCGGCTACACCACAGCACCTATCGTCACTTTCACCAACGCCGTCGACGACGAAGGCTCCGGTGCGGAAGCGGTTGCGATCATCAACTCCCAGACAGGAGTGGTGTCATCTATTGTGGTGACCAACCCAGGACTCAATTATGGGGCGGCGCCGACCGTCGTTCTGACCGGCGGCGGCGGTACTGGTGCTACGGCTACGGTCACACTTGGCACCGTGGCAAACCCGGTGGCAGTGGCTTTGAAAATCCTCGCCAACCGACTGCGGGCATGCTTCATCGTCGACGGTCCTAACACGACCAGCGCTGCTGCAGTTGCCTACCGCAACGATTTTGCATCTGACCGGATGCTGATTGTGGATCCCTTTGTGAAGGTATCCCGCGACGGCACTATCGTCAGCGAGCCAGCAAGCGCTCGCGTCGCTGGACTGCAGGCTCGCGTCGATTATGACGAAGGCTTCTGGTACTCGCCGTCGAACCACGTGGTAGAGGGCATCGTTGGCACTTCCAGGGTTGTCGAGCATTCGCTCAACGATCCTTCCGCAGAGTCTCAATACCTCAACAAGAACGCAGTCGCCACGATCGTCCGCTCTCCATCGGGCGGGTTCAAACTGTGGGGGTCTCGTGTTCCTTCCGGCGACAGCCTCAAGCTGTTCTGGTCAGTGCGCCGTGCACACGACACGATCATCGAGTCGATCGAGCGTGCCCACGAACCGTTCATCGACAAGCCGTTTGGCGTTCAGATTCTTCTCGACATCGCCGAAACCGTCAACGCAGCTCTTCGTCGCTGGAAAGCCCTCGGGGCGACCCTTGGCGGCAAGGTGTGGTTGGACCGTGGCCTGAACACTCCGCTCACCTGGGCGGCTGGTCACATCTACATATCCTACGACGCGGAAGGGCCCGCGCCGATGGAGCACATCACCTTCGTTTTCAACCGAAACACGGGGTACTACGAGGAGCTTGCTGAAGACGCTCTCCGTGAAATTGCGCGCCTGTCCGGCCGGGTCATCTGACCTCGGCAAGGCGGCAATAAACCAACCCACAATCCAGGAGCCAAGGAGCGTCTGACATGCGACACATTTTGCAGGGTTTCACTATGTATATCGGGGGTGCTGATTTCGGCTACGATGCCGAAGAGGTCACACTGCCAATCCCAACGCCCGTCACCCAAGAATATCGGGGAGGCGGCATGGACCTCGGCGTTAACCAGCCAATGGCCGCGCTCGAGGCCATGGAAGCAACCGTCAAGATGGCGGGCCACAATCCCGCAATTCTGAAGTCGATGGCCAAGGGGCCCGGCCAAACGACCCGGATTACTTTCCGGGGCGCCGTCCTCAGTGAGGCCACCGGCCTTATCCAGGCTCACGTCTGCGTCATCGAAGGGGCACCAAATGCGGGGTCTCGTGACACTTGGCAGCGCGGCGAGAAAAGCGGCATCGAGTTCCTGATGAATGGCATTATCTACTTCCGCTACGACGTCGGTGACGAGTTGATCCACGAAGTCGGAGCATGGCCGCCTGTTCGAGTCATTGATGGCATAAACCAGCTGACCGCCATCAACGCGGCGCTCGGTTACTAGCCCTCTACACAAACATAAAAAAAGGAAAGGCAATCAAATGACCGACCGAATTGCGCGGGCTATCAAGCAGCCTCAGACCCAAATCCCAGAAGGGGCGGCTCAAAAAGCCGCCCCTCGCTTTCTCGTTCCAACAACCGAAAAAACCTATGACCTGAAGTACCCCCTCGAATGGGAGGGCGTTGAATATCGCCAGCTCGCGTTCAAGCGGCTGAAAGGTAAGGACTTCAAAAAGTTCTCGATGCTCATGCAGATGGGCGCCGATGAGGGCGCGTCTCTTATCTCGCTCGTCGCCGGAATCCCTGTCGAGATTGCGCAGGAGCTGGATGGAGAGGACTTTATCAACGTCTTGCTCGAGACGCGGGATTTCATGCCCGCCCGCTTTCAGGAGGCAATGAGCGGGCAGACTTCCGAGACTGGCCTGGCTACGCAGGAGTAGTCGCTCACGTCCTCCACTTTGCCCTGACTGACCTTGTCGAGATGGATTTTGAGGAGCTCGTCGGAACCTGGTTTCCGGTGGCCTCCGACATCATGAAAACAAACGGCACTCAGTCAGTCATAAATATGTTGAAAGGGTTCTCCCGTGGCGGCAGCAACTAGACAAGCAAGCCTTATCCTGAGCTTGATCGATCACGTCTCGCGCCCTGCTAGGGCTGTGGCTGGATCGCTTGGTGTCGTTAACCGGGCTGTGAATGCGCTCACCGCACCGGCGCGCGCAATGGCAGACATGGGCCGAAACTTTCGTCGTCACGCCTCGCAAATGGCAGCGGTGTCCGCTCCGTTGGCTGTCGGCTTAGGAGCCGCCGCCAAGGCCGTTTACGACTATGAAAAGGCTGGAAATCGGATGGAGGCCTTCGGGCTTCTGTCTGATGACCAGAGGAAAAAACTTGAGGAAGAGGCCCAGGCCCTCAACAAGTTCTTTCCGCAGACCAACAAGGGGATCATTGAGGCAGCAGGCGAACTGTTCCGCGCCGGCCTGACCTACGAGCAGTCCATGGGCGCGCTTAAAGGTTCGCTGCAGCTCGCATTGGCGGGCGATATCGACACACAGCGTGCTGCCGATATTTCGACCAACATCATGTACGCCATGAAGATGCCAATGAAGACCTACGAGCAGGTCCAGGCTTCTTTGCAAAGGATCAATGACCTTCTCGCCTACGGCGCCACCAAGTCAAATACTGACATTCAACTGATGGGCGACACGTTCCGATATGTAGCGCCGCTCGCCGCGGTTGCCGGCATGTCGATCGAGGAGGTCACTGCACTGACCATGGAACTGGCCAAGGCCGGTATCAAGGGATCTGAAGCGGGCGTGGCTTTGCGTTCGGCACTCGTCCGGATGGCCAAGCCCACCAAGCCTATGCTTGCCGCCTTCACTCGGCTCGGCATCAGCATGAAGGATTTTGTCAGGTACAAGGATAAAATCGACGCCTCGACCATTACGGGATCTCTGCTGGCCGAGGGTTACGACGTCAGCAACCTCACCAAGTCGATTCAGGGCATACTCAATGACAAAGCCCTCGCCAGCGCCCCTGAGCGGATGGTTGCGGAGTTGTCGGATCTGATCGTTGGCCAGATCGGCGACGAGTCAGTCCGGGATAACGTTTCCCAGGCGCTGACCGACGCAGTCTCTGCTGGCGCTCAGGACGTTGATCTTCGCAAGTTGCTTGGCGTGCTGAAGGATAAGGGCGCCACGATCACCGACATCGCTCAGATCTTCGATGTGCGGATGGGCTCGCGCCTGGCGGCAATCCTTTACAGCGACCTCGACGGTGTTGTGGATGACGTGATCACGCACTCCGAGGGCACCGCCGACGAAATGGCAAGGCGCATGACGAAAGGCATCGTGGGCGTCGTTCTCGAGATGTCGGCGGCCGTCGAAAATTTTGCAATCACACTTGCTGATTCCGGGGTCTTGAATACCGTTACGAGCCTCATCGACAAATTCACGTCCTTCGTTACCGAACTGTCGAAGGCCAACCCTAAAATGCTCGAAATGGGCACTTACGGTGTCATGGCGCTTGCTGCCATGGCACCACTCGGATTGGTGATCTCCGGTCTGGCTGCATCGATGGCCCTGCTTGCCAATCCACTGACCTTGGTAGTCGCTGGTCTTGGGTATCTGGCTTATCAGAACTGGGACTCGCTGATCGCTTTCGGTGATGGCTTCAAGCTCGGTTTCCTGGACAACCTCGATCCCGCTGCGCTGGAAGCCTTGGGCACCTTTGCCACGAATATTCAGGCCTGGATGGGCAACATCAAAACTGCTTTGGCTGACAGCGAAGGCATGGGCGCAACCGGGGAATGGTTCGGCGCGTCGATGGCCAGCTCGATCAACAACCTTGTGAGCTCGATTCAAAGGCTCAAAGGTGAGCTTCAGTCGATGAGGGAATGGTGGGGCAACTTCAATAAGGAGATGAACCGCCCTCTGGGTGATGTGATGTACGACCACTTCATGCCCGATGTTTGGAAACCAGAGAAGCCCACCCCTCAGCCGGGGGAAGTTGGATATCAGGTCGATACCTCGGGTTATGAATCCGAAGTCCGGACATTGGCGGCCGAGGCGAAGAACACTCTCAGCGTTACTGCCACGCCGATTGTTGACACGTCCTCGATCAATGCGGCGATCGGCAGGGCAAGCGCGCTTCGCCAGATGCTGTCGGGAATGGACGCACTTGGAAGCAGGTCTTCCTACGTGCCGAAGAATGACCTCAAGTTCGGTGGCCCTCGCGCCAAAGGCGGGCCGGTTCAATCAGGTCTGACCTACCTCGTAGGAGAGGAAGGTCCGGAACTGTTTTCTCCGGGACGATCGGGCGGCATTACTCCCAACCGGCAGATGGCTGGAAACAGCAACAGTACGGCTGCCAACCAGAACATCACGTTCAACATCAGTGGCGGGGATCCGCAGGCCGTCGCCAGAGAAGTGCTGGCGATCATGGACCGCCAGCTCGATCGCTCCCGTCAGACGTCAATCGACGGCCGCTCGGTCGTCTGAGAAGGAGGAACGTCAGCATGCTTATGGCCCTCGGCCCATTTCGGTTTCGAATCCCTACATACTCGGTCGAGCAAATTTCCCGGAAGGTATCGTCCCGCGTCGCCAGCCAAGAAATCATAGGTGCGCGTCCTACAACTCACCTTCTGGGGCCCGGTGAGGAAACCGTGAAATTCTCGAGCACGTTCTACCCGTTCCATTTAAACGGGGGAGGGCTTCAACAGCTGGAAGGAATTAGGGGCTCGTGCCTCGATCAGGTGCCACTCATGCTCATCTCAGTCGCCGGCCTGGTCTACGGGCGATGGATAATCTTGGACGTCAGTGACGAGCGAACTCAGATATCTCGCTCCGGATACCCGCAGATGGTCACCGTCGACATGAACCTGAAGCGCTACGTTCCGCGCGGCGGCGGTAGCGGTTTCTCGATTGGATTGTTCTGATGCCTTCACCTTTCTTCCAGATATCCGCAGGCGGGAAAGACATCACCAGCAAGCTAGCCGGTGGGCAAATATCGCTCACCATAAAGGATGGCGTCGGCCTTGACGCCGACACCGCGCAAATTGAGATCGACGACATGCACGGTGTGATCGCACCACCCAAGACCGGCGTCGAGCTAAAGATCATTGCGGGTTATGTCGATGACCGCGTCAACTTCGGCACCTTCACCGTCGATGAGGTGACCCTGTCAGGATGGCCGCAAAAAATATCGATCAGCGCACAATCGGCAAAGGCCAAATCGGCATTGAAGGAGGGGCGGCCAAAGTCCTACGACAAGGAGGACTATCCAACCTTCAAGGACGTTTTCGCAGAGATTGCGGGTCGACACGGCCTGACACTGTCGATTTCTCCCGAGATCGGTTCTCAGGAGCTTGAATATGAAGCTCAAGCTGAGGAGGACGACATCAGTTTCCTCACCCGCATCGGCAAGAAGTTGGACGCCTCGATCTCAATCAAGGAAGATCGCTTGATCGCAGCGAAAAAGGGAACGGGGACTTCGGTCAGCGGCCAACCCTTACCGTTTATCGTTGTTCGCCGCGGGCATAATCTTCTTACATACAGCGTGAGCCGCAAAGATAAACCGAAGCACAAAAAGGTCAAAGCCACTTGGTACAACCGCAAGAAAGCCAAGCGGGAAGAGGTGACGGCCAACGCCAGCGCGGACGGCCCCGACTTTCTGATCCGCGCGCCTGCACAGTCGAAAGCCGAAGCACAAAAACAAGCGAACTCCAAGGCCAATGAACTGAAACGTGCGGAGGCCAAGGCGTCATTCTCTGTCGAGGGCAACCCGCACGCTCGCGCAGAAGCCCACGTCATAGCGTCTAATATTCGCTCTATGGTCGACGGCGTGTGGAGATCTGTAACGGTAACCCACAACTGGACCTCGGGCGGGCCCTACACGACCTCCATCGAATGCGAGTTGCCAAAATGAACATTACCGAGCGTCCGGATGGAACGTCTGTTTATGCAACCGTCGACGGCGATATGGTGGATCAGATCGCCAACGCCTTCTACGGATCACACCTGGGGACCGCCGAACTCATCTATGAGCGAAACCAGAACCTAAGCCTGCAGCCCATGGTGCTGCCGGCCGGGATTTTGATCATCCTGCCCAAATACACGCCGCCCGAACCGCCGGGGCAAATCCAACTTTGGGACTGAGAACCAAGGCCGCTTTCGAGCGGCCTTTTTCATTTTATCAGCGAGGACTCCACAGATGAAGAACACTGACATTCAGCGATTGCTCGCGGCTGCCGGATACTATCAAGGCAAGGTTGACGGTGATCTCGGCACCATTAGCAAGGCAGCGATCGAAAAGGTGCTGTCGGGACATGCGTCGGAATGCGTATCGAGTGCAGGCGATTGGTCACCTGAGAGGCGAGCGGTTGGCGCAGCGCAAATCGTTCTCAAGCACGCTGGATTCGAGGTTGGTAGGATCGATGGTTACGATGGCAATTTGACTACGGGTGCTCTTCTTGAGTGGGGAACCCTGAAAACGACGGGCACTGCTCTGGTGCTGGATCGCAGGCAAACAGGGCCATTGCCGCGAGCGGCTGACAAATTCCCCACTCAGGCCGGATGCGTGGAATTCTATGGAAATCCAGGGCCGGACGTGGCCAGCCAGCTCGTCATGGTCGAATTCCCCTACGAAATGCGGATCGATTACGACCGTTCACAAAAGTCGACCCGCGCGCAGCTTCATATGAAATGCGCTGGTTCGGCTATGGCGGCATTGGTTGAGATTCACCGGGCATATGGGATTGGCGAATTGCGCCGCCTCGGACTCGACCTCAACGCCGGCACTTATAACCATCGCAGGATGCGAGGTGGAACGGCTTGGTCCATGCATGCTTACGGCTGTGCATGGGATTTCAATGCCAAGCCGAACGGCCTTACGGCTCGCTGCCCCGACGCACTCTTTTGCGGCCCCGAATACAAGAAGTTCTTCGACATTTGGGAAGCGCATGGGTGGGTCTCGCTCGGAAGGGCGATTGGCCGAGATTGGATGCATGTGCAGGCGGCTCGCATCTGATGTTCGGGTTCAGCTGGATGCCACTGGCCGCCGGCGCTGTGGCCGGCGCTCTGGCCGTCGCTGCGCCCATGCGGCTTTACGACCGGCTGATTGACGATCCAGCCGTTTTTGAAAGCGGGCGACTAAAAGGCCAGGGCGAAGAACGGATCGCTTGGGAGGAACTGCGCGTTCGTATGATCAGGGAGAGCCAGGTCAGACAGAAGGCCGCTCAAGCAAAGATTGATGAGGTCGAGCGTCAATATTTTATAGATCGTACGGGCGATGCCATGAAGATCATCACGCTCGAGGAAGCAATCAAGGAGGCTGAAAATGCACAAACACCTGATAGGCCTAAGCCTCCTGCCTTTTCTCGCGGGGTGTCCCGGGCCCTTAACCCGATCGGTCGTGGAACGCCCTGAGCTCGCCGCCATTCCTCAATCGGTGCGTCTACCGTGCGCGGAAGCCGTCGAACTGCCTGATCGGGATCTTGAAGGGTCAGAGGCAGCCGCATGGTGGGGCCGGGACCGTAGGGAGCTTGGCGACTGCAGTGCAAAGCATCGTGTTCTGGTCAGGGGGATCGAGGCACTCGAGGAACAAACGAGAGGGGCCGAGGAATGACGATGCTGGAATGGTTAGCGCAGGGCAAGGGGGAACTCTTGACCGCGGGGTTTCTTGGGTCGGTCGTGGCCGCTGCGATGGAATGGACGGGAGTGTTCCCAGCGGTTCGCAAGATCCTCGTCGGGACGATCAGCGCCGTCTACCTGTCGCCTCTTGGCCTGCCCTTTCTCGAGTGGGTGCTCAACGGGATAAGCGTCCCCAGGGAAAGCGCAGCCGGGATGAGCGGCTTCCTGATGGGAGTAACAGGAATTGTCGTGATCGAAATCATCCTGAAAGCGTTTAGAATAAAGAGGGACGACCTAAACCAGAAAATTGGAGGTCAATGACATGATGACCGCTCTCCCAAGCGCTGACGACATGAGCCAAGCTGCTCGATCTCAAAAGGGAACAGTTGTGGTCGCAGGGGTAATCGTTTTTGCCTGGGCTATGTGGCTGTCAGTTTGGCCAGTTTTTGTCCCGGCATCGCACTGGTTCGAAGTCAAAGATATTCAGGTGATGGATGCCAGAGTTGGCCAGACCCCCGCGATGAAAGTGAAAAGGACAATTCATAGACCTTTCAGAGGGCATTGGATTACCACTGTAATGCGCAAGCAGAGCGATGAAACCTACACCACGTTCTGTACGTCGTCGGGAACGCAAGATTACGTG
Organism: Mesorhizobium sp. NBSH29; assembly: GCF_015500055.1. Classification (NCBI taxonomy): domain Bacteria; kingdom Pseudomonadati; phylum Pseudomonadota; class Alphaproteobacteria; order Hyphomicrobiales; family Phyllobacteriaceae; genus Mesorhizobium; species Mesorhizobium sp. NBSH29. The sequence goes on from NZ_CP045492.1 coordinate 2,144,804, forward strand.
ACCGATGCGATGCTACCCGTTGACCTTGACTTGGACTGGTGGACTTGGCCTCGCCAATGCCAGCTACCGGCTGGCGAATACAAATTGAGAACTTTTTGGTCGGTGCTTCCGGTCGATTACCCGGAAAAATCCGTACGGGTGCTTTCAAACCCTTTCACCATCTTTTGATCCCCATCCCCGGCTTGCCGGGTTTCCGCGCCGGCCGGCTGCCGGCTGATTGCCTCCCTGACCTTTGCCGCCAGCCCTTCGGGGTTGGCGGCTTTTTTTTCGTTTTGGTGCGCAATCGGTGCGCACGTACCTTGGGTGCCTTTGTTAGTCAGTCATAACCTTTTGAAATCGTTGGTCGGAGTGGCAGGATTTGAACCTGCGACCCCGTCGTCCCGAACGACGTGCGCTACCAGACTGCGCTACACTCCGCGACCAGACGCTGGGTTATAACTTCGGCGGGTTTTCCCCGCAAGCATTTCGGGCGGTGTGGTGCGCCAATTTCGCTTGCGCTGCCTATAGTCTGCGGCCTCGGCCCAAGGTCGCCAAGTGCACTGCGATGGTTTAATGCGGCGGTAAAACGTTGACCCTATAGTAGCGCAGGTTCACCAGAAAGTTCGCCCTTGATGCTCAAACCCGTTTCCCACGCTTTGCCCAACACTTTTGAATTCGAGACATCCGCGCTGGTTAAACCCAGTGGTTTTCGCGAATATGATGCGCGCTGGTGGTTTGGGCATCCTGCATCAGATGTTCAACCAGAGCTTAATTTGATCGGCGTTCAGGCCCTTGGCATGGGGCTTGGCACGCTCATCCAGCGTCTCGGAGCGGGCCCGGACATCGTGGTCGGGCATGATTTCCGCAGCTATTCCATGTCCATCAAGCTGGCGCTGGTTGCTGGTCTTCTGGCGGCAGGTGCGCGGGTCAAGGATATCGGGCTTGCTTTGTCGCCCATGGCGTATTTCGCCCAGTTCGCACTCGACACGCAGTCGGTTGCCATGGTCACCGCCTCGCACAATGAAAATGGCTGGACCGGGGTAAAAATGGGCGCGCAACGACCGCTCACTTTTGGCCCTGACGAGATGAGCGCGCTGAAGGAAATTGTTCTGTCGGGTGACTTCGACCTGAAGGGTAGCGGTACCTATGAATTTGTCGCTGATTTTCGGGAAACCTATCTGGCCGATGTCACGGTGGGCAAGCAAATCAGGCGCCGGCTGAAAGTGGTTGCTGCATGTGGCAATGGCACCGCCGGTGCCTTTGCCCCGCAGGCGCTGGAAGCGATTGGCTGCGAAGTCATTCCGCTGGATATCGAGCTGGATCACTCATTCCCGCGCTACAACCCTAACCCCGAAGACATGGCAATGCTCCACGCCATCCGCGACAAGGTGCTGGAAACCGGCGCTGATGTGGGCCTGGGTTTTGACGGTGATGGTGACCGCTGCGGCGTCGTTGATAATGAGGGCAACGAGATCTTTGCCGACAAGGTGGGCGTCATGCTCGCGCGCGATATTTCATCCGTGCATCCGGGATCAAAATTCGTCGTCGACGTAAAATCGACTGGCCTCTTCAACACTGATCCGACACTTCTGGCCAATGGCGCGGTGACCGATTACTGGAAAACCGGCCACTCCTATATCAAGCGCCGCGTCGCCGAACTGGGTGCGATAGCCGGCTTTGAAAAGTCTGGCCACTTCTTCTTCAACCCGCCGATTGGCCGCGGCTATGATGATGGTCTGGTGACGGCTGTCGCCATTTGCGAAATGCTGGATCGCAGCCCTTCAAAATCCATGGCCGATCTTTATCGCGACCTGCCGGTCACCTATGGCACGCCCACCATGTCGCCGCATTGCGGCGATGACGTAAAATATGGCGTGGTCGAAAAGGTGGTGGCAGAATTTACGCGCATGAAGGACGCGGGTGAACTTTTTGCCGGCCAGAAAATCGTAGATCTGATCACGGTCAATGGCGTGCGCGTTGTGTCGGAAGATGGCACATGGGGCCTTGTGCGCGCCTCGTCCAACAAGCCGGAACTGGTGGTGGTGGTCGAAAGTCCGGTATCATCCGAGCGTCGGCGCGCCATGTTCGACGCGGTGGATGCCGTCATGCGGCGCAACCGCGAAGTCGGCGCCTACAATCAAACATTCTGACAGGGTTTTGAATTCAATGGCAGATCGCATTGTCAGTTTCGTCATGAGCGGCGGCGTGGGTTCACGCCTCTGGCCGCTATCGCGTGAGGACAACCCAAAACAGTTTCATGATCTGGCAGGCGATGGCTCCATGCTGGTCAAAACCCTGCGCCGGTTGATTGCGCGCGCGCAAGGTGAAACCCCGGTCTATCTCATCGCATCGGAGCGCCACGCAGACCGCGTCCGATCTGATATTGCCGCGCTCGATCTCAAAGGAGGCGGGGCCATTTTTGAACCGGTGGGGCGCAACACGGCAGCAGCCGTTGCAGTCGCAACCTTGACTGCAATCGAAGCACATGGCGACGATGCGCTGGTGCTGGTGGTTCCCTCAGATCATGAAATATCAACCGAGCAGCAATTCTGGCAGACGGTTGAAAAGGGCGTTCCCTCAGCCAAGGCAGGTAGTCTCGTGGTGTTCGGCGTACGGCCGACCCAGCCCGAAACCGGCTATGGCTATATCGAAGTAGGCGAGGGCGCAAACGATGTCGCCAAAGTCTCGCGCTTCGTCGAAAAGCCCGATCTCGCCACGGCGCAATCCTATCTGGAAGCTGGCACTTTTTTCTGGAACACCGGTATTTTCCTGTTCCGGGCCAGCGCCATGCGCAAGGCGTTTCTGGCGTTTGAACCGGCCATCTGGGATGCCACGGTTGACGCCTATGCAGGTGCCGTGCGCGATGTGTCGGGCGTGTTCCTGCCGCTTGAAGAATACAGCACCATTCCCTCCACCTCTATTGATTACGCGGTGATGGAGCGCGCCGACGACATCGCCATGGTGGCTGCCGGCTTCCGCTGGAACGATCTCGGCTCGTGGCAGTCGCTGCTTGATGTCTCCACTTCAGACGAGCATGGCAATGTGGTGGTCGGCGATGTCGTCGCCATTGATTGCGAGAATTCCTATCTGCGCAGCGAAGGCCGCTTGCTCTCGGCGATTGGTCTCAAGGGTGTGGCGATTGTCTCGACGCCGGATGCGACCTTTGTCGCGCCCGTAAGTCACAGCCAGCACGTCAAGAAAATCGTCGAGCAGCTTGAAAAGAGCGGTCGCCTTGAAACGAAATTCACGCCGGCACATGACCGGGTGATTGTCAGCGGTGGCTGGCGCAAGCGCGTCGGCCACTGGCTGTTTGACGAGACGTTGCCGCTCTGGTCGACCGCCGGCGTTGATCATGTCCACGGCGGCTTCCATGAAGCGCTGGGGCTTGATGGCAGGCCGATCAGCAAGCCAAAGCGCATGCGCACCATGGCCCGCCAGATCTATGCTTTTGCAGTCGCCAGCGAGCGCGGCTGGGACGGGCCGGCAGACGAGCTGATCACCCATGGTATAGACTTTATCTCGAAACACGGTCGCACTGACAAAGGTGGCTGGGTGCGCACGCTCAATGTCGATGGCTCGGTGCTGGACCCGGTCGAAGACGCCTATGATCATTCCTGTGTGCTTCTGGCGCTCGCCCATGCGCACCGCGCGGGACACCCCGAGGCACTGACGCTGGCGAACGAAACATTCCAGTTTCTCGATACGCATCTCGAAGACATTCGCCTGACCGGGTTTCTCGAAACACCGGGTGGAGAAGGTATCCGCCGCTCCAACCCGCATATGCATCTGTTAGAGGCGTTTCTGGCCTGGTTCGAGGTCACCGGCGAGCGGGTTTATCTGCGCCGCGCCGCCCGCGTCATCGACCTGTTCCGCAGCCACTTCTTTGATGCCGAAAGCTGGACGCTAGGCGAATATTTCGACGCGCACTGGAAACCATCAGTGGATCAAGGTGACTGGACCGAGCCCGGCCACCATTTCGAATGGGCCTCACTGCTGGTCAACTTCGCTGATATTTCCGGCCAGCGCGATCTGGTGGTCTTTGCCCGCAAACTCTATGCCTCGGCAATTGCAAACGGCCTCAACCGCGCGACGGGTCTTGCCTATGCAGCAGTCTCCCGCGAAGGCCTGCCCTTGTCACGCTCCTCGCGCAGCTGGCCGCAATCGGAAGCCATCAAGGCAGCCATCGCGCTCGATGGCACCGGCGGTCCCGACCTCAAGCCCGAGATTGAAGCGCGCGTCGGACGGCTGTTCCGCTGGCATATTGATCCCGCGCCACGTGGCCTGTGGATCGACCAGATTGATGAACGCGGCCGCTCACAGGCCAGCGAAGTGCCGGCCAGTATTTTCTATCATCTGGTCTCGGCACTGACGCAATATCTGGACGGCACGGAAGAGGGGTAGGGGCGCAACCGCATCCTCGCCCCCGCAAGGCGGGGGAGAGGTGGCCCGCGAAGCGGGTCGGAGAGGGGGCAACTGGGTGGGAGCAGGACGCGTGGTGCAATTTGCGCGACCCCCTCTCCGCCTCGCCGCGCTCGGCACCTCTCCCCCATTTCATGGGGGCGAGGAAATGGCACCCGCCTCAATAAGGGCTGTCGACGTTGCCGGTCTCTACATAGACCGCTTTGACCTGCGAATAATGGCCGAGTGCCGCGAGTGCGTTCTCTCGGCCTATGCCGGATTGGCGCATGCCGCCAAAAGGCATTTCGACAGGCGTCAGATTATAGGTGTTGATCCAGCATGTGCCAGCCTTGAGCTGGTCGATCACCCGGTGGGCGCGGGCAAGCTCGCGCGTGAAGACACCGGCAGCAAGCCCGAAATCTGTGCCGTTGGCGCGCGCGATAACCTCGTCTTCATCGCTGAATGAAAGCACACTCATTACAGGCCCGAAGATTTCTTCACGGGCAATCCGCATATCATCGGTGACGCCGGTGAAAATGGTCGGCTCTATAAAACAGCCTTCTTCAAAGCCCTGAAGCGAAGGCACATTGCCGCCATAGGCAAGCGTCGCCCCTTCGTCCTGACCGATCTCGATATAGGACATCACCCGGTCATGCTGTGCCTGGCTGACCAGCGGACCCATTTGCGTATCAGGATCGAGCGGATCGCCGATGCGGATTTTCTTCGTGCGCTCGATCAGCCGGTCAACGAAGCGGTCATGCAAGCTTTCCTGCACGAAGACGCGCGTGCCATTGGTGCAGACCTGTCCCGTCGAATAGAAATTAGCAAGCATCGCCCCGCCAATGGCGTTTTCGAGGTCGGCATCATCGAAAATAATGAGTGGCGACTTGCCGCCAAGCTCCATTGTCGCGTGTTTCATCGCGCCTCCGGCTGCCGCCATGACGCGCTTGCCGGTCTCGACCGAACCGGTCAGCGACACCTTGTCGACATGCGCATGAGCAACCAGCGCGCCACCGACATCGCCAAAGCCCTGCACGACATTGAACAAGCCGTCGGGCAGCCCGGCTTCGGTATAAATCTCGGCCAGAGCAAGCGCCGAAAGCGGCGTCATTTCCGAGGGCTTGAACACCATCGCATTGCCCATGGCGAGCGCCGGCGCGGACTTCCAGCAAGCGATCTGGATGGGATAGTTCCAAGCGCCGATGCCGACGCACACACCAAGCGCCTCGCGACGCGTATAGGCAAACGGCCCGCCAAGATCGATGAAATCGCCGTAGAAACCAGCAACTGCGCCAGCGAAGAATTCCAGCGCATCGGCACCAGACGGTGCATCCGCCACCAGTGTTTCCTGAATGGCCTTGCCGGTGTCGAACGTTTCCAGCCGCGCCAGGCCCTCATTGCGCTCGCGCAGCAAGTCGGAAGCGCGCCGCAGGATGCGACCGCGCTCGACCGGCTTCAGCCGCGCCCAGGCAGGCTGGGCCTCGCGCGCGGCTTCCACGGCCAGTTCCACAATATTGGGCGTGGCTGCGTGCAGCGTGGCGATACGCTCACCCGTCGCCGGATAGAGCACGGCAAGTTCCGCGCCCTGTTCGTCCTCGACAAAACGGCCATTGATGTAGTGCGATGCGTCTGGCTGGGCCTTCATGGCTCATCTCCGAAATTTTTTCACGCGCAGTAGTTTGGTGAAGTTCTATCATAGGCTGCGAGCTTTTCCTGCCCGCAGTTTGCAAAGCCGCTTTACCGGTCTGAAACCTGCCAGCGTGGATTGATCCAGGGTTCCTGGTTGGAAGGGGCAAGCGGCGTGCGCCCCAGAATATGGTCAGCGGCCTTTTCGCCGGTCATGATCGAGGGGCCGTTCAGGTTGCCATTGGTGATACGCGGAAAGATCGAGGAATCCGCCACCCGCAGACCCTCGACGCCGATCACCCGGCATTCGGGATCCACCACCGCCATGGGGTCGCTCTTGCTGCCCATCCTTGCCGTGCCGCACGGATGATAGGCGCTTTCCGAATGGTCGCGGATGAAAGCATCCAGCTCATCGTCGCTCTGCACGCTGCTGCCGGGCGAAATCTCCTTGCCGCGATAAGGATCAAAGGCTTTCTGCCCAAAGATCTGGCGGGTAAGCCGGATGCAGTGGCGGAAATCCACCCAGTCTTCCGGCTGCGACATGTAGTTGAACCGGATGGAGGGGCGGTCAGCAGGATCGCCCGACCGGAGTGTCACCGCCCCGCGCGATTTTGATCGCATCGGGCCGACATGCGCCTGAAAACCATGCGACTTGGCCGCAGCCTTACCGTCATACCGAATGGCAGCCGGCAGGAAGTGATACTGAATGTCGGGATATTCCACACCTGCCTTGGAGCGCAGGAAGGCAGCAGATTCAAAATGGTTCGTGGCCCCGAGCCCGCTCTTGAAGAACAGCCATTCGGCACCAATCAGCGCTTTGGAAAACAGGTTGAGCTTGGAATAGAGCGTGATCGGCAAGATGGATTCCTGCTGGATGTAGAGCTCCATATGGTCCTGCAAATTCTGGCCGACGCCCGGTCGATCCGCCACAATTTCAATGCCATGTTCCTTCAGATGCGCGGCTGGCCCGATGCCTGAAAGCATCAACAGCTTGGGCGAATTGATAGAGGATGCGGCAAGCACCACCTCACGTTTGGCCTTGATCACCTCAATGCCACGCCCGGTCTCGATTTCGACGCCGACAGCGCGCTTGTTCTCTATCACCACGCGCCGCGCAAAGGCGCGCACGAGGGTGACGTTCGGACGCTTCATTGCAGGCCTCATATAGGCATTGGCAACGGACCAGCGGCGGCCATTGTGAATGGTCTGCTCCATCACGCCAAAGCCTTCCTGCTTCGAACCATTATAGTCCGGCGTCACCTCGAAGCCTGTCTGCTTTCCTGCTTCGACGAAAGCTTTGTAGAGCGGGTTGCGCTGCTTGCCGGGGCGCACATGCAGGGGCCCATCGGTGCCCCGCCAGCCATCTTCGCCGCCATGCGATGTTTCCATCCGCTTGAAATAAGGAAGCACGTCGGCAAAGCTCCAGCCGGTGGCGCCACTCGTCGCCCAATGGTCGAAATCGCGCGCATGGCCGCGCACATACACCATGCCATTGATCGAGGACGACCCGCCCAGAACCTTGCCGCGCGGCGTTGCCAGAACACGATTGTTCAGATGCGGCTCGGGCTCGCTTTCAAAACCCCAATCATAGCGCTTCATGCTCATGGGAAAGGAAAGCGCTGCCGGCATCTGGATGAAGGGACCAATATCAGTGCCGCCAAACTCGATCACGATGACGCTGTTGCGTCCATCCTCCGAAAGCCGCGAGGCCAGTGCTGCACCAGCCGAACCGGAGCCAACAATGACGAAATCTGCTTCTTGTGCCATGGTCAGTCTCCGCGCGGGAAGCGCTTGCTTCCCTCCAAAGTGTCGAGGTTCATGTGATTGCGCATATAGCGCTCCGACGCCTTTTGCAGCGGCTGGAAATCCCACGGAAAATAGGCGCCGTTGCGCAGTGCCGGATAGACAACCCAGCGCCGCGCCTGGCTTTCGCGCACCGAAGCATCAAATCCGGCCATGTCCCACCGCTCACGTACCTTGCGCATGAAGGCGGCAACAAGATCTGCGTGTTCTGGATATTCAGCCAGGTTCACCCGCTCATGCGGATCATCGTCGAGATCGAAAAGCAGCGGCGGATCAAGCTCGCAATGCGTGAATTTGTAACGCCCTTCGCGAATGGCAACCAGTGGCGCGGACGATCCTTCAGCCGCATATTCCATCAACACAGGCTCGGTTCGCGGCTTGCCTTCCATCGTCGGCACAAGCGATTGCCCATCCGTCCATGGCATGATGGCGCCCATATCAATGCCAGCGAGATCACAAAGGGTCGGGCAAATGTCGAGGTTCGACACGGGCACAATGTGCAACCCTGCCGAAATCCCTTGCCCCGCAAACATCAGCGGCACGCGCGCGGACCCTTCAAAGAAGCACATCTTGAACCACAATCCGCGCTCGCCCAGCATGTCACCATGGTCTGACGCCAGAACGATAATGGTGTCGTCGAGCATGCGGGTGCGCGTGAGCACATCCATCAGCTCGCCGATCTTGTCATCGAGATAAGAGATGCTGGCAAAGTAGCCGCGCCGTGAACGGCGGATCTGCTCAGCTGTGATGTCGAACGATGCATAGTCGCTGGCCGCATAAAGCCGCTGCGAATGCGGGTCCTGTTTTTCCAGCGGGATGAAACCGAATTCCGGGTCAAGATGCGCGCAGTTCTCGTAGAGATCCCAATGCTTCTTGCGTGCCACATAAGGGTCGTGCGGATGCGAGAACGAGACGGTGAGTGCCCATGGCCGCCGGTCCGCATCGGTTGAAGTCCGCGACCACTCATAAAGCTTCTGCGTGGCCTGAAACGCGACATCATCATCATATTCCAGCTGATTGGTGGTCTCCGCTGTCCCTGCACCCGTGACCGAGCCCAGATTATGATACCACCAGTCGATCCGCTCACCCGGCTTGCGATAGTCTGGTGTCCAGCCAAAGTCGGCCGGATAGATGTCGGTCGTCAGCCGCTCTTCAAAACCATGCATCTGGTCCGGCCCGACAAAATGCATCTTGCCTGACAGGCAGGTATGATAGCCCGCCGCGCGCAGATGATGCGCATAGGTCGGAATATCAGAGCCGAATTCCGCCGCATTGTCATAGACCCGTGTGCGCGAGGGCAATTGCCCGCTCATGAACGAGGCGCGGCCTGGCGCGCAGAGCGGCGAGGCGGTGTAATTGTTGGCAAACCGCGCCGAACGCTGCGCCAGCGCCTTCATGTGCGGGGCGTGAAGAAAGTCGGCCGGCCCGTCGGGAAACAGAGTTCCGTTCAATTGGTCTACCATGATGATCAGGATGTTGGGCTTGGTCATGTCAGGGCCCTTTGGGACTGGAGTTTCGTCTCGACATAATCTTCGATCAGCGCGATGGCGCTTTCCGCGTTGGGCGTACCTTCCTTCAGCGCGCGGCGGATATAGAGCCCGTCAATCAGCGCCGCGATGGCCTCCGCCGCGCGCTCGGCGGGAACATGTTCCATCAGGGCCGCAAGCCCGCTCATCAGGTTGGAGTGGAGCCGGCGCGCATAGATGCGCAACAGCCGACGCAGCGCAGGCACCTTCTGCGCCTCGACATAAAACGCCAGCCAGGCGGCGATGGTCTCTGGCCGAAACTGCTTTTCGGAAAAGTTGACCGCGATGATCGCCGAGAGGCGTTCGCGCGGGCTCTCCGTAGCAGAAAGCGCGCTGCGCGCATCATTGCCAAGCTCGACCAGAAGATGGCGCATGGTGGCCTGTAACAGCTCGTCCTTGGCGCCGAAATAATGATGCGCCAGCGCTGCCGACACGCCAGCGCGACCAGCAATCTCCGACATGGTGACATCAAGCGAGCCGCGCTCGCCGATCACCGAGACGGCGGCGTCAATCAGCGCTCTGCGGCGCAAAGGTTCCATACCGAGTTTTGGCAAATTTCGATCCTCTCGCGAGGGAACTTATTTTTTATTGACTGGTCAATCAACAAAAAATTCTTGCGATTGGTACTTCCGAATCCCCATTTTCTTCTTGGAATAAGTTCATGATTGAACAATATAGAAGGCATCACGCAATGGCGCCCGACGCGGGCTGCCCGTCAGGAGCTGGTCATGACCGCATGTATCGTTGGCTGGGCGCATTCGCGCTTCGGCAAGCTGGAAGGCGAAACGCTTGAATCGCTGATTGTCGGCGTCGCGCGCGATGCGATGGACCATGCGGGCATCGGCCCCGACGATGTCGACGAGATCGTTCTCGGCCATTTCAACGCTGGCTTTTCAGCCCAGGATTTCACCGCAAGCCTTGTGCTCCAGGCTGACGACCGGCTGCGCTTCAAGCCCGCAACGCGTGTCGAAAATGCCTGCGCCACAGGCTCCGCAGCTATTCGCCAGGGCATCCGCGCCATTGAGGCCAAGGCTTCCCGGATCGTTTTGGTAGTCGGTGCTGAACAGATGACCACGACGAAGGGCCCCGACGTCCAAAACAATCTGGCGCGCGCCTCCTACCTGCCCGAAGAAGGCGACATTCCGGCTGGCTTTGCCGGCGTGTTCGGAAAAATCGCCGGTGCTTATTTCCAGCGCTATGGCGACCAGTCAGATGCGCTTGCCGCCATCGCGGCAAAAAACCACAAGAACGGTGCAACAAATTCCTATGCGCAGATGCAGAAGGACCTCGGCTTCGAGTTCTGCCGGCAGGAGAGCGAGAAGAACCCGTTTGTCGCCGGCCCGCTGAAGCGCACCGATTGCTCGCTGGTCTCCGACGGCGCAGCCGCCATCATCCTGACCGACGCGTCGACCGCGCTGTCTATGAAGCGCGCTGTCGCCTTCCGCGCCAATGAGCACGTGCAGGACTTTTTGCCGATGTCCAAGCGCGATATCCTGTCATTTGAAGGCTGCGAACTGGCCTGGGCTCAGGCATTGAAAAGCGCCGGCGTGTCGCTCGACGACCTGTCCTTCGTGGAAACCCATGACTGCTTCACCATCGCCGAACTGATTGAATATGAGGCGATGGGGCTGGCCAAAAAGGGCGAAGGCGCAAAGCTGGTCCTGGAGGGCCAGACCGACAAGAATGGCCGTCTGCCGGTCAACCCGTCCGGCGGCCTGAAGTCGAAGGGCCACCCGATCGGCGCCACTGGCGTTTCCATGCATGCGCTGAGCGCCATGCAACTCACCGGCGAGGCCGGTGGCATCCAGGTGCCCGGCGCGAAACTGGCTGGCATCTTCAACATGGGCGGCGCGGCGGTCGCCAACTATGTATCGATCCTCGAGCGCATCAAGTAGCGCTGGCCTCCATTTGCTCGCCCCCATGAATTGGGGGAGAGGTGCCGAGCGCAGCGAGGCGGAGAGGGAGTGTGGCGTGGTTCAGGCGGCATGTCTGCGCCGTGGCACCGCCCCCTCTCCGCCTTGTGCTGCGCCCAAGCCACCTCTCCCCCGCTTTACGGGGGCGAGGAAATTCGGAGAGGTTGGCGCGCCCTTGCCTCGGCGTTCTCCAGCGCCTAGCTAGTTCTCCATTCAACGAAGCAGAGCAAACAATGTTCAAAAATCCCGTCCTTGTCGAAGTTACCCGCGGCGATCACGTTGAAAGCGTCCATCGCGGCGCGTTCATCATTGTCGATGGCGAGGGCAAGACAGTGCGTGAGGCCGGCGATAGCGCGCAACCGGTATTCCCGCGCTCGGCGGTCAAGGCCATCCAGGCACTGCCGCTGATCGAGACAGGTGCAGCCGACGCCTATGGCCTGACTGACGCGGAACTGGCGCTAGCCTGTGCCTCGCATACCGGCGAAGTGCAGCATACGGAGCTTGCCGCCAAAATGCTGGCGCGCGCCGGGCTCGACCACACCGCACTCGAATGCGGTACGCATTGGCCAAGCAACCATGACGCGACGGTAGCGTTGGCGCGCAGCGGGCAAAACCCGAACGCGCTGCACAACAATTGCTCGGGCAAGCATTCAGGTTTCCTGTGTGTCTGCTGCCATGCTGGCATCGATCATCACGGCTATGTCGGCTACGGCCACCCCCTGCAGGAGATGATCCGCGGCACGATGCAGGAAGTCACAGAGGCACGCCATGACGAATCCAACGCAGCAATTGATGGCTGCGTGATCCCGACCTACGCCGTGCCGCTTAAAAATCTGGGTACCGGCTTCGCCCGAATGGTCACCGGCAACGGCCTTGCGCCCCAACGCGCAGCCGCTGCCAAACGCCTGATGGCAGCCTGCATGGCCCACCCGTTCAATGTCGCGGGCAGCGACCGCGCTTGCACCAGACTGATGGAGGTGGCTCCCGGCCGCATCTTCGTCAAAACCGGCGCTGAAGGCGTGTTCTGCGCCGCCGTGCCTGAACTCGGCTATGCCATCGCGCTGAAGTGCGACGACGGCGCCTCACGCGCGGCCGACGTTGCCATCGCCGCACTGCTCGCCAGCCTTTTCAAGGACGACGCAAAGGTCTCAAGCCGGCTGAGCGCGCTTGCCACGGTTGCGGTGAAAAACCGGCCCGGCGACACGGTTGGCGAAATACGGGCCGCTGGTGCGATTGCCTGAAGCTAGCTCGTGGCGACGATCTTGCCGAACTGTCTGAATGTAGCTCCGGCTATTCCGATATCGGACGCGATTTTGTCCTCCAATCGAGAACCAAGGGGCCCATTGCGATCAGCCCTATTACCGCGAACGGTACGCATGACACGAAGACCCATCGGGAAACCTTTGCAGCGTCTGCCGCCGTCTCCACTGTTAGCAGGCCGGAAGCATTTGCAACGATTCCGACGTAGGCTGCGCCGAGTGCGTAGCCGAGTCTCTGTATCGTGGGGATCGCGGCGGACACTCGCTGGACCTCGTCTGCATCAGCGAGTGCAATCGTTCGCCCGAGAATGAACGTCCATGCCATCCCGAAGCCGCCGCCCTCAATAGCCGCGAAAACGGCGATCAGCCAGACAGGCCCATTGGGAACGGAATAGAGAAAGCCAAGGATACTCAGGGTCACGACTGTCATGCCGAGTGCGATCATCAGCCGATCAAACCGCTGCGGCAATCCGCTGACCAGAATGGCCATGACCGTCCAGCCAATGGACGAACAGGCAACGATGTACCCGGCCGTCAGCGCGGATACGCCGTGGATGGCCGTGACCAGGAGCGGACCGAACGCCGTGATGGCAATAGTCGCCATCGACATGGACAGAATCATGAGCAGGGCGGCACCGACAGGACGCCGGAGCTCGAACGGGCGACGTGGAAGAAGCCGGGTGTCGCCCGCGCGCTCGTCCAGCCAGAGAAATCCGATCATGCAGACCAGACCGGCAGCAACGGAAGGGACCGTTCGCAGGATCGAGACCTCGACGCCGCCAAAGGCGACCAGCACGATGGCAAGACACAACAGGGACAGACGTCTGAGCGGGAACTCAGCAGCGTCGCCCGTGGATCGTGGCGCGCTCGTGTGCCCTCGCAAAACGATCCAGAGGGCCAGTGCGAATGCCTGGCCGGCGAAGAAGGCGAAGCCCCAGCGCCACGTCGCATATTCCACGAAGAAACCGCCGACCATCGGCCCGGCGAATGCTGAGACGCCCCAAAGGGTCGAAACGGCTGCTATAGCGCGCGCGATGTAGCGGCGCGGGAAGATCAGGCCGACTGCGACGAACCCCATCGCCATCAGGCCGCCGCCGCCGAGACCTTGCAAGGCACGTCCCGTCAGCAGCACCGGCATGGTCGGGCTGACGGCGCTGATGATACAGCCGAACCCGAACAGGGCGGCTGCCATACTCATCGGCGCGCGCAGACCGAATCGCATGGTCAGCAAGGCGCTGGCTGCTCCCGCGACGATTGACCCAATCTCGTAGAGCGATACAGACCAGCCCACTAACGCGGTCCCGCCGATCTCGACAACGATGGAGGGGAGCATGGTGGCGACGATCAGGCTGTCGGCTGCATGCAGCCAAACGGCCAGGCAAACTAGGGCCAGAGATTTCGCGTAAGGGCTTCCAAGAAACTCCCCCCATGGGACGAATTTCTCCGTGTCCTTCTCTGCGCAGGTACCAGTGTCCGTCATCCCGTCTCCTCTTGTCGGACAAGTGCCTAAAACCTCAACCTTAGTTGAGGTCAAGAAGATTGCGAATGGCGAAGAAAGAATTGTCTGCGGCGAATTCTCGGACCGCAGCGGGTTGCCCGTAGACGCTCCATTTGTAGGAACGCAAGCGGGCTAATAACATCCGAAAAGACTTCCACCAATCATCGGGTCTATAGGCGTGTGACGGTCATTAAGGTTGCGCAGAGCGCGGGCATCCCGCTTGCCGAAATCTCCGATGCGCTCGCGCAGTTGTCACGCAACGCGATATTGCTGACGCGGCGGATCGCGCTTTTAACAACGCTTCACGGCAAGACGGCGCTGGGCATTGGCTGTGGATACTTAAGCGTGAAACGTTGCCCTCTGGTCAATGAGGACGATCATCTGGCGGAAGGCGGCCCCGGTGCGCGTCTGCTACAAGAGGTCGAGGATTGCCACTCTTGCCACGGTTGTGATGAAACCGGCCCGCCGACGCGGTTGGAGAAATTCGCCTCGCTGGCGCGCTTGGCTGATCAGCTGACCTGATTGCCGCTGACCGTGAGATTGGCCGGTGCTTCACTCGCATCCAGAGCCAGATCTCCGGTGGCCGCTTCAGCCCAGCGATAGCCGACCACGCCGCCCTTGGTGGCAGTGTCGATGATGTTGTCGGTGACAGTGGCAAGCCCAGTACCCTCGACCACCGAAACCGCGATGCCAGTGCCCGCCTTGCGGATCAGGTTACCCGTCGCAACCACGTTGCGCATGTAGGGGCCCCAGCCGATGCTGATGCCAAAAAGCGGTGCGTTCTCCACCACATTGCCGGTGACAACGCAATCCGCTTCCACCGCAATGCCGGTGCCAAAACCAGGCGCATCAGCCGGGTAGGGGCCTTTGGCCGACAGGTTGCGCACGATATTGCCGTTGCAGACGCCCATGCGTCCACCATTGTTGAAGTTGACGATCGAAATGCCATTCGCGCCGCCATCGACAATGTTGGAATTAATGACTGCGCCATCGAAAGCAAATTCGGCGTAGATCGCCGTCTCGCCCGAGCGCAGGCACGTGTTGGCGTTGACCTGCAGATTGCTGGCCGAGTTGGCGCGAATGGCTGAAAACGCGCAGTCGGCCACTGAATTCCCAGAAATCATGACACCATTGGCGCGAAACGCATTGATGCCATTGCCGTTCTGACCGGTGCCCCCGTTGCGCGCCGCAATCCGCTCAATGCGGTTACCGCTGATGACCGTATTGTCCTCGCCGATCTGCCAGCGATGGACCAGAATGCCACCATTGGCGCAGTCGGTGACGCTGTTGCCGGTGATGGCTAGCCTTCCGGCCTCGATGGAGTAAACTCCAGCGTCTGCTGCGCCGGTGATCTCGCTGCGCTCTATGCGCCCCGAAACCCGCTCCAGCGCCAGTCCATGCTTGCCGCTGCCCAGCACCGTGCATTGATCGACGGTAAACTGGCGCACGCCCCTGAGGTCGACGAGACCATTGGATTGTTCGCCGATCCAGCGGTTGGCCCCATCGAGCACCAGTCCGTCAAGCGCGATGTGTTCGGCGTTTTCGGCAGCCAGCAGATAGCCGTCGCCGCCATAGACGATGCGCGTGGCGCCGGGCACGCCAGCCAGTCGGATGCTGCGCGGCAATGTCAGATTGGACACGACATAAGTGCCCGGCGGCAGGAACAGCGGAATGTTTTCCGTGCCGGCCTTGTCGAGCATGCGTTGAAAAGTCTTGCTCTGGTCGTCGAGTGCGCCCGGCCGCGCGCCAAGCTCGGTGGCATTGATCGAGCCGCGCATCGCTGCCGTCTCGACACCAGCAAGCGCCAGCGCACAAGCCCAAGCACGGCAAAGCCCGTGCTCTGTGCCAAAAACCGGCGTCTGTTCAGCATCGGGACAGTTTCCCTAGGTTGGCCCCCAGCGTAGCACGAAGCGTGCCACCTTTTGCCCACCTTGTGGTTCACGCAACAGAGGCCTAACGTTGCGCGATGAGCAGAGCATTTACGCGCGAAGACGACAGCGAGAGCGCGCTCGCCGACATCGGTGAACGCCCGGTCAGCCAGCATCGGAATATTGTCACGCCGGAAGGGCTTGCAGCGATTGATGCCGAACTTCACCGCCTGCGCGCCGAACTCGGCATGGCGGAGGGCGCGGCAAGCCGCGAGCGCATCGCCACTGTCTCACGCGATCTGCGCTACTGGAATTCGCGCCGGGAGACTGCCGAAGTTTCGGTGCCGGAACCGGACAGCCCCGTGTTGCGCTTCGGCATGACGGTGACGATCGAGGACGACGCGGACAACCGCAATACCTGGCGGATCGTCGGCGAGGATGAAGCCGACGCCGCACACGGCACCATCTCCCACGTTTCGCCCATGGCCCTTGCCCTGTTTGGCAAGTCCGTCGGTGATCTTGCGACAGTCAACGGCAAGGAATGGGAAATAGTGGCGATGGAAGCCGGTCAGGACTGACGGAAGTGACAGTCAGGGATCGAACGTCCCTAGACTTCCACCGTGTGATCCCGAAAAAACGCTGCCGCGCCGTCTTCATCGATTTCGCCGGCGGCGACCATCAAAACAAATTGAATCAGGTCGTCCTCATCGGCCTCGAGGCTCAACCCGTTGAAGACGAGAAAAAGATCGGCTGCGGCAAGTGCCGTGCGTTTGTTACCATCAACAAAGGGATGGTTCTTGGCGATGCCGAAGAGATAGGCGGCGGCAAGTTCGGCTAGATCGGGAGCGCCATAGGCTTCCTTCTGAAGCGGCCGTGCAAGCGCTGACTCCAGCATACCCATGTCACGCACACCGGCGGCCCCGCCATGGAGGCGGAGCTGCTCGGCGTGCAATCCCTCAACAAATGCGCGTGAGTGGTACTCGGTCATTTTGCCAGCGCGCGGTAAGTCTTTTCGTATTTTTTCATCCGCTCGCGGGCAATATTCATCTTGCGCTCGAACTCTTCAGGATCTTCCGAACGACGAAGAGTCAAATTTTCTCCATCTTCGATCAAGACAAGCTTGTCTCCCGCACGTAAATTGTGCCGGTCGAGCACTTCCTTGGGCAGGATGACACCTTCTGAGTTTCCGATCTTGCGAACCGTGACGTTCATGGCAGGCTCCTATGTTATAACACGAGATATAACATAGGCAGCGTCGTTGATCAACAAAGTTATTACTTGCGTTGCAACAACCCGTCGAGCAGCCGCTCCGCTGCTTCCGGGATCACCGTGCCGGGCGGGAAAATCTCGGCGGCACCTGCTGCCCGCACGGCGTCGAAATCCTGCGGGGGAATGACGCCACCGGCGACGATCAAAATGTCGCCACGCCCGTGCCTTTCGAGCGCTTGTTTGAGCTCAGGCACCAGCGTCAGATGCCCTGCTGCCAAAGACGACGCGCCGACGATGTGGACATCATGGTCGACGGCGATTTTGGCGATCTCGTCAGGGGTCTGGAACATCGCGCCGACGGTCACATCGAAGCCAAGGTCTGCAAAGGCGGTGGCAATCACCTTCTGGCCACGGTCATGGCCGTCCTGGCCCATTTTGGCGACAAGAATACGCGGCTTGCTACCACTGCGACGCTCAAACGCATCGATCTTGTCCTGCACGCGATCAACCACCGGGCTGTCGCCCAGCGCCTTGCGATAGACGCCTGAAATAGTCTGCACGGTCGCAACGTGACGGCCAAAGGTCTTTTCCAGTGCGAGAGAAATCTCGCCAACGGTCGCCTTGGCGCGGGCCGCGCGGATAGCAAATTCGAGCAGATTCTGGTCGGTGTTGGAGGCAGCCTTGGTCAGCGCGTCAAGCGCGCTTTCGACCGCGGCAACATCGCGTGTGCCCTTCAGCTGCTGCAGCTTGGAAAGCTGGCGCGCCCGAACCTCGGCATTGTCGATCTTCAGGACATCGACCTTCATATCGTCTCGCGGCTGGAAGGCGTTGATGCCGATCATCGGCTGCTCGCCTGAATCGATGCGGGCCTGCGTGCGCGCTGCAGCTTCCTCGATACGCAGCTTGGGAATGCCCTTCTCGATAGCCGCCGCCATGCCGCCCAGGCTTTCCACCTCGTCAATATGCTGCATGGCACGGACGGCGAGATCGAAGGTCAGTTTTTCGACGAAAGAAGAACCACCCCAGGGGTCAATCAATCGCGTGGTGCCGGATTCCTTTTGCAGGATCAACTGCGTGTTGCGGGCAATGCGTGCCGAATGGTCGGTTGGCAGTGCCAGAGCCTCGTCAAACGCATTGGTGTGCAGAGATTGCGTGCCGCCTTGTGTGGCGGCCATCGCCTCTACCATGGTGCGGATGATGTTGTTGTAGGGGTCCTGCGCCGTCAGCGACCAACCGGATGTCTGCGTATGCGCCCGCAGAGCCAGTGATTTCGGACTTTTGGGCGCAAAATGCCGCTGCATCAGTGTCGCCCAGATCAGCCGCCCGGCGCGCTGCTTGGCCACTTCCATAAAGAAATTCATGCCGGAATTCCAGAAGAACGACAGGCGCGGCGCAAAACTGTCGATATCGAGCCCCGCTGCCACCCCGGCACGGGCATATTCGATGCCGTCGGCAATCGTATAAGCAAGCTCCAGATCCACCGTCGCACCGGCTTCCTGGATATGGTAGCCGGAAATCGAGATGGAGTTGAATTTCGGCATATGCTGCGCGGTGTAGCCGATGATATCGGAGATGATCCGCATCGAGGGTTTTGGCGGATAAATGTAGGTGTTGCGCACCATGAATTCTTTGAGGATATCGTTCTGGATCGTGCCGGAAAGATCCTTTTGCGCCACGCCCTGTTCTTCACCGGCGACGACATAGAGCGCCAGGATCGGCAGCACGGCGCCATTCATGGTCATTGAAACAGACATCTCGTCGAGCGGGATGCCATCAAAAAGCTGGCGCATGTCGAGAATGGAATCGATGGCCACGCCGGCCATCCCGACGTCGCCCGCAACGCGCGGATGATCGCTGTCATAACCGCGATGGGTAGCAAGGTCGAAGGCGACCGAAAGGCCCTTCTGGCCAGCAGCGAGGTTGCGGCGGTAAAATGCGTTGGACTCCTCGGCCGTCGAAAACCCAGCATACTGGCGGATCGTCCACGGTTGCTGAACATACATGGTGGGGTAGGGCCCACGGATGAAGGGTGCCATACCCGGCATGGAATCGAGGAAGGGTAGTGAATCCAGATCGTTCGCCCCGTAGACAGGCTTGATCGCGATGCCTTCCGGTGTCTCCCATGCTGCGCCGGCAGCCTTGCCCGGAGCCTGTTTCGCGTCGGCCCAGGCTAGCTTCGAAAAATCGGGGATCATGAACGGCCTTCGATTGACTGGTCGATACGCATCGCAACGAGGGGTTCGCACACGGCGGTGCCGTCCATCGATGGGGTGGCCCGCCCTGCCTCCAGCGTCGCTAGCGGGCGCTCCGTCTTTTGCGGATAAAGCGTTGTGCCGACGAGCGCGCGTTTGCCACTACGATAGTCTTCCGCGCGTTTGTCACGGGCCTCGACAATACGTGCCTGCAGCATACCGCCGGCGAGCGCCTTCAATACGCCGCCCTCTTGTTCGATGCGTTGAAATTCGGCCCATGCGCCTTCGCACAGCGCATCAGTCAGCGCCTCGACACTCCCCGCACCGGCTACCGGATCGGAGACAAAGTCGACACGGCTCTCATAGCGCATCACCAGTTGGGTGTTGCGCGCCACCCGCCGCGCAAAGCCGTCCGGCAGGCCATGGGCAATGGTGTAAGGCAGTACCGAAATGGAATCCGCTCCAGCTGTTGCCGCCGCAAATGCCGCAATCGTGCCGCGCAAAATGTTGGTTTCCGCATCAAGCCTCGTCATCATCCGATAGGAGGTTTCGGCGTGGATGATGGCCGGTGACGGAGGAATGGAACACGCCTCCTGCGCCCGCACCCACAATTTGCGCATGGCACGGATTTTGGCCATGGCAAGAAACTGATCCTGGTCGACCGAAAGCGCAAAACCGATATGCGGGGTGGCAAAGATCAGCGGCTGGCGCGCCTCCTCGAACATGCGCAGATGCGACACCGAGGAAGCCAGCATAATGCCAAGTTCCTGCGCTTCGGTGGCACCGGCATTGTGGAAAACGCGGCCATCGGCCTCGAGCAGGACGCCTGGAACATCGAGCCCGAAGAAATGCGCCAAAGACTGCGGCATCGACGCCTGCAGTGCCTCAATCGACATGCGCAGCCGGCCGCTGCCAGCTAGAGCAGAGGCCGGATCAACGCCGAACGCAACATTAAGCTTGGTTGGATCGACCTTGCGCTGGGTCAGAAGGGCGACCAGCCAGTCAATCGAGACGCGGCTTTGCGGATGCGCGTCGATGCGCAGGTAAATTGTGTCGAGCGCGATGCCGTCAAGCGCCGTAGCAAGCGCCTCGCTCGTGGCCGGCAGGCCGTAGCCAAAGGCGCCAGGCGCTCCCTCGAACACCAGCGCAAGACCGTTGGCACCATTGGCGACGTCTTCGCGCGCCTGGGCGTTGGCGCGCACAGGGTCGGGATCGTCGATGCGCTGGGTGATGGCGCTTTGCAGGGTGGGGTTGCTACGCAGGATCGGTTGACCGTCCAGCCGGCGCTCGGCCAGTGGGTCGATTGCGATCCCGTCATCGGTAGCAGCCACCGCCGCCGCGAACCCGGAACCCGCAAGCGCCTCCCAGCGACCACGGTCAAAAGCCGGAAAAACTGTGTCCTTGAATACCGCGCCGGCGTCCATCATGCCTCCTCGTCACTCGATGGGTTCGCCCAGAGCACGAACCCACCCCTACCGATTGCCAAAGCTGCCGCCGCACTGCAAGGCTTGACGGCCATTTTCTTCTGCCGTGGTCCTGTCGTAGAGCTAAAATATGGAAGCGCCCTAAAATACAGTTGCGCCATTGTCGGCCTGCTTCAGCCTGACTATACCAGTGGCAGCGGCATTTGCCGCACTTTATCGAATGAAATTCCCGGAGATTGTAGTTCATGGCTGACGAAAGCATTTTCATCGGCGCCAGCCGCAACCCCGATGACAGCTACCAGAAGCCTGAAGAGCTGTTGCTGAAATACGGCAATCGGCACGGCTTGGTGACGGGCGCAACCGGCACCGGCAAGACGGTGACGCTGCAGATTCTGGCGGAAAGCTTTTCCAATGCCGGTGTTCCGGTCTTTGCGGCAGACGTCAAAGGCGATCTGTCAGGCATTGCCGCCATCGGCGAGGCAAAGGATTTCCTGACTGCGCGTGCCGAACAGATCAAGCTCGATCCTTACGAGTTCCAGGAATTTCCCGTGATTTTCTGGGATCTATTCGGTGAAAAGGGTCATCCGATCCGCGCCACCGTCTCGGAAATGGGTCCGGTCCTGCTGTCCCGCCTGATGAACCTGACCGACGCTCAGGAAGGCATCATGAACATTGCCTTCAAGATCGCCGATGAGGAAGGCCTTCTGCTCCTCGACATGAAGGATTTGCAGGCATTGCTGTCCGACATCGCCGATCGCGCCTCGGAGATTTCCAGCCGCTACGGCAACGTGACCAAACCATCTGTCGGCGCGATCCAGCGCACCCTTCTGATTCTCGACCAGCAGGGCGGTTCGTTCTTCTTTGGCGAACCGGCGCTGAACATCGCCGACCTGATGCGCACCACCCGCGACGGTCGCGGCGCGATCAGCATCCTCGCCGCCGACAAGCTGATGATGAACCCGCGCCTCTACGCCACCTTCCTTCTGTGGCTGATGTCGGAGCTGTTTGAAGAACTGCCAGAGGTGGGCGATCCCGACAAGCCGCGACTCGTCTTCTTCTTCGACGAGGCGCACCTCTTGTTCGACGAAGCGCCGCGCGCGCTGGTCGACCGCGTCGAGCAGGTGGTTCGGCTCATTCGCTCAAAGGGCGTTGGCGTATATTTCGTCACGCAAAACCCGCTTGATGTGCCCGAAACGGTGCTGGCCCAACTCGGCAACCGCGTGCAGCACGCGCTGCGTGCCTACACACCGCGCGAGCAAAAGGCTGTGAAGGTTGCGGCAGACACTTTCCGCCCGAACCCCGACTTCGATTGCGCCCAGGTGATCACACAGCTTGGCACCGGCGAGGCATTGGTCTCGACGCTCGGCGCCAAGGGCATTCCGTCCATGGTCCAGCGCACGCTGGTGCGACCGCCCGCATCGCGGCTTGGTCCGATCAGCGATAGCGAGCGTGCCAAGGTGATGGCATCGAGCCCGGTTGCTGGACAGTACGACAAAACCATTGACCGCGAATCGGCCTTTGAGATGCTGCAAAAGCGCGGTGAGGAAGTGGCCAAGGCAGAAGCCGAGGCGCAGGCCGCCGAAGATGACAACAACCGTTCAGGCTGGACCATCCCAGGCTTTGGCGGAGAAAAGCCGGCCCGAACGACAGGTCGCCCGCGCGCCCGGGCATCCAATCGCCAGTCGGTGACGGAAGCAGCGATGAAATCTGTCGTGCGTTCGGTTGGAACGTCTGTTGGCCGCGCGCTGGTGCGCGGCATCCTGGGCAGCCTGAAACGCGGTCTTTAAAGGCTGGATCGGGCGAGGTTCATGTATCCAGAACCTCGCCAATTCGATCAGTAGACGACGATTGGCGTGCGGTTTGGCACGCGGTCGTAGAGATCCATCACGTCCTGATTGATCATCCGCACGCAACCCGATGAGACCGACTTGCCGATCGTCCACCATTCAGGCGAACCATGGATACGGTACAGCGTGTCTTCGCCGTCCTGGAAGATATAGAGCGCACGTGAACCAAGCGGGTTTTTGAGGCCAGGCTCCATGCCGCCGTTGGCAACACTGTATTTTTCCAGCTCTGGCTGGCGGGCGATCATCTCGTCCGGCACCTTCCAGGTTGGCCACTTCCTCTTCCACTGAACAACGGCGCGGCCCGACCAGGCAAACCCTGCACGGCCGAGGCCAACACCATACCGCATGGCCTGACCACCCGGGCGCACGAGATAGAGAAAATGCTGCTTGGTATCGACGACAATCGTACCGGGCATTTCACCTGTCGGGTCCTGGACCATCTGGCGCAGAAAGCGGTTGTCGACCTTATCGACAGGGATCGCTGGAAGCTGGAAGCCTTCATCAGTCACCGAGGCATACATCTGCGCGTAGCCGCCCAATGCCGGTTCAGGCGCAGGCGGAGGCGCGGGTTCGATCGGCGTGATGGATGGCAGGCGCTCAGACACCGACGTGCAGGCGGCCAGGGCCGCCGAAGCTGCCACGGCACCCGAGACCTGGAAGAACTTACGGCGGCTGAATTCGATATTTGCTACTTCTGACATGATACCCTTGCTAGGCGATTTGCGAAAAACTCAACGCTCGTAATCCGTGCGCGCACCCCCCCGGTGAATGAGGAGAGATAGGCTGACCAATTCGGGCTTCAAAGTGGACAAACAGTGTTCACCGTGAGACCGGGATGAGCTGTGACATTTGCGCCACGCTCCGATTTGGCACGTTCAAGGCAATGTTTTCAGGCTTTCCAGTGAAGGAAGAATTAACCCTGGGGGAAAGTCAGCATATTCATCGGGCTGCCCGGAGCGGTTAATCCAGACCGTGCGGAAACCAAATTTTCCAGCGCCAGCAACGTCCCAGCGGTTTGACGACTGGAAAGAGACGGACTCCGGATAGAGGCGCCAGTTTGTGGTTACCAACTCGTAAACGGCAGGGTCTGTTTTGAAGCGCTGGACAGGGTCGACGGAAAAAACTGCATCGAACACATTTTCGAGAGCAGCAGACTTTACCGCAGCCTCCAGCATCCCCGGCGAGCCATTTGACAGAATCGCCAGCCGCGCCCCGTCGGCTTTTAGCGCCTTGAGCACTGTGGGCACCTCCGGATAACAATCGAGATTCCAATAGGCATCAAGCAACGCCGCACGAAGTGAAGGGTCCGCGCTCGGCACCTTGTGAAATGCGAAGTCGAGCGCCTGTTGGGTCAGCTGCCAGAAATCGACATAAGCGCCCATCAGCGAACGTACCCAGGAATATTCAAGCTGTTTGGCCCGCCAGATTTCGGAGAACAGGGTGCCCTCCGGACCGATCTTTTCTGCATGCCGCCGCACGGCTGCGTGAACATCAAACAGAGTTCCATAGGCGTCGAACACATAAGCGGAGTGGCGCATCGCAATTCCTTCCGGGCTCCTGTTCAGGCATTAAAGCCTGTAGGAAACAACAGCGTCTTAATCTGGCCTCAAGGTTTCTGCTTGAGCACCCGTTGACCTTGTCCGGCAAGGCCGTTCACATGCCTGCTTTGAAAATCACCGGAACGGATCGATCCATGACACTCGCAGCAGCTGCGCAATCGACAACCTGGACTTTTGTGGATGGCAATTGGCACGAAGGCAATGTCGCCCTCATCGGCCCTCGCTCGCATGCGATGTGGCTGGGCTCCACCGTCTTCGACGGCGCCCGCTGGTTTGAGAACGTGACGCCCGACCTTGATCTACACGCAGCCCGCGTCAATGCCTCGGCCCGCGCTCTCGGCCTTGAGCCAACCATGAAGCCTGAAGAGATCGTCGCTCTCACCCATGAAGGCCTGAAAAAATTTGATGGCAACACGGCGGTCTATATCCGCCCGATGTATTGGGCCGAGCATGGCGGCTATATGGGCGTGCCGGCAGATCCTGCCTCGACGCGCTTTTGCCTCTGCCTCTATGAATCGCCGATGATCGCGCCGACGGGCTTTTCGATCACCGTCTCGCCATTTCGCCGCCCATCGCTGGAAACCGCGCCCACAAACGCCAAGGCCGGCTGCCTCTACCCCAACAATGGCCGTGCCATCATGGAGGCCAAGTCGCGCGGCTTTGACAATGCGTTGGTGCTCGACATGCTGGGCAATGTCGCCGAAACTGGCAGCTCCAACATTTTCCTGGTCAAGGGCGGCGAGGTGATGACACCGGCAGCCAATGGGACGTTCCTGTCGGGCATCACCCGCTCGCGTGTCTTGGGCCTGTTAGGCGAAGCTGGCATGAAGACGACAGAGCGCGCGCTTTCGGTGCGCGACTTTCTGGAGGCTGACGAGATCTTTTCGACTGGTAACCATTCCAAGGTGGTGCCGGTTACGCGCATTGAGGAACGCAGCCTGCAGCCCGGACCTGTGGGAAAGCGCGCACGGGAGCTTTATTGGGACTGGGCGCATTCGACTTCTGCCGGGTGATTGCCTAGATAGATCACTGGGAGCTTTGCCGCGTTCGTCTTTCGGCTGAACGTGGTGTCTTTGTCTGGCGAGGGTTCGCCGGATCTGCACATGAGGAGTTAAGACTATGGCTTTTGAACTGCCCGCACTGCCCTACGATTACGAGGCACTCCAGCCTTACATGTCCAAGGAAACCTTGGAATATCACCACGACAAGCACCACAAGGCCTATGTCGACAACGGCAACAAGCTGGCAGCAGAAGCCGGCATGGAAGGCAAGTCGGTCGAGGAAGTCGTCAAGGCCTCGTTCGGCACCAATCCGGGCCTCTTCAACAATGCCGGCCAGCATTACAACCATCTCCACTTCTGGAATTGGATGAAAAAGGGCGGCGGCGGCACGAAGCTGCCCGGCGCGCTGGAAAAGGCCATCGAAAGCGACCTGGGCGGCTACGACAAGTTCAAGGCTGACTTCATCGCCGCCGGCACGACCCAGTTCGGCTCGGGCTGGGCCTGGCTATCGGTCAAGGATGGCAAGCTCGCCATATCCAAGACACCGAACGGCGAGAATCCGCTGGTCCATGGCGCAACGCCTATTCTCGGTTGCGATGTGTGGGAACATTCCTATTACATCGACTACCGCAACGCCCGGCCAAAATATCTCGAAGCCTTCGTCGATAATCTCATCAACTGGGATTACGTGCTGGAGTGCTACGAGAAAGCCAGCTGACCAACAGTCACCACGAGAAAACCCGGCCTGGCCGGGTTTTCTTTTGTCCCTTCACGAAAGCGTGACTATGCGTAGCTGGGATAAATGCTCCACGTTGAGCGATGTGCCTCAGTCAACTGTCCCTCTTCCAAACCGGAGAAATTTCATGAGAAAGCTCGTCATCGCCATCTCGCTTCTCGCGCTTGGCGCCACTGCCGCCCTTGCTGGCCCGATTGAGGATCGCCAGGCAATCATGAAGGCCAACGGCAAGGCGATGGGCACGCTGTCGGCCATCATCAAGGGCGAAAAGCCATTTGACGCCGCTTTGGTGCTCGACACCCTGAAGGTGCTGAATGACGACGCAGAAAAATTCGACCCTGCGGTCCTGTTCCCTGTGGGCTCCGAGACCGGCGGCGACACCACCGCCTCGCCAAAAATCTGGGAAGACATGGCTGGTTTCCAGGCAGCAGTTGACAAGTTCAAGGCCGACACGGCGGCAGCCGTCGCTGCCGCACCGCAGGACGTCGACGGCTTAAAGGCTGTAATGGACACGGTCGGCAGCAACTGCGCGTCCTGCCATCAGGGCTTCCGGGTGAAGAAGGGCTGATCCTGCCCGCATGGCGCTGCCTCTGAAAAAACTCGCCGTCGGCATCGCTGCCGCCGGCGTTCTCGCAGCTATCGGCGGATGGTTTTTATCCGCGCCTGTGCGTCTCGATGCTGCCACGCTGGCCACGCTGCCTGAGGGCGATGCCGCGCGTGGCGAGCGCATGTTCTGGGCCGGCGGCTGCGCATCGTGTCACGCGCAGCCCAAATCCGAAGGCACCGAGCGCCTGAAACTTCCCGGCGGGGTGGAACTGAAAACACCATTCGGCACGTTCGTGGCACCGAACATTTCATCCGACAAAACCGACGGCATCGGTGGCTGGTTACTGAGTGATTTCGCCAACGCCATGCAGCGCGGCGTCTCACCTGATGGCCGGCACTACTATCCCGCGTTTCCCTATACATCCTATGCGCGCATGGAACCGGGGGATATCGCCGATCTCTATGCCTTCATGCGGACGCTGCCCGCCGTAACCGGCAAAGCACCTTCGCACCGGCTTGGTTTCCCGTTCAACATCCGCCGCGGGCTAGGACTTTGGAAGCGGCTATATCTCGACAGTTCGCCAGTCGTGGCGATGGACGCGTCGCATCAGGTGATGCTGGGACAATATCTGGTCGAGGGCCCCGGCCATTGCGGCGAGTGCCACACGCCGCGCTCTGTCACCGGCGGTCTCAAGAAGAATCAATGGCTGGCCGGCGCGGTAGCTGCCGAAGGCGACGGCATCGTGCCCAACATTTCAGGCGGCCAGGGCGACTTTGCCGACTGGAGCGCGGCTGATATCGCAAGCTATCTCGAAACCGGCTTCACCCCCGAATTCGATTCGGTCGGCGGCGCTATGGTCGATGTTCAAAAGAACATGGCCAAGCTGACCGCCGAAGACCGCGCCGCCATTGCAGCGTATCTGAAGGCCGTACCGCCGCATGAAAACGGCTACCCGGCGCGCAAGCCTGCGGGCTGATAGGGCGCGGCTAACCTACCGCTTGCCCAGAATTTGAGCCTCTTTCGAAAACCCGGCATCAGCAGCGCTAGCCTTCCTAAGCCGTGTCGTCGCGCCCCGTTACCTTCAGCGCGAAGGCGTAGCTGTAGGCTATCTCTTCCAGTCGCGAGAACCGGCCTGAAGCGCCGGCATGGCCGGCATCCATGTTGATCTTGAACAGCGCCGGGTTTCCTGAGGTGGAGCGGGCGCGCAGCCTGGCGACCCATTTTGCTGGCTCCCAGTAGGTGACGCGCGGATCGGTGAGGCCAGCGACAGCCAGAAGCGGCGGGTAGGGCAGGGCCGCAACATTGTCATAGGGCGAATAGGCGGCAATGGTCTGGTAATCCTCGTCCGAGGCAATCGGGTTGCCCCATTCGGGCCATTCGGGCGGTGTCAGCGGCAGCGTATCGTCAAGCATCGTGGTCAGGACGTCGACAAACGGCACCTCGGCAATGATACCGCCAAACGCCTCAGGCGCCATATTGGCGACCGCTCCCATCAGCATGCCGCCGGCCGAACCACCCTGCGCAACGATGTTTTCATGCGATGTATAATTCTCGGCCACCAGATGCCGCGCCACAGCAATGAAATCGCCAAATGTGTTCGGCTTGGCCTTGCGTTTGCCGTCATCATACCAGGCATAGCCCTTGTCCTTGCCGCCGCGGATATGAGCGATGGCGTAGACAAAACCGCGGTCGACCAGCGACAGGCAATTGGTGTTGAACGATGCAGGTACGGTGATGCCATAGGAGCCATAGCCGTAGAGCAAGCACGGTGCGGAACCATCCAGCTTCGTATCCCGGCGGTGGATCAGCGATACGGGAACCAGTTCGCCGTCCTCGGCCTTGGCCATCAGGCGGCGGGTGACGTAGTTGTCCGGCTCGTGCCCGCTCGGTACTTCCTGCGTCTTCAGGAGCGTGCGTTCGCGCGTGCGCATGTTGTAGTCGAACAGTTGCGAAGGTGTCGTCATCGACGAATAACTGAATCGCATCATGTCGGTATCGTATTCATAGGTGCCCGAAAGGCCGAGCGAGAACGCTTCCTCGTCAAAGGCGATCAAGTGTTCGTCGCCGGTGGCACGGTCGCGCACGACAATGCGCGGCAGCCCGTCCTTGCGCTCCAGCCGCACCAGAAAGTCGCGGAACGACAGAATAGACAGGATAAGCCGCCCGGGTTCATGCGCGACAAGCTCACTCCAGTTCCCCCGTGACGGGTCGGCGACCGGCACTGTCATGATCTTGAAGTCTTTTGCGCCATCGGCGTTGGTGAGAATGAAGAAGATGTCGCCGCCTTCCTCCAGCTCATATTGCAGCCCGGTTTCGCGTGGCGCGACAACACGCAGCGCTGCCTGTGAATCATTGGCCGGCATGATGCGGTATTCCGAAGTCTCGTGATCGCTGATCGAGACAAAGATCCATTCATTGCTGCGGCTGCCGCCGACACTCATGAAGAAGCCGGGATCGGTCTCTTCAAACACAACATGGTCGGTGCTGGCGTCCGCGCCCAGTTGATGGAAAAGGATTTTCGCCGGCCGATGATTCTCATCCAGCTGCGTGTAGAAGAAACCGTCATTCGCAGCGTTCCAGACGCCAGAGCCGCCGGTGTTTTCCACACGGTCCTCGAGGTCAGCGCCGCTTTCGATATCGCGCACCTTCAGTCCGTAAAACTCAGATCCCTTGTCGTCATACGCCCAGACGAGACGCTTGTGATCGGAGGAATGGTCGGCATCGCCGAGACGGAAATAAGCTTTTCCGGTCGCCTCATGGTCGCCATCAAGGATGATCTCTTCAGATCCGCCCTCGGCAGGCACGCGAAACAGCCGCGGCTGCTCGCCGCCAAGCTTGAATGAGGAGCCATAGGCAAAAGCGCCGTCGCGCATCGGAATGGACGAATCATCTTCCTTGATGCGCCCCTTCATCTCGGCAAACAGCGCTTTGCGCAGGGCGCCGGTCTCTTCCATCATGGCGGCCTGATACGCGTTTTCCGCCTCAAGATGAGACCGAATGGCCGGATCAAGCGTCGACGGGTCCTTGAACACTTCCTGCCAGTTGTCAGCTCTCAGCCAGGCGTAGTCGTCCACGCGGGTAATGCCATGCCATGTATCGGCAACGGGCCGCTTTTCTGTATCAGGCGGTGTGATGGCAGGAAATCGCTTGGAGGTCTGGGTCATGAGGTTCCGAGATACGGGTTGAATGGCAGATGAACGGACAAGTCAGCACCGGTTCAAAAGGGGAGGGGCACTGTAGTGTCGGTAGGGTTATCGTTATCCTGCCACCAACGGAGGAGACAAGGTTATGAACAAATTTACCAGCCTGTTGGTTGCCGCTGCGCTTCTGGCGCCGTCAACCATGCTGAGCGTTCCGGCAGATGCTTCGACATTTGTAGCCTGGCAGGTCCGGGGTGTACCTTGGGGCGATACGCTGAATGCGCGTAAATACCCCTCGAACGTTTCGCAAAAACAGTCGGCCTATCCCAATGGCACTGTGTTGCAGATGACAGGTCGCTGCACGGGCGGCATCGACCTTGCCGACATTTCCACTGCGCCGGCAAAGTGGCAGCGCAAACAGGTTCGCACACGCTGGTGCGAGGTTTGGCACAGCCCGGCGAAGAACGGCGCTTACACGACCGGCTGGGTCTACGGCAAGTTTATCGCGCCGTACTGAACCGTTATTCCTTGTCCAGCTCCAGCTCCATCGCCGTGCCGTTCATGCAGTAACGCAGGCCGGTGGGCTGGGGACCGTCATTGAAGACGTGTCCGAGATGACCATCGCACTGGGCGCAGCGGATTTCGGTGCGCGTCATGAAGAACGCGCGGTCCTTGTGCTCGCTCACCGCGTTGGCGTCGAGCGGCTGATAAAAGCTCGGCCAGCCAGTGCCCGAATCAAACTTGGTCTCTGAACTGAACAGCGCATTGCCACAGCCGGCGCAAACATAAGTTCCAGCGTCCTTGGATTCCCAGTTGGGTCCGGTAAAGGCGCGTTCAGTGCCATGTTTGCGCAGCACGTAATATTGTTCAGGCGTCAGCTCCGCTTTCCACTCGGCATCGCTTTTTTCAACTTTGACGTCGCTGGTCATTCAGCTTCTCCTTTTGCATTTGCCTTAAATGTAGTGCGAAACCTCAAGAGGTTAAATAACAACTCGGTGCTTATCGTGTTATCACGACCGGCGCGGCGATCTGCGCCATCCGAGTCGGGTTGCTCCGTCCGGATGGAGCAGTTAAGTCAGCCGCGGAGGGTAGGGCAGAACCAGGATCGGACCGCGTATGGCAGGCGGAGCGCAATCGCTCACACTTCTCGCATTGGCTTTGCCATTTCTGGGTGCTCTCGCTGCCCCGTTTCTCACCCGTGCGCTGAAACATAACGCCGCCTGGCTGCTGGCGTTGCTGCCACTCTGGAATTTTTTCTATTTTGCCTCTCTTCTGGGCACGGTGTCATCCGGCCAGACGATCAAGGGCGGCTATAGCTGGATTCCCAGCCTCAACGTCAATCTGTCCTGGTATCTCGACGGCCTGTCACTAACCTTTGCGCTTCTGATCACCGGCATCGGAACGCTGATCATGCTCTATTCGGGCGGCTACCTGAAAGGCCACGCCCAGCAGGGGCGGTTCTTCTCTTTCATGCTGATGTTCATGGGCGCCATGCAGGGATTGGTGCTGTCGGATTCGTTCCTGATGCTTTTTGTCTTCTGGGAACTGACCTCGATCACCTCCTTCCTGCTGATTGGCTTTGACAATGCGCGCGAAGCCTCGCGCCGCGCGGCGCTGCAGGCGCTGGTGGTCACCGGTGCTGGCGGGCTGGCGCTGCTGGCAGGTCTTCTGGTGATCTGGCAGGCGACAGGCATCAACGACATGTCGACCCTTTTGCAGTCCGGTTCAGCGCTGCGCGATGCCCCGCTTTACATGGCAGCGCTCATCCTGGTGCTGGGCGGCGCCTTCACCAAATCGGCACAGGTTCCGTTTCATTTCTGGCTGCCCAACGCAATGGAGGCGCCGACGCCAGTTTCGGCCTATCTGCACTCGGCAACCATGGTGAAAGCTGGCGTCTATCTGCTGATGCGCCTTAACCCGGCCATGGGTGACACTGTCGCTTGGGAAACCATTTTGCCCCTGTTTGGTGGCGCGACGCTGCTCACCGGAACAGTTCTCGCCATGCGTCAGACGGACCTCAAGCTGATGCTGGCCTACACCACCGTGGCATCGCTTGGTCTTCTGGTCATGCTGACCGGCTTCGGTTCCGACAAGGCAGTCAAAGCGGCGGTGCTCTATCTGATCGCGCATTCGATGTTCAAAGGAGCGCTGTTCATGGTCGCCGGCCTTATCGACCATGAGGCGGGCACGCGTGACATTACCAAGCTTGGCGGGCTACGCCGCGCCATGCCGATTACCTTCACCGCCGGCATCCTGGCAGCACTCTCGATGGGTGGACTGCCGCTCTTCTTCGGCTTTTTGGCCAAGGAAGAAATCTATGCCGCACTCGGTTTCACCAGCGGCTGGGCAGCATTTTTGACGCTGGTGGCCATTGTCGGAAACGCTCTGATGCTGGCGATCGGTTTTCTGGTTGGGCTAAAACCCTTCCGGGGGGCGGAAGAAAAACATCTGGCCAAGGCCCATGAAGGCCCACCACTTCTGTGGCTCGGTCCGATCATTCTGGCACTTTCCGGCCTTGGGGCGGCACTGCTCTCGCCACTGGCGCACACGCTGTTTTCGAGTCCGATGTCGAGCGCGGTGGCCGGCAAGTCGGTTTCCGTTGAAATCTCGACCATTCCCCATATCGGCATGCCGTTGTTGCTGTCGCTCGTTACCGTGGCGCTCGGGATTGTTTTCTATCTGCGCGCAGATGCCATTCGCGCCCGCGTCGACGCAGTCTTGAAAACCATTGGCTGGGGACCGGACCTTGGCTTTGACCAGGCAATGCGTGGCCTGATCCGGGTGGCGCGGGTGATCACCAGCATCGTCCACAATGGCCGCCTGGATATCTACCTCACCGTCACCTTCATTGCAGTCGCGGTCGCGCTTTTGGTGCCGATGGTCATCTATGACGAATTGCCTGTCATGCCGGCATTCCCCAACCTGGCCTTCTACGAATGGGGCGTTCTGGCAATTGCCATGATCGGCCTTGGCGCGGTCGTCTATGCCAATGACCGACTGACGGCCATTGTGTCGCTCGGAATCCAGGGGTTCGCGGTGGCGCTTCTCTTCATGCTGATGGGCGCGCCTGACCTGTCATTCACGCAGTTCATGGTCGAAACGCTCTCGGTGGTCATCCTCGCTTTGGTGATGACGCGGCTGAAACTGACGCCGTCCGACCGGCGTCCAACCGGTCAAAAGGCGCTCGATATCTCCATCGCTGTCGCCTGCGGTACGGGGTTCGGCCTGCTGCTCCTCAACGTCACGCAGCTTCCGTTCGACACCACGCTGAGCGACTTCTTCAACGCGCAGTCAAAGGTGATCGCCCATGGCCGTAATGTCGTGAACGTCATCATCGTCGATTTCCGCGGCATCGATACGCTGGGTGAAATCGGCGTCGTGATGATCACAGGCCTCGCCATCCTCGCGCTGATCCGCATCAGGGTTCAGCGTGAGCCGACCGTGACTGCAAAGGACAAGCCATGAACAGCCTGATCTTTCGCACCATGGCACCGTACCTCACCAGCCTGATGGTGCTGTTTTCGATTTTCGTCCTGCTGCGGGGTCACAATGAGCCGGGCGGTGGCTTCATCGGCGGGCTGATCGCCGCCTCCGCCTTTGCCATTTACGGCATCGCCTGCGGTGTGCCCCAGGTGCGCCGCGCCTTCTATTATCACCCGATGGCGATCTCCGGCTTCGGCCTGTTTATCGCGTCTCTGTCAGGCTTCGTGTCGATGTTTTACGGCGTGCCGTTTCTGACCGGCATCTGGACAACGGTGAACATTTTCTGGGTCGATGTCGATCTCTCGACGGTGCTGTTTTTTGACATTGGCGTCTATCTGGTCGTCGTCGGCTCCATTACCTCGATCGCGCTGGCGCTTGAAGACAGGGTGGACGACTGATGGAAGCGATCCTCTCCTACGTTGTCGCAGTGTTCTTTGCGGTCGCCATCTACATGATGCTGTCGACCCATGTGGTGCGCATCGTGCTCGGCGTGGCGATTTTCGGCAATGCGGTGAACCTTTTGATCTTCACCGCCGGCCGTATCGTGCGCGAAGTGCCGCCGATCATTCCTGAAGGGCACGATGTGCCGGTGGGTATCGTTGCCAATCCGCTGCCGCAGGCGCTCATTTTGACCGCGATTGTCATCTCGTTTTCCTTCTTCGCCTTCCTGCTGGTGCTGGCATACCGCGCCTATCAGGAGATAGGCACTGATGAGACTGGGGGCATGCGCGTGGCCGAACCGGAGGGCGATGGCCTTCCGCCGATGGGATATTGACCATGGCCGTAACTTTGCCCGCTGATCTCTCCGCCGCCATGACCGGCGTGACCGCGCTCGCCGACTGGGTCATTGTCGCACCCGTTGCGGTACCGATCCTGTTTGGCGCGTTGTTGCTCATGTTTCGCCATGAGACTCGAAGCCATGCGCTGATTGCGCTCGCCGGCCTGGCGATTACCGTCGGCTCCACGGTCGCGCTTCTCTCGCGCGTTCTGGGTGAGGGCCCGCTTGCCATGACCATGGGCCGTTGGCTGCCACCCTTCGGTATCTCGTTCACCGCCGACGCGCTGGGTGCTGCCTTTGCGCTGGTGGCATCGGCAATTGCCCTCATCTGTGCTCTGTTTGCAGCGCGCGACATCAGCGCGACGGGCCGGCGCTACGGCTTCTACCCGTTTCTCATGCTGATGATGGCTGGCGTCAACGGCGCCTTCCTGACCGGCGACGTGTTCAACCTCTATGTCTGGTTCGAGGTCTTTTTGATCTCTTCCTTCGGACTTTTGATCCTCGGCTCCGAGCGCGACCAGATCGATGGTGCCACCAAATACGCGATCCTCAATCTGGTCGGCACAACGCTGTTCCTGATCGGCACCGGCTATCTTTACGGCACTTTCGGCACCCTCAACATGGCCGACATCGCCCGCAAGGTGGATGGCCTGCGCGGCACCGGACCGCTGATGACACTCGCAGCGCTTTATTTCCTCGCATTTGCCATGAAGGCAGCGGCCTTTCCGGTCAATTTCTGGCTGCCCGCCTCATACCATACGCCGCGTATTGTCATTGCAGCCCTGTTCGGCGGGCTTTTGACCAAGATCGGCATCTATGCCCTGCTCAGGGTGTTCGTGATGCTTTTCCCGGTAGAGCGCGCCGAACTGTCCACCGTGATCGGCCTGGTGGCGGCAGCGACGATGATCATCGGCATCCTGGGTGCCCTGGCGCAGTCCGATACGCGCCGCATCTTCGGTTTCGTGGTGATCTCGGGCGTCGGTGTCATGCTTGCCGGCGTGGCGCTGGGCGGTGCCGCCGGCACCTCTGGTGCCATCCTCTACGCGGTTCATTCCATGCTGGTGATGACAGCGCTCTATCTCTTGGCCGGGCTGATGCGGGAAGTAGGCGGCAGTTTTTCGCTGCACGAACTGTCCGGTCTCTACAAGGCCTCGCCGCTGCTGGCAGGCATTGCGCTGCTCCTGGTGTTCTCGATTTCCGGCCTGCCACCCGGCTCCGGGTTGTGGCCCAAGGTCGTCCTCGTCAAGGCAGCACTGGATGGCAATCAATGGTGGCTGGCGCTGGCAATATTGGCCACCGGGCTGTTGACAACAATCACCATGGGCCGTGTTTTTGCGCTCGCCTTCTGGCGCGAAAAGGCCGCGCTGAAGCCGGAGGGCGAGACGGGCCCGCTGACGACGCTGGGCGGTGTGTCACTCATCGCGCTTACGCTGCCGCTTCTTGTGCTTGGCGTCTATCCAGAGCCGTTCATCCGCATGGCTGACATCGCCGCCGCCGGACTGATTGACTCGTCCACCTACATAAACACCGTATTTCCAGGAGGGACGCCATGAACCTCTATCTGAGCAACGTCATCCTGGCGCTTGCCTGGGCCGCTGTCACCGGCTCGTTCTCGCTGGCCAACATCGTCTTCGGTTTCGTGCTGGGCGCAATGGCGCTCTATCTGATCCGGGAGCAGACCGGCTCGCTCGGCTACTTCCGCCGCAGCTGGCGCATTTTATCGCTCACAGCCTTGTTTCTCTATGAGTTGGTCCTTTCGGCTTGGCGCGTATCCATTCTGGTCCTGTCGCCGAAAATGGATCTGAAGCCCGGCATCTTCGCCTATCCGCTCAAGGCAGAGCATGATGTTGAAATCACACTTCTGGCCAATCTCATCACGCTGACGCCCGGAACCCTGTCGGTCGATGTTTCCGAGGATCGAAAGACGCTGTTCGTCCATGCGATCGACTGCTCGAACCCCGAAGCAGTGCGCCGTGATATTGCATCCGGCTTTGAGCGCAAGATCATTGAGGTGTTCAAATGAGCGGCGAAGCATTTCTGGATTGGGCGCTGCTTTTTGCTCTGGCGTTGCTGATGCTGTCGTTTCTGCTGACGGTTGCGCGCGTGTTGCTTGGACCAACATTGCCGGACCGGGTGCTGGCGCTCGACATGCTGGTCTCTATCGCCATTGGTTTCATCGCGGTGCTGGGCATCAAGACCGGCTTCACGCTCTACCTTGATATCGCCATTGCACTGGGCCTCGTCGGCTTCCTGGCAACCGTGGCCTTTGCACGTTTTATCGCCAACCGCCCGGCAGAAGAGCCGACGCCGCGCTCTGGAAAGCCGTCGCCAGATCAGGGTATTGGCCGATGATGGACATGATCCAGAGTTATCTCGCCGGCATCCTGATTGTCATTGGCGCAGCCTTCGCGCTGATTGCATCTATTGGCCTGCTACGGCTGCCGGACCTTTACACGCGCATGCACGCGGCCTCCAAGGCCGGCACCATGGGATCAGGCATCATGCTGATTGCACTGGCGATCTACACGGACGATCAGGCGGTGCTGACGCGTGCACTGGCGGGAGTGATCTTTTTCTTGCTGACAGCACCTGTTTCATCGCATCTGCTGGCCAAGGCAGCTTATGCAGCCGGCTATCCTATGTGGGATGGCTCGGTGAGGGATGAAATGAAGCCAAAGGCTACACGTCAACGCCGCAAGCCAAGGAATGGTAAAGCTTAAGTTGTATCTGAGGGTCGACATAACGCAGGGTAAATCTCCGTTATTATCCCGTACAAGAGGTTGTAATTCTGCGATAAAAGACCGATCGTAGACCTTGAGTAATAAGGATTCACGCATTCTTGCCCTAAGTAACGAATATCAATTGACTTGTAATACTAATAAGCTCATTTAGAGGTAGCGGCCGGACTAGCCAAATATGTATTCCTGCGCAGCGTCCGCCTGATAGCCCGAAAAATGAAATATTGGGCACAGATTCAAAACTTATGTTGGGGTGTGAAGAGCTATGGACAATAACGAAACAGCCGTAAGAAACAGCGAAATGCTGATCGAACTGACCGCCGATGTTGTGGCAGCCTATGTAAGCAACAATCCTGTTCCTGCCGCTGAATTGCCGCATCTGATTGCCGACGTGCACGCAGCGCTCGGTCGCGTAGGTGGTGCTCCGGAGCAGCCGGTTGCTGAGAAGCAGAAGCCTGCGGTCAATCCGAAAAAGTCCGTTCATGATGATTACATCATCTGCATTGAGGACGGCAAAAAGTTCAAATCGTTGAAGCGTCACCTGATGACTCACTACGGCCTGACACCTGATCAGTACCGCGAGAAGTGGGGCTTGGACGCGACCTACCCGATGGTCGCGCCAAACTATGCTGCCGCACGTTCGCAGCTGGCCAAGAAGATGGGCCTCGGCCGCAAGCGCAAAACCGCTTCCCGGTGATCGTTTAAGACGGTTGTATCACGGCGCCTTCGGGCGCCGTTTTGCGTTGCGCGCCACGCTTGGCTTGACTGCGCGCCGCGCTGGGCCATGTGCCTCCCAAATCCCCTCAAGCGCCTGCTTCAGAGCAATGTGTCGATTGAGGTCATAGCTCGAGTGCCTGCGCAGCCCTCTGAGGCGCTCGCGTTCAATCAGCCGCGCGATGCGGGCTACAAGCGCTGGATCACCATCCCGATACATTTTCTCCTCGATGTCGATGCCAGCCACCAGTTGCAGCGCGACACGTAGCCGTGATGCCTCTTCGGCGTGCGTCTTGCGCGCTTGGAAACCGCGGATTTCCTGGATTAACCCGTCCATATCTATGCCCCTTGATGCTCGCCATGATTGTCATCGCCGAGCAGGGGGTGGGGATAGATTTTTCCGATTCGCGAAAATTTAGTCGATAATAACCGATAAAGAACAATGGCTTATGAACGAAGTGCGAGCTGCTTCGTTGCTGTTTTGTTCACAACCTGACATGCAACCGGTATAAGAAGATATTCCTATTTTCATCATGGGGGATGATTCGCCGTGCAAGCGCTCCAGGCAGAACCACAATATTCCACGCAACGCAACGCGACGAGGCCACGGCAAGTCAGCCGCAGATTTGGCGACCCAGCGGAAAACGCAGTGAGGAGGTGATCGAACTGTGCGAGGCGATGATCGACCTGACCGCCGCTCTTTTTACAGTCTCGAGCAAGGAAATGCGCAAGCCAGGCAGGTCGCGATCAGAGATCGCCCGCGTCAGGCAGATCGCCATGTATGTATCGCATGTGGTGCTCGGTCTCTCGATGTCCGAGGTTGGCAAGGGGTTCCAGCGCGAACGCACCACGGTTCTCCATGCCTGCCATCTGATCGAGGATCTGCGTGATGACGACGAGTTTGATTGCCTTGTGGCCAAAGCCGAGCGCATAGCTCAAGCCGCGTTCAAGAACCGAAAGGCGGCATGACATGGAGCCCTCCACCCATAAGGTCGTGCTGCGCCTGCTCCGCTTTCTATCAACCGGATCAGCTATTTCGCACAGTGCAGCTGTAGACAGTCAGATACTGCTTGATGGCGGAGCTCGCGGAACTATTGCGGTGCCTCGTATCGCGTTTGACGCGCTCATCTCGTCTGGGCTGGTGCTGCGCGACAAGACCGGCAGTATCAAGCTTGCGGACGCCGGCGTCGCATGGCTGAAGCGTCAGGCAACGTCGTGCGACCCTTTTGCCGGGCAGCATCGCGATCTTGCAGGCGTCAGGATTGAAATGTCCGACGGCGCCATCGCGACCGTCACCGCCAATCTCGCAGAATCACCACTGGCAAAACTGCTGCGCCACAAAATGCGCAACGGTTCCGCTTTTCTGAGTGCGGAAGAATTCCAGGCTGGCGAACGGTTGCGGTCTGACTATACGCGTGGCCAGATCATGCCGCGGCTCGGCGCGCATTGGGAAGCCTCTGTCTCTTCGGGTCGCCGCGGTGGCAATGGCATGGCAGACATCACCGATGCGGCATTGGCCTCCCGCCAGCGCGTTGATCTGGCGATAGATGCCATCGGCCCGGAACTGGCAGGCGTGCTGATCGATATCTGCTGCTTCCTGAAAGGCCTGGAGCAGGTGGAGATGGAACGCGGCTGGCCCGTTCGCTCGGCGAAGGTGGTGTTGAAAACGGCCCTTGGCGCTCTCGCCCGTCACTATGCCCCGCCGCCGAAATCGCGTCGAAGCTCAGGCTTTGTTCATTGGGGCACAACCGACTACCGCCCAAAGCTCGGCAGCGAACGTCTGTAGCCGCCTAGTCGACATTCTCCAGCGCCAGCGTGGCGTCGCGCTTGATCCGCTTGACCATGGAGCGCAGCCCGTTTGAGCGCTGGGGCGTGAGGTGTTCGTCGAGGCCGAGCGTACGCAAGGCCAAATCGGCGTCGGTCTCCATGATCTCGCTGGCCTTGCGACCGGAGAACAGTGCGAGCACGATAGCGACCAGCCCCTTGACGATATGGGCGTCGGAATCACCGGCGAAGGTGACGACCGGGTCAGACCCTTCGCCCCGTTGTGTCGTCAGCCAGACCTGACTGACGCAGCCTGGCACCTTGGTGGCGTCGTTCTTGTCGACATCAGGAAAGACCGGCAACGCCTGACCGAGGTCAATGACATAGCGGTAGCGATCTTCCCAATCATCGAGGAACTCGAAGTCGTCGTAAATTTCTTTGATAGTCTGTCCCATGATGCGGCTGATATAGGCGGGGAAAAGCGCAACGTCACGGAAAAAGCGGCAATAGCGCTATTCTTCGCGCTTCACAGTCTGGATAAAAAAACACCGCAGGCGCCGAGAGGTCAGCGCGTGCGGTGGGCGTCGGCCCCAGCCGACAGCAAAACTCTGGAACGCCGCCCTCTGCGGCGGTTGAAATCAGTTGGGCCGCGCGGTCTGGCTGAGTGCTGCCTCGACGGCGCGGGTGCCGGCTTGCGTGATCAGGTCGCGAACGGCGTCTGTGCCGGACTTTGCCGGTGCCGCTGCTTCGACAGGCACGCTGCCTGTCTGTAGGTCGGGCTCGCCTTCGCTCAATTGCTGGTCCAGCAGCTCATAGGCGATGCGCGCTGTCTCACGGGCCCGAACGCCGACCGTATGCGCCGCCGATTTGCCGATCACGCAAACATCCGGCTTGCGTTCGCAGATACCGGTAACATCGCTCACCGCCTCCCGGGCTGCAAACACCGCCTGCAGCGGGCTGACCGTCTCACCTTTAATGTCGCCGCCGAGGCCGAATGGCAGGAACAGCAGCACCAGGCTGAACCAGAAGGCGGCGCGGATCAAAAACCACATGACACGTCTCTCTGTTAATCGGGCCAGGCTTCGTTTCGCGGTCTGGCCTCATTTGTTGGGGTGACAATGCCACGTCCGCACCAAGGAGCAATTGTTGGCAGCGTTCGACTTTTCGGCAAATTCAATTCAACTTTTATGCAATCCGACAGCTGTTTTGCATTTTCATCGACTTTAAATTCAACTGGATCGAATCCGCCGCTTTACTAATCAATTGATATTTAATGGAAAAACGTTTTCGTCTGCGGGCTGCACGCAGTTGGATGCCTCGTCCTCCGCCAGACCGTGAAGCTAAGCCTCTGTTTACCATGGCAGAAAGTCCAGTGGGTTTTCCACCATGTTCGACCCGATATGAGGTGCTGAGAGCACTTCTGGCGCCTCGCTTTATTCATTCCTTAAAAGCTCAATGCGAGTTTCGGTATCAGCCAATGCGGCCTTCCATGGTCGGGCAAAATTTTGTGAGTGTGTTTGTTGAGTCCCTCCGTAATCCGATCTGATGAATGGCTGTCTGCCGGGTTCAAGTCCGGTTGCGACAGGCTTGTGCATCCGCGTGTGACGGGCGAAGGCCTGCGCCAGCG
Organism: Mesorhizobium sp. NBSH29; assembly: GCF_015500055.1. NCBI lineage: Bacteria > Pseudomonadati > Pseudomonadota > Alphaproteobacteria > Hyphomicrobiales > Phyllobacteriaceae > Mesorhizobium > Mesorhizobium sp. NBSH29. The sequence continues at coordinate 2,185,433 of NZ_CP045492.1, forward strand.
CCAACGCAGGCTTGTGGGTGTGCTTCTCGGCGCGCCGTTTCTGGCGGCAGCTGCTATCGGCCAGGGGATGTTTGACCCGTTTGGACCGGCAATAACACTTGCCGCCATTTTCGCCAGCTTTGCATTGTTCTGGTGCGCGGCGCTCACCGTTGCGTCGACCGGCCGTGATGTAATACCGGGGATCTCCATCCTTGCCGTTGCACCGGTGCCGGCCGCCATCATCATCGTCGGCGCAGGCGGCATGACATCCCCGCTTGCCGCATTGCTTGTCTGTTTTGTGCTAGAGGCCGCCTGGATCTGGCGTACACGCGCTGCGCTGCTTGCCGGATTGGCCGCGATGGCCGGCGCGGCTGTGGCACTTGCCTTGCTACCCGGCGCCCACACGCCCCAAATGATCTCGACCTGGCACTGGCTGGTTCCTGCGGCCTATGCGCTGACACTCGGCTTGCGGATCACCGCCCTGATCAAGGCGGGTGCGGTCAATGAATTGAAGCCTGTCGAACGTCGGCTTGACGATATCATCGAAGCGGTGGTGTTTCGGCTCGCCGCCAATGGCGACATCGTTGACGCCACCGAAAAGGCGCGGACACTGTTGCGTCTTGCGCCAGAACTGCTGCTCGGCAACGGACTGTTCGAGCGCATCCATGTCGGCGATCGGGTGGCTTACCTGTGCGCTGTCTCGGAACTGCGCAGCGGCGGCCCGACCCGTACTGTCGACCTGAGGCTGCGCCTGCCAAACGAACATCCCGACCAGCGCGGCGGCAACTACCAGCCCTTTACCATCGATCTGGCCAGCTCAGGCGCTACAGATGGCAGCCTGATCGGGTTGCTGCGCTCCAACGGCGAACTGGTGGAACTGCGCCACAAGGTTACGGTCGCCAACGAGGCAGCAGCCAGCAGCGAAGTGACCAAAGGAAAATTCCTGGCAGCCGTCAGCCACGAACTGCGCACGCCCCTCAACGCCATCATCGGCTTTTCCGATATGCTGGTGCACGAGATGTGCGGACCGTTCGGCGATCCGCGGCAGAAGGAATATATCGGCCTGGTCAAGGATTCGGGCGAGCATCTTCTTGCGGTGGTCAATTCCATCCTCGACGTATCCAAGATCGAATCGGGCACCTATGCCGTGGACATCGAGCCGTTCCGCTTTTCCGATGCGGCCGAGATGTGCCACTCGATGATGGAGTTTCAGGCCACAGCCAAGGATATCGTCATCGACATGGATATCGGCTCGAACTCTGCCGAGATCAACGGCGACCGCCGTGCCGTGCAGCAGATCCTGATCAATCTTGTGTCCAACGCCATCAAGTTCACGCCCAAGGGTGGCGCCGTCGCCATCGGCGCAAAACCGGTAGGTTCGCGATTGCACTTCTGGGTTAGTGATACAGGCATTGGTATCGGCAGCGACGATCTGGAACGCCTTGGCACACCCTTCATGCAGGTTCAGAACGAATATACGCGTCAGTTTGAAGGCACCGGCCTTGGGCTTTCTCTGGTCAAGGGACTGGTGGCCCTGCACGATGGCACGATGATGATCGAAAGCGCACCCGGTGAGGGCACGACGGTGACGATCAGCCTGCCGATAGCGGGACCAGCTGCGAAAGAGGATGTCGCAGGCACAGCAAGTGCCAAAGAAGTGATCACAGTAAATAGCGAGGATGCCGATGGCGCGCTCCGCAAAACGGGCTAGAAAGCCCGCCATCAGCGAGCGGGTGCTGTCGACGGCGCTGGCCCTGGGTAGCAGCGTCGGCGGCGTGATAGCCCGCAATCCGACACCGGTGGCCGGCACCACCGCCTTTCTGGTGGCACTATCTTTCGTCTCGGCCAACGCGCTGTGGTACCAGCCGCATTTCCACGCCAACGCGTTTTTCGCCACGCGTAACCTGGACACAAATTATGTCGCGCCAGCGCTGCGCACCAACGCCGCCACCGATACGCGTGCCCAGACCACCATCCGCTTCGAGCGTCCCGCCGAACTTGTGCCGCAGGTACGACCAGATCCTGTTCTGGAACAGGTGCAGGGTATCTTGCGTGATCTCGGATTTTATACCGGCACCGTCGACGGCCTGAATGGTCCTGCAACGCGCGAAGCGATCCTGAATTACCGCAAGAAGGTCGGGCTTCCCGCGGTTGAGACAATCGACGATGAGTTGCTGACGCAGCTCGGCACCCGTCCGACGACATCCGGCATCGCACCGACCCCCGCAGCGGTGGTGCAAGCATCAGCTCCGACTAACCCGGACGTGCTGGTGACCAAGGTTCAGGCCGGACTCAAGGCTTTCGGCAATGACGGGATCGAGATTGACGGGGTCGTCGGTTCGAGAACACGCAACGCAATCCGCGAATTCCAGTCGCTGTTCGATCTGCCAGTGACCGGTGAGCCCGACGAGCAGCTCTATTTCAAGATGCGCGAGATTGGCCTGACCGGCTGAGCGGCTTCCGCTCCTCACGTCCGGGTGATAAAGCCGGCATCATGACAAAAGCCGGATTTCCATGCGCCTGACCACCGACTTCTGGGTTTCAGCCCTCATCCGCCGTGTGTTCGGCGATGGCGGCTTTGCAGCAATCGTCAAGCGCGGCGCGACCGAGGCGGGCGCGGTGTTCATTATCGCCAGAGACCGGATGGGGACGGTGCGCCTGTTCGGCCCGGCGGCTCAAACGGAATATGGCATCGACATCATCGACGAGCGCCGCTTCTCCGAACTTCTCTCCACCATCGACGACACCGAGGCCGAAGCGCGGCTGGATAAGGAAAAGCGCTTCGACAGCGATATCTGGGTTGTCGAGATAGAAGCCGGACGTACAGCGGTGGAAGAGCTGTTTCCGTTGGTGAGCGGTTAGGGCTCCGCCCTAGCGCGTGGTGCGTAGCGGCACCACCCTGGGAATTTCGCTGTCGCGCTCTGAAAGCCAGAGGCGGGCCGCTTCGGGCCCGGAGCGCTGATACTGGTCGAGGAACGCGCGTGTCGCAGCGATGCCGCGCACCAGTTCGGGGCACAGCAGCGTGGCGATGAGGAAAGCCTGGGAAACGGCGAGCTGGAGCGCGGCAAGTCCGGCAACGAGATCGGCCATGTCGCCGTCGATTACGGCGCGCGCAAGCGTCTGCGAAATATTTAGCTCACCGCTGAGCAAACTCTGCGCCGCGTCGCGATTTCCCTCAAGCGCAGCGTCAAGCAAGCGACCATAAAGCGTCGCATCCTGACCGGTAGGCAGGGGCTCGGTCGTGCGCATCAGCGCGCGCAGTCTGGCACGGGTGCGCTCGACTTCCGAAGGTCCCCGGTCATCGTTAGCCGTTTTTTCGGCGGCTTGCGGCGTTTCATAAGAAAGCGTCGAACTGGAAGCTGCCGCCAGTGCGCGCGCCAGATCGGCGATGGTGCGGTCGAGCCCGGGTCGTCGCGCGATGGCACGCGCATGCGCAAGTCCATGCCGACCGATCAGGGAAATAAGGTCGATATTGTTTAACGCGGTGGAGCGGATGAGCAATGGCGCTGCAATATCGACGCTCTCATTGGCCAGTCGCAACACCAGTGCAGGGGGCGGGTTGGCGCATTCGGAGAGCGCGGCAGCGACATAGCGTTTGGATTCCACTGACACGGTGCCGAACAGCGGCAGCGCCAGATCTTCCAGTTGGGCTATTTCACGCCGCGATGGGCGCACCAGCGAGCAGAATGCCGAGACGGCTGCCCGAAACAGCCGGTCGGCTTTTTCGGTGTCGCCGTTGATGACGATGTTCCTGAAATCGGACACGGGTACCAGATACGCCTGAAACAAGGTTGCACACTGACCGGTCTGGCACGCATTTCACCCATGCTGGCTGCCGGTACATTGGCTAAACTTAGCGCCGATGCGTTAGCAAGCTGTTAACTCTCTGCTGCGCGTAATCATGTCGGAGGCGTTGCGTACTGCTCCAGTCTAACAGACAGGGAAAGCGCGAAGTCATGGGCAGCATAGTCTCGTTCGTGCCGCGGCCAGCGGCAAAATCCGGTCCAAGGCAGTCAGGTCTGGCAGCCTCCGTCATCATATTTCCAGGCGTCCGCTATGAGCGTGCCGACGCAGCACCAGCTCCATGCGAGGCCAATCCGGGCGCAGCACCGCGCAGGGGCGCGGCCCCAAAACCTGGCTCATCGCGCCATTGAGGCGAGTGGCCTCCATCGTAAATCACCTGCCACGGCTTGCAGCCGGCCTCCGCTCGGAATAGTCAAGTCGCTGTCGCGCGACAGTTGCGGCAGGGGGACACGACATGATGCCATCGGCGAAATTTCCGGATCTCGACGGCGCGTCGGTGCTGATTACCGGCGGCGGTTCTGGCATCGGCGCAGCACTCACCGAAGGCTTTGCCCTGCAGGGCGCGAAAGTGGCCTTCATCGACATCGCGACCGACCCGGGCATGGCTCTGTGCGACCACGTCGCGAAAACAACAGGCCACCGCCCGGTCTACCTGGAGACCGACCTGCGCGACATCGAGGCGCTGCGTGAGGCCGCTGCGCAAGCAGAAGCAGCGCACGGGTCCGTCACGGTGCTGATCAACAACGCCGCCCTCGACACCCGCCATGCGGTGGAAGATGTCACCGTCGAATTCTGGGACAACAACCAGGCGATCAACCTGCGCCCTCAATTCTTTGCGGCGCAGGCTGTGGCGCCCGGAATGAAAGCGGTGGGCAAGGGATCGATCATCAACTTCACCTCGACATCCTTCCTGATCAACCATCCAGACATGCCGTCTTACACCACCGCCAAAGCCGGCATTATCGGTCTGACAAAGGGGCTGGCCGGCAACCTTGGACCCTATGGAATCCGCGTCAATGCGGTGGCGCCGGGATGGGTGATGACGGAGCGCCAGCAGAAATTATGGGCAACCGAAGAAGCACTCTCGGCGCATATCGCCAAACAGTGCATCAGGCAGCCGATGCAGCCTGATGACATGGTGGGCACCTGTCTTTACCTCGCTTCAGACTGTTCGCGCATGCTGACCGCACAAACCCTGATCATTGACGCCGGATATCTGTGATGGACCGCAACTTCGCTGCTGCCGACTGGGGCACATCGCATCTCAGAATCTGGCTGATGGACGCTAAAGGCACGGTGCTGGCCGAGCGACGCAGCGCCGAGGGGCTGTTGAATGTCGGGGCAGGCGGCTTTTCGGCAGTGTTGGAAAAACATCTGGCCGATATGGGCGCCGATGCCGCAACGCCGGTGATTGTCTGCGGCATGGCCGGCGCGCGGCAAGGCTGGGTGGAAGCGCCCTATGCCTTTGTGCCAACGCCGCTGCGCGATGTTCTGGGTCAGGCGCTGCCAGTGCCCGGCCTTGCCCGCGATGTGCGCATTGTGCCGGGTATCGCGCAGACCATCGACGGCGCACCCGATGTCATGCGCGGTGAGGAGACCCAGCTTGCCGGTGTCGCCGCACTTCATGCTTCCGGCAGCCACACCGTCTGCATGCCGGGCACCCACTCCAAATGGGTGGCGGTGGACAATGGTGCGGTGACCCGCTTTGCCACCTTCATGACCGGAGAACTGTTTTCGGTGCTGACCAAGCAGTCGATCCTGCGCCATGCAGTCGGGCCGGACGCTGTACCCGTCACAGCCGACAATCCGACGTTCAAAAAATGGCTGGGCGAGGCACTGGCTGACCCGGCGGCGATGACGGCTCGCTTGTTCCGCATCCGCGCTTCGACGTTGCTGGCTGGAATGAAGCCGGAGGAGGCAGCGGCCGCACTTTCCGGCCTGTTGATTGGCACCGAAATCGGCGCTGCGAGCGCCTCCTTCGGTCTCGCGCGCGGCCAGAAGATTGTACTGGTCGCCTCCGGGCGCCTTGCCGATCTCTATGCCGAAGCAGTCGCTGGTGCCGGATATGAATGCGCGATCACGGATGCTGATCTGGCGGTTCGCGCCGGGCTACTGGAAGCAGCGCGCCGAAACTTTTTTGCCGTCGAAGGAATGAACCCATGAGCGTTGAGCCCACGAAGCCATTTCCGCATCTGCAGCGCAACCTGGTGGCAATCCTGCGTGGCGTTGCGCCGCATGAGGCAGTGGATATCGCCAAAGCCATCTTCGAGGCCGGCATCGAGGCGATTGAAGTGCCGCTGAATTCGCCCGATCCGTTCCGGTCCATCGAGGCAATCGTGAATGCCTTGCCTGAAACTGCGCTGGTGGGCGCTGGCACGGTGCTGAGTGCCCAGCAGGTGGACGATCTGGCACGCGCGGGCGGAAAGCTTCTGGTCAGCCCCAACATCGATGCCGATGTGATGGCGCGCGCCAAAAACCACGCCATGGTGACGATGCCAGGCGTCTTCACCCCGACCGAAGCGTTCCGTGCACTGGCACTCGGCGCCTCAGCGCTGAAATTTTTCCCGGCGAGTGCGCTTGGGCCAAAGGGTATTTCCGCCATCTGCGCGGTGCTGCCGGCAGGCACTATCGTGGGTGCAGTGGGCGGCGTCTCGGATGCCGACTTTGCCGACTTCGCCAGGATCGGCGTCAAAACCTTCGGGTTGGGTTCCAGCCTCTACAAGCCGGGCATGACCGCGGCGGAAGTCGGTAACAAGGCAATCGCCGCCGCCGCCGCCTGGGACGCAGCCTGTTCCTGAAAGCAGGGCTATAGCGCCGGGTTGTCGAAAAAGGTCGATTTCTCTAAAGTCGCAGCCTCTGCGCATGCGACTGTGTCCGCACCCATTGCGTAACGGGAACGGACGAATGCCGACGCACGAACTCATTCTGGTCTATGAGCCTGAGGCAGCCTGCCTCGCGCGGCTGGTCGCAGCCGGCATGGCCAGGGCGCGGGCGGGTGAAATTGCTTCCTATCTGGCCCAGTCGACCGATCTGGCGCTCGAATTTGACGCCATAAGCGATGCTTGCGCGGCGCGGGGGATCGTCTTTCGCCCGGTAGAATTGGACAGGGCCGCATCGGTGCTGGGCGCGACCGACCCCGCCCACGCCATTGTGTGGACGCTGACCGATGGTATCGCCTATTTTCGCGGCAGCGCAGCACCCGCTCTGGCACGGCTCGGCGGCGTTGCGGCAATCGGTTCAGACGACAGCCTGTTTGCACTCTGCCAGGACAAGTTTCGCGCCGGCGCGGTGCTTGCAGCACTCGGCCTGCCAGTGCCCGCCGGCGGACTTGCCCGCGATGGCGTCTGGCTGGCGCCGGCGCCGGCATCGCCATCTGGCTATTTCGTCAAGCCGAACCGGCTCGGCGCAAAGATCGGCATCTGGAAGGATTCGCGCTGTACGACCGAGGAGCAGGCGCTGGCGCTGAGCCGCCGCATCTTTGCCGCTTATGGCGATGATGCCATCGTCCAGCCCTATGTCGCCGGCCAAAATGCCAGGGCGAGCTTTCTGGCCGTCTCGCCTGCCGCCGACGCGCGCGATATCGGCTCGGTCTTTGTCGATGCCGGCGGTGATTTCCAGACTATGGAAGACAGCCTCGCCCTCTATGGCGAGACACGCGCGCAGGCGCGGTCGGCAGGCGCCTATTTTGAACCGGCGCTGGCGCAGATCGCCGCCACAAGGCCGCAAGCTGCAAAACATATCGAAGCCATCGGCGTGGCGCTGATGGAAAAACTTGGCCTACGCGACGTGTTTTCCTACGATCTTCGCCTCGAAGCCGACGATACAGTCCACCTCATCGAATTCGAGGTCTGTCCGGGTCTGCCGTGCTTCGATTTCCGCGCCTATTGCAAAAGCCAGTGGGGCCTCACCCTGGCCGAAGCAATGACCGATACCGCAGCGAACCGGTTGTTGGGTTAAACAACCTCTTGCAGACGATAGCGCCCGGTTGGCGCTATCGCACAGGCAAAAGCTCCCGATCAGCGGCGCAGCGAGCGCCCGTAATGGGCTTCGATGCGCGACTGCACGATTTCCAGTCCGATCGACAGAATCCAGTAAATCATCGCCGCCGTGATCAGCATCTCGATGTGACGGAATTCCGTCTGACCGAGCGTGCGGGCGAGATACATGATCTCCCAGACCCCGACGACAGAGACCAGCGACGAGTCTTTCAGCATCGAGATGAACTGGTTTCCCGTTGGCGGAATGATCACCCGCATGGCCTGAGGCAGGATTACCAGCCACATGGTCTGGCCACGGCCAAGCCCAAGCGCAGTGGCGCCCTCCCATTGGCCTTTCGAAATGCTCTCAATGCCAGCCCGGAAGATTTCCGTCATGTAAGCGCCGTAGCAGAGCGACAGCGCGATCACACCGGCCGGAATAGCCCCGATGACGAAGCCGAACTGCGGCAGGCCGAGATAGATGATGTAGATCTGCATCAGCAGGGGAAGACCGCGAAACAGCGATGTGTAGAACGATGCAAACCCGTAGATCAGCCCGCTGCTGGAGAGTTTTGCGATGGCCCCGACAAGGGCTATCGCTGTTGCAATGACAATTGCCATCACTGAAATGTAGAGCGTCGTGACAACGCCGCGCGACACCAGAAAACCGATCTTCTTGGCGATGAAGGCGAAGCTCAGATCGAAGGAATAGAAAAACAGCAGCAGCAGCACGAACAGTGTAAGCCAGCTGATAATAATCTGCTGTCGGCGCGGCAACTTGCTGACCAGATGCCATGCAACGGCAATCATCAGTGCGATAACAAGTGCCACGACAGTATGTGCGATCGGGCTTGCGGCGCTCTGTTCGCCAAAAACCCCGGAAACGATGCTGCCTCCGGCACCCGCCCCGTAGAGAATGGCAGCCAGGATGCCAATGATCAACGCCACGCCAAGCCTGCCGACCAGGGTTGGGTGGTTTAGAAACAGTTTGCCTAGAGCCATCATGGCGTCAACTCGCTTTGGGCTGCACGGCGCTCCTGCCACCAGTCTTGTGCCTGCAGCTTCCAGAAAGTGGATTGCGCCACAGCAAGCCCGATGGGACCCGCGGTCCAGGTGAGGCCGAACGGCTCGAACGCCCTGATGCGGTTGCTTTGCCCGGTAATGTCTTCGGCCACCAGCCTGCCGCCGATGGCAGTGGTGTTCATGCCATGACCGCCAAAGGCGGTGCAGTACCAGACACCGGGCTTCAGCCGACCAATCTGGGGCATGCGATGGCGCGCGTAGGACATCTGGCCTGACCAGGCGAGATCGACCTTGAGCGATGCCAGTTGCGGATAGGTCCGCACCATTTCGTTGCGCAGTTCGGATGCCAGTGCGGCTGTGGATGCGGCGCGTGTGGTGATACGCCCACCCCATAAAAGCCGCGCTCCGTCATCCACAAGCCGGTAATAATCGCCAGCGCGCCGATTGTCGCCGACGGCATCGCGCGTGGCGACTGCGGTGGCGATCAGGTCTGGCGCGCTTTCAGTCAAAAGCACATAGGTGGCAATGGGCAGGAAACTGCGCGCAAGTTGCGGCGACAGGGTGCCGGTATAGCCGCCGGTGGCCAAAACGATCGATTTGGCCACTACACGACCGTTCGCCGTGGTGACACGTTTGGCCGCCTTGTCGGTGTCGATCTGCGTTGCCGGGCTCTGCTCGTAAATGCTGCCGCCCAGCCGCTCGATCTCTTTTGCGACGCCGCGTACATAATGCAGTGGGTGGAAATGGAAGGCCTGTGCGTCGCGCAATCCCTGATAATATTTGCGCGAACGCAGAACGGCGCGCAATGCATCGCGGTCCAGGAATTCCAGAGGGTAATCGAACTTTCGCGCCATGATGTCGGCGTACTGATGCAATTGATCCGGCGCATTATACCGCAGGGTGCTGAGAATGCCGTGGCGCGGCGAGGCTGCAATCTTCAGATCATCAATGGTCTGGCGCACCAGCCGCATGCCTTCGATCGACAATGCGTGCAGGGTGTCGGCAGCATCAGGCCCCACTGTGGCTGCGATTGGATCGCGCCCCAGCGCATAACCGGGGCTGACAAATCCGCCATTGCGCCCTGACGCACCCCAGCCAACGGCTTGTGATTCGAGGATGACCACTTTCTGCCCGGCGCGGGCCAGATGAAGAGCGGCAGTCAACCCTGCCAGACCGCCACCAATGATGCATGTGTCGCATTCGGTAGTGCCGGTGAGCGCCGGGCGCTCGCTCCGCTCGGAAAGGGTGCGGGAATAATAGGTGTCGATATAGGGCATGCAGACGGCTTCCTGGTGGGTGGACCATGCCGCGCTGATGCGCGACATGGCGGGTTTTTGGAAACAGTCCTACTTGGCGCTGTAATCCTTGCCGTACCACTTTTCGGTCAGAGTGCTGAGCGTGCCATCGGCCTTCATCTCGTCGAGGATGCCGGAGACCTTTGCAGTCCACTCGGCATCGCCCTTGTCAGCGATGATGACCAGCGGCTCCTTGAAGGCGAACTCGCCTTCGATGATGCGCAGCGGATAGCCGTTCTTGATGGCGTTTTCAGCGGTCTGCACCGGTGCGATCACGGCGTCGATACGGACGCCCGCACCAAGACGCAGATCGTCGAAAGGCAGCATGGAGTTGGCATAGGTGCGCACTTCGCCGGGTGTGACCTTATATTCGATGGGCGGCAGGCCGGGCGCATCAATCTCAAGCTTGCGATTGATGAAATCTTCCGACGTGGTTGCCGTTTCGACGCCGATCACCTTGCCGTCCAGATCCGCAACGGTTTTGGCGTCGGAATCCTTGTGCACCACATACACATAGGCGCTGTAATAATAGACGCCGACAAAATCGATAACATTGGCGCGCGCCTTGGTGGGGGTGACAGAGGCAACGCCAAGATCGTAGCGACCCTGCCAGTGGCCACCGGTCATGATCGCCCATTCCGGTGTCTCGTGCTTAATCGTGACGCCGAGCCGCTTGGCAACTTCGGTGGACACGTCGATGTCGTAGCCGACAAGTTTTCCGGAATCGTCAATCGAGCTTTGCGGAGGCCAGCTGGCATTGGTTGCCACCACCATTGCGCCGTTCTTGGTCACGCGGTCGAGCGTCTCTCCGGCATTCGCCGTCGACAGAAATAGCAGGCTGGCAAGCCCGGCGAGTGCTAGTGTTGTTTTCTTCATAAATCGTCCTCCCTGACGTTGTTTATTGAGTAGGCGTGATTTCAGAGCCCTTCGCTAACGACCAGAAGTGCACGGCTGTTTGGGCCAAGCCCAAACCGCTGCCGAAGCGAAGGAGTGTTGACGGCTTCTGACAGCCCCGCAAGCCCTGCGCAGCCGGAAGGCGTGCTGGGCGGCCCTCCGGTTGTACGCAGGATATCGGGCGCCTGTTCCAGCGCATCCTCGGAGACTGCCATTGCAGTTGCCGCATGTTTGAGCAGCAAAGCAAGCGCCGGCGCACTAGCCTCGCCGCAAGACAGCATGGTCGCGCATGTTTCCAATGTGCCGGGAACGCGGATGGGTTTGCCGTGTGCCAGTCCGGCCTCCACGCAGGCTGCAAGTGCCGGCTCGACCACGATTACACGGGCAGGCGCCTCCAGCCATTCCTCAAGGCCAGCCGCCATGGCAGCCGCCAGCCCGCCAACGCCAGCCTGGATGAAGAGGTGCGTGGGTTTGGCACATTTCATCGCGGCGAACTGGTCGCGGACCTCGCCGGCGATAATGCTGTACCCGGTCATGATGTCGTGGATGACAGCGTCATCAACCGCCTCGCTCGTATCAGCAATCAAAAGCGCGCCTGGAGTTTCCTGCGCAGCCTGCCGTGCGTGATCGACGCAATCATCATAGGTGCCATGGATGCGGATGGTTTCTCCACCAGCGTTGCGAATGCGCGCCTCGCGCTCGGCAGACACATCGGCGTGTAGATAGACGATTGCCCGCAGCCCAAGATGCCGTCCCGCCGATGCAACAGCCAGCCCGTGATTGCCGTCGCTCGCGCAGACAAGCATGGAGGGTGGCGTGGCATTTGAAAGGGTGGCGCGCTGTGCTGCACGCAGGCTGGCAAGGGTGCCGCCAAGAGATTTGAAGCTGCCCAGCGGCCGCTGGCTCTCATCCTTGGCATGAAGCCTGGCAATGCCCAGACGCGCGGCAAGCTGCGGCAGATCGAGCAACGGTGAGGGGGTGTATCCTTGCGAGAGGGCATTCAGTTCCGAGCGGATAGAAGCGTGGTCGAATGCGATGTTCATCAAATCTCCCCCGTTCATATTAGCGCGCGACAAAACGACAAATCCGGCTAAATATGTTTCTGGAGCGCCTGTTTCAGTCATAGGATGGGAAAAGATGGTGGATATCTCCAAAACAGATGCCTTTGATCGCGCTCTACTGGCGCTTGTCCAACGGGACAATCTGACACCTGCGCGTGTCCTGGCCGAACGTGTCGGTCTCTCGGAAAGCGCGGTCCTGCGACGCCTCAGGCGCTTGCGCAAGGACGGTATCATCATTGCAGATCAGGCGGTCATCGACCCGGCGCTGGCCGGCGAAACCCTGTCCATCCATGTTCTGGTTTCGCTGGAACGGGAACGCGCCTTCGACCTGGAGGCGTTCGTGGCCAAAATTCGCCGCCGCCCGGAAGTCAGGCAGGCGTGGTATGTGACCGGCGAGGTTGATTTCATCCTGCATCTCGGGCTGCGCAACATGGAAGCCTATTCCGCTTTCGCAGATGACATCTTTCACTCGGACGTGAACGTGAAGGGTTTTCGAACCATTGTGTCGATCCGCGAAATCGTGGCCCGCCAGCCCACGGCGATCTGATCGCGCACAGCGGTTGGCAATTCTGTCGCCGCTTATTCCGCGACGCAGGTTAACCCGTCGAGTGTGGCTTCCACGCCCGGTCGAATACTTGGGTCGGGGGCGAAAGCGCGCACCATCACGATGCCTTCGTCGATATCAGCCTCGACAAACACGGCTGTTTCGAGATCAGCCGGCAGGTTCTTGCGCAGCTCGATCATCTGCAGTGGGGCGGCGATAACGAAATCGAGCGCGTTGTCGCTCGTCGTGCGGTCGTTGAAGGAATAGATGTTTTGGCCATGCCGGTCGTAGATGGACGCGGACCAGAACGGCAGGCTGCCATCGGCGGTCAGGTGAGCGATGCCATCGTGCAGATCAAACCGGCAGGCGACAGTGAGGAAGAAGGGATCGGCTGGCTGAACCATGACCGGCCCGCCCGCGACGACCCGCTCTGCCTCATACAAGTCACCAAGCGTTGCCAGGCGCGACCACGCATCGCGCGCTGAAAAGGTCGGCAGCATCATCAAGATGGTGATGTGAACAATGCCGGCGCCAACCAGGCCGACGGCGATGGCATAGGCGAGGCGTTTAAGCATCGGCGCAAAACCCCCGCTCAATGCGCGGCAAATCCGTCTCGCGCGTCTCCGCGCTGCTAGCGGCCGGCGTGTCGTAGAGCGTCAGCACGAGGGCGAAGGGGCCCGTGCCGGTGACCGGCAACCAGTTGCCGGGTGCGGCCGGGCGGCCAGCCGTGATGACCATCGAATTGTCTGGCTGCCGCAACAATTGCATCGAGTGCAGCGCTGCCGGGCGCTGATGCCCGCTGGCCAGCGGGGTGAGCGCAGCGTTGGCGGCATAGAGCGTCCAGAAGCGTGCAGCCGGGGTATCGCCGGTGATCTGGTAGATGCACCTCAGATCAAGCGGCGCGCCGGCGCTGTCGGTCTGTGCGGTGAAGGAGAGCCCTTCCGCCCGGCCAAGCGTCAAAATGCCATCGCGGGCCGTGCGCGCTTTGGAATAGGGTTCGGCTTGCGGCGTGCCGAGATCTGGAAAGGCTGTCCACGGCCCGGCCCGCAACGCGCCAAACCCTTCTGGCGCTTTCAGCGCATACCAGACGCTAGCCGCCCCGCCGCCAACGGCGATGGCCAGCACAAGGGCAATAAGGAAGATGGTTCGAAAAAACATGTTTAGCCGGGCGGGGGAGGGTCTGGCCATGCCATAGCCTGCGGGGCAGAGGCAGGCAAGGCTTGGCTCTCTAGCGAAGGGGTGGCTGCTCGAGCGCCGATAGCGCTTCAGGCCGCGGCGGGAAGGTGATCGGCTGTGCGTTACGGAATGTCTCGCTGATCTCCTTCAGCACCCGCGATGTCGCTGCCGACAGAAGTGCCGGTCGCTCGAACACGGGCGCGCTCGCCTCGACCGGGTTTTTGGCCGCCTCGGCCTGTGCCTTGGCGATCAAAGCAGGGTCGACAAACGGCTGTTCAAGCCCGGGGATGGGTTTCAGCTCCACATTCTGGTGCGCATAGGTCATCAGCCGTTGCCAGGTCATGGCCGGAAGCGACCCGCCGGTCATGTTGTTGGTGGGGCTGAAATCATCATTGCCCATCCAAACAGCCGCCGTGTAATTGCCGGTGAAGCCGACATACCAGGCATCGCGGTAGCTCTGCGTGGTGCCGGTCTTGCCCGCGGACCGGATGTAGGGCAGGGCGGCCCTGCGCGCCGTGCCCCATTCGGGCACCTGTACCAGCATGGAGTTCATCTCGGCTGCGGACTTTTCGGTGAGCACCCGGTGCGGCTTCTCGGCGTCGCGCTCATAATCAAACACCACCTCACCCTGATGCGAGACCAGCTGGTTGATGGCGTGGCGCGTACCGGCAAGTCCGCCATTGGCAAACACGCTATAGCCGGTCGCCTGATCCATCACGGTCATGCCCGATGTGCCAAGCACCATGGTCTTGTGCGGGCTGATCGGCGATTCCACACCCATCGCCTCGGTCAAGGCCTTGATCGGCGCGGTGGTAAGATAATCCTTGGCCAGCCGCACGGGCACCGTGTTGATGGATTTGACCAGCGCCGTTGTCAGCGTGGTGCGGCCCGAAAATGAACGGCCATAGTTTTTTGGCGACCACGAACCCCATGAGATGGGTCCGTCGGAGATCGCCGTCTCGGGCGTCAGCCCGTGCTCCATGGCGGCGGCGTAGACATAGGGCTTGAACGACGAACCGGCCTGGCGCAGCGCGCGGGTGGCTCGGTTGAACTGGCTGGTGCCATAATCGCGCCCGCCGACAACCGCGCGCACCGCGCCATTGTTGTCGAGTACCACCATGGCACCCTCGGTGACGCGGTATTGCTTGCCAAACTGGCGCAGGTGAAATTCCATCGCTTCTTCAGCGGCCTGCTGGATATTCATGTCGATGGTGGTGCGTGCCACCATCGAATGGATGCCCGATTTCTGGGCCATGCGCTTGGCTTCCTCGAACGCAAAATCGAGGAAATAATCCGGACTTTTCACATCGCCGCGGTCGACTACGCTGGCCGGATGCAGCCTGGCCGACAGCACCTGGCCCTCGGTGGCGTAGCCGCCCTGCACCATATTGGTCAAAACCTCGTTGGCGCGCGCGCGTGCTGCCGGCAGGTTGATATGCGGCGCATATTTGGCCGGCGCCTTGAACAGGCCGGCAAGCATGGCAGCTTCGGGCAGGGACAGATCCTTGACGCCCTTGCCGAAATAGAAATCCGCCGCAGCCGTGATGCCAAAAGTGCCGCCGCCCATATAGGCGCGGTCCAGATAGAGCTGCAAAATCTCTTTTTTGGAAAGGTTCATCTCCAGCCACAGCGACAGGAAGGCTTCCTTGACCTTGCGCTCAACCGTGCGCTCGTTCGTCAAAAACAGGTTTTTGGCCAGCTGCTGGGTGATGGTGGAGCCGCCCTGCACCACGGAATTGGCGCGCATGTTTTCCTGCATGGCGCGGAACAGGCCGAGAAAATCAATGCCGAAATGGCTGAAGAAGCGCCGGTCCTCGGTGGCGAGCACAGCCTGGATGACATGATCAGGCATGTCGTCAATCGGCACGGAATCGCGCTGGATGATGCCGCGTTGGCCGATCTCATTGCCATAGCGGTCGGTGAAGGTAACTGCAAAATCGCCCTGGCTTTTCCAGTCGCCGGTGGTTTCGTCAAAGGCGGGAATGGCGAGCGCCAGAAGCAGGATGGCACCAACGGTGCCAAGCGTAAAACCCTCGCTCAAAATTTCGAAGACACCGCGCCGCCAGCCGGAGACGCGAAAGCGCCGGAAGAAGATGGTGAGGTTTTCCCAGATTTCGGAAGCTTTGAAGCTTGCCTCATAAAGCGCAGAATCGATCCACGCATCGATCGCCAGAAGGCGGCCAGCACGGGGGCTCTTTCGTCTTGTTCCAGGCTCGTTCGCCGCTTCCATCCCAATTCCCCACCGCCATCATGCGCCATGGTCGATGGCAAATTGAGGGCAGACACCGCAAGTCCCTTCGGTATGGGTTCTATTTAGCGATTTAGCTGTAGCTAACAAGAGGTGGGGAGTTGTGGAGTGCTTCATCTGGATGGATTTTACGCCGCAATCAGGCACCGAACAGGCTGGCCGCCGTCTGCCCGATTACCAACACCGCCACCGGCGGCAAGTTCGAAGTAGCCATCCCGCGCGGCGTATACCTGACCGGCGTCATCCAATCCTACCAGTTCCGGACGCTGGACTGGCTCGCGCGAAATGCTGCCTCTCAAGGCAAGGCGAACAGTGCGTTGATGTGGGAAGGGGTGGGAAGGATCGAGGCGATTTTGGGTGTGGATCGGGGCTGAACGCGCTACTACGGATCATGGTCGGTGGAAAGTAACTGCACGGAATCTCAGACACGGGCTTGCTGGGGATAACGTCCGTGTAGAAGACCTAAAAGCCGAATCCGACGATGAGAAGGCGTTCAACGACACGCCAAAGCGGATGCGGAAAACGCTGCCTAAGCCACATGAGAACCAGCCGAAAAAAGAACACGATGAGCAAAGGAGAAAGCTAATGCGGCTTGGTCTCCAGCGGATACGTTACATCCGGTCCTCTTCGAACTCCAAACTGTCTGCGTTCTTGCCGTGAAGCAGTACCGTCAAACAGCGATGCTGGAAGTGGGTCGCTTATCATATAGCGGCATGGGCGTCCGCCAACCCCAATGTCTTGATGGCGAACTTTCGACTGATGAATTACGTATTCTGGCCGTTTTTGCCCTTCGCTCTTATTTGAGAACCAGAGCAGAACAAAAAACACTTCGCCTTCATGCGTTATGGCATCGGTTAAGCAAAGCCTTCGGTTCACCATTACGCCGACAGATTTTGGATCAATGGTCACAGAGATTCCTCTATATTTCGAATCGCCGTGAGACTAGCTGCCTTTTGCTTAGGCGTAACGGGTTTCACCGCGGGCGTTGTCCACGTCCTGAGTTTGAGCTGTCGAGTTTGATAGCGTCTGCCCCTTTTGCGCCAAACCTAATAGCCTTGTCAGTGCAATAGGAAAAAAGTCCTTGACACCGTGACGGTTGTCTGGCATCTTTCAGTCATCGTCCGAAAAGTGTGAATGACTGCGCAGCCGGCTCCTGAGGGGCGGGCTTATCGGTGCGTTTTCGGACGCATCCTTCAACGATCCTCCAAAAATTCAGGAACAGAAAAATGCTGCACAGCAAACCGCTGGCGCGCAGTACTGCTTTGCGTGCGCTGGCAGAGGGGGCGCGGCCGACATTGGCTATATTGGCGGAGGTGAGCGGACGCTCCCTGCGGCTTTTGCAGAGGCAGGCTGTCACGGAAAACTGGGCTTTGCGCACGATGACGCGCGGCGATGATGGTTTGCGGCTGCGCAGCCTGTGCGCGCTGCTGCTCGGCCATCTGGAAAAGCTCGGCCACGAATTGCTTGCCGGCGGCAAGATAGATAAGGCGCAGATTGATGGCATAACCGCCATGGTGCGCAATCTGGAGAAGGTTGAAGAAATCATGCGGCCTGCAGAGGTCGCCCGGGAGGATCAGGTTCAAGAGGATGAGCAAATGGCGGGCCTACTCGAACGCGTCAATGAACGGATCATTGAGCTCGCTCACGATCTCGCAGCACAGATGGTCACGGAAAAATCTGGGGCTGCACGGAGCCATTGAACTGCGCAGCGCCTGGCTGCACAGCGCACGCCTGAAGCAGTATCCGCTGCTTCTCGGCCACCCGCCCATCTGGCTGGTGACCGGCGGGCGCGGCTCGGGCAAAACGCGGCTCGGTGCCGAATGGGTGCACGCCATGGTGCGCGGGCAGCCGCCCTTCACGCGGCCCAACCAGCGCCACCGCCACATCGCGCTGATTGGCGAGACACTGGCCGATGTGCGCGACGTGATGGTGGAGGGGCCGTCCGGCATATTGGCCACCGCGCGCGGCCACAGGGTGCGTTTCGAGCCCAGCCGCCGCAGGTTGATCTGGGCCAATGGTGCTGTGGCGCAGATGTTTTCGTCGGAAGATCCAGAGAGCCTGCGCGGGCCGCAATTTGATGCCGCCTGGTGTGATGAACTGGCCAAATGGAAACATGACGAGGCCTGTTTCGACATGCTGCAATTTGGCCTGCGGCTGGGCAAGAACCCGCGCCAGATCATCACCACGACGCCAAAACCGACGCGGCTGATGAAGCGGCTCTATGCCGACCCACACACCGTGCGCACCAGCATGCCAACGGATGACAACGCCAAGAACCTGGCCCCAGGTTTTGTGTCGCTGGTGCGCCAGCGCTATGCCGGCTCGCGGCTCGGGCGGCAGGAACTGGATGGCGAACTGATTGATGATCGTGACGATGCTCTGTGGTCGCGCGCTATGCTGGAAGCGGCGATGACGGGACAAAAGGGAGAAATAAGGCGCATCGTGGTAGCGATCGACCCGCCGGCAACATCGACCAAAAACTCCGACGCCTGCGGTATCATCGCTGCCGGACTGGACCGCGAAGGCCGCGCCGTGGTGCTGGCCGACGCTACGTTGCGCGGCGCAAAACCCCAACATTGGGCAAGCGTGGCGGTCGCGCTCTATCACCGGCTGGATGCCGATTGCCTGGTGGCAGAAGTCAACCAGGGCGGCGACATGGTGGCCGCCGTCATTGCTACCGTCGACAAGGCGGTGCGGGTGAAACAGGTGCGCGCTAACCGAGGCAAATGGCTGCGCGCCGAACCGGTGGCAGCACTCTACGAACAGGACAGAGTGCGCCACGCGGCACGCTTTCCCGAACTCGAAGACGAAATGTGCGATTTCGGCCCCAACGGCCTCTCCGCCGGGCGTTCGCCTGACCGGGTGGACGCGCTGGTATGGGCCATATCGGAGCTGCTGCCGCGGCACGCGGAGGCACCAAGGGTGCGGGATTTCGGATGAGCCTTACTTGCGCTACAGCTTTTGGCTGTGCGGAAGTGAAATTCACCTAGATTTTATCATCCGGAACCAACGATGTTGACATTCGTTAACACTAGCATCATTTTGGGCACGCTTATATGAGCGCGCGGCCCAGACATCCGAACAAGGACATTGAGGCGGCGATTTCAGAATTGGAATCTCTTGGATGGTCGTATCGACCGACTGGCAGAAGCTCCCATGCCTGGGGCCGGATGGTCTGTTCGCAGCACGATCCGACAGGGTGTCAGGTATCGATATGGTCAACACCAAGAGTGCCGAGGAACCATGCGGATCAGTTGCGGCGGCTGGGTCGCAAATGCGCACATTCTGACACCAGAGGCGACCATGAAAGCGTTTGAATTCACCGTCATAGCCTCCGGTCTTGATCACGAGGCGGATGATTTCGAGGATCGCTTCTTCGAGGCGGGTTGCGATGATGCCACCATTGCGGTCGCGCGGGGCGCCATCATCATTCAGTTCGCACGCGAGGCTGAAAATCTTCTGCAGGCACTTCGGTCTGCAATTACCGATGTCAAGAAGACCGGCGCTTCGGTTGAGCGGGTGGAGCCGGATTATCTGGTCAGCCTTTCCGAAATTGCCGAGCGCGCAAACCTGACACGGGCCGCCATCAGCCTCTATGCGAAAGGCGAACGAGGGAAAGACTTTCCCCACCCGGTCGCGCGGGTAACGACTGAAAGCCCGCTTTGGGATTGGACAGATGTTGTCCAATGGCTCCATGCCCGCAAGCAAGCCTCGCAAGAGGCGGTGAATGAAGCGAACGCAATCCGCGATACAAACGCCGGACTGGGAAGAGAACACAGACAGCGAGCTTAGCGCCGAGAATGTCGGCGCATTTCCTCGCCCCCATAAGCGGGGAGAGCCGCTGAGCGTAGCGAGGCGGAGAGGGGCTTGATGCCTTAAGGTCATGGCTCCGCGCTGCCACGCGCGTGCCCCTCTCCGTCGCCGCTGGCGCGGCGCCACCTTTCCCCGCAGTGCGGGGCGAGGAAATGCCTCGTCGCATTTCACCAACACAGGATCAAAACCATGGAATGGAACTGGCCCTTCAAACGGCATCGCACGGTTGTGCCTTCTGAGCGCAAGCAGGCGGGTGGATATGGCTATGTGTCGATCCATGCGCAGGCCGAGGCGCGGTGGTCGAAGCGGGATTTCGTGACGTTGTCGCGGGAAGGTTATATGCGCAATCCGGTCGTGCACCGGGCGGTGCGGATGATTGCCGAGGCCGCCGGTGCCGTGCCGTGGCTGCTCTATGAAGGCGCGCGCGAGCTCGACCGGCATCCCGCACTCGATCTGCTGGCGCGGCCCAACGGGCGCCAGGCCGGCAACACCTTCCTTGAGGCGCTGTACGGCAATCTGCTGCTCTCCGGCAATGCCTATGTCGAGATGATAGCAGCCGACGAGGCCAATCTGGCGCAACGCGAACTGCATCTGTTGCGGCCTGACCGCGTGAGCGTCGTGGCAGATAGCGCGGGCTGGCCGTCAGCGCTCGAATACCGGGCCGGGACAATCAAGCGCAAGGTCGCGCTGGAGCCGGGCGGTGCGGCGCACCTGGCGCTCTATCATCCGGTCGATGACCACTACGGTTTTGCCCCGCTTGAAGCAGCCCTGATCGCGCTGGATACGCACAATGCTGCCGGCCGCTGGAACAAGGCGCTGCTCGACAATTCGGCGCGGCCATCCGGCGCGCTGGTCTATGCACCCAAGGAAGGCGGCAACCTGACGGACGAGCAGTTCGACCGGCTGAAGAGCGAGCTGGAAGACGGCTATTCGGGCACCAGCCGCGCCGGGCGGCCGCTTCTGCTGGAAGGCGGGCTGGACTGGAAAGCGATGAGCCTGACGCCCAAGGACATGGATTTCATCGAGGCCAAAAATTCTGCCAGCCGCGACATCGCGCTGGCCTTTGGCGTGCCGCCGATGCTGCTCGGCATTCCAGGCGACAACACCTATGCCAACTATCAGGAGGCCAACCGCGCCTTTTACCGCCTCACCGTGCTGCCGCTGATTGCGCGCACCGCCCGCGAGTTTTCGGCCTGGCTTGGGCCGGTCTTTGGCGGGGGCGAATTTCGGTTGTGGTTCGATGCCGACCAGATCGAGGGTCTCGCCGCCGAGCGCGACGCGCTTTGGGCGCGGGTGAGCGCGGCAGACTTCCTCAGCGATGACGAGAAGCGCGAGGCGGTCGGCTATTCGCGGCAGGCCTGACGCAAACAACAAAATAGGAAAAGCAATGACCTACATGACGGAAGCCGCCTGGATATGGGCGGCCAAAGGCGTTGGCGCGGTCGCGGGTTCGGCGGTGTCGCTGGCTTACGTGTTGCCCCATGGCCGGCGCGAGGCGGCGCTGCGCTTCTTTGCCGGGTTGGTCTGCGGCCTGGTGTTCGGCGGCGCTGTCGGCGCCAAGCTGGCCGCCCGGCTCGATATCGCCGACCAGATGGGCAGCGGCGAGACCATGCTGATGGGATCGGCTGTCGCCAGTCTTCTGGCCTGGTGGGCGCTTGGCTTTTTTCGCCACCTGTTTGAACGCGGTGCATTGCCAAAGGGAACCGACAAGCCATGACCAAACTTGCTAATGCGCTGACCTGCGAGCGCAAACTTCTCGATCTCGTGGTTGAGGATGTCGAGGCCGATGGCGCGTTTTCAGGCTATGCAAGCCTGTTTGGCGAGGCCGATCTCGGCCGCGACGTGATGGAGCGCGGCGCCTTTGCCACGTCGCTCGCCCGCCGCGGTGCCGCCGGCGTCCGCATGCTGTTCCAGCACGACCCCGGCCAGCCCATCGGTGCCTGGCACGAAATCCGCGAGGACAGGCGTGGCCTGTTCGTGCGCGGGCAATTGACGCCGGGCGTGGCGCGCGCTGCCGAAGTGCTGAAACTCATGCGTGCCGGCGCGCTGGACGGCCTGTCGATAGGCTTCAAAACGGTGCGTGCCCGCAAGGATGTCGCGGGCGGCCTCCGCCGCATTCTGGAAGCGGATCTGTGGGAAATCTCGGTGGTGACCTTTCCGATGCTGCCCGGCGCGCGCGTGGAAAGCGTGAAGGCTGAGCGGCAATTGCCCACCACACGACAGTTCGAACATTGGCTCACGCGGGATGCTGGGCTGACGCGCGGCGAGGCACGGGCGGTCATCGCCAAGGGCTTTGCCGCACTCCGGCGCGCGCGGGATGCCGCTCATCACCCCGATGGCGCGCTTCTAGCCGAAAGGCTGCGTGCCGCAACCCGTCTCCTCAATCCATAGACAAGGAAACTGCTGAATGAACACCCTAACCAAGGCACCTGAAATCAAGGCAGCCAGTCATCTCGACTTGCCGGATGCATTCGATGAATTCATGACCAGCTTCGAGGCCTTCAAACAGGCCAATGACGAAAGGCTGGCAAGTGTTGAAAAGCGCATGAGCGCCGATGTGCTGACAGTCGATAAGGTGGAGCGCATCAACAAGGCGCTCGACGAACAAAAGCGTACGATGGACGCACTCTCGCTCAAGAAGGCCCGCCCTCAGCTCGGCCGCGATGCGCGCAATGGTGCGGAATATCTGGAGCATAAGCAGGCATTCGAAGCCTATGTGCGCAATGGCGATGATCGCCTGCTGCGCGCGCTCGACACCAAGGCCATGTCGTCCGGCTCCGGGCAGGATGGCGGCTATCTGGTGCCGCCAGAGACAGAAGCAGAAATTGGCAAGCGCCTTGCAGCGCTCTCTCCCATACGCTCCATTGCTTCGGTCAGGCAGGTTTCGGCTGCCGTGCTCAAAAAGCCCTTCTCCATCACAGGCCCGGCCGTTGGCTGGGTGGGCGAAACGGCAGCACGCCCGCAAACGGCAAGCGCTACCCTGGCCGAACTGCAATTCGCAACCATGGAACTTTACGCGATGCCGGCTGCCACTGCCTCGCTTCTGGAAGACAGCGTGGTTGATCTCGACCAGTGGATTTCCACCGAAGTGGAGGCAGCCTTTGCTGAACAGGAAGGTGCTGCCTTCGTGAATGGCGATGGCACGGCCAAGCCGCGCGGCTTCCTGAATTACACGAAGGTGGCGGAAACCGCCTGGGCCTGGGGAAGTCTTGGCTATATCGCCACCGGCGTTGCCGGTGCGTTGCCTGCCAGCAACGCCTCGGACGTGTTGATTGACACGGTCTATGCGCTGAAGGCCGGCTATCGCCAGAACGCCAACTGGGTCATGAACCGCAAGACGCAGGCCGCCATTCGCAAGCTTAAAGATGCTGATGGCAATTATCTGTGGCAGCCACCGGCAGCACCCGGCAGCCGTGCCATGCTGATGGGCTTTGGTCTGGTCGAAGCAGAAGACATGCCCAATGCCGGCACGGATGCGACACCAATTGCATTCGGCGATTTTGGTCGCGGCTATCTGGTGGTGGACCGAACCGGCGTGCGCGTGCTGCGCGATCCGTACTCCGCAAAACCCTATGTGCTGTTCTACACCACCAAGCGCGTTGGCGGCGGCGTGCAGGATTTTGATGCCATAAAACTGTTGAAATACGGCGTCAGCTAGCGGCCCAAAAAAGCATCCCCGCCCGCTCGTCGGGCGAGGGTGCTTTCGGCTCACCCGACCGGAAATTCATCGAATTGCGGCAGGTCGTCCGTGATGTCGAACCAGTCGGCTTTTGATCCGACGAAAATGTGGGCCGTAGGCCGGATCGACGGCGTGTCATCAAGCGTCCCGAGCGGCACGTGGACATAGGCCCCATCGCGTACCGACGAATAGAGAAGCGAGCCGCATCGCGCGCAATGGGCGTCATGATTTTGGCTCTCGCCAAAACGCATGATTGCTTCGGCACCCTTGGTGACTGACAGATGCGCGGTCCTGATTCCAGCAATCGGCTTGAACGCTGATCCGGTGGTGCGCCGGCAGTTCGAGCAGTGGCAGTTCATCGCATAGTCGAAAGCGTCGTTCACCGAAAAGCCAACGGCGCGGCAAAGACAGGCGCCGCGAAGAAGTGTCGATTTTTCAGTCATCTCTGCCTCGCGGGAAAAGCCACAGAGTGCGCAATATGCCGACTCTGTCGCACGAAGACAACCATCTTTCACATTGAAAAAGCAGGATATTTCATGACTCTGTTTCGCACTGTCGAACCGGGTGCAGAGCCCGTGACGCTTGTTGAGGCCAAGGCGCATCTGCGGCTTGACCAGACAGGCGAGGACGCGCTTTTGACCGGCCTCGTCCGCGCCGCGCGCCAGGAGGTGGAGCGTGCGACAGGGCTGGCAATGATCAACCAGGCCTGGCGGCTGGTGCTGGATTGCTGGCCGGAATCCGGCACGGTTCTGCTCGTGCGCCATCCAGTGATGGAGGTGATTTCGGTCACCGCCTATGGCGCCGATGGCGAGGCCGCGCTGGTCACTGCCGGCAGCTATCAGGTCGACAGCCTGTCGCGACCAGCCCGAATCCACTTTACCGACAAGCCCGATGCATTGCGTGTGATGAACGGCATCGAAATCGATTTCATCGCCGGCTTTGGCGAGGCCGGCACGGATGTGCCCGACCTTTTGAAGCGAGCCATGCTTTTGCTCATCGCCCACTGGTACGAACTGCGCGGCGCAGTCAGCGCCGAGAGCCAACCCGCCTCCTATCCCCCCGGCTATGAGCGGCTGATCGGCGGCTACGTGGCGAGGCGGCTCTGATGCGGCTGGCCCTGCTTGATCCGGGCATGCTGCGCCATCAGCTGTCGCTGGAAGTGATGACCCCGTTGGCCGACGCGCATGGAGGCCATACCGAAAGCTGGGTCGAAGTGGCAGCACTTTTTGGCATGGTCGAACCGGTTGCGGCAGACAGCATCGCCGGTGCCGACCAGTCTCTGGAAAGCGTGACGCACCGCATCACGATACGCGCACGGCCCGGCCTGCGCAGCGGCATGCGCTTCACCCGTGGCACGCGCGCTTTCGTGATCCTGACAGCCCACGACCCCGATGAGACCGGGCGCTATCTGGTCTGCCGCACGCGGGAGGAGGGGTTATGAATTTTGCCGTGACACTGACCATCGAAGACCTGACGCGATCACTGCGCTCCATGGCCCACGATCTGGCCGACAGCGTCGAGCAACAGCACCGCATCGGCAAGGAGGCCGGGTTGAAGTCTGAGCCGGAATTGCTGGCGCAGCCGGAAAAGGGAGACATGTTTGATGACTTCGCCAGCCGTTGAACTGCAAAAGGCGATCTTTGCCACACTGTCGGGCGACGGTGCCCTGGCTGCCCTCGTCGGCGGTCGCATCTTCGACCATGCACCCGCAAGCGTGGCCTTTCCCTACATCACGTTTGGCCGGACCAGCGTCTACGATTGGAGTACCGCCAGCGAGGGCGGCAGCGAACAGGTCTTCACGCTCCACGTCTGGTCCCGCGCCAAAGGCAAGCTGGAGGTGCTCTCGATCATGGACCGTATCCGGACAAAACTCGACAATGCGGCGCTGGTGCTTGCCGGGCACCATCTGGTCAACCTGCGCAACGAATATTCCGAGGCTCGCCATGTCGATGACCTGTCTCTGCACCAGGGTCTTTTGCGCTTTCGCGCGGTGACTGAACCCGCTGCCTGACCCCGGGCGGCTTTCCTATCCACACATCAACGAGGAGACGGCCAATGGTCGCGCAAAAGGGCAAGGATCTGCTCCTGAAGATCGATTCAAACGGGCTCGGCACCTTCGTCACGGTGGCCGGGCTGCGCTCCAAGCGCATCGCCTTCAACAGCGAAACAGTCGACGTGACCGATGCCGATTCAGCCGGGCGCTGGCGCGAATTGCTGGCTGGCGCAGGCGTCCAGCGCGCCAGCCTTTCGGGCTCGGGCATTTTCAAGGATGCGGCCTCCGATGCCACCATCCGCAGTCGCTTCTTCGCCGGACAGATTGTCGCCTGGCAGATGATAGTGCCCGACTTCGGCACGGTCGAAGGCCCGTTCCAGATCACCGCGCTGGAGTATACCGGCGCGCATGATGGCGAGGTGAGTTTTGAGATCGCGCTGGAATCGGCCGGCGCGCTTACCTTCACGGTGACGCCATGATCGCCAACCGCCATCGCGGCGAGATCGCCGCTGAACTCGACGGAAAACCCTATCGCCTGTGCCTGACACTCGGCGCGCTGGCCGAACTGGAAGCAGTTTATGCCGCTGATGATCTGGCCGCGCTCGTGGAGCGGTTTTCGACAGGGAGGCTGTCGGCAACCGACATCATCCGCGTGATCGGCGCCGGCCTGCGTGGAGCAGGCGCGGCAATCAGCGACGCTGAGGTCGCCGCCATGCATGCACCAGGCGGCGCCGCCGGCTTTGCCACGCTGGTGTCGGACCTGCTGTCCGCAACCTTCGGTGCTGCCGGGGAGGCGGGCTTGGCCGGAAAAAACCTTTGAAGGCCGCTGCGGGCTATGAAGGAAAAGCCTTTCCATGGGCCGACGTCATGGCAACGGGGCTCGGCCTGCTGCGGCTTTCACCAAAAGATTTCTGGTCGATGACACCGCGCGAATTCGAACGTGCGGTAAGCGCGCTCCGCCCGACGCGGACAGACCCAATGTGCGGCTTGGAACTCTCTGAGCTGATGCGCCGCTTTCCCGATGAAGGAGACCTCGCTTGGCCGAAGACGTAACAGTTTCTATCAACGCTGACACAGCTCCCTTCGAAGTCGCGCTCAAAAATCTTGAAAAGCTCTCGCAGGGGTTTGGCGCGCAGCTGACAAGCGCGCTGAAGGGCGCGGTGGTGAGTGGCCGCGACCTCGACGATGTGCTGCGCCGCGTTGCCATGAACCTCGCCGGCATGGCGCTGAGCCAAGGCATGCAGCCGCTGCAATCGCTGACGGGTTCGGTGCTGTCGAAAATCATGGGCGGCCTCTCGGGCATTTTGCCCTTTGCCAAGGGCGGCGTTCCGGGTTCCGTGGTGCCTTTTGCCTCTGGCGGCGTGGTCTCGGCGCCAAGCTACTTTCCGATGGGAAAAAATGTCGGACTGATGGGCGAGGCCGGCGCCGAGGCGATCTTGCCGCTTCAACGCTCTGCTGACGGACGTCTCGGTGTCGCCTCGTCCGGCGGTGGGGGCGGTGTCAATGTCGTGTTCAACGTGACCGCGCAGGACGCCGCTTCCTTCCGCAAATCCGAAGCCCAGATCACCGGCATGCTGGCCCGCGCCGTTTCGCGTGGCTCACGCACGCTTTAAGCCGACGCGACAACCCAGGGACAAAAGATGCCCGACCTTGCAAGCTTTCATGATGTGCTGTTTCCGTCCCCGATTTCTTTTGGCGCGACCGGTGGCCCGGAGCGGCGCAACGAAATCGTCCAGATGACATCCGGGCGAGAGCGCCGCAATTCCCGCTTTGCCCATTCGCGCAGGCATTACGATGCCGGAACCGGCGTGCGCTCGCTGGAGGACCTCTATGATGTGCTGGCCTTCTTCGAGGCACGGCGTGGCTCGCTGCACGGCTTTCGCTTTCGTGATCCGTTTGACAGCAAATCGTGCCGGCCGGCCGATGCGATTTCGTTCACCGATCAATCCATCGGTACCGGCAACGGGACCACGCAGCGCTTTGCGCTTGCAAAAACCTATGGCAGTGGCGCCGACGCTTATGCACGCGCCATCGTAAAGCCGGTGGCAGGAAGCGTGCGGGTGGCGGTTAACGGAGTTGAACGCAGCACGCCCTCAGGTTTTACGCTGGATGCGACGACAGGCGAGATTGTCTTTCCCGGCGGGCAAATCCCGGCATCGGGCACTGCAATCACCGCAGGTTTCCAGTTCGACGTTCCGGTGCGTTTTGACACCGAGCGCATCGAGATCAGCCTCAGCGCCTTCAAGGCCGGGCAGATCCCCTCCATTCCGCTCGTTGAGGTGACGCCATGACGACCTATCCGGCGGCCCTTGCAGCACACCTCCGGGGCAATGCGACGACCCTGTGCCACTGCTGGAAGCTGATCCGTAAGGATGGCGCGGTGACTGGTTTCACCGACCATGACCGGCCATTGGCATTGGACGGTGTGACCTTCGAGCCGGAATCAGGCTTCAGCGCCAGCGAAGCGCGCGACACGCTGGGTCTGGCGACCGATACTGTCGATGTGGAGGGCGCGCTGTCCTCCGTCCGCATCCGGGAAGAAGACATCAGCGCCGGCCGCTATGACGGCGCTACCGTGGAAACGCTACTGGTCAACTGGAAGGATGTTTCCCAGTTTGCCCGACTGCGCAAGGCCACCATCGGCCGCATCACCCGCAGCGACGGGCGCTTCGTGGCCGAACTGGAAAGCCTGTCGCACAAGCTCGATCATGTTCAGGGCCAATACGTGCGCCGCGACTGCGATGCGGAACTGGGTGATGCCCGCTGTAAAATCTGGACCGGCGCACCGGGGCTTTCCGGGACGGGCGCAGTGGTGGCATACAGAGGCGGCGGTGCCGTTGCCGTCTCCGGGCTTGGCACTTTTGCGCCCGGCTGGTTCGCCCACGGCGTGCTGACCTGGACCAGCGGCGCCAATACGGGCCGCTCTGTGCGCATCCTCGGTCATTCCGGCGGCGGCGAAATCACGCTGAGCCTTTGGCAGGACGGCTCCGATCCCGTGGCCGGCAACCAGTTCTCGCTGGTCGCTGGTTGTGACAAGAGCTTTGCCACCTGCAAGGCAAAGTTCGGCAACCCACATAATTTTCAGGGCTTTCCTCACCTGCCGGGCAATGATGCCGGCTATGCCTATGTCACCGAAGGCGGCCAGTTCGATGGCGGTCCGCTGGTTCCATGAAAGACATTCGAGCAAAAATTCTGGCCGAGGCTGAGCGCTGGCTCGGCACGCCCTACCGCAATCAGGGCTACCGGCGCGGCGTCGGCTGCGATTGCCTCGGCCTGATCCGGGGCATCTGGACGTCTGTCTACGGCACCGAGCCTGACCGTCCGCCGCCCTATTCGGGCGATTGGGCCGAAGCCGGCGGCAAGGATGTCCTGCTTGCAGCCGCGCGCCGCCATTGTGCCGAAGTGCCGGTGGCAGAGGCCCGACCCGGTGACCTGATACTGTTTCGCTGGCGCCCACATCTGCCAGCCAAGCATGCCGGTATTCTGGCACCCGACCAATGCTTCATTCACGCCTATGAAGGCCACGCCGTGCTGGCCTCTGCACTAGTACCGCAATGGCGCCGGCGCATCACAGCAGCCTTTGCATTTCCCGACATCTCTCTAAAGCCCGAGTAAGGACACCAGACAATGGCAACCATCGTCCTGCAGGTAGCGGGTGCATTTCTGGGCAGCTTTCTGGGCCCCGTCGGCACTGCGATCGGCAGCGCCGCCGGCGCGATGGCCGGCTATACGCTCGACCGCGCGCTGATCAGCTCGACGCAGCGCATCCAGGGTCCGCGCCTGACCGGCCCGAGACCGTACACGGCAGAAGAAGGCACCGCCCTGCCGCGGCTTTATGGCACCGCGCGGCTTGGCGGTACGCTAATCTGGGCCACCCGCTTTGAAGAGCAGTCGACGAGCAAGCGTCAGGGTTCCAAGGGCGGGCCGAAGGTGACCGAATACACCTACTTCGCCAATGTTGCCTTTGCCCTGTGTGAAGGTGAGATCGCCGGTGTGCGCCGCGTCTGGGCCGATGGCAAGGAGCTCGACCGTGAGACTGTCGAGATGCGGGTCTATCGCGGCTCGCAGACGCAAGCCCCAGACCCGCTGATCGAGGCGCGGCAGGGTGGCGGAAACGCACCTGCCTATCGCGGCACTGCCTATGTTGTCTTCGAGCGGCTGCCAATCAACGATTACGGCAACCGCATCCCGCAGCTGCAGTTCGAGGTGCTGCGTCCGGTCGGCGAACTGGAGCGCGGGGTGAAGGCGGTTTGCCTGATCCCCGGTTCCACCGAGTTCGGCCTTGCCCCCAATCTGGTGACGCGCGGCACCGGGCGAGGCGACACGACCGCGATGAACCGCAACGTCTTCACCGCCTCAAGCGACCTCGTTGCCTCGCTGGACGAGTTGCAGGCACTATGCCCCAACCTTGAACATATCGCGCTGGTAGTCGCCTGGTTCGGCAATGATCTGCGCGCCGGAAATTGCACAGTTAAACCCGGCGTCACCGACCGCGTGGCAACCGGGCTGTCGCAAACATGGAAGGCGGGCGGCCTTACAAAGGCCGACGCGCCGCTGGTTACCAGCCACAATGGCGGTCCCGCCTATGGCGGCTCGCCCTCCGACCAGACCGTCATCGACGCGATCACCCATATCCGGAATCGGGGTCTCAAGGTAACACTCTATCCCTTTGTTATGATGGACATTCCGGCAGGCAATGGTTTGCCTGATCCCTATAGCGGCGGGGCCCAGGCGCCCTATCCGTGGCGTGGGCGCATCACCTGTTTTCCCGGACCCCAACAAGGCGGCACGGCCGACAAAACTGCTGCTGGACGCGGCCAGGTCGAAGCGTTTTCAGGCAATGCCATTGCCGCGCATTTTTCCGTTTCCGGCGGAGCAGTCGTCTTCGGTGGCTCTCCAAGTGACTGGGGTTATCGTCGCATGGTCCTGCATTATGCGCGCCTGGCAGCGCTTGCCGGCGGTGTGGACGCTTTCCTCGTCGGTTCGGAATTGCGCGGACTGACACGCCTGCGCGACCAGAATAATGGCTTCCCATTTGTCGAGCAATTGGCCTTCCTGGCCGGCCAGGTGCGCACAATCTTGCCGGCGGCCAAGATTACCTACGGCGCCGACTGGACCGAATATTTCGGCTACCATCCCCCCGACGGAAGCGGCGATGTCTATTTCCATCTCGACGCCCTGTGGGCACACCCGGCCATTGATGCCATCGGCATCGACAATTACATGCCGCTGTCTGACTGGCGTGACGCCGATTATGCCGGCACAAGCCCGGATGGGTTCTCAGGCCCCTATGATCCCGCCGGCCTGCGCTCGCAGATCGACCGCGGCGAGGGCTTCGACTGGTACTACGCTTCCGATAGCGCGCGTACGCTGAGGCAGCGCTCAGCGATCACCGATGGCGCCTACGCAAAGCCATGGGTCTATCGCTACAAGGATCTGCACAATTGGTGGGGCAATAATCACTACCACCGCGTTGGCGGTGTGCAGGTTGGCGCACCGACTGGCTGGGTGCCGCGCTCCAAGCCGATTTGGTTGACTGAACTGGGCTGTCCGGCGGTCGACAAGGGCCCAAACCAGCCTAACGTTTTCCCCGATCCGAAATCGGCGGAAAGTGCCGCTCCCTATTTTTCGAGCGGCGGCCAGTCGGAACTGGCGATGCAGCGCTTTATCGTCACGCATCAGCGCCACTGGGACCCGGCAAGCACATACTTCGACCCCGCGCGCAACCCGATCTCACCCAACTATGGGGGCCGCATGGTGGATGCCTCTCGGGTCTATCTCTGGGCCTGGGATGCTCGACCATTCCCGGCCTTTCCGTTGAACGGAACCCTGTGGCGCGACGGTGACAACTGGCGGCTCGGCCACTGGTTGAACGGGCGGCTGGGAAGCGTCGGCGTCGACAGCCTGATCAACGCCATTCTGGCTGACCACGGTCTGCCACCGGCCAACGTCAACAATGCCGACGGGCTGGTGCAGGGCTATGTGGTAACCGATCCGGCCTCGGCCCGCGCCACGCTGGAGCCGTTGCTGGATCTGTTTGGTATTGCTGCGCTGGAAACCGGCAGCGGACTTGTCTTTCGCAGCGAGGCAGCCCGCAGCAGCGTGCCGGTCACGATGAGCGAACTAATAGTGGAGAAGAACGGGGCGGTGCTTGAGGCGGTGCGGGTACCCGACCATCAGCTGCCGACCGAGGTGATCCTCGGCTACCGCGATCCGTTCGCCGATTATCAGGCTGGCTCGGCACGACGCAGAGTGCAGGCCACCAGCGGAACCCGTCAGGAGACCATCGGCTTTTCCGGCGTGCTGGCGCCGGGTGGCGCGTCGGCCTTGCTCGACGACTGGTTGGCGCGCGCCTGGTCTGGTCGCGAAACCGTGAGCTTTGCCTTGCCGGCGCCCGATGCGGCAGTGGAACCAGGCACAGTGATCCGGCTGCCGGATGCCGGCAACGCAGCCTATCTGGTAACCCAGATCGAAGACGGTATGTTGCGCAAGGTGTCGGCGCGAAAACTGGCTGAGGCCTCGCCGGCTGCAAACCGCTCGGCGCTGCCGCCACCGCCGCCGCCGCGCCCGACCGTGCCCGGAAAGCCGCTGGCGTTGTTCCTCGACCTGCCTATGACCCCCGGCGCCGGCGGGCCCCACTGGCAACTCCGGGTGGCAGCATGGAACCGCATCTGGCGCACGCAGATTGCCTTTGCCTCGCCAGAACAAACAGGCTTCGCCCCGCGCGCAACGATCTCGGCGCCGGCCACGCTCGGCACACTGACAGCGCCGCTGGCCGGCACCTTTGCAGGCCGCATCGACCGCAGGAGTGCAGTGGAAGTACACCTTCTCAATGGCGAACTGGCCAGTATCAGCCGGCTGCAGCTGCTCAACGGCGCCAATGTCGCCGCCCTTCGCGCCCTGAACGGGCAATGGGAAGTGCTGCAATTCGAAAGTGCCGTCGAGGTGGCGAGCGACCAGTGGCGACTGACCGGCCTGCTGCGCGGCCAGCTCGGCACGATTGATGCCATGGCGGCGGGCGCTGCAACGAACGCCGACTTCGTGCTGCTCGACGGTGCAGTGCGCGCGGCAGGTCTGACGCCGTCCGAGTGCGGGCTCACCATCAACTGGCGAGTGGGGCCTTCGGGCTATGATTTTTCCGATACGAATTTTGCCCAGCAGGCGGTGGTTGGTGGTCGCCGCGCCAGCCTGCCGCTGCCGCCTGCGCATCTGAACGCATCACAGCAGGCAAATGGCGATCTTGCCATTGCTTGGAAACGCCGCGGCCGCATCGACGCCGACAGCTGGGACGGACTGGACATTCCGCTGGGCGAAGAGGCCGAGAGCTACCGCATCCAACTGACGACCACAGCCGGTGCCAAAAGGCGCACGGTGACTGTGACGACCCCGAGCTGGACCTATACCGCGGCAAGCATCGCCGCCGATTTCGGCGCGCTTCCGGCAATTTTCGACATCACCGTTACCCAGCTCAGCGCCGCGACCGGCTGGGGCCTGCCGGCCACACGGCGCGTGACGATCTCGTAAGTCGAACCCATCACTCAAGGAGAATGAAATGGTAGACACCAAACCCTGGTACCTGTCGCGGACCATCTGGGCCTCGCTTGTGACAGTTTCCATCGCCAGTGCTAGCTTGCTTGGGCTGCCGGTGACACATCTCGACGGCGCCAGCCTTACCGACACGCTTTTGCAGGCCGCTGCCGCAATCTCCGGCCTCATCGCTGTCTTCGGCCGCCTGTCTGCGGTGAGCAGGATCGGGTGAGGGACGAGGCCGCGAGGGTGTGCACTCGTGTCATGCCGAGACACGTTCATTTCACGTTCAGCACCGTTCGGGTACAAGCGGGTCATGAAAGGAATTTGCCCCGTGTTCCAGACCCTGAGCGCCTCCCTGTTTGCCCTGACATTGCTTGCATCGCAGGCTGGTGCAGCGCCATTTATGCCGATCGAAGATAGGGCGCCGATACTGCTTGTTCAAAGCGATTGTTTTGCAGTCGGCGAACAGATCGCCGCGCAAAACGGCGGTACACTCGCCAAGGCCGCGCCCTCCACTGATGGCGGGCAGCCGGTCTGCGTCGTGGTCGTGCTCATACCTGGCAAGGAAGGCGAACGCCCCCGCCGTGTTGAGATGGTGGTACCACAGGGATAAAGCGCTGTTTTACCCAAGCGCCTTTTCGCCTATACCTGACCGTCTGATCGCTCCAGCACGGTGACGTGATTCCATGCGCATACTCGTTGTCGAAGATGACAAGGACCTGAACCGCCAGATTTCCGACGCTCTTGTCGGGGCAGGCTATGTCGTCGACCGCGCCTATGACGGTGAGGAGGGGCATTTTTTGGGCGATACCGAGCCCTATGATGCGGTGGTGCTTGATATTGGCCTGCCGCAGATGGATGGCATCAGCGTCGTCGAGCGCTGGCGTCGCAACGACCGCAAGATGCCGGTACTCATCCTCACCGCCCGTGATCGCTGGAGCGACAAGGTGTCTGGCATCGACGCCGGTGCCGATGATTATGTGACAAAACCTTTCCATATTGAGGAAGTGTTGGCGCGCCTGCGCGCGCTAATCCGGCGCGCTGCCGGTCACGCCTCGTCCGAACTCACCTGCGGCCCACTCCGGCTTGATACCAAAGCATCAAAGGCCGATGTCGACGGCGTACCGCTGAAACTGACATCGCATGAATTCCGCCTGCTGGCCTATCTGATGCATCACATGGGCGAGGTGGTCTCGCGCACCGAGCTGGTTGAGCATCTCTACGACCAGGATTTTGACCGCGACTCCAACACCATCGAGGTCTTTGTCGGACGCCTGCGCAAGAAGATGGGCATCGACATGATCGAGACCGTGCGCGGCATGGGGTATCGCATGCGCGAGCCCGAGGCGTGACAGGCAACCTGGCGCCGGTCCCGCTCGAGCGGGTAAGGCGAGGCATCACGCTGGTTCCCCGGTCGCTGTCGCTGCGCATCATCGCGCTGTCGACGATCTGGGCGATTGTCGCGCTGATCATCATCTCGACCATCATTTCAACGCTTTACCGGCAGGCCAACGAACGCGGCTTCAACAGCCTGTTATCGGCTCACCTGTTCAACCTCATAAGCACCGTCAGCGTCTCGCAGAGCGGCGCACTTGCCGGCAGCGTGGATCTCGGCGATCTGCGCTTTTCGGAACCAGAATCTGGATGGTACTGGTCGGTCGAGCCCGTGTCCGGCGGCCTGACGGGGCGCCTGCGATCGCTGTCAATGACCGACGTCATCCCCTCGCCGGAACCTTCCATTGTCCCCTTCGATTATGAGTTTCGTAGAACCTACAAGGCCGACGGTCTCGATGGCGAGGAGCTGCAGGTCTTGGAAAGCGAATTTGTGCTTGATGCGAGCAACCGCGTCGCGCGCTTCCGCGTCATGGGCAACCGCACCGAGATGGAAAGTGAAATCCGCACCTTCGTCAGTCGGTTGTTCGGCTATCTTGCTCTTTTTGGCGTCGGCATGATCGCCATCAATGCGATTGCCATTATGCTGGGCCTGCGGCCACTGGCGCGCGTTCGCGAGGCGCTGGCAAATGTGCGTGAGGGCACCGCCGCCCGGCTCGCCGGAACCTTTCCCGCCGAAATTCAGCCATTGGCGGATGAAACCAACGCATTGATTGAAAACAACAAGCGCATTGTAGAGCGCGCCCGCACACAGGTGGGCAACCTTGCCCATTCGCTGAAGACACCGCTGGCTGTCCTGCTCAACGAGAGCCGCATAATGGGGGGTGAAAAGGGCAGGCTGATCGAAGCGCAGGCTTCGGCCATGCAGCAACAGCTCGATTATTATCTCCAGCGCGCCCGCATCGCTGCCCAGCGCGACAGCGTTGTCTACCGCACGCCACTGGCGCAATCGCTTGCCCGAATGGTCCGGGTTATGGAAAAGCTCAACCCGGAAGCCCGCATCACGCTCGCCCTACCACTGGACGATATCCTGTTTGCCGGCGAGCGCGAGGATTTTGAAGAGATCGTCGGCAATCTGCTGGAAAACGCGATGAAATGGGGACGCCGGCAGGTTGACGTGTCGTTGCACCCCATCCAAGGCGCCGGCAGTTTTGAGCTGTCGATAGAAGATGATGGTCCCGGCATCCCCGAAGACAAAGCCCGGGAGGCTCTCAAACGCGGACGCCGGCTGGACGAAACCAAGCCTGGAACCGGCCTTGGTTTGGCGATTGTGTCC
Organism: Mesorhizobium sp. NBSH29; assembly: GCF_015500055.1. Taxonomy (NCBI): domain Bacteria; kingdom Pseudomonadati; phylum Pseudomonadota; class Alphaproteobacteria; order Hyphomicrobiales; family Phyllobacteriaceae; genus Mesorhizobium; species Mesorhizobium sp. NBSH29. The sequence goes on from NZ_CP045492.1 coordinate 2,221,117, forward strand.
GACCTGATTGGCGAATATGGCGGAAAATTATCGCTCGAACGCTCGACATTGGGCGGATTGAAAGCGAGTGTCCAATTGCCCACGGCACCGTGATTTGCACGAGACCTTAAATCAGCCCAATTTCAGCCCATCAGGGAACCTATACGGATGCCAAGGAATTTCTCGGCCGCAAATGTTCATACCGGTAGACCAATGAAATCTTCGATCATTTCGCTTCTCCTTCTCGCTTCTATCTCCGGCTGCGCCACCAAGGGCGTCGCGCCGCTGATGAGCGCATCCGCCGGAGTGGCCGCCGCGGTCTCGGCTCCCGATCGCCAGTTGGCCGCCGCTGCACCCGCTGGCGCCACCATCGCAATGGGAAGCGGGCTCGTCGCAGGTGCGATTGGCTCCGACCTCAACAGGCGCGAGCGAGCAACCGCGCTTGAGGCTGAATATAAGGCTCTGGAGTATACCCCGGCTGGCCAGACGGTAGCTTGGGGCGACAAGTCTGCGGGCCGCTACGGTGAGGTTGTCGCGGCAACACCATACCGGGTCGGGTCGCAGGATTGCCGGCAGTATGGACATTCCGTCACCATCGATGGCCAGCAGAAAAAAGCGCGCGGCACTGCCTGCCGCAACCCTGACGGAAGCTGGTCGCCGCTGACCTGATCGTGAACGTTCCGTCATTTGGCCGCATTGGCATGGCCTGTGTGGACCACTAATGAGGTCCCATGCTTTTCTGGTTCACAGCAGCCCTTCTCACCTTTGCGGCCTCGATGGCGGTGTTTCTGCCGCTGGTGCGGGGGCGCGGCGACGCTGCCGATGCCAGCAGCCATGACCTTGAAGTCTATCGCGACCAGCTTGCCGAAGTGGAGCGCGATGCAGCCCGCAGCGTGATCGGCCTTGCCGAAGCCACAGAAGCCCGCGCAGAAATCGGACGCCGTATTCTTCGGCTGGACATTTCCGGCGGTGCAGAACCCCGACAGTCTAACCAGCCGTCAAAACGTGCCGCGCTCGCAGTGCTGGCGGTGCCGTTTGTGGCTTGGGGCGTGTATGCATGGATAGGATCACCGGGATTGCCCGGCGCGCCTCTTGCGGCACGGATGGCTGAAGACCCCTCCAAGATGAGCGCGGAAATGCTTCTCGCTCGCGCCGAAGCCCATATGGCCGCAAGCCCCAACGACGGCAAAGGCTGGGACGTCCTCGCGCCGATCTATGCCCGCCTTGGTCGCGCTGAAGAAGCGGTCGCCGCTTACCGCCAGGCAATTGCACTCAATGGTTCAAGCTCTGGCCGCGAAAGCGGGCTCGGCGAAGCGCTGGCACGCGCCGGTGGTGGCATCATCTCGGGCGAATCCAAAGCTGCCTTCGAGCGCGCCCTGAAACTTGACCCGGCAGACCCTTCTGCACGGTTCTTCCTTGCCAACGCGATGATGCAGGCTGGCGATCCCAAGGCGGCTGCCGCAGCGCTTGTTGCGCTGGTGGAAAGTGTTCCTGAAGGGTCGCCCTGGCGTCAGGCAGGCCGACAGGCATTGCTCTCCATAGAGCGCAGGAAAGCTGCGTCGGTACCGGGCCCAGGTGCCGCGGACATTGAAGCTGCGAAGAATCTCTCGGAACAGGATCAGGCTGCCATGGTGGCGGGAATGGTTGAAAACCTCGACCGCAAGCTGCGCGATCAACCGCGCGACCCCGAAGGCTGGCGGCGTCTGCTCCAATCCTATCTCGTTTTGCAAAAGCCCGATGCGGCGCGCGATGCGCTGGCCCGTGCGGTGCGGGCATTCGGTCCAGATAGCGTCGAGGCAACCGAACTAAAAGCCTATGCTGCCGGTCTTGGCATCACCGCAACGGAGCCACAGCCATGACCCGCAAACAGAAGCGCCTTGCCGTGATCGGCGGCGCGATGGGCTTTCTGGCACTTGCCATGGCTTTCACCTTCTACGCGTTGGGCCAGAAGGCGTCCTATTTTTACATGCCGACCGATCTCACTGAAACACATGTTGAGCCCGGCCAACGCTTTCGCCTCGGTGGACTGGTGGAAGCTGGATCCATCCAGCGCGGGCAGGGCACCGAGGTGGGTTTCTCGGTGACTGACAAGGAAAAGTCGGTCAAGGTCGTCTACACCGGCATCCTGCCAGACCTGTTTCGCGAGGATCAGGGCGTGATCACCGAAGGCGCATTTCGTGACGACGGCGTCTTTGTCGCCAACAGCGTGCTTGCAAAACATGACGAGACTTACATGCCCAAGGAAGTCGCCGACGGTCTGAAAGCGCGCGGTGTCTGGCAGGAGGACACCAAGTGATCGTCGAGATCGGCCATTTCGCGCTTGTGTTGGCTTTTGCTCTGGCACTGGTGCAGGCAATTCTACCGCTCGTCGGCGCGCGTATTGGTGATAACCGCATGATGGCTGTAGGCGGGCCGGTCGCGGTGACAGGCTTTGCGCTGATTGCGCTATCCTTCGCCGTTTTGACGGCAGCCTATGTCCAGTCTGATTTCTCCGTGGTCAATGTCTGGGAAAATTCGCATTCGCTGAAACCCATGCTTTACAAGGTCACCGGCGTCTGGGGAAACCACGAAGGCTCGATGCTGCTGTGGGTCTTGATCCTCACCTTTTTCGGCGCGCTTGTGGCCACCTTCGGCACCAATCTTCCGGCAACCTTGCGGGCCAATGTTCTGGCGGTGCAGGGCCTTATCGGTGCTGCCTTCCTGCTTTTCATCCTCGTGACATCGAACCCGTTCGCCCGTCAGGCGCTCGCCCCTTTCGAGGGCCGCGACCTGAACCCGGTCTTGCAGGATATCGGCCTCGCCATCCATCCGCCGCTGCTCTATCTCGGCTATGTCGGCTTTTCGGTGTCCTTCTCTTTTGCAGTGGCGGCGCTGATCGAAGGCCGCATTGATGCAGCTTGGGCGCGCTGGGTGAGGCCCTGGACGCTGGCTGCCTGGGTGTGCCTGACAGGCGGCATCGCGATGGGCTCCTACTGGGCCTATTATGAGCTGGGCTGGGGTGGCTTCTGGTTCTGGGATCCGGTCGAAAATGCCTCCTTCATGCCTTGGCTGGCGGGCACCGCGCTGCTGCACTCGGCGCTGGTGATGGAAAAGCGCGCAGCGCTGAAGATCTGGACGGTGCTTCTCGCCATTTTCACCTTCTCGCTATCGCTGCTAGGGACCTTCCTAGTGCGTTCGGGCGTGTTGACCTCGGTCCACGCCTTTGCCACTGACCCTGACCGAGGCGTATTCATTCTCGCCATCCTGATGATTTTTATCGGCGGCTCGCTGGCGCTGTTTGCGCTGCGCGCACCGACCCTGAAAGCAGGGGGGATTTTTCAGCCGGTCTCGCGCGAAGGTGCGCTTGTGCTCAACAACCTTTTTCTGACGACCGCTACCGCAACGGTGCTGATCGGTACGCTCTATCCGCTTTTCATCGAAACCCTGTTTGGCGACAAGATTTCCGTTGGCGAGCCGTTCTTTAACCTGACTTTTGGCCTGTTGATGATCCCTCTTTTGGTGGCTGTGCCATTCGGGCCGCTTCTCGCTTGGAAGCGCGGCGACCTTCTGGGGGCTGCCGAGCGGCTGATGACTGCGTTTGCAGCTGCCTTGGTGGTGGTGCTTGGCACCATGCTTTTTATCGACGGCGCCTCAGTCTTCGCAGCGCTTGGCTTTGGCCTTGCAAGCTGGCTGATCCTCGGTGCGCTGACTGATCTGGCGCAGAAATCCGGCCTGCCCGGCGTACGCCCTTCGGTTGCGCTGCGCCGACTTGCCGGCCTACCACGCGCCATGTTCGGAACAGCCCTCGCGCATCTTGGGCTGGGCGTGACAGTGCTGGGCATTGTCGGTGTCGTGGCGCTGGAATCAGAAAAATTTGTCACCATGCAGCCCGGTGAGACTGTAACACTTTCAGGCTACAACCTGCGCTATAGCGGCATGCAGAAGGTCCAGGGACCGAATTACAGCGAGGAGCGCGGCAGTTTCGCGGTGACCGGTGAAGGCGGTGAGGCGCTTGGCACCATCGTTTCGGCCAAGCGCTTTTATCCCGCCCGCCAAACACCCACAACCGAAGCCGGTATCCGCACCTATGGGGTCAGCCAGTTGTATGTGGCATTGGGCGATGCAACTGCCGATGGTGGCATTGTGGTACGCATCTGGTGGAAGCCGCTGGTGACACTGATCTGGCTTGGCGCATTGGTCATGATGGCAGGCGGCACCGTCTCCCTCCTTGACCGGCGCCTGCGCATCGGTGCGCCGGCCCGTCGCAAACAGACGGCAGCATCGCCGGCCTCGGTATGAGCATTATTCAAACCATGATCGCTGCATTGCTCACCCTGCTGCTTGCGGGGCCGGCCTTGGCCGTACAGCCCGATGAGGTTCTCTCCAATACGGCATTGGAACAGCGCGCACGCGCGCTGTCGGTTGAACTGCGCTGCATGGTCTGCCAGAACCAGTCGATCGACGATTCCGACGCGGACCTCGCGCGCGATCTGCGCGTTCTGGTGCGCGAGCGCCTGGTTGCGGGTGACAGCGATGCGGCGGTGCTGGATTTCGTCGTCGGGCGCTACGGCGAGTTCGTGCTCCTCAGACCCCGCTTTAACGCTCGCAACGCGCTTTTGTGGGCAGCGCCTTTGCTGTTGCTTGTGGGCGGCGGGTTTTTCCTTTTGCGGAGAGGCAGTGCGCCGAACCAACCGGCAGGCGTGCCGCTTAGCAAGGAAGAAGATGCGCGTATCGCTGAAATCCTGAAGGGTCGGCAGGATTAGCGCCAGGTTCCAGTCACGCGATGCCCACGCCAAGATTACCAAAGTTTCATGCAGTGGAAAGGGTGCCGTAAGGTGGCGACCTCTATCTCTATTCCGACAGATGCGGATCGGCATCGACCGGAATTGTCTCAGAACGAGGAAAGAGTATCATGTTGACTAACACTTCCACTTCCAAAACCCGCAGCCGGTTGATGGCTGCTGCCGCGTCGATTGCTCTTGCGGGCACACTCGGCTTTGGCGCAATCGTAACCAACACCTGGCCGGTAATGGCCGAGGCTGTCCGCATCGATGGCCCGCAGGCTCCCGGATTTGCCGATGTCGTCCAGCTTGTCTCGCCAGCTGTTGTCAGCGTACGCGTCAAGGCCAAGGTTCAGAACACAGCAGATGACGGCGGCCAGATGTTCTCCGGCCCAGGCTTTGACCGGCTCCCCGACAACCATCCCCTCAAGCGCTTCTTCCGAGAATTCCGCGGTGATGGCGGTGAGTTGGACAGCGGCCCTCGCTTTAACGATCGCAACGACCGCAAAAAGCGCTTCAACCGTCGCGACCGTGGTCCGCGTCCGGTATCGCAGGGTTCAGGCTTCTTTATCTCCGAAGATGGGTTCCTGGTTACCAACAACCACGTTGTCGATGGCGGCTCGGAATTCACTGTGGTGATGGATGACGGCCAGGAGCTTGATGCGTCGCTGGTTGGAAGTGACCCGCGGACCGATCTGGCCGTGCTGAAGGTCGAAGAATCGCGCAAGTTCGTTTACGTCGACTTTGCTGATGATAGCAAAGTGCGTGTTGGCGACTGGGTCGTCGCAGTTGGCAATCCGTTCGGCCTCGGTGGCACGGTGACAGCTGGCATCATTTCGGCCCGTGGCCGTGATATCGGCGCTGGTCCCTATGATGATTTCATCCAGATCGACGCGGCGGTGAATCGCGGCAATTCGGGCGGTCCTGCCTTCAACCTCAACGGCGAGGTTGTGGGCATCAACACCGCCATCTTCTCACCGTCGGGTGGCAATGTCGGCATCGCCTTTGCCATTCCAGCCTCAACCGCCAAGCAGGTTGTCGCTGATCTCAAGCAGAACGGTTCGGTCCAGCGTGGTTTCCTTGGTGTCCAGATCCAGCCGGTTAACAAGGATATTGCTGAATCACTCGGTCTTTCGGGTGAGAAGGGCGCACTCGTCGCCCAGTCCGAGCCGGACAGCCCAGCCGGCAAGGCAGGTATAGTTGCCGGCGACGTAATCACGGCCGTGGATGGCAAGGACGTGGCGTCACCCAAGGAATTGTCGCGTGTCATTTCCAGCATGGACCCCGGCAAGCCGGCCCAGATCACAATTTGGCGCAAAGGCAAATCTGAAGTCGTGAGCGTCAACCTTGGCAAACTGCCAACGGCGGACAAACAGGCCAAGGCCGACACCACCGACGACAGCGGTACAGAGACCGAAACGCTGGCTGAACTCGGCCTTACCCTCTCGCCGAATGAAGACGGCAAGGGTTTGATTGTGACCGATGTTGATCGCGACAGCGACGCTGCCGAGCGTGGCATTCAGGCCGGCGATGTTATCGTCGCGGTGAATTCCAAGGAGGTTTCGAGCACCGCCGAAGTTTCCGCTGCTATGGCTGAGGCTTCCAAGGCTGGCCGAAAGGCTGTGCTGATGCAGGTAACCCGTGAAGACGCCAGCCGCTTTGTCGCGCTGCCAGTCAACAAGAGCTGAAAACTTCACCCTTCAGGCGGTCTCAAACCCCCGGGACCGCCGGTCGGGAGAGGAAGGAACCGGCCATCCCAGGCCTTAAGGTTCCAGCGGCAGCAGGTCCCATCCCCTGCTGCCGTCGTTTGTAGAAGGGAGTGCTGTATGACCTCTGCTTCAGCTCAGAAATTCGCGTATAACGCCATCATGAAGATTCTGATCATCGAAGACGACCGCGAGGCGGCCGACTATTTGCAAAAGGCATTGTCGGAAGCAGGCCACACCGCGCATCTGGCCGCCGATGGCGAAGCCGGCTTTGCGATGGCCGATGGCAATGACTACGATATTCTGGTCGTTGACCGTATGCTTCCGCGCCGCGACGGGCTCTCCGTGGTGGCCGAACTGCGCGCGCGCGGCAACGAGACGCCGGTTCTTATCCTCTCGGCGCTTGGAGAAGTGGATGACCGGGTGACGGGCCTGCGCTCGGGCGGCGACGACTATCTCACCAAGCCCTATGCATTCTCGGAACTGCTCGCCCGCGTTGAGGTTTTGAACCGACGTGTCGGCTCCAAGGAAGTCGAAACGGTCTATCGCTGTGGGGATCTTGAACTGGACCGCCTGTCTCACACCGTGCGACGGGCGGGCAAGGAAATCACCCTGCAGCCGCGCGAATTCCGCCTTCTTGAGTATCTCATGCGCCATGCCGGCCAGGTAGTCACCCGCACCATGCTGCTGGAAAATGTCTGGGACTATCATTTTGATCCGCAGACCAATGTCATCGACGTGCATGTCTCGCGTCTGCGCGGGAAAATCGAGCGCGACTTTGATAGCCCTGTGCTCCACACCGTACGCGGCGCCGGCTACATGCTGAAGGCCGGCTGATGCTCGCCGGACTTTCGGCGATGATGCGGACAACGGCAGCGCGCCTTTCGGCGCTTTACCTGCTTCTGTTCGCCGTCTGCGCGGTGGTTCTCGTTTTCTACATGACGTCGCTTTCGGCGCGCATGCTGACCGGGCAGACTCAGGAAACCATCAACGAGGAAGTGCAGGGCCTGGCCAACGCCTATAATCGTGGCGGCCTGCCGCTCTTGGCGCGTACCATTGAGCGGCGCTCCATTCAGCCTGGTGCCAACCTCTACCTGATCTCCGATCCGAACGGACGCATCCTTTCCGGCAATGTCGAAAGTCTGGAAACCGGCGTCCTGCAGGGCGAGGGCTGGACCTCGCGTCCATTCACCTACCAGCGGTTTGGCGAAGGCGAACGACGTTCCGCATCTGAAACCGCTGCCAAGCCTGCCGCCGACGCCACCCATCATGCCATCGCGGTGGTGCTTCGGCTTCCAAACCAGATGGTGATGCTGGTTGGCCGGGATCTGGGCGAGCCTGAGCGATTTCGCACCGTTGTGCGGCGCGCGTTGATGTTCGCGCTGGGCATGATGGGGCTTGGCGGTTTCGTCATCTGGTTCTTTGTTGGCCGCCGCGCGCTTAAACGCATCGACAGCGTGTCAGAGGCCAGCCAGCGCATTATGGACGGCGACCTGACACGGCGCCTGCCAGTAACAGGCGCCGGCGACGAGTTCGATCGGCTGTCGGAAAACCTGAACGCTATGCTGGGCCGCATCGGCATGCTGAATGAAGGCCTGAAGCAGGTCTCGGACAACATTGCCCATGATCTCAAGACGCCGTTGACGCGTCTGCGCAATCGCGCCGAGGCAGCGCTCTCAGGCAAGCGAAAGCCTGCTGAATACCGCGACGCGCTGGAAGCCAACATTGCCGAATCCGACCAGCTCATCCGTACCTTCAACGCCATCCTCATGATCTCGCGGCTGGAAGCGGGCTATTCGGCAGAAAGTGTCACCGATGTTGATTTGGCCGATGCGGTCCACGACGTGGCAGAACTCTATGAGCCGGCTGCCGAAGATGTCGGCGTTGTTCTGGTAGCCGAGGTGGAGGGCAGCTTCGTCATCAACGGCAACCGAGAATTGATCGGTCAGGCGCTCGCCAATGTTGTCGACAATGCCATCAAATATTCTGCCGGCCAGACCGAATCCGCACAGGTCTCCGTACGCCTTGGCGCGCAGGATGGGAAAATCCGGCTGGAAGTCGCCGACAACGGCCCCGGCATCCCACAAGCCACTGACCGCCAGCGCGCCACAGAACGTTTCGTGCGGTTGGAAGAAAGCCGCTCTCAGCCTGGCTCGGGCCTTGGCCTCAGCCTTGCCAAGGCGATCTTGCAATTTCATGGTGGCCAACTTGAATTGGCCGACAATGAGCCGGGCCTCAAGGTTGTGATGACCTTTCCAGAAACCAAAGCGGGTGCAACATGACGGCAGCGGCGGGCAAGAACGCAACCGGCTGGTTTGCAACGCCCTTGCGCGCCCTGTCGCCGCTCGACGCCGATAACGCGGCTGCCGAACTTGCAGATTTCTCTGATACCGCAGCCGAAGCGGATCTTTCGCGGTTGAGCGACTGGGCAAGGCAGGAGAGTGTGTCTGCGCAAACTCTTGCCGCCATCTTCGACCTGTCGCCCTTCATGCGGGACAGCGCCCGCCGCCACCCCGAAATGCTCGATCGGCTTTTCGATGCCGGCATCCAGGATCGGTTGGAGGCGGTGCTTGTTGCAATCACTGCATCCGCGGCCGAACCGGGCATCACCGAGACCGGGTTGATGAAGGAGTTGCGGCTGCTGAAATCGGAAGCGCACTTTCTGATCGCGCTGGACGAGCTTTGGGGCGCCGCAACGACTGAAACCACCGTCACCCGCTTATCCGACTTGGCAGACGCCTGCGTTCGCTCAGCCATCGTATTCTTGCTTGGCGATGCGCACCGACAGGGCAAGTTGACACTGCCTGACCCGGAAAATAATCCGGCCCACGGCTCTGGCTGGATTGTGTTAGGCATGGGCAAGCTTGGCGCTCACGAGCTGAACTTCTCCTCAGACATCGATCTGATCGTGTTCGTCGACAGTCAGGCAGTTGCTATTACCGACAGGTTTGAGTCCATCGAGCTTTTCGCCCGACTGACACGCCGTCTGGTCCGCATTCTTCAGGATCGCACCGAGCACGGCTATGTGTTCCGTACAGATTTGCGTCTGCGTCCAGACCCGGGTTCGACGCCATTGGCGATCCCGGTCGAGGCGGCGCTCAACTATTATGAAAGCCGTGGCCAGAACTGGGAACGCGCTGCCATGATCAAGGCTCGGCCTGTGGCCGGTGATATTGCAGCCGGTCAGGCCTTCCTCAAGGAACTCCAACCTTATGTCTGGCGCAAATACATGGATTACGCGGCCATTGCCGATGTCCATTCGATCAAGCGCCAGATCCACGCCCACAAGGGCCATGGCGCAGTGGCGGTCAAGGGTCACAACGTCAAGCTGGGGCGCGGCGGCATTCGAGAGATCGAATTTTTCGTGCAAACGCAGCAACTGATCGCCGGCGGACGCTTTCCGGAACTGCGCGGCCGTGGCACCGTGGCGATGCTGGCTGGTCTATGCGCCCACGGCTGGATCAGCGTCGAAGCCAGTGAAGCGCTGGCTACGCAATACTGGTTTTTGCGCGGCGTTGAGCACGCCATTCAGATGGTTGCCGACGAGCAGTCACACACATTGCCCGAAGACGACGAGGGCATCGAGCGGATCGGCAAGATGCTTGGCTTCTCCACCGGAGAGGCTTTTGCCGAGGAATTTCGTACCTCGCTGAAACTGGTCGAAAGTCACTACGCGGCGCTGTTCGAGACAGCACCTGAATTGTCAGACGGTGTCGGCAATCTGGTCTTCACCGGAGACGTAGACGACCCAGACACTCTGCACACACTGCAAAGTCTTGGCTTTGAACGGGCAAGCGATATTTGCCGGGTCATTCGCGGCTGGCATTTCGGCCGATACCGTGCCACCCAGTCAGCTGAAGCGCGCGAGCGCCTGACCGAACTGACGCCGGCACTTCTGGCCGCCTTTGGCAAGACAAGACGTGCCGATGAAGCGCTGTTGCGGTTTGACGAATTTCTATCGGGCCTGCCATCCGGCATCCAGCTGTTTTCGCTGCTGCAGAACAATCCGGCTCTGTTGAAGCTGCTCGCAATGATCATGGGTGCCGCCCCCCGCCTGGCCGCTATCATCACGCGGCGCGCCCACGTTTTTGACGGCCTGCTTGATCCGTTGCTGATGTCTGAACTGCCGTCGCGCGCGTATCTCGCCGAGCGGCTACAGGCCTTCACCCAACACACCGTCCAGTATGAGGAAGTGCTCGACCGTCTACGCATCTTCAATGCCGAGCAAAAATTCCTGATCGGTGTCCGACTGTTGACCGGGGCAATTGATGCCGCACGCGCCGCACGCGCTTTCTCGCATCTCGCGGATCTCACCATTGGCGCTGCGTTTGAGGCGGTTACAGAGGAATTCGCCAGTCGCCATGGGCACATTGCCGGTGGCAAAGCGGTGGTGCTTGGCATGGGTAAGCTTGGCAGCCGCGAATTGTCTGCTGGCTCGGATGTCGATCTGATCCTGCTTTATGACCATGATGCGGATGCAGAAGAATCCGACGGCGCAAAGCCACTCGCGCCTTCGCAGTATTACATCCGCCTGACCCAGCGCCTGATTGCGGCAGTTTCGGCTCCGACTGCCGAAGGTGTGCTGTATGAGCTGGACCTGCGGTTGCGCCCATCAGGGAACAAGGGACCGGTCGCCACCTATTTCGAGGCTTTCCGGAAATACCAGCAAAGCGAGGCCTGGACATGGGAGCACATGACGTTGACGCGGGCCCGTGTAATTGCCGGCGATGCTGCATTTGCGAAAACCGTCGAGCGGGAGATTGATGCAATCCTGGCACGGCCGCGCGATTTTGCCACGATAGCCCGCGAGGCCGGCGACATGCGCGCCCTGATCGAGACAGAAAAGCCACCACGCACGGTCTGGGACCTGAAGCAGATCCCCGGCGGTTTGATAGATCTCGAATTCATCGCACAGGTTGCCGTGCTTACTGGAAGGACGGCTCTCACGGAGCGTTCCACGTCCACCCTTGAAGTGCTTTTAAACCTCAAAGGCGAATTTGCCGATGCCTCGACGGCTGATGATCTGGCGCGCGCTCATACGCTCTATTCAGCGCTCTCCCAGACGATCAGGCTGTGCCTTGCCGGTGGCCTGCAACCCGAGGACATCCCGCCTGGACTGGCCGACATGCTGTTGGCCGCCACTGATCTACCGGATTTGCATGTGCTTGAAGCGCATGTCGACGAAACGGCGCAGAAGGTTCGAAAGACCTTCGATCTTCTGCTTCGGAGGAAAGCGTGATGTCAGCGATGGGACGCCGCCCGCGCTTTCCAGCATCGGGGGTAACGATGCAAAATGGAGACGACCAATGACCAGCAACACAACCAAGCTTGCTCTCGCCTTTCTGGCCCTCGCTGCAGCGGGTGCCACTACTGTTTATGCAGCCGAAAAGAGCGGCCAGCGCCATCGTCCGGCGCTGAACTTCGAAAAGGCCGACGCCGACAACAGCGGCGACGTTACCTTCGAGGAGTTTGCGGCGGCGATCAACGCGCGTTCGGGCATTGCCGACGCCGACGGCGACGGCAAGCTCACAGTCGACGAGATTGCCGGTGAGATCCAGCGCATGCGCGACAAGCGCATGGCCGAGCGCATCATCAAGCGCTTCGACACCGATGGCGACGGCGCGTTGACGATGACCGAGATTGTATCGCGTCAAAAGAAGATGTTTGCCATGCTCGACCGCAATGATGACGGCAAGGTTACCAAAAACGAGATGCCGAGGGGCGGGAAGCACAAGTTCCGTCGCAATTAACCTGACGGAGAAGCCCTCCGCCGATGGCGGGGGGCTTTTACGCTGCCATTTTAAGCTGCCTTTTTGAGAACCTTGCGGCTGCGCGAGATATGCGCCTTGCGTACCGGGATACGCACCGAAACGATGGTGCCGACACCCTCGGTAGAGCGGATTTTCAGCGCCCCGCCGTGCAGTTCGGCCAGCGAACGCGATATCGCAAGCCCAAGCCCAGATCCGGTGTGGTTCTTCGAGAACTGGTTCTGCACCTGCTCGAACGGTCGGCCCAGTTTGCTCAGCGCATCCTTGGGGATACCGCAGCCATTGTCCTCGATTGACAGGATCATCGCGCCCGCCACATTGCGTGCCCTGACCTGAATGCGCCCGCCCTGACCGGTGAATTTTACGGCATTGGACAACAGGTTGAGAGTGATCTGCTTGACCGCGCGGCGGTCCGCCACCAGGGCCATTTCGTCGGCGATCTTTGTTTCCACGGTGATGGACTTTTGCGCCGCTTGCAACGACACCACGCGCACCGTCTCCCGGATTAACGGACACAGGTCGATTTCCTCACGGTCGAGAGAGAACTGACCGGCCTCGATCTTCGACATGTCGAGAATGTCATTGATGACATTGAGCAGATAATTGCCGCTGCCATGAATGTCGCCGACATATTCCTGGTAGCGCTCGCAGCCGATCGGCCCGAACAGACCCTGCTGCATCAGTTCGGAAAACCCGATAATGGCGTTGAGGGGCGTGCGCAGCTCATGCGACATGTTGGCGAGGAATTCCGACTTCGCACGATTGGCTCCCTCAGCGCGCTCGGTCTCCTTCATATACTTGCGGTTGAGCTCGACCAGTTCGCGGGCGCGCTCCTGTTCGGCGCGGCGCGCAAGACTGAGATCGTGGATCGTCGCCATCAGGCGGCGTTCGCTGTCGACCAGCTTTTCCTGGTGCAGCTTCATCTGAGTAATGTCGGAACCGACAGACACCATGCCGCCATCACGGGTCCGCAGCTCATTGACCTGCAACCAGCGGCCATCGGCAAGCTGGCGTTCATAGGTGGTGGTGTCGCGGGATCCGTTGGCAAGCCGGCGCTCGGCTGCAGGCGGCACCATCTTGCCTTCCAGTATCTCGCGTTCCGCACCGGACATGACATCACGCTCCGACAAGCCACTATCCTGCTGATATTTGGTGTTGCACATCACCAGGCGGTTGGCGCTGTCCCACAGTACGAAAGATTCGGTAATGTTCTCGATCGCCGTGCGCAGCCGCAGATCGGCAACTTCGGAGCGCTGGGCGAGGTTGCGCTGCTCAGTCACGTCGACAGCGATGCCGATGAGCTGGATCTCCGGTGCATCAGGATCGACAACATGCGCGCGTGCCCGCACCCAAACCCAGTGACCCTCGGCGTGCTTCATCCGGAACACCTGATCGATATGGTCGACCTCGCGAGACACGATCTGGTTGGCCAATGCAAACAGATCGCCGTCCTCGGCATGGATGATCTGTGCCACTTCGCCGAACGACAGCATCGTGTCGCACTGCTCATAGCCGAGCATTTCGTACATCGAGCCCGACCAGTACATCTTGCCGCGAACCATATCCCAGTCCCAAAGTCCGCAGCGACCGCGCACGAGCGCCAGGTCTATGCGCTGCTGTGCCTCAAGATAGATGCGGTCAGCACGCTGGGCGCGCGCAGCCTGGGTGAAATAGGCGTAGAGGACGAGGAACAAAATCCCCGAAGTCAAAACGAACAGCGAAGCGTTGAGTGAGACCGCCTTGCTCCATTCAGCGAACACCGCGTCATGCGAGATCAGCGCCACCGCCGCACCATCGCGGTTCCCGGTAAGTCCAACGGCAGCATACCATTCCGCGCCATCGATTTTGACAGTCATGACGCCAGCCCGTTCGCCGAACATGAAAAGCGGCTGCCCGCCACCGATCATTTCTTGCAGCGGTTGGCCTTCAAGGCGCGCAGATTCCGGCGTCGCCGAAAGGACGACGAACTGGCTGTCGGTGACCGCCAGAATGTGGCGATTGCCCATTGAGCCATGCGCATTGGTGCGCTGAAGCAATTCCTGATGGATCCGGGGCAGGGGGTCGCCTTCGATCTTTGCCAGCATCAGCGCATTTACCAGTTCGCCAGAAGCCAGGCCCAGCACCGCTTTGGCTGTGCGCTCGACATCATCACGCATGGCCATCAGAGACATGGTGCGCGCGGCTGCAACGATAATCAGGAAGATGACGATTAGTGTGGGGATTGAGCGGCGCAGTACCGGCTCGTAAGACAACAGACGGCGATAGGCAGGCTCGGCGATAATATGCGCGGTGCCCGCGACATTACCGTTTCGGGAGGCATTGCGCTTGAAAAAACCGCGTCCCCAGGGCGCGTAGAACGCGTCCGCCTTTGCCATTGGTGGCTCCCCAGCTCAAGATTTACAGGATGATCCGGGGAACACTACACGTCCGAATCTTCAGTAAAGAATCAAAGCTGATTCGCAATGTCCATAGCTGCAGCTAAAAAAAGTTTTGTAGCAGCGTTTTTTCCTGATCCACGCTGCGGAAGCAGGGTGACTTTCAGGCTAGCGTCCGGTCGATGATGTCGCGAAGATCGGCGGACAGGTTTTCAGTTGCCGCAATCCTGATGAGTGCTTCACGGGCCTTTGCCTGCCTAACCGGCTCAAGCGCCCGCCACGAACGAAGTGCGGTTGCCAGTCGTGCCGAAACCTGTGGATTGCGCTTCTCGACCGCCAGAACAGCGTCAACAAACAGCCGGTAGCCGCTGCCATCGGCGCGGTGGAAGCCGGTTTGGTTGGCGGTGGCAAAAGTTCCAATAAGCGATCGCACGCGGTTGGGGTTGCCGAGGGAAAAGGATGGATGCTGCATCAGCGCGCTAACCGTTTCCACCGCGTTGCCACCCGGCGCCGCTGCCTGGATCTGCAACCATTTGTCGAGCACCAGTGGGTCGTCGCGGAAGCGCGCCTCAAATTCGGCCAGCGCATCCTTGGCATCCTGCGTATCGCCGAAGCGATGCGCGACAATGGCCAGTGCCGCGGCCCGGTCCGTCATGTTGGTGGCGTTCTTGAACGCGGTCGCTGCAAGATCCGGCGTGCCTGATGCTGCCGAAAGATAGTCGAGCATGACATTGCGCAGCGCGCGCTTCCCAGCACTTTCAGCATCAGGGCTGAACGCTCTGTCATCAGCCAATGTCTCATAGAGCAGGGCGAATGTCCCGCGGTTGGTACGAGCGATCTCCAGAAGGAGCGCCTCACGCGCCTCAAACACGCAGTCCGGATCAATATTTGTGCCGATCTCGCGCGCGATGTCGGCTTCACCGGGCAGCGTTAGTGCCAACGCACGGAAGGCCGGCTCAAGCGTATCATCAGCGGCGATGGCGCCGATCAGGTCGGCAAGCTCGGATGCATAGGTGGGGATCTTGCCTCCGCGCCGCGTGCGTGAACCCGCAATCAACGCGTTGGTTACCAGCGTATTCAGCGATTGCCAGCGCGAGAACAGGTCGCTGTCATGTCGGGCAAGGAAATAATAGGCCTCCGGCTGCTGCTCCATAACCAGGGTGATGGGTGCCGAAAAGCCTCGGTTGAGCGAAATCGCCGGGCGCTCCGCAACCCCAGAGAACCGAACCGCATGGCGGCGCTTGTGAAGATGGATCACGCCGTCTTCAACCGTCGCGCCCTCGACGCTTTTATAGGCGATGTCGTTGCCATCCGTCCCCACGAGCCCGAAGGCAATCGGAATATGCATCAGCCGCTTGCGGCTTTCGAGCGGTGTTGGCGGCACCGATTGTTCGATCTCAAGTGTCAGTTCGCCTCGCGCGGCATCATGTGTGGAAGTCACGCTGACATTGGGCGTGCCAGCCTGATGATACCACAGCGCAAACTGCGACAGGTCGCGACCCGAGGCATCCTCGAAGGCGCGCAGGAAATCCTCCACTGTCGCGGCTTCGCCGTCGTGGCGCTGGATATAGAGGTCCATACCAGCGCGGAAAACATCATGCCCTAGAATTGTGCGGATCATCCGCACGACTTCCGAACCTTTTTCATAGACCGTCGCCGTGTAGAAATTGTTGATTTCGCGGTAGCGTCGCGGCCGTACCGGGTGAGCAAGCGGCCCCTGATCCTCGGGAAATTGATGTGCCCTCAAAGTGCGCACCTCTGAGATGCGCCGCACCACGCGCGAACGCTGGTCGGCGGAGAACTCATGATCCCGAAAAACGGTCAGCCCCTCCTTCAAGCAAAGCTGGAACCAGTCACGGCAAGTGATTCTGTTGCCTGTCCAATTGTGGAAATATTCATGTGCGATGATCGCCTCGATATTGGCGAAATCAGCGTCTGTTGCCGTCTCTTCGTCGGCTAGCACATATTTGTCATTGAACAGATTGAGGCCCTTGTTCTCCATCGCACCCATGTTGAAATCCGAGACGGCGACGATGTTGAAAACGTCGAGGTCATATTCGAGCCCGAAGGTTTCCTCGTCCCACCGCATCGAACGCTTCAGCGCGTCCATCGCATAGGTGGCCCGCTTTTCCTTGCCGTGTTCGACGTAGATGCCGAGATCTACCTTTTTCCCGGAGGCCGTGGTGAAGGTATCGCCAAGGCGGCCAAGATCGCCGGCAACCAGCGCGAACAGATAAGAGGGCTTGGGGAAGGGATCGTCCCACTCCGCAAAATGACGTCCATCAGGTAGCGTGCCGCTGTCTCCGGCATTGCCGTTGGAAAGGAGTACAGGTGCCTCTCCGACCGAGGCCTCGATGCGAACCTTGTAGATCGACAGGACATCCGGGCGATCAAGGAAGTAGGTGATGCGGCGAAACCCCTCCGCTTCGCACTGCGTGCAATAGACACCATTGGAGCGGTAGAGCCCCATCAGCTTGGAGTTGGCTGAAGGATTGATGGCGGTTTCCATAGCAAGTACAAAACGCCCGGCAGCCGGCGGCTTCGGTATGATCAGCTGTTCAGGGCTCGCCGAATAAGCACTTGCATCGAGAGTCTGGCCGTCGATGCTGATCGAGGTAAGCACCAGCTCATCGCCGTCCAGAACCAGCGGCGATTCCTTAGATCCACCTTCGCGGCGTTCTATCGTCAGCTCTGCGCGAACGCGTGTATGATTTGGCGAGAGCCAGAAGACGAGATCGGTATACTTAATAAGGTAGTCGCTCGGGCGGTAATCTTCGAGACGAAATATCTGGCCGGTGTCTGAACGCATGGAGAAAACGCTTTCCTGTGTCGCCAAGGCTGTGGGGTTTATCTCCCATTGCCGGTTGGCACAACAAAAACGGCAATCCGGCCTTTACAGATGCAGCAGTCCTCGACAAAACTGAAAACCGGCCTATCTCTAAGCCTGATCCCCAAAGCAGCCCCGGAGCAGTCATGAACGTCGCAACGCCGAAATTCGGGATGGGCGCTTCCGTCCTGCGTCTGGAAGACGCGAACTTCATTACTGGCAAGGGCCGGTACACGGATGACTTCTCCCCTGCTGGTACGCTGCATGGATATGTGCTGCGCGCACCCGTTGCCAAGGCGAAGATTACCAGCATTTCCGTCGATGCAGCACGCGCGGCGCCCGGCGTTCATCTGGTGCTGACTGGCGCAGATCTCGCGCATCTGGGCGACCTGCGATCCGGAGCCATGCAAAAACAGCCGGACGGCACCCGCGCCCCGACCCGCGACATTCCGATCCTGTGCAAGGATCGCGTGAACCATGTCGGCGATGCCGTCGCCTTCGTTGTGGCTGACAGCCGGGCACTGGCGCAGGACGCCGCTGATTTGATCGAAGTTGATTACGATAGTGAGGACGCGGTTGCCGCCACCGCGCAGGCGCTCGACGCTGATGCGCCGCTCGTTTGGGCCGACCTCGGCACCAACCGTGCTTTCACCTACCAGCTTGGCGAGCGCGCCGGGGCCGAAAAAGCCTTCGCCCAAGCCAGCCATGTCACTAAGATCGAATTCACCAACAATCGCCTCGTCTGCAATTACATGGAAGCGCGCGCCGCATTGGGCGAATGGCGCGCCGACGAAGATCGCTTTGTGCTCACCACCGGCTCGCAGGGCGTGCATTCGATGCAAACAATCCTGAGCAAAGTGTTCTCAATAGAGCCAAAGCAGCTGCGCGTCTTTACTCCCGATGTTGGCGGCGGTTTTGGTCCTAAATCTTTCGTCTACCGCGAATATGCGCTGGTTCTGGAGGCCTCCAAGCGGCTTGGCGTGCCGGTCAAGTGGACAGGCGACCGCACCGAGCACTTTCTCACCGACGCGCAGGGGCGCGATAATGTTGTCACAGCCGAAATGGCGATGGACAATGACGGACGTTTCCTCGGCCTGCGTGTCCATCTGGTCGCAAATCTCGGCGCCTATATCTCGCAATATGGCCCCTTCATCCCGTTTGTCGGCGCCACAATGTCGACCGGCGTCTATGACATCCAGGCGCTCGATGTCGAAATCGCGGGCGTCTACACCAACACATGCCCCGTTGATGCGTATCGCGGTGCCGGTCGACCGGAAGCCGCATTCCTGCTGGAAAAGCTGGTAGATGCCTGCGCCCGCGACATGAACTTGCCGGTCGATGAAATTCGTCGTCGTAACTTTATCAAGCCGGAAAACTTTCCCTACCGCACCCAGACCGGGCGCCTTTATGATGTCGGCGAGTTCGACGGCCACATGACAACGGCGATGGAGCGCGCCAGCTGGACCTCGTTCGAAGCGCGGCTGGAGAAATCAAAGGCTGCTGGAAAAATCCGTGGCATCGGTATGGCAACCTACATCGAGGCCTGCGCGTTCGCCGGCTCAGAGCCTGCTCATGTCGAGCTGAACGCAGATGGAACTGTGACCCTTCTGATCGGCACCCAGTCCAACGGTCAGGGTCATGCAACAGCCTATGCGCAGTTAGTCGCCGAAAAGCTGCAGATGGACGTAGCAAAAGTCATCATGCACCAGGGCGACACGGATCGCCTCGCCAAGGGCGGCGGCACCGGTGGTTCGCGTTCCATTCCGCTAGGTGGTGTATCTGCTGCCCGAGCCGGCGATGATCTGGCCGAAAAGATCAAAAAAATCGCCGCCGACGAGTTGGAAGCCGCAACCGCTGATATAGAACTGGTGGACGGCAATGCCCGTATCGTCGGCACCGACAGGTCGCTGGGATTTGCCGACATTGCACGCGCGGCAAAAAAGCCGGAAGACATCAGCGGCTTTGGCGAGTTCGTTCAGGAGGAGGCCACCTATCCAAACGGTACTCACATCTGCGAAGTCGAAATCGACCCGGATACCGGCCATACCGAGATCGTCGCCTACACGATCGTCGATGATTTCGGTGCCACGGTGAACCCGGTGCTGCTGGCCGGTCAAATCCACGGCGGAGTGGTGCAGGGTCTGGGGCAGGCGTTGACTGAAGACACCGTCTACTCCGACGATGGCCAACTGATCACCGCAAGCTTTATGGATTACGGCATGCCGCGGGCCGACCTTGCGCCGTTCTTCCATTTTGAAACCCGCAACGTGCCCTCGACCACTAATGCGTTGGGCATCAAGGGCGCGGGCGAAGCAGGTACCATTGGTGCCGCGCCGGCAGCGATCAACGCTGTCACCGACGCTCTCCACCGCGCCTACGGGATCAGTCACATCGAAATGCCGGCAACACCCGACCGTATCTGGAACGCAATCCGGGCAGCCGGCAGCAAAACATAAGGTCGCAAGCCCGCTGGCAGTGCCGGTCGGTAGCAGGCAGTCATGCAAAAACAACCCGAAAAGCTGGCCGGTCAGCACTATGCCGGCGCTCCAACATCGCCGCTGAAAGGCATCCTGCTCAAAATATTTTCGGTGGCGATCTTTGTCGCTATGTCGTCTTTCATCAAGGCAAGCGGCCAGCTTCCAGCTGGGCAGATTGTTTTTTTCCGCTCTCTCTTTGCTGTTCTGCCAATCCTCGTCTTTCTGGGTTTTCGCGGCGAACTTTCTACTGCGCTTTCGACCAAGAAACCGATCAATCACATCCTGCGCGGCGTGGTCGGCGTCACCGCGATGATGCTCAGCTTTTTCGCGCTAACGCGCCTGCCGCTGCCCGAGGCGATCACACTCAATTATGCGCAGCCGTTGCTTGTAGTGGTATTCAGTGCCCTTTTCCTGGGCGAGAAAATCCGCTTTTTTCGCTGGGGTGCGGTCATCGTCGGCCTGATCGGCGTGGCGATCATATCGTGGCCGAAAATGACGCTTGCCGGCAGTGCCACGGGCTTGAGCAACGCGGAGGTGGCCGGTGTGATGGCTGCATTGGCCGGGGCGGGGGTTTCGGCCATCGCCATGCTGCTGGTGCGCAATCTTGTGCGCACCGAAAAGAGCGCCACTATCGTGTTCTGGTTTTCGCTGACCGCAAGTGCCGCCGGGCTTTTGACGTTGCCGTTCGGTTGGCAGGCACTGAGCATAGAGCAGGCCGCGTTTCTCATAGCCGCAGGTATCTGCGGCGGCATCGCGCAGATTTTCATGACCGAGGCGTATCGCCACGCAGAAGCATCGACAGTGGCACCTTTCGAGTACACCTCAATGCTGCTGGGCATAGGGGTCGGCTACCTGATCTTCGGTGATCAGCCGACCGTCCATATGCTGATTGGTGGCACTATCGTTGTCATGGCCGGCATTTTTATAATCTGGCGCGAGCGCCAACTGGGCCTGGCGCGGGGTGCTGCCCGCAAGCTGGTGCCACCGCAAGGCTGATCCGCCACCGACAATATCCGGCAAACAAAACGATTTGAAACCGATCAAGTCGTGTTACGCTCCGTAATAATAAAAAACGCGGGGTGGGAAATTTGGTGATTCGGGTAAAGGCCCCCCGGCCTCTACCATTCCTGAGATACCGATGGTGGCGGGGCAGGTCTCCTGATCCGCAGGCGACACCGGTTTCGTCCATGCGCAGCTTCTGGCCTTTGATGCGAGCCTATTGGGTTTCAGAAAGCTGGAAGGAAGCTTGGGCGCTCACCGCGATGATCGCTTTTCTCACAGCACTTTCCTCCAAAGCAGGCGTCTGGATCGCAGAAGCTTCTGGCGAACTGGTCAGCGCAATTGCCACGCTCCATTCAGGCAGCTTTGAAGATCCGCTCGCTGCTTTACTCTATGCGGCTGGAGTGCTGGTGGCGCTGGTTGTGTTCAAGGATATCGCCTTCATCGGCATCCGCCATCTCTTCTCCACCACGCTCCACCGCAAATGGCGCGGCTGGCTCGACCTGCGCTTCAACCGGGCGCTGCTGGACGGCAATCACACTCATCTTCACCTTCAGCATGGCGTTGCCGGTGAAAACGTCGAGGCGCCGCCGGACAATGTCGATCAGCGCGTGCAGGAATCCATCAAGGGCATGACCGGCGGCGCCATCGGCCTTGCGATGGGTGTGATTGGCGTCACCACATCGCTGTTCTTCGTCGGCCAGAAGCTGCTTGAAACCTCAACTGCGGTCCAGGGGCTGGAATTCCTTGGCGTCTATGGCAGCGTCATCCTGGCGCTGACCGTTGTCGCCATCTATGTGCCGGTCAATACCTACATTGCAGTAAAGCTTGGCGGCCTGATGGAACGTCTCTCCATCACCATGCAAAAAGCCGAAGGCAGCTACCGCGCCGAGCTAACCACGTTCCTGCGCCGCAGCTTCCACGTTGCCGCCGCCGGAGGAGAGGGCGTGCAACAGGAGATACACAAACGGCTGTATGTCGATATCGACCGCACCTGGACAAAGCTCAATTGGGTCCATGCCGGCTATATGTCGTTTGAGCTGATCTACAATTTTATTGCGGCTCGCATCGTAGCCTACGGGCCGGGTCTGCTACCCTATGTCAACCAGAAGATCGACCTCAAGGGCTATGTCACCGGCGCCGAACTCGTCAATTCGCTGATCGGCCAATGCTCCTGGTTCATTCACGTGATGCCCTCGATTGCCACGCTGAAGGCCAATGCGCGTCGCATTACCGATCTCGCCAATGCCATTGAAAACGTCCAGACACCGCAGCATTTCTACCGTCTTACAGGCCGCAACGCGTTTCGCCATGGCACTCAGCATCCAGTCTTCGGCCTGACGGTGCGCCAAATGTCACTGATGCATCACGGTGACGATGCGAAGCCGTTCGTCACGGCGTCCAATCTGCGCTTCCGGCGCGGTGAGTGGACACTGATCAAGGGTGAATCCGGTTCGGGAAAAACCTCGATGATCAAGGCTCTCAACGGGCTTTGGCCCTATGGCGAAGGCGATATCGCGTTTCCCGAAGGTATCCGCAGCTACTACGCAGCGCAGGATGTGAAATTGCAGCACATTGCGCTCAAACGGCTCGTATGCCTGCCGCATTCGGGCGAGGACTACACCGATGCCGCCGTTAGCGCCGCGCTCGAGCACGCCGGCCTCGGCGAATTTGTAGGCGGGCTGGGAGAGGAGACGCGCGCGGGGACGCCCTGGGACCTCGTGCTTTCCGGAGGCCAGAAGCAGAAACTGGTGCTTGCCCGCATCCTGTTGCAGCAGCCCGGCATCCTCTTTCTCGACGAGGCGACCGCGGCGCTGGACCCTGACGCAAAGATCGCATTCCATCAGGCTTTACGCGACCATTGCCCCGAGATGACGGTCATCAGCGTGATGCACGAAGCCGAGCCACCGCGCAGCATCACCGGGAAAAGCTTTTACGACAGCATCGTGCTTGTCGAAGACGCCATCGCCACCAAGCGGCCTATCGCTGCCAACCCTGCGCCCGATGCGGCAGCGCTGCGTCCCTCCGCACCAACCGGCCTCGTCGGTATTAGGGGCAGGCTGCTGAGATAAAGGTTTGGCGCTCCAGACTGCAGCACCCGGCGTCTGTCAGCTATCCGGTTCGCCCCGCTGGGCGGCTATGATCCTCAACAATTCGCCCGTGCGGTCGTCTGCCGGAAACAGGCTTTCCACGGCAAGCTCGGCCAGAGTTACGTCTAGCGGTGTGCCGAAGACAGTGACGGTGGAGAGGAATGAAAGCACTTCACCGCCGAGCTTCAGCTTCAGCGGCACTGCGATTGTCGAGTGACTTGCTGAGGTTGGTCCAGACCGACTGGTCGCAGGCGCCGGATAGGCGGTGATCTCCTGTTCGAGCGCGATCAATACAGGGTCTGCCACTGAATCATTTTGCGCCCGCAGCCGGTGCAGCAGATGGCTACGCCATTCGGCAAAGTTGACGATGTGCGGCGCCAGCCCGCCCGGGTGAAGGGCCAGACGATAGACATTGGCCGATGGTTGCAGCAGCGCTGGCTCCGCTACCAGCGCAAAGAACGGCGCCAAAGCACCATTGGTCGCAATCACGTTCCAGTGGCGGTCGACGGCAAGCGAGGGGAACGGCTCATGGCCCTTGAGCACTGCCCGGACCGCCTCCATGGCAGGGAGGAGCGCGGGATCATCCAGCGGCCGTTCACCGAAGACCGGCGCGAAGCCGGCAGCATGGAGCATCCGGTTGCGCTCGCGCAGTGGCACGTTTAGCATCTCGGCCAGCCGCAGCACCATATCGCGCGAAGGCCGGGCCCGCCCGCTTTCAACGAAGCTCAGATGGCGCTGGGAAATCTCCGCTTCACTGGCAAGGTCGAGTTGGCTCAGCCGGCGCTTGGCGCGCCAGTCGCGGAGCAAGGTACCAATCGGGCTTCGGGAGGCTCTGCTATGCATCATCTCACGCTACGCCATTAATCAGGATGATCCTATTACCTGCCGCGTAATCGCCAGCAAGCGTTTGCCTTGTCATCTTCTGCGCATTCCAGTGCCGAAACGGCAAGCATAAGGAGCTAAAAATGTCTCTCATCGTCACCCCTTTCATGCGCAAAACCCTTGCTCTCGACGCTATAGTCAGTGGAGCGGCTGCTCTCCTGATGATAGCCGGCTCCAGCTATCTGAGCCTGTTCCTCAATCTGCCGGCAGCTCTGTTGTTCTGGGCTGGCTTGGTGTTGGCGCCCTTCGTCGCCTTGCTCGTCGCGCTGGCGCGCCTCCATGCCGTCTCGCGGCTGTTGCTCATCGACATCATCGCCGTCAACGGACTGTGGGTCGCGACGAGCTTCGGCCTGCTTGCCAGCGGCGCGGTCATTCCAAACCTGTGGGGTAATCTGTTCGTGGCTGCACAGGCGCTCGCAGTCGCCGCCTTCGCGATCCTCCAAACCTTTGCATTGCGCCAGGCACCCAGCGTCGCTGTCTAGGCGTGACGGTCCCGACGCGCACGTTCCTCAGGAACGGCGTCGGGTATCATCCGAGGTCTTTGAGCTTCATTTTCACGTCCAGAAAATCCCTCCAGGAAAGCTTCTTGTGCGCCGGATTGCGAAGCAGATATGCCGGATGTAACGTTGGCATCGTGGGAATTTCGAGCCCCGATGGCGTGCGATGCACACCCCAGTTTCCACGCATGCGCATGATCCCCGCCTGGGTCTGCAGCAAAAGCCTGGTCGAAGGATTGCCAAGCGCGACCAGAATTTTCGGCGCTGCCAGCTCGATTTGGCGTTCGATAAACGGCCGGCAAATCTCGGTCTCCATTGGCGACGGGTCGCGGTTGCCAGGCGGTCGCCACGGGATGACATTGGCGATATAGGCGCTGGTGCGGTCGCGGCCAATGGCGGCCAGGATGCGGTCAAGCAATAGCCCGGAGCGCCCCACAAACGGCAGGCCTTCGAGATCCTCGTCGCGCCCAGGCGCCTCGCCCACCAGCATCAGGTCGGCGTCCGGATTGCCATCGGCAAACACCAAATTCTTGGCTGTCAGTTTCAGATTACAGCCCTCAAACGCGGCCATGACGTTTTTCAGCGCGTCGAGAGAATTGGCACTCTGCGCCGCCTCTCTCGCCAGCGCGACCTGCGCACCGTCCGGGATAGCAGCGGCTTGCGACTGGAGGACCGATCCAGCGTTGTTTTCACCAGCCATTTGTCGGCTGCTCGCACGGGCTTCCGGTGCGCGGGCCTGTGCCGGCAACGCCAGTTTGGCCTTGGCTGCGGCACTTTGCGCAAACCGGTCGACAGGCAGATCTTCCAATGGCTCGTCGACCCCGGCATCGGCATAAAAGCCGAGCAGGTCTCTAAGGCTGGGAGGTGGGTCTCGTGTCACGGTCATTTTGATGCCCAACGGGTTCGCAGATTGACCACGCGAACGCAAGGTTCACGATGACGGGATGCGGGGATCAAGGACCAGATAAAATGTTGGCCTTGGCGTAAAGTCGGTGATCAGGAACGAAAACGAGGCCGTGTTGAGGGGGTCAACCTTGCCTTCCTTGAACAAGAGCCTGTCATACGGCTCGAAATTGCGGTCGTAGCGGGCAAAGCTGTCGGACGAGACGGCGTGGCTTTCCGTTGTGCGTTGATCAAACGATAGGCCGTCACCGAACTCGCTGGCGATTTTGTATCGCTCTTGAAGTTCAAATTCGACCTCAATCCAGGCCTGCCCGCTATTGTTGAGGACTTCGAGCCGAAGATAGAGAATGCCATCAGCAGGATCAAAATCGCGGGATGGGAGCGCAGGGGTCACGGCGCGAATGGTCAGCGTGACCGGGCTGGCAGTCTGCAATTCCTGGGTGATGACAACCGGATCGCGCCTGCTCCCGACGCCCCGCGCATCGGTAATGACAAAACCTCCGAGTTCGTCCGAGAACGAATAAGCGCCGGCAATATTCGGTGCTTGGTCGGCGGTCTGAGCAAAAGATTGCTCTGCGGCGGAGGCTCCTACAAAAAGTGAGCCGAGCACGCATGCATGCCACAGTCGACCCCACCGGAAGTGCTGCATGACGAGATTATGACGTTAAATCTCATCCTCGCCAACATGAATGCGATATCTCCTGCCAGCCACTGCCGTTCGTGCTGACATCGAACGTTTCGCCGCACCCTGAGTTGTTCCACACGACCACAGGATGGGGTATGAGCGATGAGGGTGGAGCGATCCGGCCGCGACAACGGGAGTGACATATATGAGCGAGATCGAACGCGAAAGCATGGAATTCGACGTGGTGATCGTCGGCGCGGGACCCGCAGGTCTGGCCGCCGCGATCCGATTGAAGCAGATCAATTCCGAACTTTCGGTCGTAGTGCTCGAAAAGGCTGCCGAAGTCGGCGCCCACATCCTCTCCGGCGCTGTTGTCGACCCATCCGGTATCAACAGGCTTCTGCCCGACTGGAGAGATGACGCCGACCATCCTTTCAAGACCGAGGTGACAGACGACCACTTCCTGTTCCTGACCGAGAAAAAGGGCTTTCGCCTGCCCAATTTCATGATGCCGCCGCTGATGAACAATCATGGCAATTATATTGTCTCGCTGGGCAACGTCTGCCGCTGGCTTGCCACAAAAGCCGAGGCGCTTGGCGTCGAGATCTATCCGGGCTTTGCCGCCGTCAGCCTGACCCACGATGAAAAGGGCGCAGTCACCGGCGTCATCACCGGCGACATGGGTGTCGAGCGTGATGGCTCTCATGGTCCCGGCTTTGCACCTGGCATGGCGCTGCTCGGTAAATATGTGCTGATCGGCGAGGGCGCGCGCGGCTCGCTCGCCAAGCAGCTCATCGCCAATTTCGGCCTCGCCGAAGGCCGCGAGCCGCCCAAGTTCGGCCTCGGCCTGAAGGAACTCTGGCAGGTCAAGCCGGAGCATCACAAGCCCGGCCTCGTCCAGCACTCCTTCGGCTGGCCGCTGGACATGCAGACGGGCGGTGGCTCGTTCCTCTATCATCTGGAAGACAATCAGGTCGCTGTCGGCTTTGTCGTGCATCTGAACTACAAGAACCCTTATCTCGCGCCCTTTGAGGAGTTCCAGCGCTTCAAAACGCACCCCTCCATTCGCGGTACATTTGAGGGTGCAAAACGGCTGTCCTACGGTGCGCGTGCGATCACCGAGGGTGGCTACCAGTCAATGCCGAAGCTCGTTTTCCCGGGCGGCGCGCTGCTGGGTTGTGCGGCCGGCATGGTCAACGTTCCCCGCATCAAGGGCTCGCACAATGCGGTGCTGTCGGGCATGCAAGCCGCCGAACACGCCGCCGCCGCCATCGCGGAAGGCCGCTCGCATGACGAACTGAGCGGCTACGAGGCCGGCTGGCGCGACAGCGACATCGGAAAAGACCTGAAAAAGGTACGCAACGCCAAACCGCTCTGGTCGCGATTCGGCACAGTGCTGGGCGTCAGCCTGGGCGGGTTCGACATGTGGACCAACACGCTTTTTGGCTTTTCACTGTTCGGTACGATGGGCCACGGCAAACCCGACTATGCGTCCACCGAGCCTGCCGAAAAACACCAGAAGATCGTTTATCCCAGGCCCGACGGCGTCCTTACCTTCGACCGCCTGTCATCTGTATTTCTGTCGAATACCAACCACGAGGAGGACCAGCCGGTCCACCTACAGGTCAAGGACATGGACTTGCAGAAGCGCTCCGAATACAGCGTCTTCGCCGGTCCCTCAGCCCGATACTGCCCGGCTGCAGTCTATGAATGGGTCGATGCCGATGGCAACTCCATCGCCTCCGAGCCGGGGCACGACGATGCGCGTTACGTCATCAACGCGCAGAACTGTGTCCACTGCAAAACCTGTGACATCAAGGACCCGAACCAGAATATCAATTGGGTACCGCCGCAGGGTGGAGAGGGTCCCGTCTACCCAAACATGTAAACTTTTCGGAGTACAACCGGAAAATGCATCTGGACCGCCCCTGCGTCGCTTGCCATAATAACGCCGCGCACAGGCTTCACGCTGTGCAGGGATTAGCGGAGGTCCAAAGTATGCGCTTCATCACCCTGACCGCGATGACGACAGCCGCGCTGTGTGCGTTCCAGGCGCCGGCCAATGCGGGTGTGAAGGTGACGATCAAGCAGGCGAGCTACGAGATCAGCGGAAAAAGCGGCGCAACCCTGCTTGACGCAATGGACCGAAGTGGGCCCAAGCACGGGTTTTTGACGCGTGCGATTGCTCAGACCCGCTACACGGTCGGTTGGAACATTGTATGGGCACAAAACGGCAAGCAGTGCCGCGTCAAAAAGGCCGACGCACTGCTTTCGATCACCTATACATTTCCGCAGCTGAAGGACCGCCTGGCGCCCGACATGCAACGCCGCTGGACGGGCTTCATCAAGGGTGTTACCCGCCATGAAGAAACCCATGGCCGTATTGCCCGCCAGATGGTGACTGCTGCCGACCGGGTCGTCTCCGCAACCCGGATGGCGCATGACCCGGGATGTCGGCAATCCCAGGCCCTGGTGAAGAAGAAGGTTGCTACCATCTACGCTGAATATGAAAAACGTCA
Source organism: Mesorhizobium sp. NBSH29 (assembly GCF_015500055.1). NCBI lineage: Bacteria > Pseudomonadati > Pseudomonadota > Alphaproteobacteria > Hyphomicrobiales > Phyllobacteriaceae > Mesorhizobium > Mesorhizobium sp. NBSH29. The sequence continues at coordinate 2,249,524 of NZ_CP045492.1, forward strand.
GGTCCTGTTCGACAAGAAGGAGCATTCCTCCCACGGCAATGTTGAAAGCCTGGTTCTGGCGCTGAAGAAATAGTTTTCAGCTCGCCTGTCCATCGGTCGGGCCGAGGTCGACCGTGATAGCGGGTGCTGCCTCATCCGGTTCTGTAGGCCGAGGCGAAATTGTGAATGTCACCAGAATAGGCAGATGGTCCGATCCCGCATCGGTCTCTACTTTCGCTGATTGAACCGTAAGGCGTCCTTTACCCATGACTTGGTCGATGGGCAGGCCAACCCACCGCCGCAGACTTTTAGGGAGCTTTCGGTGCAACCATGTTGCGCCAATGCCGTCCGTTGGTGTCAGGCCTCCTGCCTCAGCTACCCGCCGTGTTGCAGTACTCCAGCCGGTGGCGTTGAAATCGCCTGCCAGGATCGCTGCATCACCAAGCGTGGCGAGAATTCCAGAAATCGCATCGATTTGGGCAGCCTGGCGTCGCGGCCACGGCCAGCCGAGGTGGAGTGCTGCGACATCGACAGTCTCCCCGCCGAAATCGACTGCGGCAATTGCCAGTGATCCGCGCGCAAAACAACGCGCCGGCGACGTGTCCGAAAAAGGCCGCCGCGACAGCAAAGCAACACCTCCGACATGACTGCGTCCGGCGCAAAATATGCGGTGCGGGTAAGCGGCCTCGATCCTGTCGAGTGCCGGCTTCCATTGCGCCGATACCTCGTTCAGCGTGATGACGTCCGGCCGCGTCCGTGCAATCAGCGAGAGGACATTTTCCGGGGATTGATTGTCAAACCGAAGGTTCATCTGCAGCAACCGGTAGACCGGCGCATCCGCTTGGGGAACTGCGGCATGGACAGACGCTATCCCGGAGAAGGAATATGATGCCGAAACGCTCCACAGCGCTGCCAGTGCAAATACCACGCCCAGAGCGCCTTCTTTCCACAAGCCGGAGGCCAGAAGCAGTGCCGCACCAACCGCAAGCAGCACAGCTAGGTGCCCGCGAAAATGAGCGATGGAATCGAAGGCCGGATGAACGCGTCCCAGAAAGGAGAGCGAGAGCAGTGCGGCGAGCACAAATGTTGCCAGTGGAAGCAGGGTGCGCAAGATCATGAAGCCTTTGTGTCACAGATTGGAGGCCGGACATAATACAGCGATTTTGTCCGTTTTCAGTCCGTTCTCAGAGGCACTATCCATGATAGGGCATGCGAGATGAGCGAACGAGAAGGCAGACATATGCGCGGCAGCAACGGAATTTTTCTATCTGCAGTCCTGACGCTCTCTCCGGTTCCGCTATTTGCGGCGGAGTGGAAGGCCAGTGAGGTTGAAAAGCCGTACGCCATTTCGGGATCGGATGGCTTGTCGCTTTACCAGTCGATCGGCGAGAACGGACCCCAACTCGCGATAGGCACCCGCACCGTAGCCCATACCACTTTCGTGCTGAAATGGTCGCGCAACTATCAGCCACAGGGCAACGCCTGCACGCTAGTCGCCGCAAAGCCTTTCCTCACCATCACCTACACGTTGCCCAAGCCGTCTGCGAAACTGACCGGCGAAACCGCACAACGCTGGTCTACCTTCATCGAGGGTATCCGCGCTCATGAAAAGGTGCATGGCGAGCATATCAAGGAGCTGGTGCGCACCATCGAGGCGACGACCGTCGGGGTGACCGTCGAGAACGATCGCGACTGCAAGAAGATCCGCCAGCAGCTCCAAGTGCCGCTCAAGGCTGCCTCCGACCGCCAGCGCCAGCAGGGACGCGACTTCGACGCGGTTGAGATGGCTGATGGCGGAAACATCCATCAGTTGATCATCGGCCTGGTCAAGGAACCCTGACCCGAACCGGGTGACCGTCTTCTACTGGAACGCGGTCTCCGAAAAACTGCGCAGTTTGCGCGAATGCAGCCTTTCAGGCGGCATTTCGGCAAGCTTCTCCACCGCGCGGATGCCGATGGAAAGATGCTGTGCCACCTGCCGCTTGTAGAAGTCGGTCGCCATGCCGGGCAGCTTCAATTCTCCATGCAGCGGCTTGTCGGAAACGCATAGCAAAGTGCCGTAAGGCACGCGGAAGCGAAATCCGTTCGCAGCAATCGTCGCCGATTCCATATCAAGCGCAATCGCCCGACTCTGGGAAAGTCGCTGGACCGGACCGCGTTGTTCGCGCAGTTCCCAGTTTCGATTGTCGATGGTGGCCACCGTACCCGTGCGCATGATGCGCTTCAGGTCATAGCCCGAAAGGCCGGTCACTTCAGCCACTGCCTCCTGCAGCGCTACCTGTACCTCGGCGAGCGGCGGCACCGGTACCCACACCGGCAGATCATCGTCCAGCACATGGTCTTCGCGCACATAAGCATGCGCTAGTACATAATCGCCCAGCGCCTGCGTGTTACGCAGTCCGGCGCAGTGGCCAAGCATAAGCCAGGCATGCGGGCGCAGGACGGCCACATGATCGGTGATCGTCTTGGCGTTGGAGGGGCCGACGCCGATATTGATCATGGTGATGCCGCCATGGCCGGGTTTTACCAGATGGTAGGCTGGCATCTGCGGCATACGGATCGGCGAGGCGCCGTCATGGGGCGCGTTTTCACCGGCCATCGTGACAACATTGCCGGGTTCCACGAAGGCTGAATAGCCGCGACCGCCCTCTGCCATCAGGTCACGCGCGTAGACGCAAAATTCGTCGATATAGAACTGGTAGTTGGTAAACAGCACAAAGTTCTGGAAATGCTGTGGACTGGTGGCAGTGTAATGCGACAGCCGGTGCAGCGAATAGTCGATCCGCTGCGCGGTAAACGGTGCCAGCGGAAGCGGTACGCCGGGAATAGGCTCAAACGTGCCATTGGCGATGTGATCATCGGTGGCGTTTAGGTCGGGCACGTCGAAAATATCACGCAACGGCCGTTTGATGCGGTCAGCCGCTGAGGCATCGACATGGGTTCCCTCCAGGAAAGCAAAATGCAGCGGGATCGGCGTCTCGGATTCGCCAATCGTGATCGGCACGCCGTGATTGCGGATGATCAGACGCAATTGCTCGGTCAGGTAGCTATCGAACAGGTCGGGTCGGGTGATCGTGGTGGCATAGTGGCCAGGCGCTGGCATGTGGCCATAGGCCAATCGCGTATCGATCTGGCCGTAGGAGTTTGTTGTGGCGCTGACTTCTGGGTAAAACGCGCGAAAACGCTGGTTGTTGGGGCCGCCCTCAGAAAGTTTTTCAAAGGACTGGCGAAGAAAACTGGTGTTGCGCTCGTACAGCTCTCTTAGCGCAGCCACTGCTTTCGTGGCGTCATTAAAATCCTGACGGGGAAATGGCTCCGGTCGGGCAACGGATTCGATGGCATTGGGATAGATTCGCTTTTCCATGACCCGTTATAGAGACATGCATCGCCAGACGGGAGGGGGCCTTGCCCATTTTGCGGGCAGCCAGGTCGATAAACAATCTATCCGCGCTGCAGGCTCACCAGAAGCACAAACCCCATGCCGCTCTTCTTGGGTGTAGGCGCTTCGATTGTTGACACATTGTCGGCCGAGCGAACGCTCTGCATGGCATAGAGCGGGCTCCACAAAACCAGCAGGATCGCCATCGCGCGCGGCAGATGGCGCAGAATGTTGAGAAGCGGGGCGATAAAGCGGTTCATGGCGGTTATGGGTCCTAACGAAGATTGGAATGGAAAACGGCGTCGAAGCCGCTGGAGCGACTGGCCCGATCACTGTCGCCAACCACCATGGCCAAACCCATCCCAAACAACGTGGTCAAAAGGCAGACGATGGTGAAGCGGCGTGCGAGCATTGGTTCAGTCCCCTCGATGCGATGGGGGGACAATGCCTGCCCGGCGCTGAACAGGTTCTGAGATCGCCGTTCATCCTGCATTCAAAAAGATTGACGTGACGGCGCGCCGGCATCCATGCAAGGTCGTCAATTCCCAAAAACTGATGGAGAAATGCCTCATGGCCAACCAGACCGCGCCAATCGAACTCTATTACTGGCCGACACCCAATGGCTGGAAAATCTCCATTATGCTGGAGGAGCTGGGCGCGCCCTATGAGGTGAAATACGTTAACATCGGCAAGGGCGAGCAGTTCGAACCGGATTTCCTGAACATTGCCCCCAACAACCGGATGCCGGCGATCATGGACCCAGAGGGCCCGGGCGGCGAACCGATCTCAGTCTTTGAGTCTGGCGCGATTCTGCAATATCTCGGTCGCAAGTTCGGCAAGTTCTACCCGACGGACGAGCGCGCCCGTGTCGAAGTGGAGCAATGGTTGTTTTGGCAGATCGGTGGGTTGGGCCCGATGGCCGGCCAGGCGCATCACTTCCGCCAATATGCGCCAGAGAAAATCAAGTATGGCATCGACCGCTACACTAATGAATGCAACCGCCTTTATGGCGTGCTGAACAAGCGGTTGGCCGATCGCGAATTCATTGCAGGCGAATATTCGATCGCCGACATGGCCTCGGTTGGCTGGATCAAGCCCTATAAGAATCAGGGTCAGGAGATTGAGAGTTTTCCGCATCTCAAGCGCTGGTTCGACACCCTGATGGCGCGCCCCGCCGTCCAGCGCGGTGTGGAGCTCGGCCAAGAGCACCGCCGCAACATTGCCGACGACCAGGAAGCGCAAAAGGTTCTGTTTGGTCAAAAAGCGCGCTGAGCGCATGCGCCGGGCGCCTCGTGGCTCAACTTTGTGACCACGTGGCGCCCGGCAAACCCTTACAGCTTCGACCAGTTCTGGCTCTTGCAGATCAGACCGCCCAGAACACATCCGCTCATGGAAAGCGAACTGCCTGAAAGTGTCGCCTTGCCGGAATAGGTCTTGTCATTGGCCGGATCGGTGATTTTGCCGGCGTATTTTCCGCCGCCTGCCGGTTTCATCGTTCCGATCTTCTTGCCGTTATGCGGGCCGCTTCTGAGGGTAATGCAATAGCTACCGCCGCACCCTACAATCGCGGCGGTGGCACCGGTCTGTGTCTTCCAGTTTCCCTCGATAGGATCGGCATAGGCCGCGCCGGCCATCATCATTGTGGCCACAGCGGCTAGGCTTGCAATTCGCAACATCGGGTCTCCTCCCCATTGATATGCCGCCGAACCAGCCGACAGCTTTGTCCTTTACGCAAACGTAAGCTAGTCCAGCGTGCGGCAAAACAAAAGCATGCCGCTGCGTCACGTCGCGAACATTTTTTTCATGCGTGTTCGGTGCGAAAACAGCAGTCTTAACAGATGCTTGATGGTTGGTAGCTTGAGTTGTGGTTATCAAACAGTTGCGCGGGAAGCCGCAAATTTTCGACGAACTTTATTCAAAACCGTGCTGTGCCGGCTTCTCTATCCTTAACAAAATCCGAGATTTACCTCTTGTTTGAACTTTGTTTGCTTCCAGTTAAGCAAGCAATTTAACGACGGATTCAAGGCTGTCCGGCATTGTCAAAAGCATCGAAACAAGAGAACCGCGGCACCTAAATGCGGGCTCTCGGGGCACAAGACAGGGGACTGGAAAATGGCACGTTTTGAAATGCTTGAAGCCGGCTTCGGCGACATGGGCAGCACGGCTCAGGCCGACATTCTTTTCGAACTCGGCATGATGTATGCGACAGGCCGCGACTGCGGTGTCGACTCGATTGCCGCACACAAATGGTTCAACATCGCAGCGATCAAAGGTTCCAACCGCGCCGCAGAGCTGCGCTCGGAGCTATCGCAGTCGATGTCCAAGACCGACATCGCCAAGGCACTGCGCGACGCCCGCGAATGGATGACCACGCACTAGCCAGCGCGTACAAATACTTTTAGGCCCAAGCCACGCAGATGGCGGGTCTCAAGAAGAGACGTGACAGCACCGGAGGCGGGCAAGTCACGCACAACGACAGGGGCTACCATTCAAGGGCGGGCAAAAGCGCGCACGTGACGCAAGGGCCGTGACCGGTGGAAACAACCGGCGCGGCTTTTGCCGTGCTGGACCTCCCGGTTCAGCAATCTGGAAGGTGGTGTTTCGGGCAGGACCACGATATCAGAATGCCTTTCGGCGTCGAAGGTCGACGCGGTGAGGAGACGACAATGAACAGGAAACTTTTGCTAGGCACGGCACTAGCCGGCCTTATGTTTGCGATACCGGCCCATGCGGCCGAGGACATTACTATTGCGGTTGCGGGACCGATGACCGGTCAGCTGGCCAATATCGGTGACCAGTTCAAACATGGTGCCGAAGCCGCCGCAGCTGCGATCAACGCAGCCGGCGGTGTCGATGGCCGCCAGATCAAGATTGTCATTGAGGATGACGCTTGCGATCCCAAGCAGGCCGTTTCGGTTGCCAACCGCATAGTGGCTGCGGGCATCAAGTTCGTTGATGGTCACGCCTGCTCCGGTTCGAGCATTCCAGCCTCGGCGACTTATGCCGAAGCTGGTGTTCTGATGATGACACCGGCTTCTTCGAACCCGCAGCTGACAGACGATGCCGCCAAGAAAGGCTGGTCGACGATCATGCGTCTTTACACGCGTGACGATGCGCAGGGCGCTTTTATCGGCCCATGGATTGCCAAGAAATACGCAGGAAAGAACATTGTCATCCTTCACGACAAGAGCGCCTACGGACAGGGCGTTGCCGATGCCGTAAAGGCCACGATGAACGAAGGCGGCCTGAATGAGCTTCTCTACGAAGGCCTCAATGCCGGCGACAAAGATTTTGGTGCGCTTCTGACCAAGCTGAAGAGCCTCAATGCTGAGGTCGTCTATTTCGGCGGCTATCACCCTGAAGCGGGCCTGATGATGCGTCAGGCTGCCGACATGAACTACAAGTTCCAGCTCATCATGCCGGATTCCATCGCGTCACCGGAATACTGGCAGGTTTCCGGCCCGGGCGGCGAGGGCACTATGTTCGTGTTCCCTTCTGACCCGCAGGCAAAACCAGAAGCCAAGGCTGCCGTCGAAGCAATCAGTGGTGGCGGTTTCATACCGGAAGGCTTCACCTTGTTCTCGTATGCGACGATCCAGGCAATCGCCGAAGGCGTGAAGCGCGCCGGTACCGATGATCCGATGAAGGTTGCCGAAGCGCTGAAAAATGGCACAGCTATCAGCACCGTTGTCGGCGATGTCATCTTCGACGAAAAGGGCGATCTGAAAAACGCCTCCTACGACATCAACCAGTGGCATGACGGCAAATACGCGCCAATTGCGCAGTAAAATCCTTCATCACTGCTGAACCTATAGGGGCCGGGGCTGGAAACAGCTCCGGCCTTTTAGCATCAAGCGGGCAAATCAGCCTCGGCAAAGCGCACCAGAACCATGCCATCGCTCACTTGCGCGCCCTCGCTCACAATTTCTTCCACCACGCCATCCTGCGCCGCAGCGATCGTGTGCTCCATCTTCATGGCTTCCAGAACGAGAAGGGGCTGTCCCTTCACCACGGCATCGCCCGCAGCAACCCGCACGATTTTTACAAGGCCCGGCATGGGCGCGCGCATGCCATGCGCAGACACATCAGCCTCTCTTGCCGCATCAAGCGGATCATTTGCTTCAAAAGTGAACGCGTGGCCGTGGCCGAAAACCGTAACATGGCCCGGCCACCGAACGACCGCGCCATCATCCGCGTGCAGCGTAAAGGAGCGGTTGGTCGCCTCTAGCGTCACATCAAAGCGGCCATCCGCACGGCCCTTCACGCGCGCACCAGATTGAACATCGCCAAACGAGACAACCACCTGCCGGATCAATGCGTTGTAATGCGCATATGCCGCAACGCTGTCCCAGGGGTCATTACCGTCACGCGCTCGGGCTTTTGCGCCAGATGCCACCAATGCGGCAAGCGCAATTGTTCGCGGATCTGGTTCCGGTGTCTCCACCAATGCTTCCTGCCGCCGCGCAATCATGCCGGTGTCGACATCGCCGGTCCTGAATGCAGGGTCGCGCGCCAGTGCGGCCAGAAAGGCAATATTGGTAACCGATCCGGCAATCCGCGTTGCATCCAACGCTTCATCAAACGCATCAAGTGCTGAAGTCCGGTCCACCCCATGCACCACAAGCTTGGCAATCATCGGGTCGTAGAAGGGCGAAATGGCGTCCCCAGTCGCCACGCCGGTTTCAACCCGCAGTGCAGGGCTTTGCGCAGGGAATTCCAGATGATGCAATGTGCCTGTCGCTGGCAGGAAGCCGCGCGCCGCATCCTCCGCATAAATGCGTGCCTCAAAAGCGTGGCCGGTAAGTGAAATCTCTTCCTGTGTCAGGGGCAGGGGCTCACCTGCCGCCACCCGCAATTGCCATTCAACAAGATCCACCCCTGTCACCATCTCGGTCACCGGGTGCTCAACCTGAAGGCGCGTGTTCATCTCCATGAACCAGAAGCGGTCTGCCACAAGCCCGGCAGAGGCATCGACGATGAACTCGATCGTTCCAGCACCCGAATAATTGATGGCTTTGGCAGCCTTCACCGCAGCCAGTGTCATCGCTGCGCGCATTTTGGGTGTCATGCCCGGCGCGGGCGCCTCCTCGATCACCTTTTGATGGCGCCGTTGAGCCGAACAATCGCGCTCATACAAATGCACGGCATTGCCATGATTGTCGCCAAACACCTGCACTTCGATATGGCGCGGCTTGTCTACATATTTTTCGATCAGCACTGCATCATCGCCAAAGGCGGCCTTCGCCTCGCGCTTGGCGCTGGCCAGTTCTTCGGCAAACTTCTCCGGGTCTTCAACACGGCGCATGCCCTTGCCACCGCCGCCGGCGCGCGCCTTGATAAGCACGGGATAGCCAATTTCCTTGGCTTTTCCAGCCAGAAGAACCAGCCCCTGGTCTTCGCCATGATAGCCGGGGACAACGGGCACGCCGGCCTTTTCCATCAGCCGCTTGGCTGCATCCTTCAAGCCCATGGCGCGAATGGATGCCGAAGACGGGCCGATGAACACAAGCCCGGCTGCCTCCACCTGGTCAACAAAGCCTGGGTTTTCCGAAAGGAACCCATAGCCCGGATGAACCGCCTCCGCGCCGGTCTCCAGCGCCGCTTCAATGATCCTGTCGGCAACCAGATAGCTCTCGCCCACCGGTGCTGCACCAATATGCACCGCCTCATCGGCCTCGCGCACATGCAGCGCGCCAGCATCCGCGTCTGAATAGACGGCAACCGTGGAAATCCCCATGCGGCGCGCCGTCCGCATGACACGGACAGCAATTTCACCGCGATTGGCAATCAGGATCTTCGTGAACATCTTTGAGCCGTCCTCATCAACCGTGCCGGGGCGCGGTCGTCATTGCGTCAGTCTGATATGCGGGTGCAGGCGAAATTGTCGCCGCTTGCTTCCGAGTACCAACCCATCTCCGTCTCGGTGAAACCCGAAAGCGTGATGAAATAATCATCCGCAAACAGCAGCGTGTAAGACCCGTCACTGCCTTCCTGGATTTCCTCGATAGGCATGTCTTCGGAGCCATTATTGTAGATGCTCGGTGTGAAGGTGAAGGTTGCCACCTCGCAATCCCAAGTGCCCAGGAAAGGCAATTCCTCGGCCATGGCAGCGGCGGGCAGGGTAAATGCGAAGGCAAGAAGCGCGGTACGGAACATCGTCATTTCCTTCATCGGATTGATCGGGAAGTCAGGAGCATCACATGCGGAACACACCAAACTTGGTATCTTCGATCTCGGCATTGAGCGCCGCACTCAAGGAAAGCGCAAGAACCTCGCGTGAGCGTGCGGGGTCGATAATGCCATCATCCCAAAGTCGCGCCGATGAATAGAGTGGGTGTCCCTCATGCTCATACTTCATCAGAATAGGCTTGCGGAATTTCTGCTCCTCTTCCGCCGACCATTCGCCGCCCTTGCGCTCAATGCCTTCGCGCTTGACCATAGCCAGAACGGTCGCTGCCTGTTCGCCGCCCATCACGGAAATGCGCGCATTGGGCCACATCCACAAAAAGCGGGGCGAATAAGCGCGTCCGCACATGCCGTAATTTCCAGCGCCGAACGAACCGCCAATAATCATTGTCACCTTGGGAACGCGGGCCGTGGCAACCGCCGTCACCAGCTTTGCGCCATCGCGCGCAATGCCGCCGGCCTCATACTTTTTGCCCACCATGAAGCCGGTAATATTCTGCAAGAAGATCAGTGGAATTTTGCGCTGGCAGCAAAGCTCAATGAAATGCGCCCCCTTAAGCGCGCTTTCTGAAAACAGAACGCCATTATTGGCGATAATGCCAACCGGCATTCCATGCAGATGCGCAAAGCCCGCTACCAGCGTTGTGCCGTAATTCTGCTTGAACTCGTCGAACTCGGAACCATCGACAATACGCGCGATGATCTCGCGCACATCATAAGGCTGGCGCGCATCAGCCGGGATCACACCATAGATCTCCTCTGGCGCAAACCGTGGTGGAACAGGTTTGCGAACCTCCAGCTCCAACACCTTCTTGCGATTCAGGTTTCTGACGATGCGCCTTGTGATTGCCAGCGCGTGGGCATCATCCATCGCATAATGGTCAGCCACGCCGGACTGGCGGGTATGCACCTCTGCGCCACCCAGTTCCTCGGCAGTCACTTCCTCGCCAGTGGCAGCTTTCACCAATGGCGGGCCACCCAGAAAGATCGTCGCCTGATTGCGTACCATGATGGATTCATCCGCCATCGCCGGCACATAGGCGCCGCCCGCCGTGCATGAACCCATCACGCAGGCAATTTGCGGAATACCCGCTGCCGACATATTGGCCTGATTGAAAAAGATACGGCCAAAATGGTCGCGGTCAGGAAAAACCTCATCCTGATTGGGCAGGTTCGCCCCACCGGAATCGACCAGATAAATGCAAGGCAGATTGTTCTGCGCGGCAATCTCTTGCGCCCGCAAATGCTTCTTCACCGTCAATGGATAATAGGTGCCGCCCTTCACCGTGGCATCATTGACGACCACCATCACCTCGCGCCCCTCGATCCGGCCAATTCCGGCAATCATGCCGGCGGACGCAATGTCCTCGCCATACATGCCATGCGCTGCAAACTGGCCGATCTCCAGAAAGGGCGAACCCACATCCAGCAATTGCGAAAGCCGCTCGCGCGGCAAAAGCTTGCCACGAGACACATGGCGCTGACGCGCCTCTTCCGAACCGCCAAGCTCCACCTCTGCTGCCTTTTCGGCAATCTCCGCAACCTGCTCGTGCATCGCATCGGCATTGGCGCGAAACGCTTCGGAATGGGGCGAAATTAGTGATTGAATCAAAGGCATGGGAAACTCAATCCTTAGGAGCGAACAAGTTCGAGAAGTGGTTCAAAGGAATACAAGCCGGCGCGCCGGCCAGCCGGCTCTACAAGGGTGCGTAAAATACCTTGCTCTATGAGTATTCGCGAAAACCTGTGGGCGGTGGGGCTAGGTATTCCGGATTTTGTGGTGAAAACATTGTTCCGGAAAACGGGGCGCTCGAACAGGAAATCCAGTGCTGAGGTGCTCCACTGCGATGACAGGATCTTACGAAAATCATCTTTCATCTTTTCGTAAAGCTGTCTGATCTGCTCAGCTTTCTCTAAATTTTCCTTGGCTTGAGTTTCCAAGGCCTTCAGGAAAAACAAAACCCAGGGCGTCCAATCGCCGGAGCGCGAAACGTCACGCATTCGGTCGATATATTCATCCCTGTTGTCCTCAAAAAAACTACTTATGTAGAAGTGTGGCTCCGCAACAATGCCGTATCGCCATAGACACAAGGTGATGAGCATTCGGCCTACTCGGCCGTTTCCATCCTTGAACGGATGAAGTGCTTCGAATTCGAGATGTGCGACGGCGGTCCGGATCAAAACTTGCGACGTATCTTGGTGAATGTAGTCGAAGAGAGCGTCCATACTAGGCGCTAATTGTTCCGGGCTTATCGGTATAAATCGAACCTTCCTCTTGGCTCGGTCCACCAGATAGTTCTGTTCCGTCTTGAACTCGCCTGGCGCGTTGTGTGCGCCGTGCCCAAATCCCAGCAATACGCTGTGAGCACCGCGAAGTAACACGCTCGAAATTGGATGGCCTTCCTTGACGCTTTTCTGCGCGCGTCTCAGTGCCGTGCCATAAAGGGCAACTTCTTTAGCTTCTGAGCGATAATTAGCTAATTCGTTGCTTTGAGCTTCTTCCTGATCAGCCTCATAGCGCAACACCTCATCAAGCGTGCTCACAGTTCCCTCCATCCGCGAAGAAACAACAGCTTCTTGGTTTCTGAGTGGGGCGAGGAGAATTTCGCTGTTGTGCATCGCTTTGAGCATTTGATCATAGCGGGCCAGTGCTGCTGCTGCGCTAGCGGTCGGTTCAATGAGAACCGCATAATCAAATGAAGCCGGGGGAAACTGTCCATAATGGTAGTTAACCGCTTCTGACAGATCGAGATTTTGAGTTCCAAGTTTCATTGTTTTCAAATTCTTCCATCGGTGCAACTTAAAGGATTTTGGCATCCCTCAATGTGCCACAAGCGTAGTTGTGTATCATTTTCTTGCGATTGCGATAACCAAATGGTTTTGATTGTAATTCCTTTTAGACAAGCGTCGTTGTCGATCAGATTCAGAACATTGTGAGATAAAAGCCGCTCACCCCTCCGTCATGATTTCACGGCCGATCAGCCAGCGTCTTATCTCGCTGGTGCCAGCGCCAATCTCGTAGAGCTTTGCGTCACGAAGGAGACGCCCGGCTGGAAATTCGTTGATATAGCCATTGCCGCCCAGAAGCTGGATTGCATCAAGCGCCATCAGTGTTGCCTTTTCTGCGGCATACAGAATGCAGGCAGCCGCATCCTTGCGGGTGGTCTGCCCGCGGTCGCAAGCTGCCGCCACCGCATAGACATAGGCGCGCGCGGCATTCATCACTGTGTACATATCGGCAAGTTTGCCCTGCACCAGCTGAAATTCGCCAATAGCCTGCCCGAACTGCTTGCGCTCGCGGCAATAAGGCACTGCAATATCAAGACATGCCGCCATAATGCCAAGCGGCCCAGCCGATAGCACGACGCGCTCATAATCAAGGCCTGACATCAGCACTTCCACGCCGCGCCCTTCTTGGTGCAGCACATTGTCAAACGGCACTTTCACATTGTCGAACACCAGCTCGCCGGTGTTGGAACCGCGCATCCCCAGCTTGTCGAGCTTTTGCGCAACAGAAAATCCGGCCATCGTCTTTTCAATCAGAAATGCGGTTATGCCGCGCGAGCCCGCATCCGGGTCTGTCTTGGCATAGACCACCAGCGTGTCGGCATCCGGCCCGTTTGTGATCCACATTTTGGTGCCATTCAAAACATAATGGCCCTCCTGTTTTTCTGCTCGAAGCCGCATCGAAACAACATCGGAACCGGCACCCGTCTCAGACATGGCCAGTGCGCCCACCTGTTCGCCGCTGCAAAGGCCGGGCAGATATTTGCGCTTTTGCGCTTCAGTGCCCCAGCGGCTGATCTGGTTCACGCAAAGGTTGGAATGCGCGCCATAGGACAGGCCGACAGATGCGGATGCGCGCGAAATCTCCTCCATCGCGACAGCATGGGCGACATAGCCCATGCCCGTTCCACCAAATTCAGGGTCAGCCGTCATGCCAAGCAGGCCAAGCGCCCCCATTTCCTGCCAGAGATGCGCGGGAAACTCGTTGGATTGGTCGATCTCTGCCGCAAGCGGCGCAATCTTGTCGGATGCAAAGCGTCGCACCATATCGCGCAGCGCTTCAATATCTTCACCCAGCGCAAAATGCATGGATTGAGTGTACATGAGGCTCTCCCTAGCTTTCCGGTGCGCCCACAAGGCGCATCGTCATGGTGTGATATGTTCTGGTGACCTGATCGACGGACAGGCGCTCATCGGGCCTGAACCAGACAATCACGCCGGTAATCATCTGGATGATCGCAATGGCTGTCAGCGCCACATCCTCGATCGCGAAAAGCCCTTGCTCAGCCCCATCGCGCAAAATGGCGCGCAGCTCTTTTTCGTAAGCGCCACGCAGCCGCAGGATCGTGCTCAATCTATCGCGCGAAAGGCTGCGCAGCTCCATATTGGACACATGAGTGGCCGCCCGGCGCGCGACATGGAAACGAATATGGTTTTCCACGAACAGGCCCAGCCGCAATTTAGGGTCTTGGGTACTATTTGCAGGTTCCGCATTCGCCCACGCGCTTTGCAACGCATCCATATGCTCTTTGAGCAGCGTAAAGAGCAGATCTTCCTTGGTGGGAAAATAGCGGTAGAGAGCGGCAGCCTGCACGCCCACTTCGTGCGCCAGCTGGCGCATGGTCACCGCCTCATAGCCAAAGCGTGCAATCAGATTGACCGCCGCCTCGCGCAGCGCAGCCTCTGTCTTCTCGCCATCTGAACCGGTCGTTCGTGCCATCCAGCCCCGCGCTCCTCACCGCGAAGACAAATAATAAAACGAACGTTCAATTAATTCAAGGTGGGCGAATTGCGCATTTCCTCTTCCATCGCTTCGCCAAGGGTCTGGTTGAACCCCGTTTCGCTGAGGCGGACGGTAAATTGGGCGTCTTGGATAACGGTATCCGGCTGCCGCGCGAAAACCTATGGGAGCGACGGCTTCCGTTAGTAGCGGAAGGAAAGCCTGCTAACCTCGGGCCGCTGGTCGGTCCAAACGGGGCATTGGACCCTTAGCCAGCAGCCATCAATGCGGCAGGCAGTTCCTGTTCGAAAATATCGAGTTCATGGTCAAGTCCAACACTCACCCGGATGCAGCGATCAAGCACCGGTACCATTGGCTTGCGGATGAAAACCCCGCGTGCCAGCAGGTTTTGCATCACATTGAGTGCAAAGCCACCTCCGCGACCGCAGTCAATAGCCACGAAATTGGTCGCTGATGGAATAGCAATCAGTCCGTTTGCGGAAGCTATTGCCGCAATTCGCCCGCGGCCGGCGGCAACCTTCCGGACCACTTCAGCGAGATAGGTTTGGTCGGCCAGTGCGGCTTCGCCGGCCACCTGCGCCATCCGGTTCACGCCATAATGGTTACGAACCTTTTCGACGTCTCGGATTAGCCCGGCCTCGCCAATGGCATAGCCACAGCGAATGCCGGCCAGCCCATAGGCTTTCGAAAAAGTCCGCATGCGCACCACATTGGGCCGCGAAATGTCGAGCGGCAGCAGCGTTCCGGCGGGCGCCGTCTCGCCATAGGCTTCGTCGAGAATCAGCAGGGTCGTCTCCGGTAGTGCCTCGATGAAGCGCTGGACTTCTCCCGGCTCCCACCAGGTTCCCATCGGATTGTCCGGATTGGAAAGATAGACGATCCGCGCATTCTCTCGTTTGACCGCTGCCAGCATACCGTCGAGATTTTCATGATCGTTCTCGAACGGCACGGGCACCAGCCGCCCGCCAAATGCGGCGACGTGAAAATTAAAGGTCGGATAGGCGCCTAGCGAAGTCACAACTGCATCGTCCTGCCCAATATACATGTGCACAAGCACCGACAGCAGCCCGTCTATCCCTTCGCCCACGACCACATGATCGCTTCCTGTGCCAAGATGGGTGGCAAGCGCTTCCCTGAGAGCAAAATTATCGGGGTCGCAATACATCCACATGTCGGGTGCCGCATCGCGCATCGCTGCAATGACACCCGGCGCCGGTCCAAAGCTGCTTTCATTGGCGCCGATACGTGCGCGAAATGCCTTGCCGCTGGCCCTCTGCTGCTGCTCGGGGCCAACAAACGGAACCGATTCGGGGAGCGATGAAACCGTCTGGGTGAGGGGAGGTCGTGAGGCGGGCATTGCGGTCAATCTTCAATGGGAAAACATCTGGATAGCCGGCATGCCGATTGCAGGCAACTGCATGCCGATGCTGGCTCAAAGCACACGTGCAATTTGGCCAAGCAGGTCAATCTCACGCTGCGAAGCGGCCTCGTCGCTTGGTTCGGGCCGCGAGGAAAATTTGGCGATCACGATTCGGCTGACCGGATCGCACCACAACCATTGTTCGTGGATTCCAATCGCCGCAAAAGTACCGCGTCCGTCTCCAGTGTCGTACCAGCAGGAGCGGTAACGTCCTTGCGGAAAGGTCGCGGCGAAATTACCTTGGACCCAGGCGTCGCGATTGCCATTCTGGCGCATGTCAACGATCCAGTCGGCAGGCACGACAGGAAGCCCGGTGCGGGCCTGTCCCCGGTCGAGCATCAGCTGGCCCAAGCGGGCGAGATCACGTGCAGTCACCGATATGCCACCAGCCGCGCGTGCCGCACCAAGCCGGTCTACCGTGACCGATGCAGCTCCCTTGGCGCCCATCGGTAACCACAGGCGACTGCGAAGATAATCGGCAAAGCGTGTCCCGGTCGCTCGTTCGAGCACGATACCCAGCATATCGGTGTTAGGCGAGGCATAGAAGAAGCGCTTGCCATGCTCCCCATCGCCCTTCTGGAGTGTGCAGAGAAATGAGAGAAGATCGCTCGGCTCAGCGCTCGGGCTCTGCGGATTCCACAGGGTAGCGCGCCGGTAGCGGTCAAACGCACCATCGGCGTCGAGATAGGATTCGTCAAAATCAAGACTGACCGTCATATCTAGTAGATCGCGCACCCTTGCTGTGGCGTAAGCTGATTTGTCGACTTCTGGCACATAGCTCGAAACGAACGCTTGCGGGTCAAGCATACCGTCGCCTGCCGCAATGCCAGCCAGCATGCCGGTGATCGATTTGGAGACAGAAAAGACAATATGCGGCAATTCTTGTCGGATCCCCTCCCTGTGCCATTCAGCAACGACCGCGCCCTCGCGCATGGCAACAAAACTGTCGGTATAGGTATCGGTCAGATGCTCGGTCGCGCTGACCAGGCTGCCGTCAGCTGTCGCAAGTCGCATCTCTTTCAGGGCGGCCGACGATGCTACCGGTTCATCCTGCCCTCGCGTGACAACCGATACCGGAACGAATTCATGTACCCTCTGAAAGCTCCAGCGGGTGTGGGGGTGAAGCCGCCAGTTGGATAGTGTGATGTCAGATCGGGAAAAAGTGTTTGTCACGAAACGCTACGCCTCTGCTGATGCTCAATGCTGTCTCCCAGACAACAGGAGCGCGAGCGGCTTCACAAGCACCTACGAAACAAAAAAGCGGGCCAGATGGCCCGCTTCTTTAGTCGCTATGAGCGACAGGATTACATGGCGTCAACCTTGGCGCAGAAATCCTTGTACTGGTCCATGGTGGCGGCCAGTTTGCATTCTTCCTTCATAGTAACCTGCTGGTCATCCTTCAGGCCCTTGAAAATGGTGGACATTTCATCATCCGTCCGCATGGTAGTCATGGTGTCGTCGGTATAGAACGGCGTCATCATGGTCTTGTCGCTCAGCACCTTCATTTGCGGCGCCGGATCTGTACCAGCGCCGGTCGTGGCGGTCTGGGCGAAGGCAGCGCCGCCGAGCGTCATGGCAACAGCGGCGATCGTGAACATCTTGAGTTTCATGTCAAATTCCTTCCGTTTGGTGTCGATCGTTAACAGGCGATCCCAGACCCAACGTGACGACAGAAGGAATGTTCCGGTATTTTGCATCGTCAAAGAATCTATTTCCACAGCACCCGGTTCGTGACGGCAAACAGTAGCCTGCTCGGCAGTGCCGCAAGAAGCCGCATGGCCACAACCATCTTCCACGGAAACGCGATATCGAAGCGCGCACTACCTAGTCCCTTCACGATATGATTTGCCGCCTCCTCAGCCGAGATCATAAAAGGCATCGGAAAATCGTTTTTGTCAGTCAGCGGGGTCTCTACAAATCCCGGGCTGATCAGGCTGAGTTGCACGCCATTCGCCATCAATTCGGGATAAAGTGACTGGCATAGGTTGATAAGGGCTGCCTTGGTAGCACCGTAAGCGGACGCGCCTGGCAGGCCAACATAGCCCACTACCGAGCCCACCACACCAATGCGCCCGGCTTTGCGCGCCATCATCGCGGGCATCACGGCGGCAAGGCAGTTTGCGGTGCCGACAAGATTGGTTGTCACCGTCGCTTCAAATTCCTTGGGGTCCAGGGTGCGTGCTGTGTCACGGCGATAGATGCCAGCGCAAAGAACGACCAGATCAACCGAACCCAGCGTCTTTTCCATCTCCGCGAACCCTGTGTCGACTGCTTCAGCATCGCGCACATCGAGTGGAACCGGCACAATATTGCCGCCGGCCTCGGCCGACAGGGCATCAAGGTCTGCCTTCGTGCGGGCACTGGCGGCAACGCGCCAACCCGTCCGGGCAAGTTTCAGTGCTACCGCCCGGCCAATTCCGGTGCCGGCACCGGTAACCCAAGCCGTGCCCGGTTGTTCCATTGACTTGCTCATACATGCTCCTTGCTACTTCAAGAAATGATACGCGCCAACGGCCTGAATGGTTCACCGCGTCGGAGACCGGCTGGACAGGTTGTCACGCCCATGTTGAACCTCTTGCGGTAAGGTGCAGGAGAACATATAGTGAACGTATGCCGCTTTCCCTCGACCAAAAACTCGCAATTCTCTCAGATGCTGCAAAGTACGATGCTTCTTGTGCCTCCAGCGGCACCGCGCGCCGCGACAGCCGCGACGGCAAGGGGCTTGGTTCGACGGAAGGTTCCGGCATTTGCCATGCCTATGCACCGGATGGCCGCTGTATCAGCCTCCTCAAGATACTGATGACGAATTTTTGTATTTATGACTGTTCCTATTGCGTCAATCGTGTCAGCTCCAATGTTCAGCGCGCCCGTTTTAGTGTGGAAGAAGTTGTGACGCTGACGCTGGAATTTTACAGGCGGAACTATATCGAAGGCCTGTTCCTCTCCTCTGGCATCATCCGCTCGCCTGACGCTACCATGGCCGACATGGTGCGGATCGCCAAAATACTGCGGGTGGACCATCAATTTCGCGGCTACATTCATCTCAAAACCATTCCCGACGCAGCGCCGGAATTGATTGAACAGGCTGGCCTTTATGCCGACCGGATCTCCATGAATGTGGAACTTCCGACCGACGCGGGCGTCGCCGCCTATGCGCCAGAAAAGGACCCGGCGCAGATCCGACGCGCGATGGCCGGTGTACGCCTCCGCCGTGAGGTGGCGTCAGAGCCCAGTCATACGGGCCGTCTTCCACGGCGCTTCGCACCTGCCGGTCAGTCTACCCAGATGATTGTCGGCGCCGATGCTTCCAACGATGCCACAATTTTGGGAACAGCAAATCGGCTGTATTCCAGCTATCATTTGAAACGCGTCTACTATTCGGCATTCTCGCCTATTCCCGACAGCTCGGTTGCCCTGCCGTTGATCCGCCCGCCGCTTCAGCGTGAGCACCGGCTCTATCAGGCTGACTGGCTGATCAGGTTTTACGGGTTCGATCTAGATGAAATTACCGGTGCGACCCAGGACGGCAATCTCGATCTCGATCTTGACCCCAAACTTGCGTGGGCACTGGCGAACCGTGGGCTCTTCCCGGTCGATGTGAACCGTGCCGGGCGGGAGCTCCTGCTGCGCGTGCCCGGTTTCGGAACCAAAACCGTATCGCGTATCCTTTCCACCCGCCGCCACCGCAGCCTGCGCTATGAGGATCTTGCCCGCCTGGGAGCCGGCATGAAAAAGGCCCGCGCCTTTGTCACCGCCAGCGGCTGGTCACCAGGTACGTTGACCGACAGTGCTGAACTGCGCGTTCGCTTTGCTCCTCCCGCCGAACAATTGGTGCTATTTTGAAATGCGCTTCATTGCTCTGCCCCGGTTAGGCACCGCGACAGCCTGGCGTGATGCAGCCCGCACTGCGCTCGTGGCTATGACCCCGCCCGATCAGCTTGTCTGGTCACGCGGCGCAGGCTCCGACGACCTTTTCAACCGCGCGAGACGCGTCTCCGATGTTTCAGCGACGGAGGGGCCGGCGCCAAGCGTTCCAAAATCTTTCGTTGAGCTTGCCGATCTGGTGATCTGGCATGCTGACCCCGAACGATTCGCCCTGCTCTATGCGCTCCTCTGGCGGCTGCGCACCGAGCCCAGGATTGTGAGCGACAGAGGTGACCCTGCCGTCGCGAAGTTACAGGCTATGGCCAAAGCGGTGCGCCGCGACATGCATAAGATGAAAGCCTTTGTGCGCTTCCGCGATGTCGGCGTGACTGGCGCGACACGGCGCAGATTCGCGGCCTGGTTCGAGCCGAGCCATTTCACGCTGGAGCCGACGGCGGGATTTTTCACGCGTCGCTTTGGTGACATGGACTGGTCAATCTTGACGCCTGATCTGTCGGCCCATTTCAGCAACGCGTCACTGACCTTTGCTGACGGCGAGCCAAAGCCCGCCCTGCCGGATGACGCCGCCGAAGCTTTGTGGGTCACCTACTTCCGCAACATCTTCAATCCGGCACGTCTCAAAGTTAACGCGATGCGCGCGGAAATGCCCAAGAAGTACTGGAAGAACCTGCCCGAAGCGTCGGCGATACCGGAACTGATCGCCACAGCAGGCGCCCGAGCCAAAGCCATGCGCGAGAATGCACCCACGCTTCCGCCCTTACGCGCCGCCCGCGTGCACGCGCATGCGCTGGCGACTGTACATGCGCGGCCCATGGAGGGCGGATTACCCGAATTTAGAACGGAACTTCGAGGCTGTACACGCTGTGCTCTCTACCGCGACGCCACGCAGGCAGTGCCCGGTGAAGGGCCGCTGGATGCTCCGTTGATGATCGTGGGAGAACAGCCGGGCGACGAGGAGGATCTTTCGGGCCGGCCCTTTGTGGGCCCCGCCGGCCGTCTGTTTGACCAAGTCGCTGCCGAGGCCGGTCTTGACCGCCACCGCGCCTACATCACCAATGCCGTAAAGCATTTCAAATATGTTGTGCGGGGCAAACGACGGCTGCACCAGCGTCCGAACAGTAATGAAATCAGCCATTGCCGCTGGTGGCTCGATGCGGAACGCGCACTGCTTAAGCCGAAGCTCATTCTGGCAATGGGAGCAAGTGCCGCCGAAGCGCTGACTGGAAGCGGGGAGGGGATTTTGAAACGGCGGGGTACTATCGAAACCACAGGTGACGGCACGCCCGTGCTGCTAACCGTGCATCCAAGTTACCTGTTGCGCCTGCCGGAAGGCACTGCCCGAATTCATGCGATTGGCAATTTTCGTCTTGATCTCGAACAAACGGCATCACGCCTGCGGATGGAATGACCGAAGTCGAAACTGAAGATAAGCAGTTTGCAGCAACATGTTTGCGATGTGATCTAGACGGCTGGAGGAGAGGAAGGGATTCGAACCCTCGAGCCCATCACTGGGCTACTCCCTTAGCAGGGGAGCGCCTTCGACCACTCGGCCACCTCTCCAACGCAACGGCTGGATAGAGAAAAGCGGACAGACAATCAATAAGCCAAGGCGATTTCCCCGAGAAATCTCCACTCTTTAATATGCAGGTCCGATTTGTTGCCCCTGCGCACCGTGCCCTCATGCCGCCGCCGTCAGCGATTCCGCTCGCTTGCGGATCAAGAGATTCGGTTATTCATGTGATTCACCCAGCATATCCGATGAAAATGATGCACTGCGGGGTCAGATGGTTACCAAGGTATGAAGGCCGAGGGTCAAATCGTGTCATTTGTGCAACAGCGATAACTCATAGAGGAGCCGTGACCCTGGGAAAGCACTGATCGTTGTTGAACCCGGCGAATCCGCTGGTAAAAGTCAGCGTCGAAGAAGGAGCGCGGTGCGTGTCTTTTTCGGAATTGGGGATGGGGCAGGGAACGCTGTCCTTCAGCAAAAATACCCAGACCCGTATTTTAACTTTGACTGGAGGTCAGAAAATGAACATTAAGAGCCTGCTTCTCGGCTCCGCTGCGGCCCTCGTCGCAGTATCCGGCGCACGTGCCGCTGATGCGGTCGTCATGGCCGAGCCAGAGCCGGTCGAATACGTTCGCGTTTGCGACGTATACGGCACCGGTTTCTATTACATGCCCGGCACCGAAACCTGCCTGAAGGTCAGCGGCTATGTCCGTTACGACATCGGCATGGGCGATCTGTTCGGCATGAACGACGTTCTTGATAAGAAGGACGCTCTTGAAGATGGTATCTTCAATACGAACGACACCTACTACAAGCGCGCTCGTGCGGCTCTGCGTCTCGACGCCCGCACCGAAACCGAGCTTGGCACCCTGCGTGCATTCTTCCAGGTCAACTTCGATTGGGACACCACCACGGTTGAAATTGGCGATTATGACGTCAGCACCACCAAGTCAGGCCTTGCCAAGCTGAACCACGCTTACATCGAGCTGGGCGGCTTCCTCATCGGTAAGACCGATTCGCTGTTCACCACCTTCACCGACTATGCCGGTTCGGTCATCCATGACGACATGATCGGCTTTGGCCCTTACGACACGCACACCATCCAGTACAAATTCGATGCAGGCAACGGCTTCTCGGCTGCTGTCGCTCTCGAAGAAGGCGCTGACGTGGCCTACACGCTCGACAGCTACGTTCCTCACGTAGTTGGCGGCGTTGGTTACACCGGTGGCTGGGGTTCGGTCCGCGTTGTTGGCGGTTACGACTCGGTCTGGGAAGAATACGCGATCAAGGCACGTTTGGACGTCAAGGCTTCCGAGACGATCAGCCTGTTCGTTATGGGCGGCTTCAAGGATGACGACGCCGGTGAGCCAAATTATTATGGCAACTGGGGTGGCGACTGGGCAATCTGGGGTGGCGCTTCATTCGCCGTTTCGCCGAAAGCCAAGTTCAACGTTCAGCTTTCGTACGACGACTACGAGAACTTCGCAGCCGTTGCTAACGTGAACTACGAACTGGTTCCTGGCTTCACCATCACGCCAGAAGTTGCCTACTACGACAACTTCGACGTCGACAATTCAGACGCTTTCGGCGGCTTCATCCGCTTCCAGCGTAACTTCTAATCAGCCTTTCGGTTGATTGAGAAAAACCCGGCGGGCAACCGCCGGGTTTTTTGTGTCTGGTGCGTGGGAAATTTGCTAGCTCCTGCGGCGCGGTAGGCAGCGGAACTGCTGGCGCTCATTGCCTCTATCTATCGCTCGCAATGACGTAGGAAAGACGATATTTTCGCGGGCAGGTTTCCCGTTTCAAGCAGTGGTGCATGGCCCTGACCCTCAACGATTAACGCCTGGCAATCGGGGTGACGGCGCCGCATCTCATCCAGCGTTGCCGCAGACAGAAGCTTGGAGTTCTCGCCGCGAATGGCCAGCAGGGGAATGTTGGCAAGGCCGGCAAATTGCGCCCAGAGATCGGGTAGTGGCCTGGTCAGGTCGACAGCTTTCAAAGTGTTAAGAAGCGCGGGATCGAAATCTGCGACCGGAACGTCATTTTTGCCTTTCCGGTAAAGAGCGCCGACAAAACGGTGCCAATCATCTTCCGAAAGCGCTGAAAACGCCTGTCCATGAGTAGCTTTCTGGATCGCCACAGCGTCTGCCATGCTGGCCGGGATAGGCGCACGCTCAAGGTAGGCGCGGATATGAGCCAGCCCTTCGCCTTCTACCACGGGTCCGATATCGTTGAGAACCACCGCTCTCAGTAATCCGGGTCGCATTCCCGCGAGGAGATGAATGATCAGTCCGCCGCGCGACGTGCCAATAAATCCACCGTGTTCGACCCCCATCGCGGTGAGCCCAGCCAATACGTCCTCCGCCTCGGTCATGATATTGTAGCTTGTCCAATCCTGGGCGAACTCAGATTGCCCCCGGCCCCGATAGTCGAATGTGATCACCTGACGTGGAGTTTTGGGCTCATTCGAAAGGAAAACCGCAAGCTCATGAAAATCACGCGCATTGCGCGTTAATCCAGGCAGGCACACCACGGGCACCGTTTCATTGGCCTGACCATAGATTCGGGCATGCAGCTTCAGGCCATCGGCCGCAGAGTAGAAGAAACTAGAATAGTCGTCGGTTTTCATGGGTTCTCCGGCAGCACTGCGATTTGAATGCAACGTGCCGGATTCCCGCCATCATGGCGATTGATTTCTGCGCGAGCCGATGGGGAAGAAGCCCTCAGCGGCCGGCAACAAGATCGGCAACAATGTCGTAATGACCCGAAAGCCGCATCTTGTAGACCTGATAATTTTCCATCACACGCTGAACATAGCTGCGCGTTTCGGTGTAGGGGATACGCTCGATCCAGTCTACGACGGCATCGATATCCTTGCCGCGAGGGTCCCCATACCGTTTCATCCATTCGCGCGCACGCCCAGGCCCGGCATTGTAGCCCGCAAATGTAAGTACGTAAGAGCCCTCAAAACGTCCAAGCTGTTCGCCCAGGAAGGCGGCGCCCAGCGTCGCGTTATATCCTGCATCAGACGTCAGCCGCTCCCGAGAGTAGGGCATGCCGGTTTGCTTCGCCACGGCTTTGGCTGTTGCGGGCATCAGTTGCAACAGCCCCCGCGCGCCTGCGTGAGAGACGGCACCAGTATTGAATTCGCTCTCCTGCCGGGCGATGGCATAGGCTAGCGCTTTCCCGCTTCCATCGATCATGGCAGTTTCAGGAATAGCACCCACCGGATGCGAAAGCGCGCCGATGTTCATGCCCCGCGATGCCGCGATCTTTCCGACCCTCAGCGCCAGGTAATGATTTCCTCGCCCTTCGGCCATCGCGGCCAGCAGCGCAAGTTCGCCCGGACTGGCAAGTTCTGCCGCAAGCGAGCGATAGAGGCTCTCGGCTCTTTGCGGATAACCTGCAGCTTCGAGGCGACTGATCGCCCGCACGGCCTCGCGCGTTTCAAAGCTCTTGCGATCCGCCTCGGAGGGCAACGGTTCATCAATCGAAAGGGCCGCTCGGCCGATTTTTGCCGCAGCAAGCTGCCCATAAAACGAAGTGCCGAAATCCGCGCCTTGAGCGTAAAAATCAACCGCTTTTCCAGGTCCCCCTGCTTCAGCGGAGCGCCCGAGCCAATAGAAAGCGCGCGAAAGCGAAATAGGACCCTCGGCAATCTCTGTCATCTGGAGGAAATGCTTTGCCGCGACCTGTGGATTTTTCAATCCGCGCAAGGCGTACCATCCGGCGTGAAATTCCGCGTCGACAGCGTTTGCTGGGCTCTCGGCCGAATGTGCGGCTGCGACCGTATAAGCTGTCTGGATATCATCCACATCGAGCAGTTCGCGCGAGAGCACGCGCCTTTCAATCCACCATGCATCCGGATCGATCAATTCCGTCGCTTCCACCGGGGCCTTTAACATTGTCTTGGCGGCACCCGAGATATTGCCCGTGCGGCGCTGATACCGTGCGAGGGCAAAAAGATATCCTGGCCCGCGCTGTGCAGCAGGAACCGCATCCAGCAGCTTGTTAGCGTTCTTAGCGCCTTTGGCGACCGCAACCCACGCGTCTGCAAGCGCCATGGCGCCGGCCAGCTCTGCCACGCGCTTTGCCGAACCGTAGCGTCCGAGATAGAGCATTGCCTCCATACGGAACCGGTGGTCCGCAGCTGATATCAGCGTCCCAAATTCGGCAAGAATTACGCCTTCAATTTCCGCATCGAGTTTCTCCATCCGCCAGAAGGGTGCAAGCAACGTACGGGCCTGGTCGGCCTTGTCGAGAGCAACCAGTGCCCGGGCAAGCAGAAGTGTCCCTTCGACGGTTTCGGGGCGCGTCGCTCCGAACAGTTGAACGACAGCCTCGGGCATCGGCTTTTCCCGTGCCATGGCGCGCTCGCTATTGCGGCGAAAGACGCTCGCCCCGGGCCAACCTGCCAGAACGCGGGCTGCCGCCGCAATCTCGGAACTTGGGACGCTGGGTCCGCCGCGCAGAGCAATTGCCCACTGGAGTATATGGCGATCCAGCATTCCCGCGGGCAAGCTGTCGCGGATCGAGCGCGCCTGTTCAACCCTGTTGGATGCCAACGCGTCGAGCCCACTCTTAAGGGCCTCAATGTTAGCCGGGTTCGTTGTTGCCCGGTCGATCGCATCGAGCGGTGAATCACCAATCGGCGCATAGGAAAGGGGCTCTGATCGGCTAAGCGCTACAAAGAATATGATGCAAGCCGTCGCCGTCCCTGCAAGCGCGAGGCAAAAAGTGCGACCGGGTGGCATGATACGTTTCATTCCCTGTCCGTACACATTGCGAGTTAGAGCCGGTATGAGTGAGGATAAGGCCGGCCGATGAAGGGCACGTAACCAAAGCGTTAAAAATGCAACTGGCTTGCGCGAGAGCAACGTCAGGAGGCAAATGCCTAAGCCAGATGTCAAAACTATGGTGCTGTGCCTTGCTTTCGTTTAGAAAACCGGTGACATCGCCACGCTTCGATCTAAAAATCCCAGGAGTTTGATGAAATGCTGAGAGGCTCGCTTACCGCGCTCGTGACACCGTTCGACAGCCACGGTCGCGTTGACGACAAAGCCTTTCGTGCATTTGTTGAATGGCAGATAAGCGAAGGCACGACCGGGCTCGTCCCGGTTGGCACGACAGGAGAATCGCCTACGCTGTCGCATGAGGAGCACCGCGCGGTCGTGAAGGCATGCGTTGAAGTCGCCAGGGGTCGCGTCCCGGTAGTTGCCGGCGCTGGCTCCAACAATACAGTCGAGGCAGTGGGGCTTGCCCGCCATGCCGAAGAAGTTGGCGCAGACGCTGTCCTGGTCGTGACGCCATACTACAACAAGCCGACCCAGCGCGGCCTCTATGCCCATTTTGCAGCCGTCGCACAGGCCACCAGTCTGCCGATCATCATCTACAACATTCCACCGCGCTCGGTCATCGACATGATGCCGGAGACGATGGGCAATCTGGCCCGTGACTTTAAAAACATAGTTGGCGTCAAGGATGCCACCGGCAAGGTCGAGCGTGTCTCCGAGCAACGCATGACCTGCGGAAAGGAGTTTATCCAGCTTTCGGGTGAGGATGCGTCGGCACTGGGTTTCAACGCTCACGGTGGCGTTGGGTGCATCTCTGTGACCGCCAATGTGGCGCCGCGCCTTTGTGCTGAATTTCAGGAGGCAACGCTCGCCAACGACAAGGACAGGGCGCTGGACCTGCAGGACCGGCTGATGCCGTTACACAAGGCGATCTTCCTGGAGCCCGGTGTCTCTGGCGCGAAATATGCGCTTTCCCGACTTGGCAAGGTCGAAAACAATCTGCGTTCGCCGCTTGTAGCGGTTGAGCAGGCGACGGCTGACAGGCTGGATGCGGCGATGAAGCACGCCGGCTTGATAAACTAGGCAACCCATGCCACCTGACGGCCATGAACCAGGTTAGAAAAGCCGATCCCAACAACAAGACCGTCGCTGAAAACCGCAAGGCGCGGTTTTCCTATGAAGTGCTTGATACCTATGAGACGGGTCTGGTCCTCACCGGTACCGAGGTGAAATCTCTGCGCGCCGGTCAGGCAAACATTCAGGAATCCTACGCTTCTCTAGAAGGAGGCGAGATCTGGCTGATCAATTCCTACCTGCCGGAATATCTTCAGGGCAACCGCCACAATCATGAGCCGCGGCGCCGTCGAAAGCTGCTGCTAAACAAGCGCGAAATGGCAAAGCTCGGCCAGGCTGTCGATCGCGAAGGCATGACGATGGTGCCCTTGAAGATTTACTTCAACGACCGGGGCAGGGCCAAACTGTTGCTGGCGATTGCCCGCGGCAAGAAGTTGCACGACAAGCGCGAGACGGAAAAGAAACGAGACTGGGCGCGTGAAAAGGGCAGGTTGCTCAAGGAGCGCGGCTAGCGCGGCATCAGGAATCTATTTGTTCAAAAACTCTGATACATCTTTGAAAACGCTGGTGAACATGTCGGTTGTCAGCCGCCCGGTGTTCGTATTGTAGCGCGAGCAATGATAGCTGGAAAATAACATATGTGCTCCTATTTGTTGCCGGCCGCCATGGCGAAAGGGATAGGCAGCAACACGCTCGCCAAACGCTCGCACAGTTGACTGATGCGCTATCGTCCCAAGCGTGACAATGGCGGCAAGATTCGGAAAGCGGGTGATGGT
Source organism: Mesorhizobium sp. NBSH29 (assembly GCF_015500055.1). Taxonomy (NCBI): domain Bacteria; kingdom Pseudomonadati; phylum Pseudomonadota; class Alphaproteobacteria; order Hyphomicrobiales; family Phyllobacteriaceae; genus Mesorhizobium; species Mesorhizobium sp. NBSH29. The sequence continues at coordinate 2,277,273 of NZ_CP045492.1, forward strand.
TGGTGTGAGAAACCTGCGGCACGTGGCGATCTCGCCGCCCACCGGCTTGTTTTCCGGCGGCACGCAGCGGACCGCATTGGTGATGGCAGTACCGACAAGTTCAAGGCCGTCATCCGGTCTCGCCTTGAACACACCGCGCGCGAAACCGAAATGGGTTAGCGTCGAATAGAGCAGGTCTCCCGCGTAGTCTCCGGTGAAGGGGCGTCCGGTTCGGTTGGCCCCGCGCAGTCCAGGCGCTAGCCCGATCACGAGAAGGCGCACCGTTTCGTCGCCTGCTGCAGCAAAGGTCGGCACCGGGGCGTTAAACCATTCAGGCTCACGTGACCGCCAGGAACTGATAAAGCCATGCAGACGAGGGCATAGCGGGCAATCAGGTGACGGTTCCGCCGCAGATGGGAGAACATCCTCCATCAATACGGGTCGTCATCGGCTTCCGCAGGTTCAGCTCTGCGTACAGGCCGCTCGGATGGGTCCCGCCCGATCTCGTTTTTCAAAGTCATCAGTTCAATGAAGTTGTCGGCCTGCCGGCGCAGGTCGTCCGATATCATCGGCGGCTGTGATGACATCGTTGAAACGACGCTCACCCTCCGGCCGCGCCGCTGCAGCGCTTCCACAAGGGTGCGGAAATCGCCGTCGCCGGAAAAGATGACGTAATGATCCACGACATCGGCCAGTTCGAGCGCGTCGACGGTCAGCTCGATATCCATATTGCCTTTGATTTTGCGTCGCCCACTTGAATCGGTGAACTCCTTGGCCGGCTTGGTGACCACCTTGAAGCCATTGTAGTCGAGCCAGTCGATCAGCGGCCGGATAGAGGAGTATTCCTGATCCTCAATCAGCGCCGTGTAGTAATAGGCGCGCAGCAAGTAGCCGCGCTTCTGGAAGCTGGACAACAACTTGCGGTAGTCAATGTCAAATCCCAGCGCCCGCGAGGTCGCGTAAAGATTGGCGCCATCGATAAAAAGAGCGATCTTCTCGCGCGGATCAAACATCAAAGAAATTCCCTCGAGCAATGCGTCAGCGTTAAAAAAATGGATTTTTGCACATGCAACGCAATTCATAACTTCCTAATGGAAATAACGTGCAACCGCATCTATTCCAAGAGGTGTAGAAAATAAAGAATGAGTTGTGGCTAATGAGCGTCTATGGCAGGCCGGCGCTGGAGCGAGGCGTTCCAATGTGCTTGAACTTCCGCGCCGTTCAGGATATGGACCGGGCAGATTCCCGAGACATCAAGAACTTGAAAGGGGCGTTCCATGGCCCGCGTAACCGTTGAAGATTGCATCGACAAGGTCGACAATCGCTTTGAGCTGGTCTTGCTTGCTGGACATCGTGCCCGCCAGATCTCGCAGGGCGCAGCCATCACGATCGACCGCGACAATGACAAGAATCCCGTCGTTGCCCTGCGCGAAATCGCCGACGAGACGCTTTCGCCTGGCGATCTGAAAGAAGACCTCATTCATTCGCTGCAAAAGCATGTGGAAGTCGACGAACCTGAAGCCGATATCGACGACTCTGCAGACCAACCCACAACTGCGGCCGTTTCTGCCGCTGCGGACGACGATGCGGTAACATTCGACCGTATGACCGAGGAAGACCTGCTCGCCGGCATCGAAGGCCTTGTTCCGCCAGAGAAAAGCGACGACTACTAAACCTTATCGGACAAGTGCCACTTCCGTGGCAGCGTTTTCGTGGCTATTGATGACATGCGCCGGGCAACCGTTCGGCGCATGACTTATTTCAGACTGCCCGGAAACCGCCCATGATGCGTCAATATGAGCTTGTCGAGCGCGTCCAGCGCTACAAGCCTGACGTCAACGAGGCACTTCTCAACAAGGCTTATGTCTATGCCATGCAAAAGCATGGCCATCAGCGCCGTGCGTCTGGCGATCCTTATTTCTCACATCCGCTGGAAGTAGCAGCCATCCTCACCGACATGCATATGGACGAGGCGACAATTGCTGTCGCGCTCTTGCATGACACGATTGAGGATACGACCGCTACGCGCGATGAGATCGACGAGCTTTTCGGCCCCGAAATGGGTAAGCTGGTCGAAGGCCTGACTAAGCTCAAGAAGCTTGATCTCGTTTCCAAGAAAGCCGAACAGGCCGAAAACCTGCGCAAACTGCTGCTTGCCATCTCAGAAGATGTCCGCGTGCTTTTGGTCAAGCTCGCTGACCGCCTGCATAACATGCGCACGCTAGACCATGTGCCTGAAGCCAAGCGCCTGCGCATTGCCGAAGAGACCATGGAAATCTACGCGCCGCTTGCTGGTCGCATGGGCATGCAGGGCATGCGCGAGGAGCTGGAGGAACTGGCTTTCCGCTACATCAACCCTGAAGCATATCGCACGGTTACGGCAAGGCTTGCCGATACCTTCGAGCGCCATCGCAATGTCATCGTCGAGATCGAGGAATCGCTTTCGGGTCTGTTCACCAAGTACAAGCTCAACGCTGAGGTAAAGAGCCGCCAGAAGAAGCCATGGTCAGTGTTTCGCAAGATGGAGGCCAAGGCGCTCTCCTTCGAGCAATTGTCCGATATTTTCGGTTTTCGCGTTATCGTTGACAGCGTTGAAGATTGTTACAGCGCGCTTGGTGCCATCCACACGACGTGGTCCATGGTTCCTGGCCGGTTCAAGGACTACATTTCCACGCCGAAGCAGAACGATTATCGATCGATTCACACGACGATAGTCGGCCCGTCGCGCCAGCGCATCGAACTGCAGGTGCGCACCCGCGAGATGAACAAAATTGCCGAATATGGCGTAGCGGCGCATTCGATCTACAAGGACACAGGCGGCAAGCCGAACGGTCCAGCCCATACCATCTCCAAGGAAACTAACGCCTACGCCTGGCTTCGGCGAACCATAGAGGCGTTGGCGGAAGGCGACAATCCGGAAGATTTCCTTGAAAATACCAGGTTGGAGCTGTTTCAGGACCAGGTCTTCTGCTTCACGCCCAAAGGTCGATTGATCGCGCTGCCGCGCGGCGCGACACCCATCGACTTTGCCTATGCTGTCCACACCGACGTCGGCGACACCTGCGTCGGTGCGAAGGTCAATGGCCGTATCATGCCGCTGATGACCGAGCTGAAGAATGGCGACGAAGTTGAGATCATCCGCTCAAAAGCGCAGGTTCCGCCTGCTGCCTGGGAATCGGTGGTGGTTACCGGTAAGGCCCGTTCAGCCATCCGCCGCGCTACCAAAAATGCCATCCGCAAGCAGTACTCCGGGCTTGGCATGCGTATTCTGGAGCGTACATTCGAGCGCGGAGGTAAAGCTTTTACACGCGACAGCCTGAAACCCGTACTTCACAGGCTGGCACGCAAAGACATTGATGATGTGCTATCCTCGGTCGGGCGTGGGGAGCTTTCCTCGAGCGATGTGATGAAGGCTGTGTTCCCGGACTTCAAGGAAGAGCGCATCACTCAAACTCCTCCCAAAGCGCGCGAGGAGGGCTGGTTCAACCTGCGCAACGCCGCAGGCATGCTATTTCAAATTCCCGGCCGCGCCTCGTCGCGCAAATCGCGCAAGGAAGCAGAAGAACAGGCGAGCAAGGAACAGGGTGCGGTGCCGATCAAAGGCGTGCGCGGCGATCTTCCCGTGCGTTTTGCACCCGAAGGCGCGGTACCAGGCGACCGCATTGTCGGTATCATCCAGCCGGGTTCCGGAATCACCATCTATCCAATCCAGTCGCCATCACTGACGGCGTTTGATGACCAGCCGGAACGCTGGATAGATGTGCGCTGGGATATCGATGAGGACACCAAGGAGCGCTTCCCAGCGCGTGTCTCTGTGACTGCCATCAACGCGCCTGGATCGCTGGCCGATATTACGCAGGTGGTTGCCTCCAACGATGCAAACATTCATACGCTGTCGATGATCCGCACAGCGCCTGATTTCACCGAAATGCTGATCGATCTCGAAGTTTGGGACCTCAAGCACCTGAATAGGCTTCTGTCACAGCTGAAGGATAATTCCAGCGTCAGCGAGGCCAAGCGGGTTAATGGATAGACGCACAATAGCGGGAGACATGATGAAGACCGAAGATGTTCTGGCGGTTTTTCGCGAGGCCGGTGCCATTCTCGAAGGGCATTTCATTCTGACCTCCGGCTTGCGCAGCCCGGTATTCCTGCAAAAAGCCCGGGTATTCATGTATGCCGACAAAACTGAAATGCTGTGCCGCGCGCTGGCGAAAAAGATTACCTCCCACGTTCCTGGCCGCATCGACTATGTGGTAGGGCCGGCAATCGGTGGGCTTATCCCGGCCTACGAGACATCACGGCATCTCAAAGTGCCAGCGATCTGGGTCGAACGCGAAAATGGTGTGTTTCGCCTGCGCCGTTTCGAAATCGAAAAAGGCGCCCGCGTTGTCATTGTCGAAGACATTGTCACCACCGGCCTGTCAATTCGCGAGACGGTAGAATGCATGAATGCACTCGGTGCTGACGTTATTGCGGCAGCCTGCATAGTTGACCGCTCAGCGGGGAAATCCGATGTCGGCGTGCCGCTGGTTGCGCTCGCCGAATATGAAGTGCCGGCCTATCCGGCTGACAATTTGCCGCCCGAGCTTGCTGCACTTCCGGCGTTGAAGCCGGGCAGCCGTAACATATGATGTTACGTGCGTCATGATACTCGGCATCGGCAGCGACCTCATCGACATCAGGCGCATCGAAAAATCTCTTGCCCGACATGGCGAACGCTTCATCGCGCGCATTTTCACCGATATCGAGAAGGCGCATTCCGAACGCCGCCGCCAGCGCACGGCCTCATACGCCAAGCGCTTTGCCGCCAAGGAGGCTTGCGCCAAGGCGCTGGGAAGCGGCATCGCGGAAGGCGTCTACTGGACCGAAATGGGCGTCGTGAACTTGCCCAACGGTCGCCCAACTATGCACCTGACCGGTGGTGCCGCCAGCAGGCTGGAGCGTATGCTTCCCGAGGGTTACCGCGCCGTCATCCATCTGACAATCACAGACGATTTCCCACTGGCGCAGGCATTTGTAATCATTGAGGCTCTGCCGGTCGAATAACAGCCACAGTCATTGCGCTTTGAGGCCGGACCAATTTCGTTGCCCAATACGCTGCAACTGGCTAAGACGGGCGCCGAAGCATAATCGAGGACGACATGAGCGTGGCCGACAAGACTGAAAAGAAATCCGGCGGGCTCGGCGAGACCGTCAGTGTGATTGTCCAGGCGCTTCTTTTGGCGCTGGTGATCCGCACGCTCCTGTTCCAGCCATTTTCGATCCCGTCCGGCTCGATGCGACCTACGCTGCTGGAGGGCGACTATCTGTTTGTCACCAAATGGGCCTACGGTTATTCGCGCTATTCGATGCCGCTGTCCCCGCCACTGTTTGCAGGCCGCATCTGGGGCAGCCCGCCCGAGCGTGGCGATGTCGCGGTTTTCAAATTCCCGCCGAACCCATCGCTTGATTACATTAAGCGCGTGATCGGTCTTCCCGGCGATCGTATCCAGATGCGGGAAGGGCTCCTGTATATCAACGGCGAACCCATCCAGCGCGAAAAAGTCGGCGAGATCGACAATCCGGATGTGACCGAAGTGAACCGCCCGGTCGACGTCTATCGCGAAACCCTGCCCAATGGCGTGTCCTACCAGACACTTGATCTGACGCAGAACGGCTTTGCCGACAATACGCAGGAGTTCGTGGTGCCTGCCGGCAATTACTTCATGATGGGTGACAACCGCGACAATTCAACTGACAGCCGTTTTGCGCCACCGAGCGGTGTTGGTTTTGTGCCTGAAGAAAACCTTGTCGGCCGTGCCAACATCATCTTCTTCTCTATCTCTGATGGCGCGAGTCCGCTCGAATTCTGGCGCTGGCCTTCCTCCGTGCGCCTGATGCGTTTCTTCAATCCGGTCCATTGAGGATCGTGGACCGCCGATGGCCACGCGAAAATTGACCGGAGAGGCGCTCGCGGTAGAGCTGAAGTCGGTGACCGGTCATCTGTTTCGCGACCACGCGCGGCTTCGCCGGGCGCTCACCCATGCGAGCGCCCGCGGCAGCACCGGTTCGGACTATGAGCGTCTAGAGTTCCTTGGGGACCGAGTTCTTGGGCTGGTTATTGCGGATCTGTTGTTCAATGCCTATCCCGACGCTGCCGAGGGCGAGCTTTCGCTGCGTCTAAACGCGCTGGTCAACGCCGAGACACTGGCGGAGATTGCCGAGGAGATCGGCCTACCAAATCTGATCCATGCTGGCGGCGAAATTCGCTCGATGGAAGGCCGCAAGCGGGTAAACCTGCGTGCCGATGCACTGGAATCGCTGATTGCCGCCCTTTATCTAGAAGGCGGCATCGAGGCGGCGCAAAACTTTATCCTGCGGTACTGGGAACCGCGGTCGAAAGCCTTGCGCGAGGCTCGCCGCGACGCCAAGACTGCCTTGCAGGAATGGGGCCATCAGGCTGCTGCCGCGACGCCGATTTACGCGATGGAGAGCCGCGAAGGCCCAGACCACGATCCGGTTTTCACGATTAGCGTGACAATCGGCGAATTTGAACCCGGCAGGGGCGTTGGCCGTTCCAAGCGGGAAGCCGAACAGGCTGCTGCCACCGCACTTCTGTTGCGTGAAGGCGTCTGGGAGAAAAAGGACGTCCAATGACCGAGAAAACCGAAGAACCTGAAACTCAGCCTAAGGAGGGGCCGGCCACCCGGTCCGGTTTCGTCGCGCTGATTGGGGCGCCCAACGCCGGAAAATCAACCTTGCTCAATCGACTGGTGGGGGCGAAAGTTTCGATTGTCACTCACAAGGTGCAAACCACGCGCGCACTGGTGCGCGGCATTGCCACCCATAACGATGCCCAGATCGTTTTCGTCGACACGCCCGGCATTTTCAAGCCCAAGCGCAAGCTCGACGACGCCATGGTGACCAGTGCCTGGGGTGGGGCTAGGGACGCAGATGTCGTTGCGCTGTTGATTGATGCCGAACGCGGCATTCGCGGTGATGCTGACACCATTCTGGAGCGCTTGAAGGATGTGCGCCAACGCATCGTGCTCATCCTCAACAAGGTCGACCGTGTAAAGCCGGAGGCGCTGCTGGCGTTGGCAGCGACAGCCAATGAACGCGTGCCGTTTGAGCGCACCTTCATGGTGTCCGCTCTCACCGGATCTGGTTGCAAGGATCTGCTGGATTATTTTGCCGAAAAGCTTCCTGCAGGGCCGTGGTATTATCCTGAAGACCAGATATCTGACCTGCCAATGCGCCAACTGGCTGCCGAAATCACGCGCGAAAAACTTTATCTGCGGCTTCACCAGGAATTGCCCTACTCTTCCCATGTCGAGACGGAAGGATGGGAGGAAAAAAAGGACGGTTCCGTTCGCATACAACAGGTCATCTATGTCGAACGCGACAGCCAGAAGAAGATCGTGCTTGGCCACAAGGGCGAAACCATTCGCGCCATCGGCCAGTCGTCGCGCACGGAGATCGCCGGCATTCTGGAACAACCTGTCCATCTGTTTCTGTTTGTGAAGGTGCGTGAGAATTGGGGCAATGACCCTGAACGTTTCCGTGAAATGGGCCTGGATTTCCCAAAATAGACTGTTTGGCGGTGTCAACCGCGCAGCCTGCCTTGATTTCGCGCTTAAAACGGTGGAACGCTGACCTATGGAGTGGCGTGACGAGGGCATAATTCTGGGCACCCGAAAGCATGGCGAAACCAGCGCCATTCTTGAGGTAATGACGCGCAACCATGGCCGTCACCTCGGCCTGGTGCGGGGAGGGCGATCACGCAAGCAACAACCGGTGTTGCAGCCTGGAAACCGCGTGGAATTGTGGTGGCGCGCCAGACTTGATGAACACCTTGGCACCTTTCAAGCCGAGGCGCTCGAACTCAACGCTGCAAAACTCTTTGAAAGTGCGGTCGCAGTCTATGGGCTCCAGACGCTGGCAGCGCATCTGCGCCTGCTACCCGAACGCGACCCGCACGCGGCGTTGTTTGAAACGCTAACGCTCATCATCGAGAACCTGAACGAGGCAGAGGCCGCAGCTGAGTTGGTGGTACGCTTTGAAATGCTTATTCTCGACGAACTCGGCTTCGGTCTCGATCTGACTCAATGCGCCGCCACGGGCGCAACGCAGGATCTGGCCTATGTTTCGCCAAAATCAGGCCGTGCAGTGTCGCGCCGCGCGGGCGCGCAATGGCATGACAAGATGCTGGCGCTGCCGGCCTTTCTGCAGCATGGGTCAAGCTTTCAGCCGGCCCCTGGGGACATCGAGAAAGCATTTCGCCTTACCGGTTTCTTCTTTACGCGTCATGTCTACGAACCGCGAGGCCTGGGCGAGCCGGATGCCCGTACCGGGTTCATCGCTGCACTTAAAAAGGCTTTGCCGAATGCACCTCCGGCGACTGCTCCCACCGAAGCGGCTGGTTATGCAGACGAAATTCCTGTAGGGTGAAGTATCTGATACTTACACGTTTCTGTTGAGGGGGACGGCGCGTGGAATTTCTGGCTATCATTGTGCTGGCAGTGCTGGCGCTAACCGTCGCGCGCCTCCACTCACGGGTTGGCCGGGTGGAGCAGGAACTCGCCACATTTATCGCAGCACAAACCGCTGTCGTAGCGTCGGAAACGACAGAATCTACGATCGATCCCGCTGAAATAGCATCAGTCTCAAGCGTGTCTTCACTGCCAGCCCCTTTAGAAATTGCCTCTGAGGATGTTGTTACCGAACTACCGGAGCCTCCTGCCGCAGAGCTAGGCCCCTGGGGGACGTCCGAACCTTCCATGGAAACGAATAAAAAACCCGACATTGAAACCGCGCTTGGCACCCGCTGGGCAGTTTGGGTTGGCGGACTGGCGTTGGCGCTCGGCGGGATATTCATGGTGCGATATTCCATTGAGGCAGGGATATTTGGACCCCGTGCCAGGTTGGTCATGGCAGTGCTGTTTGGTCTCCTGTTGGCCGGAGCGGGCGAAGTCGCGCGCCGCAAAGGGTTCAAGGTTCCGCTTGAAGGGTTTCGCGGTGCCCATGTGCCGGGTATCCTGACGGCGGCAGCGGCGTTCACACTATTTGGCGCCGTATACGCGGCACATGGTGTTTACGGTTTCATCGGGCCCGGTATCGCGTTTACGCTGCTCGGCCTGATCGGCGTTGCAGCGGTCGTGGCAGCTGTGCTCCATGGCAAGGCGCTGGCAGCTCTAGGGCTGCTCGGCTCGTTAGTAACTCCCGTTCTGGTGGCGTCGGATTCGCAAAATCCTTGGGTTCTGTTCATTTACTTGGCAATTATCCTCACTGCGACAGCTTTCATTGCCCGCTTGCGCAGTTGGGCCTGGATTATGGGGATGGCGTTCGCTGGTTGTGGGATCTGGGGTCTGATCTACCTCGCCAGTACTGTTGTCCCGGCCATTTCCCCTGTCGCCTTCATCAATCTCATTATGCTTGGTGTGCTCGTCATTATCTGGTTGCGCGGTGATCCGGCTGACTCTGATCTAGCCCCGATTGGTTCGGGTGTTGACAGAACATCGGTTGTCCCAGCGTTCCTGACCGCCACTACAGCGATTTTGATTGGCTCTGTGCCCGATCTTGCGGTCCTGGGAGGAACCTACTTCTCGGCGGCGCTCCTGGTAGCGATGGTCATCGGTGCCTGCTACCGCTTCAAGGCCATCACATTACTCTATGCCTCGGGTGTTGCCACGCTGTCGGTCTATCTTGGGTCGGCCTTCGGCAACGACTTCGACATCACCGCTCCGGGCAGGGTTGTCGCCATCGATGGGGTGCCGGTCTCGGACGTATCGGTTCACTTCGTCTCGCTAGGCTTTCTAATAGGCGCTACGTTTCTGGTGGCAGGCGTCTGGAATGCACGAAAATATGCCGTAGCCCGCAGCGTTCGCGGCGCTTCCTGGGCAGGTTGGGCTTCGCTTGCGCCACTCGGAATGCTGGCCATTACCTGGTTTGCTTTCGGCAATATCGACCGCGATATTAGCTATGCAATTGTCGCTTTGGTGCTGACCGGAGCTTTGATAGCCTCGGCAGAATGGGTGGCGCGCGCCGAAATGCCTCCGATGGGGGGCAAAGTTCCGGTTTCGCTCCTGCTGATCGGGGCATCAGCAGGCACCATCCTAACTATCTTGATGGCATTCGGCGCAGGTCCAACGACCATCCTGATCGGCATTGCTGCGGCGGTTCCCGCTTTTGCCACGCGCTACCGCGTTTATCCGATATTGGGCTGGCTGAGCGCAGGCCTTGCAGGTGTCACGCTCGCACATATTGCCTTCGACCCGACGATTGTCGGGACAAACATTCTCGGTAAAACACCGGTCTTCAATTGGCTGCTTGCCGGATACGGACTTCCGGCGCTTGGCTTTGGTTTTGCTGCATGGCAATTGGCGAAAACTCGACCGGACACACGTCCGCGTCAGATCATGGAAGCTTTCGCAGCGCTCTTCGGGTTGTTGACGGTTGCCATGCTTGTGCGCCACGCAATGAATGGCGGGATTATCAACTCCGGGGCGCCAAGCCTTGGAGAGCAGGCAATCTATACATTGATTGCCATCGGCGGCAGTGGCATTTTGATCGCGCTGGACGCACGCGCGCCAAGTCCTGTGTTTCGCTATGGCGCGCTAGTGATTGGGGTGATTTCGGTGGTGCTTATCGCTATAGCGCATTTCATCGGTTTGAACCCCCTGACCACCAATGCCTCCACAGGCACAATTCCAGTCTTCAACCTGTTGCTCCTCGCCTATCTCATGCCGGCGGTGGCCATGGCAGCTCTGGCCATTTATGCACGGGGAAAGCGCCCGCGTTGGTATGTTGCGACGCTGGCAGTGGTCTCGGCGATACTTGCATTTGCCTATGCCACTCTTTCAGTTCGCAGATTGTTCCAGGGCGAGTTCATCGGTGCTTGGAAGGGCATGACGCAGCTTGAAACGTACAGCTATTCGGCGTTGTGGCTGGTGATGGGCGTCGCCTTGCTAGCGCTTGGGGCGCGGCTGCGCTCGGTCCCGCTGCGCATCGCGTCGGCGGCGCTGGTTGTCGTTGCCGTGGCAAAGGCCTTCCTGTTCGACATGTCGCAGCTGGAAGGTTTTTTGCGGGCCCTGTCGTTCATCGGGCTTGGTGGAGTGCTGATCGGCATCGGCCTGTTCTACCAGCGGATGCTGATTTCAACCGCTGCGAAGAAGTAGTCATTCCGCCGCGGCGAGGACAGGGCGATCGATCTTTTTTTCGACGATCGGCCAATGTACCATTGCCGCGAACAGGCCAAGGATCGCGCCGATCCACCAGACAGGGTCATAGGAGCCAAACTGGTCATAGAGATAACCGCCGAGCCAGACACCAAGAAATGATCCAACTTGGTGGGAGAAGAAAACCACACCGCCCAGCATGCCGAGGTGGCGCGTCCCGAACATGATCGCGACCAGCGCATTGGTCGGCGGCACCGTAGACAGCCACAACAGACCCATCACGACTGAAAAGGCGATGATCGTCGCAGGCGTCGCTGGAAACATCACCAGCCCGACAATTGCGACCGAGCGTGCCAGATAGATCCATGTCAGGAATAATGGCTTGGAATAGCGTTGGCCGATGACCCCGGACGCAAGAGCACCGATAATGTTGAAGAAGCCGATCAGTGCGAGCGCAATGACGGCATATTTCGCGTCGATCCCCAGATCGCCGATATAGGCCGGAAAATGTGCGGTGACGAATGCCAGTTGGAAGCCGCAGACAAAGAAGCCGGAGGTCAACAGCACAAAGCTGCGATGCCCGAAGGCTTCCCGTAGCGCATCACTGACCGATTGCTCCGCATCCGGTTGGACTATTGTGCTGGTCTTGGAATTGCCGGCAAGCGGAATGGCAATCAGCGGAATGGCAAGCATCGCGATCGCCAGATAGATCAACGTCTGCGACCAGCCATAGGCTGTGATGAAGCCTTGGCTGATAGGCGCAAAGATAAACATTCCGGCCGAACCTGCAGCAGTGCCGATTCCGAACACGAAGCTACGCCGATCCGCTGGCACATGCCGTGCGAAGGATGCGAGGACGATGCCAAAACCGCCTGATGCAACCCCAAGTCCAACCAGAACACCCCCGCCGAGATACAGCATCGACGGAGTTGTCGCGGTGGCCATCAGGAGAAGCCCTGCCGCATAGATGATGCCTGAGAGAGCAAGAACCCGCCAGGTGCCGTAGCGATCTGCGAACGCCCCAAAAAACGGCAGGCCAGCACCCCAGAAAAGATTTTGGATTGCCATAGCGAGGCTGAATGTAGTCCGGTCCCAGCCAGTGTCGGCAAGCATCGGCAATTGGAAAAAACCCATTGCCGACCGCGGCCCGAAGGTCATCGCCGTGACAATGCAGCCGCACACAATGATGAGCCATGGCAGGGTGGTGGCCGGTCTGCCAGATGCTTCGACGGTAGCCATGCTGAAAACTCCGTGTATCTACACAATAGATAGCAGCAGATTTTGCGCAAAGGAAATCAATTGGCGCGATGGACGTGTGAATTCCATTGATGGGAATGGAACAAATTTGCGACCAATCGATCCATCGGTAAATCAATCACGTTCAGGCTTCTGTCACGAGATGGTGCCGAAAAATCCGATGGGGAAAAGCAGACGACAAGCCTGCCGTAATACCAATCGTGGGTGCTCAATTTCACGATAGCGCCGGTCCACGTGGCTTCAAGAAGATCGCAACTCTTGCCAAATGCAAGTTGCTGGTATCGCAATGTCTGGAAGAATCCGATCTTCGGTATGCCAAGAAGTTGATTTCCGCTGAAAAATACGATTTTGAATCTACCGGATAAAATGCTTCCTGGATGGTTTGGAGCGTCAGGAGCGGTGGCCTCGTTCAGAATAAAGGGGGATATTCCACAGAATTATCTCAAAAACTCGTTTATGCAGTGTTGCTAAAGTAATGGTATTCTTTCCCAAGTCGACATGAAGTAGTCATCCTGCTATTATACATGACAGGCAAACAACGGAGCTACGTCATGATCCACTACCGTCTCGCCGCCCTATCGGGCATTGTACTTGCTGCGGGCTTTATGGCCGCTCCCGCCCATGCCCTTACCATGAAGGAATGCAGCGCAAAATATGCTGCCGCTAAGGATTCCAACCAGTTGGGTGGCGCGACGTGGAACGATTTCCGCAAGAGTGAGTGTGGCACTGACGCCGACGCTGCAACTGCTCCTGAAAAAAAATCCAAGGCAGCGGCAAAGGCTGCACCAGCCAAGGCGGTCGAAGCAGATGACGCCAAGGGCCTCTCCATGGCCGATTGCAGCACCAAGTATAAGTCCGCTCAGGAAAGCGGGATGACGTTGAAATGGAACGATTTTCGCAAGTCCGAATGCGGTCCGGGCGCTGATCCTGTAGCGTTCACGACCGATGGAGCGCAGGAGCCGTCCGCTCCGTCAATCGCGGCACCCCGGGGCGTTTCCTTTCCGCGTGGAATTTCCTCGAAGTTCAATGGCGAGACGCCATCCAAGGCGCGCATGCACACCTGCCTTGAGCAGTATTACGCCAACAAACAGAACAATTCGCTGGGCGGCCTGCGCTGGATCCAGAAGGGCGGCGGCTACTACAGCCTGTGCAACGCCAAGCTGAAGAGCTGATTCTGTTACATCAACATGGGCGGATGGCGATCGCTACCCGCCCATTTTTTCTACGATAACCTCGAAGCGCTTCAAGAACGCTACCTGCATTGTCGTTGCAGGTTGCGGGGTGAGATCGAAGCTATCGGATGAGATATCGCGCGGCCGGCCGAAATATTGCGTCGCTTCGCTGATGGAAAATCCTGCAATCCCAGTTGCCTCAAAATATGCGGCGATCTGATCTGCCTTTTTGATATCGCGGAGCAATGTCTCTGGCAGAATCGATGGTAAATTGAAACGAAGATGGATTGCTTGCTGCAACCGGCTTTCACAATCTTTGTAACCGCCGCCAACCACCGCTTTGAAGGGCGAGATCATATCCCCGATGACGTATTCAGGGGCATCGTGCAGCAGCGCCGCTAGCTGCTCCGACAATCCGGCCGCCGGGTTGCGAAGCGCAAAAATTTTCTCCACCAGCAACGAATGTTGGGCGACGGAAAACGCGTGGTCGCCGAAGGTCTGGCCGTTCCAGCGTGCCACTCGCGCTAGGCCGTGCGCGATATCGGAGACTTCAATGTCCAGCGGTGAGGGATCGAGCAAGTCGAGTCGCCGGCCCGAAAGCATGCGCTGCCAGGCGCGGTTCGGCGCGCCGGTGCGGTCAGGCATCGGGCAACCCGCTCACAGTCCCGGCTGGAAAAGTAAACCGCGCGAACCGCGGGATCGAAAGGCTAAGACTGATGTTGCCTGCAACCAATGGCACGCCTGCATCCATCGCGTCTTTCACCCGGTCGATCCGCGCAACCGCCAAGGCAGTGTTACCGGCGACCGTCCCGAGCGTCCCGAGCGCGCGTCCGCTGGCAGTGATCTCGGCACCTGACGGAGGCAATTCTTCGTCGCTTACTGCAATCAGAACGCGCCGCCTCGCAGTGCCCCGGTGCTGCATTCGCGACACTACTTCCTGACCGACATAACAGCCCTTTTTGAAACCGACGCCGTCCATTTGGTCGAGCAGCACGTCATGCGGAAATGCGTCACCCAACACGTAATCGCTACCGCTTTCGGCGACTCCACGGGCGACGCGCAAAGCGTCAAAGCCAGCTCGATCACCTTCGATTGCAAAGCCATAACTGCGATAGACAGGCAACTCAAAGCGCATATCGCGAACCGTGCCTGAATCGGTTTCAGAACTGGTTGATTCGCTATCCCACACAACGCCCACAAAGCATTGTTCCGACTCAGAAATGTCCACCTTCGCGCGCAGCTTGTAGATCATCAGTCTTCTGCGAAAATCATCGGCAACATCCGCTCGACAATCCAACCGCAATGAATCACCATCGCGCGAAATCAAAAAATCGAACAGGATTTTCCCTTGAGGTGACAGCAACGCCCCAGGCCGTGCGACGCCATGGGCGAGCGCGTCCAGATCGGTCGTCACGATGTTTTGCAAAAAGTGCCAGGCATCTGGCCCGGAAACCAAAATCAAAGCACGATCGGTGAGGGCTGCGGAAGGCATAGGGAAACGGCCTGAACTTGCAAATCTGATGGTCATTACGTAAGCCGCACGAACTCCAACAGCAAGGGTAACATTCTCATGACCGCGACCTTTGACCTCATCTTAGCTGGTGGCACGCTGGTCAATCATGACGGGCAGGGACGACGGGACGTAGGTGTGCGAGATGGCCGGATTGCCGAAATCGGCGACCTGTCGCGTTCTTCAGCGGGCGAGAGGATTGATTGCGGAGGGCTGCACATCCTGCCCGGCGTCATTGACACGCAGGTTCACTTCCGCGAGCCGGGATTGGAATACAAGGAAGATCTGGAAAGTGGCTCCTGCGCTGCCGTTCTTGGCGGGGTGACAGCGGTGTTCGAAATGCCCAACACAAAGCCTCTGACCATCAGTGAGGCGGCGCTTGCTGACAAGGTTCGCCGGGGAACAGGGCGCATGCATTGCGATTTCGCTTTCTGGGTTGGCGGTACACGTGAAAATGCGAACGAAGTCGCTGAAATGGAACGCCTGCCGGGAGCTGCAGGAATCAAGGTGTTCATGGGGTCCTCCACCGGTGACCTGCTGGTAGAGGATGATGAAGGCGTGGCATCCATCCTGAGAAACACCCGTCGGCGCGCAGCCTTCCACTCAGAAGACGAATTCCGCTTGCGCGAACGAACATCCCATCAGGTCGCTGGCGATCCGTCCTCGCACCCGGTTTGGCGCGACGTGCAGACGGCGCTGCAATGCACCGAGCGTCTGGTTCGCATCGCACGGCAGACGCGGGCGCGTATCCACGTTCTGCATATTTCCACCGCTGAAGAGATCGCATTTTTGGAAATGCACAAGGATGTCGCCTCCTGCGAGGCCACGCCGCACCACTTGACCCTTACCGCCGATGATTATGCGCGGCTGGGCACTATGATCCAGATGAACCCGCCGGTGCGCGAAAGCCGTCACCGCGACGGAGTCTGGCGGGGCGTATCGCAGGGAATCGTGGATGTTCTTGGCTCAGATCACGCGCCCCACACGCTGGAAGAAAAGGCGAAAGCCTATCCGGCCTCGCCGTCCGGAATGACCGGTGTTCAGACGCTGGTTCCTATCATGCTGGACCACGTGAACGCCGGCCGCCTGACCCTTGAGCGTTTCGTGGATCTCACGAGCCACGGCCCGCAGCGCCTATTCGGCATCGCAGGAAAAGGGCGGATTGCAGTGGGCTATGATGCAGACTTCACCGTCGTCGATATGCAGCGGCGCGAAACGATCACCAACGCACAAGCCGGCTCCAAGGCAGGCTGGACGCCCTATGACGGGAAACAGGTTACCGGATGGCCGATCGGCACCATAGTCCGAGGCACCCGTGTGATGTGGGATGGCGACATAGTTACGCCCTCTCAGGGTAGGCCAGTGGCATTTTCCGAGGCGCTTGCCAGCTGATCGGGCTCAATCTCCAGCGACAAAAAACGACCATTTTCCTTCCACGTTGATGCCGACGCGGTAGAAAATGTAGGCGCCGTATGTCTTCATATCCTCGTAATCTCCTGCTGTAACGATCTTGAACAGTTCGACCTTCTGGCGCGCGTCGAGCTTTTCGAGCGGGATCGCGAAGAAATAGGGCCAAACGTAGAGCTCGGTCGGCTTGCCTTCATCGAGATGCACATATCCGGCGCTCAACACTTCTTCGAGGATTGCCAGGATTTCCTGGCCTTCCTTGTCGCCAGACAATTCACGCAGAAAATCGATGGGATCCCCTTCGATCTCGCCGAGTGACAACTGAGTGGCATCGTCTCCAAGGCTGATCAAGGGCCGGATTTTTTCAATATTGCCAGCTTGCGCCGCATCGACCATAAGCTGGCGCATCCGCCTGACCGGCTCCGGCAGTTTCTCAATGTCGTAGATAATCTCCGGCAGTGGCGAATCGGGGTCAACGGCGGGCCGCGCCGAATGGCCCTTTTGAGGCTCGGCTTCATCATCCGGCTCAGCCTGGTCAGCAGGTGGCGCCGATTGGATAGGGTCCGGCAAGGGAACAGCGTTGATTGGTGGCAAAGGCTGTTTTTCAATCTCTTCATCGGCCTTTGGAGCCGGCGCCTCATTGGGCTTGATCTCACTCAGCGCATACGCAGGCATCGCAACCAAACAAGCACCAAGTGCGGCACTGGCAAGCATGAAACGACCGGAACTCGTGTTCCGCCCGCTGAACGATTTTCTAATCAGTCTAAGAATCATGTCCCACTTCTCTCAACGCGGAACGGAGTCCGCGATTCACCAAGTGGGATCATACACGCAATTGGTGCGAAGGGGATGCGTCAGACGATCACTTGCCGCTGGGGAGGCGGCACGATTCGCAAAAAAATGTGGTGATGACCTAGTGAAAGCTGCGATCTTCGTCGAAATCTCCGGCAATAACCTGATCGCGAATGCGGTCGAGCAGCGCAAGAGTGGTAGTTTCGCCGGTGTTGCGCAGAAGTTCCGCAAACGCAGTGGCCAGTGCCGCCTCAGCGATGATCTCGGGCTCAATGCCGGCAGATAGCCCCTCGGCCCACGCCTCATTGTGGCTCTCAATAGCGGTCAGCCGCTTTTCTTCCCGTACGAGAGCGTCGATGTCGCCTGCGGTATGTTCCATACTCAATCTTCACCCTTTCAAGCACCGATCCATTCAAATTTGGATCAACTTGAGTCGTGCCGTTTAACGCGCCATTAAGGCTTCTAGCACGACTGCCCCAAACTGTATTTTAGCCTTTGATTGGAAAGTTAACAGCCCCTTAACGCAGTTAGTTGCCGTAGCGCCCGACTATTTCACGGCTGAGTTCCTCGCCTTCCTTCATGTAGCGGCTGATCGCCTCGCTAG
Source organism: Mesorhizobium sp. NBSH29 (assembly GCF_015500055.1). Taxonomy (NCBI): domain Bacteria; kingdom Pseudomonadati; phylum Pseudomonadota; class Alphaproteobacteria; order Hyphomicrobiales; family Phyllobacteriaceae; genus Mesorhizobium; species Mesorhizobium sp. NBSH29. The sequence goes on from NZ_CP045492.1 coordinate 2,295,153, forward strand.
CCGATGCGGTGCAGGAGGCATAGAATTGCTCAAACGAGCGGTACCCATGGTTGAAGTTTGCGACAAACTTTGCCCGCCGCTCGCTTTCCGGCTTTTCCACTTCAAGCAGCCGTTCCATTTCCGTGCGCCATTGTTTCCCGGTCTCGCCGCACAGATTGCGCAGATAATGCAGAGATCCCAGAATTTCCGCCAGCCGCATAAGCTGGCCCTCGAACGGCGCCTCGCTGGCACGCGCGACAGGGCCGCCGGCAACGAGCAGACTGGCGAGACATGCTATTCTGATGAGGTTTCCAAGGATCATAAGTCCTTGTGGCGAAAGATTTTGTCTGCCGCAAGGCATCTGTCGTGGCAACTACAGGCACCTTCTGTCAGGGTTAAGACGTCTGACTGCTCAACAGATCGTATGCCACCTCCATCACTGAGGCGATGACCGGCATGGTCTCCATTTGGTCCAGTGTAAACCAACCAGCTTCCGATGCATCGTCGTCGGCCACTGGCTCATCGCCCTGCCAAGTTGTCGAGAAAACACGCAGGGTGAAATCTATCGGTGCGCCACCCGCTTCATGCTCGACGTGAAACTCGCGATGAAGCTCGAGTTCACCGGCAACCAGACCTGTTTCTTCCATCAGTTCCCGCCGTGCCGCATGTTCCGATGTTTCTCCGGCCTCAACCCTTCCGCCCGGAAACGCATAGAGGCCAAGGGAAGGCGCGCGCGCCCGCCGCACCAACAGGATGCGGGTGCCGCGAATCATTGCGATAGAGACGGCAGGCGAGGGGTTTTTCAACATGTCTTGCCTGAAAGCGGTTGAGCCGGCGAGGTGGAGAGACCACATTGGACAAAATGTTAGGCCGTCACGCAAGCGGCTGGCCAATCAGCGAATGGGACAAGAGATGTGCGGGCGCTTTGCACTCACTATGACGCCTTCGGAAATAGTGGCAACCTTTCTCGGCATTGCTGAGACCGGAGCCTTTCCGCCGCGCTATAACATTGCGCCGACCCAGCCCGTATTGATGGCGCTTGCTGGTCCGCCACGGGCGCCGGGCTCCAATTTGCCGGATCGTCAGGGGCTGTTGGTACGCTGGGGTTTAATCCCGTCTTGGACCAGAGACGTGCGCGTCCTGCCGCCGCTTTTTAACGCGCGTTCAGAAACAGCAGCCGAAAAGGCCTCCTTCAGGGCTGCGATGCGACACCGTCGCGGACTGATACCGGCATCAGGATTCTACGAATGGAAACGTCAGGCCGGCGACCCGAAGAAATCGCAAGCTTATTGGGTGCGCCCGAAAAACGGAGGACTGATTGCCTTCGCCGGATTAATGGAGACCTACAGCGAGCCGGGCGGCTCGGAGATCGATACTGGTGCAATCCTCACGACGGCCGCAAACCCGGAATTCGCTGCAATCCACCACCGGATGCCGGTAATCATCGCGCCAGAACATTTTTCTCGCTGGCTCGACTGCCGCACGCAGGAACCGCGCGATGTTGCTGATCTTGTGCAGCCGGCTGAGTCTGGCTTCTTCGAGGCAATTCCCGTCTCATCTCTGGTCAACAAAGTAGCCAATGCGGGGCCTGAAATTCAGGAAAAGGTAACGCATGATAAAGACGGACCGCCCGCGGCGCCCGATCAGTTGCAACTCTTTTAGCTATTGTTATGGCTTGGCCTATTGCGAAGTGAAGGTCGGCGGACAACAAGAATGAGATGACACCCGACATTTTCTCCGCAGCCCTATCCGGATTTCTTCTCGGCGGATCGCTGATTCTGGCGATAGGCGCTCAAAATGCGTTCATTCTGCGCCAGGGCTTGCTTCGCGAGCATGTCTTTGTGCTGTCCCTGATTTGCGCGCTCTCCGATGCGCTCCTGATTGCGGTCGGCGTCGCAGGCCTGGGCACGTTGTTTGCGGCCGCACCCAATCTGATCTTTGCAGTCACGCTCGGCGGCGCGCTGTTCCTCTTCGCCTACGCCGCAATCGCCTTTCGGCGGGCCATGAACCCAGATGCTTTGGTCGCGGCGAGACACGGTGACACAAGCCTCACGGCAGCGATTGGCGCGTGCTTGGCGTTCACATTCCTGAACCCCCATGTCTATCTCGACACGGTGGTCCTCCTGGGCGGGTTATCCGCATCGTTTGAAGGAACGGGGCGTTTGGCATATGCCGTCGGCGCCATGACTGCGTCATTCGTCTGGTTTTTCAGTCTGGGCTATGGCGCACGGCTTCTCCAGCCAGTGTTCGCCAGGCCCAGCGCTTGGCGCGTGCTCGATATTTTGATCGGCATGGTCATGGCTGCGCTAGCCATCAGCCTGGTTGTCCGGCTGGTCTGAGGTCAGGCCGCCTTCTTGGCCTGCTGCGTGCGCGCGCAGATCAATGCGGCGACGAGTACCGCCGGTCCAATCGCCCGGTATTGCTGCGCCAGATCGGTTTTCACAGGTGCTTTCGGCTGTGCGGTCTTGGTGGTGGTCATCATTTGCCCCAGTTTGGTGTGATCTCAGACTGGTCGCCAATTCCGCCCAAATCTTGACTTCACTCTGGTAATTGAGTGGCCTTTCCCAAAGCTTTCCAACATATTTAATAAAATCTGAATCGCCGCTAGCGCCGTCGCCTTGCGGGCTTGACGTTCGAAAGCCGCAAGGCGATAAAGCGCTCATGAAAACGCTCTTCGCGATCTGCGGAATTTGCATTATTGGCTAGCGCCAGCGCTGGTCCGGACGTTTTCGCCTTCTCAAAAGACAGCAAAAAACGCCCAGGCCAGCAGGCCAGGGGAAAACTATGTCTGACGGTTCAACAGGGCTGAAGCTCTACAACACGCTGACGCGCACCACCGATGCCTTCGTGCCGATCAATGCGAGCAATGTTCGCATGTATGTGTGTGGGCCTACGGTCTATGACTTTGCCCATATCGGCAATGCACGGCCAGTCATCGTTTTCGACGTGCTGTTTCGCTTGCTGCGTCATGTCTATGGCGAAGATCATGTCACCTATGTGCGCAACATCACCGACGTGGATGACAAGATCAACGCTCGCGCTCTGCGCGATTTTGGGGCTGACATCGCTGCGGGAACGGTTTCGCTCAACGAAGCGATCCGCCGCGTGACCGAGAAAACGGCCAGCCAGTTCCACAAGGATGTCGCTGCCTTGGGCTGCCTGGCGCCGACCTACGAGCCGCGCGCGACCGATTTTGTGTCCCCCCGTGCCGACGGCAAGGCTGACATGGTGAGCCTGATTCAATCTCTCATCAAGCGCGGCCATGCCTATGAGGCTGCAGGCGAAGTTCTGTTCGATACAGCCTCGATGGCGGACTATGGTCAATTATCGAAGCGTCCTCTGGATGAACAACAGGCCGGCGCGCGCATTGCCGTCGACGCTCATAAAAAGAACCCGGGAGATTTCGTCCTCTGGAAAAAATCTTCGGCCGAGGAGCCCGGGTGGGAAAGCCCATGGGGCAGGGGCCGTCCGGGCTGGCACATTGAGTGCTCAGCCATGTCCGCCGCCTATTTGGGTGAGACATTCGACATTCATGGCGGCGGCTTGGACCTGATCTTTCCCCACCATGAAAACGAGATCGCCCAGTCCCGCTGCGCCCATGGCACCGAAACGATGGCCCATGTGTGGATGCACAACGGGTTCTTGCAGGTGGAAGGCAAGAAGATGTCGAAGAGCGACGGCAACTTCTTCACAATCCACGAATTGATGGAGACGGAGAAATTCGGTGGCCGCAAATGGCCCGGTGAAGTGCTCCGGCTGGCCATGCTGATGACCCATTATCGCGAACCAATAGACTTTTCGGTGGCGCGGCTGGAGGAAGCGGAAAACACGCTAAGAAAGTGGAAGCGGGCCGTGGACCTCGCGCCAGAAGGAATCGTCGAAATTCCGCACGTCGTCATGCAGGCGCTTCGCGATGATCTCGCCACGTCCACCGCCTTCCACGCGCTGTCACAACTTGCTTCAGATGCGGCTCGGGATGGCGAAGCGGGAGCCCGCTTGAAGGCTGCGCTCGTGCTGTTGGGCTTTGATACCTCGTCCGCCAAGGTGGACGAGGATGCTGTGCGAGATCTGATAAATCGACGTCTCCAGGTGATCGCCGGTAAAAACTGGCCTGAAGCCGACAGGATCCGCGATCAGCTCCTTGCGCAGAATATCCAACTGAAAGACGGCAAGGACCCTCAAACCGGCGAACGCATTACCACTTGGGAAGTGAAACGGTGAAGGGGATAGCGTGCCATGAGTCTTGATAATCGTCCTGTTTATTCCGGTGGATGCCAGTGCGGCGCTGTGCGTTTTCGTGTCGAAGGGGCGCTCGGCGATGCGTCGATCTGCCATTGCCGCATGTGCCAGAAGGCGTCGGGGAATTTTTTCCTGCCGCTGGTTTCGGCGCGGGGTGCAAAGATTGATTGGACGCGCGGCAGCCCGAAAAAATTCCGCTCGTCCAATGCCGCCAGCCGAGGCTTCTGCGGCGATTGCGGCACGCCACTCACCTATGAGGCGCCTGATGGCATTGCGCTGACTATTGCTGCCTTTGATGACCCATCGACATTGGTACCTACGGTCCAATGGGGCGCCGAACACAAGCTGCCCTTTGTGGACCATTTGTCAGCCTTGCCCGCCCATGAAACGATGGACGACATTTCAGACGCGCTGTTTCTGGCTGGACTTGCCTCCTATCAGCATCCCGACCACGATACCGAAAACTGGCCTGTGAAAGACCTCACCCATGACTGACCTGCGCACCCTTTACCCCGAAATCGAGCCGTTCGAGACTGGCATGCTGGATGTCGGCGATGGCCATACGATCTACTGGGAGCGCGTCGGCACGCGCGGCGCCAAGCCGGCGGTGTTCGTGCATGGCGGGCCGGGCGGCGGTGTCAGCGCGAAGATGCGGCGCGTGTTTGATCCATCCCTCTACGACGTGCTTCTGTTCGACCAGCGTGGCTGCGGCAGATCTACGCCGCATGCCAGCTTGGATGCCAACACCACCTGGCACCTGGTCGATGACATGGAACGCCTGCGCAACCTGATGGGCGTCGACAAATGGTTGGTCTTTGGCGGCTCCTGGGGTTCCACGCTGTCACTCGCCTATGCCGAGACGCATCCCGAGAGGGTCAGCGAACTGGTGGTGCGCGGCATCTATACGCTCACACGACCTGAGCTTGAATGGTATTACCAGTTCGGCGTCTCCGAAATGTTCCCCGACAAGTGGGAGCGCTTTCTGGCCCCAATACCCGAAGCCGAGCGCGGCGACATGATGGCGGCCTACCGCAAGCGGTTGGTTGGCGAAGACCGTGCCGCGCAGATCGAAGCCGCGCGCGCATGGAGCATCTGGGAAGGCGAGACCATCACGCTTCTTCCTGAGCCTGAAACCAGCGATAAATTCCATGAGGACAATTTTGCGCTGGCCTTCGCCCGCATCGAAAACCATTATTTCGTTCATGCCGGCTGGCTGGAGGAAAATCAGCTTATCCGCGACGCGCATAAGCTCGCTGATATACCCGGTGTCATCGTTCATGGCCGCTACGACATGCCGTGCCCCGCCAAGTATGCATGGGCCTTGCACAAGGCATGGCCACAGGCCGAATTCCATCTGATCGAGGGGGCAGGCCATTCCATGACCGAGCCCGGCATTCTCGACCAGTTGATCCGGGCCACAGACAAGTTCGCGACACGAGATCCGGTGGCAGGCCAATGAAACAGCGCATCTACCTTTTCGACACCACGTTGCGCGACGGCCAGCAGACGCCAGGCGTCGACTTTTCGCTCGAGGACAAGATCGCCATCGCCAAAATGCTGGATGCGTTTGGCCTCGACTATGTCGAAGGCGGCTATCCCGGTGCCAACCCGACTGATACGGCGTTTTTCGACAAGTGCCGCACGGAGCGGGCGAAATTCACCGCCTTTGGCATGACCAAACGGGCAGGCGTCTCTGCCTCCAACGATCCCGGCTTGGCCGCGTTGGTGCAAGCAGCGGGAACCACCATCTGCTTTGTCGCCAAAAGCTGGGATTATCATGTCCGGGTAGCGCTGGGCTGCACCAATGAGGAAAATCTGGAATCAATCCGGACTTCTGTCGAGACCGCGATTGCAGCCGGCAAGGAAGCTCTGGTTGACTGCGAGCATTTCTTCGATGGCTATAAGGCAAATCCGGATTACGCGCTGGCATGCGCCAAAACTGCTTTCGACGCCGGAGCGCGCTGGGTGGTGCTCTGCGACACCAATGGTGGCACCCAGCCATCCGAAATCCGAACCATCGTAGATGCCGTGATCTCCGCCGGTATTCCGGGTGAATACCTCGGCATCCACGCCCATGACGACACAGGTCAGGCGGTCGCCAACTCGCTGGCCGCCGTGCAGGCTGGAGTACGCCAGATTCAGGGCACATTGAACGGCATTGGCGAGCGCTGCGGCAACGCCAATCTGATTTCGATCATCCCGACACTGGCTTTAAAGCCAGCCTTCACCGAAAAATTTGAAACCGGAGTCTCTGCCGAGGCTTTGGCGGGAATATCCCGGCTCTCGCGCGGCTTCGACGAACTCCTGAACCGGGCGCCGGAGCTTCAGGCGCCTTATGTCGGCTCGTCAGCCTTCGCCACGAAAGCGGGCATCCATGCGTCAGCGATCGCCAAGGAACCGGAAACCTATGAGCATGTTCCACCCGAAACCGTAGGAAACCGTCGCCGCGTCATGGTGTCGGACCAGGGCGGGAAAGCCAATTTCGTAGCCGAGCTGAAGCGCCGCGGCATCGACGTTCCGAAGGTAGATGGTAAACTCGATGCACTGATATCTGTTGTTAAGGAACGCGAGGCCGAAGGCTATGCTTATGAGGGCGCCGATGCCAGTTTCGAGCTTCTGGCGCGAAAAATGCTGCATACAGTCCCAGAATTCTTCGAAGTCACCTCGTTCCGCTGCATAATCGAGCGGCGCATCGATGCCGTTGGCAAGCTGAAAACGGTGTCGGAGGCGATCGTCAAAGTGCTGGTCGAGGGTGAGGAGAAGATGTCGGTGGCCGAGGGCCATGGCCCGGTCAACGCGCTCGATATCGCGCTGCGCAAGGATCTCGGTAAGTACCAGGCCGAGATCGAAGATTTGGAACTGGCGGATTATAAGGTACGCATCCTCAATGGTGGCACCGGGGCGATCACCCGCGTTCTGATAGAATCTCATGATGCGACAGGCGCGCGCTGGTGGACGGTCGGTGTTTCCGACAATATCATCGACGCCTCGTTCCAGGCGCTGATGGATTCGATCGTCTACAAGCTGATGAAGAACCGTGACATGGCAGGGCTCGTGGCAGCGGAATAGCGGCAGCCATTCATCAACGGTGTGAAAGATTCGATCAATAAATGGAAATAGTCCCCGGTTCTGACTGGGAGCATAGCGGTGACCATGACATCAAATGCCTCTGCTCCTGACTCTGCTGGCATGAGGGGCTTTATTTTCGCCTTTTCTGCCTATTTTTTCTGGGGCATACTGCCTCTTTATCTGAAGCTTGTCGGACACATTCCCGCAGTGGAGGTGGTCGCCCACCGCATCATCTGGTCTGTGCCGTTGGCAGGGATTGTATTGTATCTTCTTGGCCGTACTGCTGATGTGCGTGCTGCACTATGTTCGCCGCGAACGCTCGCTATGGCAGCAGTCACCGCCTGCCTGATCACCGTGAACTGGGGCGTCTATGTCTGGGCGATCGCTGCAGACCGCGCGGTCGAAACCTCACTCGGCTACTACATCAATCCGCTCATGAGCGTAGTCATGGGTGCTGTCTTTCTCGGCGAGCGTTTTACCCGCATGCAGATGGTCGCGGTCGCGTTAGCAGCCTGCGCCGTTTTGCTTCTGACTGTGGCCGGTGGCGGGTTGCCTTGGGTCTCTCTCGTTCTGGCGGTATCCTTCACGCTTTACGGCTTCTTCCGAAAAACCTTGCCGATTGGCCCGAGCCAAGGGTTCTTCCTCGAGGTTCTGATCCTTTGTTTGCCAGCGCTTTTGTATCTCATTTGGCTGCAAATCACCGGCGGCGCGCATTTTGTGGCATCGAGTCCGGAAAACATCTGGTTGCTTCTCGGCTGCGGCCCGGCAACTGCCTTGCCGTTGCTGCTCTACGGTTTTGGCGCCAAGCTGCTGAAACTCTCCACAATAGGCCTCATGCAATATATGGCGCCGACGATGGTGTTTCTGATTGCGGTGTTTGTCTTTGGAGAGCCGTTTGACACAGTACACGCCATTGCGTTTGGCATGATCTGGGTCGCGCTGGCGATCTATACCTGGTCGATTTTCGCATCTCGCGAACGCCATCCGAAGACGGTCGCTCAAGTTACGCAAACACTGCCCTGATGAAGGCCTCTCCGATGTATGAGCTTTTGATTGCTAACAAGAACTATTCGTCGTGGTCGCTGCGCCCTTGGGTGCTGATGCGGGAATTGGGCATTCCATTCGAGGAAAGGCTAATACCCTTTCCCGGAGGGTACTCTTATGAGACTTACAAACCCTTCTCCCCATCCGGTCGGGTCCCGTGCCTGACTGACGGGTCGAACCGTGTTTGGGACTCGTTGGCAATCGTGGAATATCTCGCCGAGAGGCACGAAGGCGTCTGGCCGTCCGATCCGATTGCACGGGCCTTCGCCCGTTCTGCGTCGGCGGAGATGCATTCGAGCTTCACAACGCTCCGCAATGCTTGCCCGATGTCCTGTGGTGTCAGGGTGACATTGTCTGCCATTCCCGCAGATCTGCAACGCGATCTCGCGCGCGTTTCAGATCTATGGGACGAGGGCCTTAGGCGTTTTGGTGGACCATTTCTGGGCGGGGAAAACTTTACAGCGGTAGACGCTTTCTATGCGCCGGTAACCTTTCGCGCGCTATCGTTCGCGCTTGATCTTGGAAACTCGGCCAACGCCTATTGCGAACGCATAAGATCTCTCCCCGCGATGCGCGCCTGGTACGACGCGGCTCTGGCGGAGCCTTGGCGCGAGGCCGGTCATGAAGCTGAAGCAACGGCGGCGGGAAAGATTACCGCAGATTATCGCGGTGGCGTCGCCGGTTGAAGATCACATTTGTTCTATGATCGCTGCCTTGCCGTCGTTCGCACGCAAGCCGGCCGCCGCGTCCAAAATCGACCGCACGGCTTCTTCACCGCTATCTGCCACGATCGGCTTTACCCGGTGCGCAGTATGGATAAAACCTTCCCGGGCCATATGATCCAGCAGCGTTAGCATGGGGTTCCAAAAGCCCCCAATGTTGCAAAATACCATCGGCTTGAGATGATGGCCGAGCTGTGCCCAGGTCATGATCTCGACAATTTCTTCGACCGTGCCCAAGCCACCCGGCAACGCCACAAAGGCGTCTGATTTTTCAAACATAAGATGCTTGCGCTGGTGCATGTTGTCTGTGATGATCAGCTCATCGAGGTCTCGCAGCGCACTTTGGGTGGCTTCCTTGTCCATCAAAAAGCGTGGAATGATGCCAGTCACTTTTCCGCCGGCCTCGCGCGCGCCACTGGCCACAGCACCCATGACGCCCCTGATGCCTCCGCCATAGATCAGATTGATGCCCGAACTGGAAATTGCACGCCCGAGATCGCGACCTGCTTGCATGTAGCTATCGCCGTTGCCTGGAGAGGAGCCGCAATACACGCAGATGGATTGAATCGCTTTCATCGTTCTGATTGACCGTCACTTTGGAAGAACGTCAAGCTTAAGCCGGCTTTTTATTGTAGGGCATGCTAAAACAAGTTACATGAACGAGCGGCTCAGGGGCAGGAATAAAGTGGTGATAAACCCGTTCAAGGCATTTTTGTTGACCGCTGGTGGAGCAATAGGTGCTGCCGCCATTGCGTATTATTCTGGCGCTCTTGACCGATATCTGACGCCTCAGCCGATCAGTCCAATTGCAAGCGTCCAGTCCGAAAGCGCGCCGGCGGCGGCGACCGAAGGCACCGCCGGCCGAATACCCCAGCAGGAGGCGGCTGTTCCCGCTGTCGAAGATCAAGCTGAGAAAAGCGCTGTTGTTGCTCCCGCATTCGATATTGTCCGCGCTGAACCAGATGGCTCAATTGTGGTCGCCGGCAAGGCAGCAGCCGGCGCGACCATCGAAATCGTCGGGGGCGCCCAGACGCTAGGAAAAACCACGGCTGGCCCCGACGGCGATTTTGCTATCGTTGTAGAAGAGCCGTTGAAACCGGGCAGTCACCAGTTGGTGTTGCGCGCAACAGGCGCCGAGGGTCTGGTGGCGACTTCGTCTGAAACCGCGGTCGTTTCCATTCCCGACACCAAAGATGGACAGGTTCTGGCGCTTGTTGAGAGCCCGGGTGAAGCGAGCAAGCTGATCACCGTGCCCGAACCCGTTGCCCCGTCCGATATCGCTCCGCCTCCTGCGGCTATAGAGCCAAAACCCGAAAAAGCGCTGGTAGCCAAAGCACAAGAGCCATCTGTTGCCGCTGAACCTGCGCCTGAAGTAATCGCCACTGCGCAGCCTACCGCTCCACTGGCAACGGCCAGGCCGGTAGAACCTGTGGCGCCCCCGGTAGGCTCGGCTCCGGCATCCGCGATTGCGGCAGTTTCGGTCGATGCTGTCGAGATTGAAGGCAGAAAGATATTCGTTGCGGGTGCTGCAGATCCGGGCCGACGCGTGCGGGTCTACGCGAACGATATCTTGTTAGGTGACGCAATCAGTTCGCCCAATGGCCGCTTCCTGATTGAGGCCGAGCGTGACTTGCCTGTCGGTGACTACATCGTTCGCGCTGATGCTCTGGAGCGTGACGGGGTGAAGGTTGCGGCGCGAGCGGCGGTTCCTTTCTCGCGTGAAGCCGGCGAAGCAATTGCAGCCGTCGCGCCAGTTCCAGTAGCGGTGGATCAGCCCGCGCCCTCCGTGCAAGTGGTTACGCCGCCAGCTGCTGAGGCGCTCAGCGATAGCGCGCCTGAACAGCTTGCAGCAGCCACACCTGAACAGCTTGCCGCAGCCGCACCAGTCTCGCCTAAGCTGGAAAGCGTCGACGGGTCTGTAATCATCCGCCGTGGCGACACGTTGTGGCAGATTTCGCGACGCGTTTATGGTCGCGGCGTGCGTTTTTCGACGATATATCTAGCCAATCAAAGCCAGATATCTGATCCTGACCGCATTTGGCCAGGCCAGATATTCAATCTGCCGACGAACACGCCCGAAGGCGAGGCAGCAGACATGTCGGAAATTGAAAGCCCGCCAGCGGACGAGACCAAGTCACCGCTTTGACTTGCATTCAATAGGTTCATCGTCTATCGACGATGAACGATGAGCATGTTGGAAAACGTTGAACGCCCGATGCTCGCCATGGACACCCTGGCGCTTTCGGCAAAACTTGCGGCGCTGGCACACCCTGCCCGTATCGAAATCCTTCGCTATGTCTCCCGTTCAGGGTGTTGCTGCTGCAAAGATGTTGTCGGACAACTTGACCTTGCCCAATCGACAGTCTCACAGCACTTGAAGATCCTGGTTGAGGCGGGACTCATTCGCTTTTCTCCAGAAAAGCAGCGCTCGCGTTATGAGGTTGATCGCGATGCGCTAGCCGGCATGTCGAGCGCGTTCACAGGCCTTTTAAATACGTGCTGCGCCTCCGAAAGCTGCTGAAAAAATTGAAAGCATTGACCTAGTGGCCTACAAAAAATCCGTATCTGCCGAATCTGGAGCAACGTTCCGGACACTTGCAAATCTCTGGCCGTATATGTGGCCTTCCGGACGGCGCGACCTCAAATTGCGCGTAGTCTGGGCAAGTTTTTTCCTGGTGATCGCGAAACTCATCCTGGTCGGCGTTCCGTTTTTTTTCAAGTGGGCAACCGACGCGTTAAGCGGTGAGGGCCAGTCCGAGCTGCCGGTTTTGTTGCTTGGTCCGGTTATGTTGGTGTTGGCCTATACTGGTGTGCGAATCGTCCAGGCCGGGTTGAACCAGTTGCGAGATGCGCTGTTTGCAAGCGTTGGCCAGCATGCGGTGCGCCAGCTTGCCTACAAAACGTTCGTCCATATGCACAATCTGTCCTTGCGCTTTCATCTCGAGCGCAGGACCGGCGGCCTGTCGCGCATCATAGAGCGTGGAACCAAAGGTATTGAAACGATTGTGCGCTTCACCATCCTGAATTCGCTGCCAACCGTTCTCGAGTTCATACTTTCCGCGACGGTTTTCGCCCTTGCTTACGGCTGGCGTTATCTGCTGGTCATGGTGCTGACGGTGGGGCTTTATACCTGGTTCACAGTACGAGCGAGCGATTGGCGCATTGCCATTCGCCGCGACATGAATGATTCCGACACTGACGCGAACACCAAAGCCGTAGACTCGCTGCTCAATTACGAGACGGTCAAATATTTTAACAACGAAACGATGGAAGCTACGCGGTTTGATCGGTCCATGGGTCGTTATGAGCAAGCGGCGACCCGGACCTGGACATCGCTAGGATGGTTGAACTTTGGCCAGGCAGCCATCTTCGGCCTCGGCATGGGGGTCGCCATGGTGATGTCGGCGCGCGAAGTGATGGCTGGCACGCAGACGATAGGCGATTTCGTTTTTATCAATGCAATGTTGATTCAGCTTGCCATTCCTCTGAACTTCATTGGCTCCGTGTACCGCGAAATCCGCCAAGGACTCACTGATATCGAAAACATGTTCGATTTGCTCGATATGCCGCAGGAAGTCACCGAAAGTCCCGATGCCCAGCCACTCAAAGTGGCCTCCGGTGCCGTCGAGTTTCGCGACGTCCAATTTGCTTATGATCCGGAAAGGGAAATCCTGAAGGGGATCAGTTTTGTGGTGCCGGCTGGCAAAACTGTTGCGATCGTCGGTCCATCAGGTGCGGGAAAATCCACGATCTCCCGGTTGCTGTTTCGTTTCTACGATGTCCAGAAAGGCGCGATCCTTATTGATGGTCAGGATATCCGTGATGTCACCATGAACAGCCTGCGCGCGACCATTGGTATGGTTCCGCAGGACACTGTTCTGTTCAACGACACGATCGCCTACAACATCCGCTACGGTCGCCCCGATGCGAGCGATACCGACGTTTACAAGGCAGCCGAGCTTGCGCAAATTTCGGGCTTCATCGAACGCCTTCCCGGTGGTTACCAGTCGATGGTCGGCGAACGCGGGCTGAAACTATCTGGCGGAGAAAAGCAACGCGTGGCGATTGCCCGTACCATCCTTAAGGCGCCGCCGATCCTCGTGCTAGATGAAGCAACATCGGCGCTCGATACCCACACCGAACAAGAGATCCAGGCCGCGTTGGATCTGGTGAGCCAGGGCCGCACCACCCTCGTAATCGCCCATCGGCTGTCGACAGTGATTAGCGCCGACGAAATTATCGTTCTTAAAGACGGGAAAATTGCCGAGCGCGGAACACATACACTGCTACTCGGCAAGAAGGGGCTTTATGCCTCCATGTGGGATCGTCAGCGCGAGGCTACGGAAGCCGAGGAACGCCTGCGCATCGCACGTGAAAAGGATGAGATGGGCGTGGTGGTTCGCCGTCGTCCCACCGAGTTTCAGTAGGCGGATGCATCATGGTTTAGGGCCATCCTACTCCCGCTGCGGGCGCGTGATATGTAAGGACCTGTCCGGTTCTGGCCGGGCTCACCATCTGGTCGAAGCCGCGCCATTCAGCGGCCATAATATACAGGGTCTTCCGCTCGTCGCCGCCTAGCATACAGGCGAAACAGGCGCGGTCTACGGTGATTGTGTCGAGCACCTTGCCACCTTCGCATACGCGAACGCAGCGTTGATTAGGGACGTCCGCATACCAAACCGCCCCCTCGGAATCGATGCAAATTCCATCTGGGAAGCCGTCCAGGTATGCCCAGACGCGGCGATTTGCCAGCGTCCCGTCGTCGGCAATATCAAATGCAGTCAATCGCTGTCCATGCGACTCGGCCAGGATCAAAGTGCGTTTGTCGGCCGCCACCGCCATCCCATTGGCGAACGCAATGTCGTCGGCGACTTCGGTGATAGATCCGTCTGGCCGGATAAGGACAATGGTGCCGGGCCCAAAATTCTCGCCTGGCGAAGGCTGGGGACCGCCACCATTGACATAGATGTTGCCGCGCCCGTCAACGACGATTTCGTTCCACGGGCTCTGTGAAAGGTGTTTGAGGTTAGCATGGGTGACCAGGCTGCCGTCTCGATCCTGCCGCAACAAAAGCCCATCGCGTCCTGATACGACCAGCATTCGACCATCGGGAAGCCAGTCGAAAGAATAAGGTAGTGTAGCGTTGATCGAAAAAACGATCTCCGTGTTTCCCTCGTCGTTTATGGTGACAATTTCGCCCGTTCCCCAATTTGCCACCCACAATCGATTATCGTGCCATCGCGGAGACTCTCCAAATGCAAGTCCGGTAGCGAAAACCTTGGGTTTGGTGACTCGTTTTTCCATCATGATTCCTTCAGCAATTGCCAAGGACGATTTCACATGCGTTCTACCGACATTCGTCGTGCAAAAAGGTGCGGCAACGGGGTCGCATTTAGCCGTGGGTATTGTTGCGTTGCGGGCGAGGAGGCTTTCCGATAGATAGGCGCAACCCTGAAATTAGGTATTTTCCGGCTCATGAATTTGATTGACACCATCCGCAAAACATTCGTCCCGATCCACCGGGAGGGATGGCCCTTCATTGCGGGCTTTGCAGTGGTGACGCTGGTTGTAGGGCTATTCTCGACATTCCTGTTCTGGATCTGCCTGATACTGACAGCCTGGTGCACCTATTTTTTCCGCGATCCTGAACGCGTGACGCCTGTGGATGATCGCCTCGTCATAAGCCCCGCCGATGGAATTGTCTCGGCCGTAGGCCCGGCGCTGCCGCCGCGTGAACTGGGTCTCGGGTCTGATGAGATGACCCGTATCTCTGTGTTCATGAACGTTTTTTCATGTCACGTGAACCGTTCGCCTGTGCGTGGCAAGATCACTCGCATCGAACATCGTCCTGGCAAATTCCTCAACGCCGAACTCGACAAGGCGAGCACGGAAAATGAGCGTAACGGCCTTGTCGTTGAAAGTCCCAACGGTACAGTCGGTGTCGTTCAGGTCGCCGGCCTGGTGGCGCGCCGCATTCTCTGCTTCGTTGAAAACAACACGAATATCGGCACAGGCGAGCGTATCGGCCTGATCCGATTCGGTTCGCGCGTCGATGTGTACCTGCCTGCCGCCGCAACACCCCGCGTGGCTGTTGGCCAGACGGCAGTGGCCGGGGAAACGGTGATCGCTGATTTCGGCGGAGAAGCGGCAACACCTCTCGTTCGAATTTCGTAGCGCGATAATGGCTGGTTTCTTTCACAAATTCGAACCGCACGGCAGGGGAGGCCCACGCATTCAGGACGTGCCGCTGCGCATGCTGATCCCCAATTTGATCACAGTTTTGGCCATCTGCGCCGGCCTCTCGGGTATCAGATTGGCGTTCGAGCACCGGTTCGAGGTAGCGGTTGCTATGGTGCTTGTTGCAGCCTTTCTCGACGGTATTGACGGACGCATCGCGCGCCGCCTCAAGGCCCAGTCCAAATTCGGAGCGCAGATGGATTCGCTCGCCGACATCGTTAATTTCGGGGTTGCGCCAGCGTTGGTACTCTACGCTTATCTACTCGATCGCGCGGGTTCCTTCGGCTGGATAGCAGCCCTTCTTTTTGTGATCGCTGCAGCGCTGCGCCTCGCCCGCTTCAACGTGCTTGACGAAGACACGGACCGACCCGCCTGGCAGGCGGATTATTTCGTTGGCGTGCCGGCTCCGGCAGGAGCTGTACTGGTGCTGCTGCCCATCTATCTTGGGTTTATAGGGCTGCCGCTAACAGTCTCAACGGCCTTCGCCGGATCGCTTTTCACGGTGGTGATAGGGCTTCTCCTGGTAAGCCGCTTGCCGGTCTACTCCGGTAAGACCGCGGGCAAACGCATCCCACGTGATCAGGTGCTTCCACTTATTTTGGGGGTCGTGCTCTATGTACTTTTGTTGTCAGCCTACACGTGGCAAACGCTCACGGCTTCCGCTATCCTCTATCTTTTACTGCTCCCGCTCAGTTTCAGGGCCTACGCCCGTAGGGCGCGCTCAGTAGAGCAACAAGCAGCCGTAGCGACTGACCCAAGCGTTTCCGATTAAGGTCCGCTATCGGCGCCAAGCTTGTTGATCGCAATGCGTTGGGCTTCCGGATAGTCTGTCTTGCCAGAACCTAACAGCGGCATTGTTTCAATCGTGACGATATCGTCGGGGATTGCGAGGCCGGCAATACCCGCCTTCTTGCCATAGGCCCTGAGTGCCTTGGCATCTGCAGCGATTTCGGTTGTAATCAACACGATACGCTCTCCCTTGCGCTTGTCGGGCACTGACACAACTGCGTGGTGCTCTTCCGGCCAGAGTGCCTGTACCAAAACTTCCACTGCTCCAAGCGAAACCATCTCGCCGCCTACTTTGGCAAAGCGCTTGGCGCGCCCACGGATGGTAATGAAGCCATCTCTGTCAACCGAGACGATATCGCCGGTGTCGTGCCAACCGTCGACGAGCGGCTGGAGGACGCCCGGCTGTTCGGCAGTCATGTACCCCATCATGATATTCGGTCCGGCAACGAACATCCGACCGCAATCATCCATCCCCTCGACAGGCTCCAGACGCATTCGCATGCCGGGGAATAGTCTTCCCACTGTGCCGTCGCGTCCATGGCTCGCAGTGTTGACCGCTACAACAGGCGAGGCTTCGGTGAGCCCGAACCCTTCCACGATCTCGGCTCCAAACCGCTCGCGCCAGACCCCTCGCGTTTCTTCTCTCACTGCCTCCGCCCCGGCAACAACAAGACGCAAGCTGGAAAAGTCGCTGTCTTCGGCTGTGCGCGCATACCCGTTGAGAAACGTGTCCGTGCCCACAAGAATCGTCGGTTTCAGTTTGCCTGAGACTTCCGGGATAAGTTTGTAGTGCAATGGCGACGGGTAGAGAAATAGTCTCACACCGATCAACAACGGCAGCACCATTCCTGCAGTCAGGCCGAAAGAATGGAACGTCGGAAGAACATTAAGCAATGAATCATCAGGCGTAAGCGTTAGTCGCGCTTCAGCCTGCATGGCATTGCTCAGCACATTGCGATGCGACAGCACCACGCCTTTCGGCGTGCCTTCAGACCCGGAAGTGAAGAGCAACACCGCAGCCTGTGTCGGCTCGCGCGCGACGAGAGGTCGGCGCCACATCAGGAAACCCAGTGCCTTGCTCAGGAGGGACGTTTCATCTCTCAGATCCTCAAGCCATAAGATTTTGGCTCCGGCATTCTCAACAGCGCCGACTAACGTCTGGATTTCTGCCTTCTCGACAAATGCACGCGAGGAAATAACCGTCCGAATAGTCGCCGACCGGATCGAGGAAGCGACACTGGCACACCCGGATGTGTAGTTGATCATCGCAGTGAGCCGACCGGCAGATTGCAGGCCTAGGAACGCTGCTGCCATGGCATTGGTGTTGGGCAGAAGCAGTCCGATGGCCTCTCCCGGCTGGTCGACTGTCGAAAAACGGCTAGCTAGTATGCGCGCCGCAATCAACATTCGACGGTAGCTCATTTTACCGTAAACGACATCTTCGATAATGTCGCGCTCAGGTCCAAACCTCAGGGCAGCGTCGCGAATAGCTTCAAATATGGTGCGCGACGGATTTGCTGCTGCCACGCGTGCTTCTGCCACCCTGTCAAACAGTGCGCTCGACGGCGTCGACTGCTGCAGCCCGGCCCGCTCCATCATCTCGGTTACAGTCATCGGATCGAGCACCGCCAGCCGAAGTTCGGGGAACCATCGGCGCGGCGCATGCGCTGCCGGTGTTAGCGACATCGGCAGATGCCTTGCCCCACCGACCACCACGGGTACGATGCGTGCGTCGGCCTTGAGTGCTATGCGTGCAACCGCACGAAACAGCCGAAATTCTTTCGTGCCCGGTTCCGCAGCGTCTGGCAGGTACACGGCAAGCCGGCCTTTGCCGCGCAGGTGCCGCACCAGACGCCGGCTGACAAATACATGTTCAGTGTTAAATGCGATTGTGCGTCCCAGTTCCCGCCACGGCTCTAGCCAACTCGCCTTGGCCGAATAATCATCAAGTATGTGGAGCGTCTGCTCTGGCAGCAATGCAAGCATCAGTGCTGGGTCTATCTTCGAGCGGTGCGACACCGCGTAAATAACAGGTGTGTCGGTGTTTCGAAGAATACTCGCCTTGCGGTCGTCGATCCGCCAAGCGAGCTTAAAAGGTGCGTAAAGCGCAGCCTGGCGAAAAGGAAGTCCGAGCGTGAACTTCAAAGCTAGAGACACAGCCAGAAACGCAGCTGCCGCTGCGAATAGCATCCCGAAAATAAGGATCAAGCCGCGCCTCCCAGTCAAAAAAAATGCCAAATCTCTGGTTGTTCGCAGGCGGCAAAGTAGCGGATGACACGTGAACGTCAATCGCCATATGGCATACAAGGCGTATTCGTGGCTGCGTTGATTGCCGCCACGACACTGATTCCGCGATAGCAGAATCTGAGGTCTACTCGGCTGCGAAGCAATAGAACAACCCGTCGCCCCCTGTACTCTTCAACGCTGCCGGGCTGCACCCGCCGCGCGAGGCGTGCGCAGCGTTCCAAGATGTTGCCGTCGATAGGGTGTCGGGGCCCTTTCGGTCGTGATGTCCAACCATCGCGGCACCCTCTTCGCTGCCGAGCGTCCAGTCGCCACAGGTTTGATCAGCGGATTTCGCGCCGTCCGCATTGGTCCCGGTCAAAATGTCATGGCGGTTTGGCTCATCGCCACGTCCGTTCACGACTTCGCCTTTTTCATCCAGCCCGGTTTCCTTGGAAATGCCATTCTTTTCGCTGTGAAGGCTGATAACATCATCCGCAATTTTCTTCCCCTTGGCGTTGAACCACGGGCCGGTGCCGATGCGATCTTTCGCGTCTATCTCACTGGTGGATAGATATGCGCGCCATATTTTGGGAGTAGTCACGCCTGCCGCTTCCGCGAGCGTCTGGCAATGCGCGTCGGCACCCGCCAGCCCACCCAGATCGCCGCCTTTTCCCGGGCCGGAACTGGTGATGAAAAAGCTCATCGTCTTGTCTTGGGCGGCGGCAACATCGCTCAACGTGAACACTGCGAGTGCTGAGGCAATCAACTGGTTTCGCATCTATTGGTCCCCTTGAGTTACGTCATCGTAGACAACGTTGGCGTCAGGAATGATACGTCAAACAATTTGGCAGATACTGATCATCACGATCACGTGTGCATCTACTTCACCGGCCACACCATCATCAGCATGGGCACTGCAACGATGACCACGAGAAATGACAAGGGCAGCCCAAGCCGGGGGTAGTCGCTGAACTTGTAGCCACCCGGGCCCATCACCAAGGTGTTGCACTGATGACCGATAGGGGTGAGGAAATCGCAGCCTGCTCCAATGGCAACCGCCATCAGAAAAGCTTCCGGCCGATAGCCGAGGCCGGTGGCAAACCCAGCGGCAATTGGCGCTACTACCAAAACCGTCGCCGCATTGTTGAGAAATGGTGTGACGGCCATGGCGACGACCATAATCAGTGTCAGCGCACCGGCTGGCGGCAATGTAGTTCCTACCTCTGCCAACCATCCCGCAATAAGGTCGGTGGCGCCACTGGTTCTAAGCGAGTCGCTGACGGGAATGAGCGCCGCCAGCATCACTAGGATCGGTCCGTCAATGGCGCCGTAGACTTCGCGCAAAGGCACCACTTTGAACAGAACCATGGCAACGGCAGCGGTGAAGAAGGCGATGGCAACGGGAAGCAAGCCGCCGGCTGTTGCCGCCATAGCGGCAAACAGGATGATCACGGGAATGATCCCGCGGCGTACGCTGCCGAGCAGAATAGGGCGTTCGGCCAAAGGCAAGACGCCCAGGTCGCGCAAAATCTCGGGCAACCGCGCCGGGTTTCCCTGCAAAACCACGATATCACCGAGCCGAAGCGTTACGGCACCCAGACGTTCTTGAATACGTTCGCCCTTGCGGCTCACTGCCAGCAAATTGACATTGTATCTGTCGTATAGAGCCAACTGCTGGGCTGACCAGCCGACAAGCTGCGAATGCTCGGCAACGACGGCTTCGATGGCGGTGGACGCCTCGCCGTCGCCTGCGTCATCGCGGTCTCCCGTCACACTGAGTTTGGCCTGCGCTACGACACGGTCCAGCGCCTCTGGCGGACCCTCGATCAGCACAGTGTCCCCCTCGCGTAGCTTCGCGTCGGGAAACGGCGTTATGCGCAGTACGCGAGAGCGCAGGATTGAAGTAACCACGACTTCCCCACCCCCAAGCTTCAACAGGTCCCCTACGGTCTTACCATTCACCGCCGACTCAGACGTCACCAGCGCTTCGGTCAGATAATTTTGAATATCAAGCGCCTCGTTGAGCGAGCCCATCGCCTTGCTGCGCACGGGCAGCAACCAGTAGAACAACGTCAGAAAAATAACTCCCACCACCGCAAGTGCCGCGCCGACGGGGGTGAAGTCGAACATGGTGAAGGGCTCGCCGCCTATTTCGGCACGAATGCGGGACACAACAATATTGGGCGAAGTGCCAATCTGCGTCATTAACCCGCCGAGCAATGATCCGAACGCCATTGGCATCAGGAATACAGAAGGCGAAGTGTTGGATTTGCGGGCGAACTGAAACGCAATGGGGATCATGATTGCGAGCGCGCCGATATTCTTCACGAAGGCTGCCAGAATGGTGACGGTCGCCACCAGCAAAATCATCTGCGCTCGGATTGAACTCACATTCGGGAACACCCGCTGGATTGCCAGTTCCATGATCCCGGTGCGTGCCACGCCGGCGCTCACCAGAAGCGCACTGCCCACGATGATGACGATATCGTCGCTGAAGCCGGTAAATGCCTGATCATAGGGCACGATACCAACGGCAGCCGCTGCAATAAGCGCCCCGCATGCCACCAGGTCGTAGCGAAACCGTCCCCAGACGAATGCGCCCATCATCAGAGCAATGATGGTGAAGGACAGAACCTGGCTAAGCGTCATTCAACAGCCCTTCACTTGAAATGCTGCACACAACGCCGGTTGAGGAGCAAGGTTGCAGCCTATCGGATATGAACCCGCTATGCCGCACTTTCATCGAGTTGTATTGGCAGCTGAGCTTCAGCCCAACAGTCAGGTTTCGCCTGATAGATCAGGCCCGTTCGTTCAAGTTTCGGGCTGGCCATCTGCATGATCCTCGCCGCCGTCACAGCCGGGGCGGGCAGGGTCGCTGGGTCTTCACCAGGAAACGCAAGTGCACGCATAGCGGTGCGGGTACCGCCAGGATCAGCGATGTTGACCCGGAGTGCCATGCTTTTGGTTTCGTCGGCCCATGAGCGAGCGAGAGCCTCTACAGCAGCCTTAGAGGCAGCATAAGGGGCCCAGAATGCACGCCCCGAGTGAGCGGCACTGGAGGACAGTATGATAGCCCGGCCGGCATCGGACTGCCGCAGCAATGGATCTACTGATCGGATCAACCGCCAGGTTCCTGTAACGTTGACTGCCATCACCTTGTCGAACACCTTTGCCTCGACATGACCGATGGGTGAAATCACGCCAAGCACACCGGCGTTGGCTACAAGAATGTCGAGTTTTTTCCAACGTTCATGGATCGCGCCGCCCAACCGGTCGATGCCTGCCATATCGGTCAGGTCGAGCGGTACGAGCGTTGCCTCGCCCTTGCCAGTGCGTGCGTGTTCAGCCTTGATCTCGTCGTCAAGCTCTTCCAGCCCACCAACTGTGCGGGCGACGGCAATGACATGCGCGCCTGCAGCTGCCATCTGCTTTGCAATCTGGTAGCCGATGCCGCGCGAGGCGCCGGTGACCAGGGCAACGCGGTTGCTGAGGTCGGGGGCAGGGGTCATGAGCAAGGGTCCGTCTAGTGATGAAAAGAAATAACAGGCAGTCTATTGCCCGCCAGTCGCTAGCAGCGACAGCGTGCGGACATTGTCGGCACCCTCATGGTCGAGCAGCCGGGTAGGGTACTCGTTGGTGAAGCAGGCATCGCAAAATTGCGGCTGCTCGCTGTCGCGATTGGCTTCTCCGACGGCGCGGTAGAGACCGTTGATGGACAGAAAACCGAGCGAATCAACGCGGATGAACTCGGCCATTTCCTCAATCGTCATGCGAGAGGCAAGCAGCTTCGCTTTTTCTGGCGTATCGACCCCATAAAAACACGAGGCGCGCGTGGGCGGCGAGGCAATGCGCATATGCACTTCACGCGCTCCGGCTTCGCGCACCATCTGCACGATTTTCTGCGAGGTGGTGCCACGCACGATGGAATCATCCACAAGCACGACGCGCTTGCCTTCGATCATCTTGCGATTGGCGTTGTGCTTCAGCTTCACGCCCATGTGCCGGATCGAATCGCCCGGTGAAATGAAGGTGCGACCGACATAGTGGTTGCGGATGATCCCAAGCTCGAACGGGATTCCAGCTTCCTGTGAAAACCCGATTGCGGCCGGTGTGCCGGAATCTGGCACCGGCACGACAATATCGGCGTCGACCGGGCTTTCTATCGCGAGCTCAGAGCCGATGCGCTTGCGAACATCGTAGACGTTGCGGCCC
The DNA here is from genome assembly GCF_015500055.1 of Mesorhizobium sp. NBSH29. Classification (NCBI taxonomy): domain Bacteria; kingdom Pseudomonadati; phylum Pseudomonadota; class Alphaproteobacteria; order Hyphomicrobiales; family Phyllobacteriaceae; genus Mesorhizobium; species Mesorhizobium sp. NBSH29. The sequence continues at coordinate 2,317,670 of NZ_CP045492.1, forward strand.
TCAACCGACGAGTCGGGACGGGCGAAGTAAACATATTCAAACACGCAAAAGCGTGTCTTTTGCGGTTCGAACGGAAAATGGCTCTCGATGCCCTTGGTGGTAATCACCACCATTTCGCCCGGCTTGATATCTCGCACAAAGCGCGCGCCGATAATGTCCAGCGCACAGGTTTCAGATGCCAGAATCCATGCGCCGTCCAGATCTCCCAGCACCAGCGGGCGAATGCCGAGCGGGTCGCGAACGCCGATCATCTTTTTCGATGAGAGAGCCACAAGAGAGAATGCACCTTCCAATTGGCGGATCGCATCAATGAATCGCGCATTAAGATCGCGTTCCTTGCTGGTCGCCACGAGGTGCAGAATGGTTTCTGTGTCGGAGGTCGAGGAGAAAATCGAGCCCTTCTGCTGCAACGTCCGCTGCACAGTCATGGCATTGGTGATGTTGCCATTGTGCGCAATCGCCAGCCCGCCAGTTGAAAGCTCCGCGAAAAACGGCTGCACGTTGCGCAGGCCTGCGCCACCGGTCGTGGCATAGCGCGTATGACCAATGGCCCTCGTGCCTGTAAGCCGGTCAATCACCGACTGGCGGGTGAAGGTATCACCAATCAGCCCGACATGGCGCTCGACGTGAAACTGTGTGCCATCGTAGCAAACGATGCCCGCGGCTTCCTGGCCGCGGTGCTGCAGGGCATGTAGTCCGAGCGTAACGATCGCCGCGGCATCTTGGCGCCCGAAGATGCCAAACACCCCGCATTCGTCATGAAAATGATCGTCGGCCTCTGCGGAGAGAGTGTTTTCTGCGTCAACCATTGGGGCCACGGTCTCTTGATTGGGAGATCCGTCATATAAGCCAATCGTAGCTACAACGCCACCTAGAAATCACGATCTACTGTCACTGGCTTTTGGTATGCCCTGGCGCGCTTTCAGCGAGCGCCAAGAAAGTCCATTTTTCCCAACGGAACACCGTTATGGCGCAATATCGCGTAGGCTGTGGTCACGTGGAAGAAAAAATTAGGCAGCGCATAAGTGAGCAAATAGCTCTGCCCCGTAAATGTGATTTCTGCCGTCCGCGTCTTGAAAATGACCTCAGCCTCTTCGCGTCCGTTCATCGCGCTGGCGGGAACCGTTTGGAGAAACGCCACGGTTGCTGCGATCCGTGCCTCTAAATCGTCAAAACTCACCTCATTGTCGTCCATGGGAAGAGGTGGAAGCGCACCAACGCGTACCGCTGCATTTTTAGCTGTGTCGCTGGCGCGTTGGATCTGTGCCGTAAGGGGCGCCATATCCTCATAAAGACGGCCTTGAAGGAGCTTCGAATGGTCAAGTCCGGTTTTATCAGCGAAGGCGCGACCCTTGCGCAAAAAATCGGACATTGCGTCCAGTGTGCGGATGAATACCGGGATGCTGATGTCATGGAGCGCCAGGGTCATAGGGGGCCTCTACCTCAATGCTGCGCGGCCAACGACCGCTGTTGCATTCAGGTAGGCAATAATGACCTCAATTGCGAGATTGTTGCTGACGAATATGTACACGGCAACATCGCGCATACGATTAACAGCGCTCCACAGCTTAGTTGGCGGGCGGCACCTCTTCAGCCGGCGCTTCCTCTACGGGAACCTCATCAGTTTCGCCTTCGGCTGCTGGGGGCGTCGCACTTTCGGCAGGTGGGGTTGCGGTGCTGCCCTCTGGCGCGGGATCGGATGCGGTTCCTGTTTCAGGCTGTAGCCTCTTTAAGATCGACTTTTCCGGATCGTCTGGCAGCAGCGCCTGCAGACGCTGGCCAATATCCGTCAAAAGTGGGCGCGACTTTGCGTCAGAAATCCATGCCGGTGGCTTCTCTCCAACCAACCAGCTGAAGAACAACAGCCCAACCGCAACCACCAGAACGCCACGTGCGGCACCGTAGAGAAAGCCAAGGGTTCGGTCGAGCGCGCCAACGCGAGAGTCGATAATGAAATCGGCGATTTTCATCGTGATCACAGTTACTACGATCAGCGCGATGACAAAGACGACACCAGCTGCCGCAGCCATGGCGATCTGTTCATTGTCGATATGCGGTCGCACATAGGGCAGTACGGCGGGATAGAAGAAAAATGCCGCGGCAGCAGCCGCAACCCAAGAGGCGATGGAAAGAATTTCACGGGAGAATCCGCGCACCATTGCCAGCATCGCTGAAACAAGGGTGAAGCCGATAAGAATTCCGTCAAGCAGCGTAACCGGCATGTCGTCCACTCCATTATGGCAGATCAGATCTACCCGCCAACCGTATCCGGTTAGCCGTCCTCGCGTTCTTTCCTAAGCGACCCAGCTATGCGTACCACCAGATCGGTGAGCGTCGCAGGCTGGAAAGAACCGGCACCAAATCCGCCCGCCGGCTCATCGCCCCCAAGCGGAAGTACCGCCTGTCCAAATCCCAGCTTTTCGGCTTCCTTGAGACGCTGCTGCGCATGTGCAACGGGCCGCACCGCCCCCGAAAGGCTGATTTCGCCGAAATAGACGCAATCGGCTGGAAGGGCAAGGCCGGTGAGGGACGAGACCAACGCCGCTGCCACAGCAAGGTCGGCTGCAGGTTCGGAAATTCGATATCCGCCAGCGACGTTAAGATAAACGTCATGGGTGGCGAAGCGGACGCCGCAATGAGCTTCCAAAACTGCAAGGATCATAGCAAGCCGGGGACTATCCCAGCCAACAACTGCGCGCCTTGGTGTGCCCAGCGGCGATGGCGCAACCAGCGCCTGGATTTCAACCAACACAGGCCGTGTGCCCTCCATGCCTGCAAAAACGGCGGCGCCCGGCGCTTTTGCATGTCGTTCGCCCAGGAAAAGCTCCGAAGGGTTAGAGACTTCGCGCAACCCTTTGTCGGACATTTCAAACACGCCGATCTCGTCGGTCGGTCCAAATCGGTTCTTGACCGTGCGCAGGATGCGGTAATGGTGCCCGCCTTCACCTTCGAAATAGAGCACCGCGTCGACCATATGTTCCACAACACGTGGGCCCGCGATCTGGCCCTCCTTGGTGACATGGCCGACCAGTACGACGGCAGCACCTGTGGATTTCGCGTAGCGGATCACCGCCTGCGCTGAGGCGCGAACCTGTGTGACAGTACCAGGAGCCGAATCAGCCATATCGGTCCATAGGGTTTGGATCGAATCAAGGATGATAAGATCGGGTCTCTTGCCATCGGAAACGGTGGCCAGAATGTCTTCGACATTGGTTTCGGCGGCAAGCTCCACAGGAGAATTGGCGACGCCCAACCGCTGCGCCCGCAAGCGAATTTGCGCTACCGCTTCCTCGCCCGACACATAGACGATGCGATGTCCACGTTCAGCAAGTGCTGCTGCTGCCTGCGTCAGAAGCGTGGACTTGCCGATCCCCGGATCACCGCCGATCAGTATCGCCGAGCCGCGAACAAAACCGCCGCCGGTGGCGCGGTCGAGCTCGCCGATGCCGGAAGCGATGCGCGGAGCATCCTCAATGTCGCCTGACAGTGTTGTCAGCGCTACAGCGCGGCCCTTACGCGCATTGCGACCGGACTGCGGCCCGCTGCCAATGCCGCCGGACGTGCCTTCCTCGACCAGGGTGTTCCACTCCCCGCACGAATCGCATTTGCCCGCCCAGCGCGTATGGACGGCACCGCAACTCTGGCAGATGAATTGAAGGCGCGACTTAGCCATGCAACCTATTCATACCGCTCCGGCAGATGCGAATCTTCCGCTAGGTCCGAGAACCGTGTGAATTCGCCGGTAAAGGCCAGCGAAACTGAGCCCGTTGGTCCGTGGCGCTGTTTGGCGATGATTACTTCAGCCTTGCCCCGCACCTCGTTCATTTCCGTTTCCCACTTGAAATATTCCTCGGTGCCGGGCTTCGGCTCTTTGTTCTTGAGATAATATTCCTCGCGGTAGACGAACATGACAACGTCTGCGTCCTGCTCAATGGATCCCGATTCACGAAGGTCAGAAAGTTGCGGGCGTTTATCATCCCTGCTTTCGACCTGCCGCGAAAGCTGCGACAGCGCGATGATGGGAACGCTGAGTTCTTTGCCGAGTGCCTTGAGTCCGGTGGTGATCTCGGTAATTTCCTGTACGCGGTTTTGCGATGATTTTGCCGACGAACCCTGCATCAGCTGTATATAGTCGATCACGATGACATCGAGCCCGCGTTGGCGCTTAAGCCGCCTTGCACGCGCCGCCAGCTGTGCGATCGAAATGCCACCGGTCTGATCAATGAACAGCGGGATCTTCTGCATAGTCTGAGAACAGGCGACGAGCTTTTCGAAGTCAGTTTCAGTAATCTCGCCGCGGCGGATTTTAGACGACGGAATTTCCGTCTGCTCGGAGATAATACGCGTCGCCAATTGCTCGGACGACATTTCAAGCGAGAAAAATCCGATTACCCCGCCATTGCCAGCTTTGAACGATCCGTCAGCCTGCTGCACCGGCTCATAGGCGTGGGCAATATTGAAGGCGATATTGGTGGCTAGTGAGGTCTTACCCATGCCTGGGCGACCAGCCAGTACGATCAAATCAGACGGTTGCAAGCCACCCATGCGGCGATCAAGGTCGCGTAATCCTGTAGCAACGCCCGAAAGATGTCCGTCACGCATGAAGGCGGCGTTAGCCATGTCGACCGCCGTCTTGACCGCATCGGTGAAACTCTCGAACCCACCATCGTAGCGCCCGGTTTCTGCAAGCTCGAAAAGCCGCCGTTCCGCATCCTCGATCTGATCATGCGGCGACATATCGACAGGCGCATCATAGGCGATGTTGACCATGTCTTCGCCAACTGTGATCAGCGCCCTGCGTGTGGCCAGGTCATAGATAGCACGGCCATAATCGGCCGCATTGATAATGGTGACGGCTTCAGCCGCCAGACGCGCCAAATATTGCGCGACCGTCATATCGCCGACCTTCTCGTCAGACGGCAAAAAGGTTTTCAGCGTCACCGGATTGGCCATCTTGCCCATGCGGATCAGTTCGGAGCCGACCTCAAATACCTTTCGGTGCAGCGGCTCGTAAAAATGCGACGGCTTCAAGAAATCCGAGACGCGGTAAAACGCATCATTGTTTACCATGATCGCGCCGAGCAATGCCTGCTCAGCCTCAATGTTGTTTGGTGCCTCGCGATAAAGCGGCGTTTCCGCCACCGCGATTTTGCGGATTGCCTCGGCCATCTGTCTCTTAAAATCCCCAGTCTTGTTCTTTGCTATCAGACAGTATCGGCCCGTAGTGAAGTTTTGTGCCGCGCCGCCCGAAATTCACAGCCACAGCGCCGCCGTCCACAGCCAACAGAAGCAAATGGCATAAACACTGTTGCGCGAATCGTTTTGGTAAGCCTACCACGCGCCTGAATAGAGAACAAAACAGGAAAGTTCGTTTCGCGCGCTACCGAAAAAATGGACGGTAGCCAGACCGTCTCGCTGGGGCGGTGTCCATGGAATGGGTCACAGCCTTGCCCGGTTGAATTTTCGCGTGCGGAAAAAGCTGCCTGACATAAAAAAATCCCGGACGTTACGGTCCGGGCTTTTTGGCTAATTTCTGAAGTATCAGGCCTCGTCTTCTTCCGCCTCGGCGCCATCTTCGTTTGGATCGAAGAAGCTGTCAGGACGTGCATTCTCGTTGATGTCGTCACCGTAGATGGCTTCCGCAGTGGTCAGCGTCTCGCCCTTCGACTGGCGCTCGGCTTCGTCTGCGGTGCGTGCCACGTTGAGGGTAATAGTCACTTCAACTTCCGGGTGCAGTGCCACGGCAACGTTTGTTAGCCCAATAGCCTTGATCGGCTGGTTGAGTTCGATCTGGTTACGGTTGACAGTAAAGCCCTCGGCGATCAGCAGGTCAGCGATGTCGCGCGTCGAAACTGAACCGTAAAGCTGGCCGGTTTCGCCAGCCGAGCGCACTGCGACGAAGCTCTTTCCATCAAGGCGGTCGGCAACTTCCTGAGCCTCGGACTTGCGCTCTAGGTTGCGTGCTTCAAGCTGAACGCGCTGGCCTTCGAACTTCTGGCTGTTGGCTGCGTTGGCGCGCAATGCCTTGCCCTGGGGCAACAGGAAGTTGCGTCCATAGCCGTCCTTGACCTTGACGGTGTCGCCCATCTGGCCGAGGCGTGAAATGCGTTCGAGAAGAATGACGTCCATGTCGTAGATTCCTTAAATTGTCCGCACGGTTCGCGGCACATTAGTATGGAACAGACAGGAAGCTTTTGCGGCTCTGAGAGCCTTGAATCGCTGTCCTGCCTTGTGGGCAGTTAGAGGCGCGCATTATGGAGCCTCAACCCGGGATTTTATGGAGAGCTTCTTCCGTGCCCGTCACGGTCGAACAATTAGAAACTCCGGCCCGCACTTTTGGGGCGGACCGGAGAGAGATCAATTTACTTTACCACATATGGCAGCAGGCCGAGGAAACGAGCGCGCTTGATCGCCTTGGCGAGTTCACGCTGCTTCTTCTGGCTAACCGCGGTAATACGCGATGGAACGATCTTGCCGCGCTCCGAAATGTAGCGCTGCAGCAGGCGCACGTCCTTGTAGTCGATCCGTGGTGCACTCGCGCCCGAGAACGGGCAGGTCTTGCGACGACGGTGGAAAGGACGGCGGGTAGGGATCTGGTTGATGTCGACCATTATTCTGCACCCCCTTCAGCGCCATCGCGCGGACGGCGCGGGCCACGATCTTCACGTGGACCGCGGTCTTCGCGGGGGCCACGGTCACGGTCGCCAAACGAGCGAGGACCACGATCGCGATCACCGAAGCCACCCCGATCTGAACGCTCTTCACGCTTCTGCATCATGGCAGACGGGCCTTCTTCGTGCTGATCAACCTTGATGGTGATGAAGCGCAGAATGTCTTCTGAAAGACCCATTTGGCGTTCCATCTCGTTCAGGCCGGCTGGCGGCGTGTCGAGATCCATCAGTGTGTAGTAGGCCTTCCGGTTCTTCTTGACCCGGTAGGTAAGGGACTTCAGTCCCCAGTTCTCAACCCGTCCAACGGAACCGCCTGCGGCTTCGATGACACCCTTGTACTGTTCGACAAGCGTATCGACCTGCTGCTGCGAAAGGTCCTGACGAGCAAGAAACACATGTTCATATAGAGCCATTGTTCTTTGCCTTTCTTCGTTTCTCTCCCGGTCCCGGCGGCAAAAGCCTCTGCAACTTCTCTAGACCCGTAAGAGACGGGGAAGAAAGAGCATGACGAGACGGTCGAGAGCGGAGACACGGGAGGCAGAAGCACATCCGGCTTCACGACAGCGGCTTTCCCTTTCGGCAAAACCTACGGCCCTCCGTTCAGCCCCCAGCTAGGACCGGCAGATTGAGGCGGCTCTTACAGGGGAAAGGTGGGGATGGCAAGGGCGTCGGGTGAGTCCGCCCTGCCATTCGTCCTATTCGATCTCGCCCAGATCCCGGACCGCGCCACGCGCCGCGCTGGTAGCAAACGCAGCATAGGCCTTCAATGCGGTGGTGACCTTACGCTTGCGCTTTTCAATGGGTTTCCAGCCGATCTTTTCCTGCTCAACGCGGCGGCTAGCAATTTCAGCTTCGTCAACAACCAGTTTTATGGTTCGGCCCGGAATATCAATCTCGATGGTATCGCCTTCCTGCACCAGTCCGATTAGCCCGCCTTCTGCCGCTTCAGGCGAGACATGGCCGATGGAAAGACCGGACGTGCCGCCTGAAAACCGGCCATCGGTCAAAAGTGCGCAATCCTTGCCGAGCCCCTTCGATTTCAGATAGCTGGTCGGATAGAGCATTTCCTGCATGCCAGGACCACCACGGGGGCCCTCATAGCGGATAACAACGACATCCCCGGCTTTAATCTGGTTGGACAGGATTGCCTTCACACTGGCGTCCTGGCTCTCGAACACACGCGCCGGCCCGCTGAATTTTAGAATGGAATCATCAACCCCGGCAGTTTTTACCACGCAGCCGTCAACGGCAATGTTGCCCTTGAGAACAGCCAATCCGCCGTCCTTGGAGAAGGCGTGGTCCGACGATCGGATAACGCCCGCAGTTCGGTCGAGGTCCAGTTCTTTCCAGCGCTGATCCTGGCTGAATGCCACTTGCGTCGGCACACCACCCGGAGCGGCTTTGTAGAAGTTTCGAACGGACTCGCTGTTGGTGCGCGAAATGTCCCACCGATCAATGGCGTCGCCCAGCGTTGCTGCGTGGACTGTCGGCAGGTCGCGGTTAAGCAGCCCCGCATTGTCGAGTTGGCCCAATATGGCGAAGATGCCGCCTGCGCGGTGCACATCCTCCATGTGTACGTCTGATTTTGCCGGTGCCACCTTGCACAGCACAGGCACCCGGCGTGACAAGGCGTCGATATCATCCATGGTAAAGTCGATCTCACCTTCATGGGCGGCAGCAAGAATGTGCAGCACCGTGTTAGTTGATCCACCCATGGCGACATCGAGCGTCATCGCGTTTTCGAAGGCGCCTTTGGATGCGATGACGCGCGGTAGCGCGGTTTCGTCGTCCTGCTCGTAATAGCGCTGAGCCAGATCAACGATCACATGCCCTGCCTCGACAAACAGACGACGCCTGTCGGCATGGGTAGCGAGCGTCGAGCCGTTGCCCGGCAACGATAGTCCAAGAGCCTCGGTCAAACAGTTCATCGAATTGGCCGTGAACATGCCCGAGCATGAGCCGCAGGTCGGGCACGCCGACCGTTCTATTGTCTGAACGTCTTCGTCACTGACACGCTCGTCGGCCGCCGCAACCATCGCATCGACCAGATCGAGTGCCATTGTCTTGCCATTTAGAACCACTTTGCCCGCTTCCATCGGACCGCCTGAGACGAAAACAGTCGGGATGTTGAGCCGAAGTGAAGCCATCAACATGCCAGGAGTAATCTTGTCGCAGTTGGAGATACAGACCATTGCATCGGCGCAATGCGCATTGACCATATATTCCACGCTGTCAGCGATCAGCTCGCGCGACGGCAGTGAGTAGAGCATCCCGTCATGCCCCATCGCGATCCCGTCATCGACGGCGATTGTATTGAACTCCTTGGCGACACCACCCGCCTTTTCGATCTCGCGTGCCACCAGCTGACCAAGATCTTTAAGATGGACGTGACCAGGAACAAATTGTGTGAATGAATTCACGACCGCAATGATCGGCTTGCCGAAATCGCTATCCTTCATTCCCGTGGCGCGCCAAAGGCCGCGTGCACCGGCCATGTTGCGACCGTGGGTAGTGGTTCTGGAGCGATAGGGTGGCATGGCATCATATCCTGTCGTGCGCTGTCCGGCGCCTCAATATTAGCGCGTCGAACGAAATATCTAAGGGTGCAGTACTCCTGTTATAGAAAAAGTGCTTCTGCGTCACGCCCCAACGAACACGCCGATAGTTACATCCAATCCGGTGCAATTGGGCTATGGTCAAGAATTCTCCGGTCTTGACAGACAAGCCGACGTTGTCGCACAGCCAGACGCCTTAATTGGTTGGAGACGGTAGATGTCGGTGGCGATCACATTCCCGGGGCAGGGCAGTCAGTTAGTCGGCATGGGCAAGGCGCTGGCTGACGCATTTCCGGACGCCCGCCGGGTTTTCGAAGAAGTCGATGCCGCGCTTGGCCAAAAGCTCTCATCGGTTATGTGGGAGGGTCCCGAAGAGACACTGACCCTCACGTCCAACGCCCAGCCGGCGTTGATGGCAGTTTCGCTTGCTGCACTTCGGGCAATGGAAGCTGAAGGGTTTTCGCTGAAAGAAAAGGCCAGCTATGTAGCCGGCCATTCGCTCGGCGAATACTCCGCGCTTGCCGCGGCAGGAACATTTTCCGTCGCGGATGCGGCAAGGTTGTTGCGAATCCGCGGAAATGCGATGCAGGCCGCCGTTCCAGTCGGCGAAGGTGCGATGGCTGCCATCATCGGGTTGGAAATGGATGACGTAGAGTCTGCCTGCCGCGAGGCTTCAGCTTCAGCTCCGTGCCAGATCGCGAACGACAATGGCGGTGGGCAGCTTGTGATTTCAGGCGCGAAGGAGAGCGTAGAACATGCAGCGCGTCTGTGCACCGAAAAAGGAGCCAAACGTGCCATCATGTTGACCGTCTCCGCACCCTTCCACTCAGCCTTGATGGCGCCTGCTGCAGAGGCGATGCGGGAAGCCTTGGCAGCCGTCGAGATGAAAGTTCCATTCGTGCCGGTCATAGCCAACGTCTTGGCCAAGCCACTCACAGACCCGCAGGAGATTGCCGCACGCCTAGTTGACCAGGTTACCGGACGTGTCCGGTGGCGGGAAACAGTTGAATGGTTCGGTAGAAACGGCGTTACAACACTTTATGAGATCGGTGCCGGCAAGGTCCTATCAGGCTTGGCGCGCCGTATCGACAAGGACATTACCTGTACAGTAGTAGGGACGCCCGACGATGTCGCCGCAGCTCTTGCATCGTTCGCCTAGTCTGACCAATTCCGCGCCCGTTTGCGGGCACTCTTCGAGGAGAAAGAAATGTTCGATCTGAACGGACGCAAAGCCTTGGTAACTGGTGCTTCAGGCGGTATCGGCGAGGCGATAGCGAGGCTCCTCCACGCTCAGGGCGCCACGGTTGGCTTGCACGGCACGCGTGTAGAAAAGCTAGAGGCGCTCGCAGAGGAGTTAGGCGACCGGACAAAGCTGTTCCCGGGAGACCTGTCTGATCGCGATGCTGTCAAGGCGCTGGCCCAAAAGGCTGAAGCCGACCTGGAAGGCGTTGATATCTTGGTCAACAATGCCGGCATCACCAAGGATGGCCTTTTTGTACGAATGTCAGACGATGACTGGGATGCCGTCCTGGAGGTCAATCTTACTTCTGTATTCAGGCTTACCCGTGAGTTGACCCATCCGATGATGCGTCGCCGCTATGGCCGCATAATCAACATTACCTCCGTGGTAGGGGTGACGGGAAATCCCGGTCAGGCCAATTATTGTGCTTCCAAGGCCGGGATGATTGGGTTTTCGAAGTCACTGGCGCAGGAGATCGCGTCGCGGAATGTCACAGTCAACTGCGTGGCGCCGGGGTTCATCGAATCGGCCATGACCGGAAAACTTAACGACAAGCAGAAAGAGGGCATTCTCGGTGCTATTCCCATGAAACGCATGGGTACGGGTCAAGAGGTAGCCTCTGCCGTCGCCTACCTTGCCTCTGGCGCAGCTTCATATGTCACCGGCCAGACCATTCATGTGAATGGCGGCATGGCAATGATCTGATTTCACCAAAATGGCTGCGTTTCGCCTTGGACGCGGCCCATTTTTCGTGTAATGCCGCCGCAAGCCGGTGTCGCGGGAAAATGTTCCTCGCGGCACATCCGCAATTGGCGGAAAATCTTTCAGCTTGATTAGCGGCAATCGGGCAGCTAACGAAGACAAATTAAACAGATACGAGGGTTTCCCCAATGAGCGATACCGCAGAACGCGTCAAGAAAATCGTTGTCGAACATCTTGGCGTGGATGCCGATAAGGTAATCGAAGGCGCCAGCTTCATCGACGATCTCGGCGCAGACAGCCTAGATACGGTTGAGCTCGTGATGGCGTTTGAGGAAGAGTTCGGCGTAGAGATTCCTGACGACGCTGCCGAGACCATCCTCACCGTCGGCGACGCGGTGAAGTTTATCGATAAGGCCTCGGCGGCCTGATCGTTTCGCGACATAAACCGGCATCCGGGTACCTGCAATGAGACGCGTCGTCGTTACTGGTATGGGGCTTCTCTCACCGTTTGGTGTAGGGGTTGAGCACGGATGGGCAAACATCCTGTCGGGCAAAAGTGCTGCCCGACGGGTTACTGAATTTGAGGTCGACGACCTTCCCTGCAAGATCGCGCATATTATCCCTAGGGGAGATGGCAGCGATGGCAGCTTCAATCCCGAATCCTACCTTGAGACCAAGGAACTGCGCAAAATTGGGGATTTTATCCTCTATGGAATTGCCGCTGCTGATGAGGCTTTGAGGGATTCTGGCTGGCAACCACAGTCCGACGATGACCGCAATGCTACCGGCGTTATGATCGGCTCGGGCATTGGCGGCATTGATGGAATCGCCGACAACGCCATAATTCTCAAGGAACGCGGCCCGCGACGCATCAGCCCGTTCTTTATCCCCGGAAATATCATCAATCTGGTATCCGGTCAGGTTTCCATAAGGCATGGCCTCAAGGGTCCGAACCATGCGGTTGTTACGGCCTGTTCAACTGGTGCCCACGCCATTGGCGATGCTGCGCGTCTGATCATCTTCGGCGACGCTGACGTCATGTTGGCCGGTGGTGCCGAAGCTCCTGTGACCCGCCTTTCTCTCGCTGGTTTTGCTGCCTGCCGTGCCCTCTCGACCGACCGCAACGACACACCAGAGACAGCTTCGCGTCCCTATGATCGCGACCGCGATGGTTTTGTCATGGGCGAGGGCGCCGGCGTGGTTGTTCTAGAGGAGCTCGAACATGCCAAGGCGCGTGGCGCTAAAATTTATGCCGAAGTGACCGGATACGGATTGACCGGTGACGCACATCACATCACCGCACCGGCGGAAGATGGAGACGGCGCATATCGCTGCATGAAGGCCGCGCTAAAACGCGCTGGGCTGACACCTGCTGATATTGACTACATCAATGCACACGGTACTTCGACGATGGCGGATACTATTGAGCTCGGCGCAGTCGAGCGACTGGTAGGTGATGCTGCCTCGAAAATCTCGATGTCGTCGACCAAATCGGCTATCGGCCATCTGCTTGGTGCGGCAGGGGCTGCCGAGGCGATTTTCTCGATCCTTGCAATCCGTGACAATATTGTGCCGCCGACTATCAACCTGGACAATCCAGAGGTCGAAACCGCTCTCGATCTTGTGGCGCACCAGCCGCGCAAGCGCAAAGTTGATGTCGCCTTGTCAAATTCGTTCGGTTTCGGCGGCACCAATGCGTCGCTGATCTTCCAGCGTTACAACGGCTGAAATCGACGCATCAAGCGTTTGCCGTGAATTGCGCCTAATTCGAATTTAGTGAGTTCTCGGTGAAACTCATCGAAAGAGAAAGTGCTTTGGGAAGATGAATACGACCCCGGACAACCAGACCGAGTTCGGAAAGCGGGCCACTGCAGCGACTCCGATTGTTCCAAAATCTGCCAGTGAGGCTTTGCGGCCCGAAAACGGCACGCCACCTCCGGCCAAACGCCAGCGTTCGCGGCGTGCGCGCAGCCAGTTCATCGTCTTTCTAAATCTCTTGATGTCGACCGTGGTCCTCACTGTTCTTGCTGCCGGTGCGGTGGTTTACGTTGGCAAGCTCAGCTTCGAGGGTAAGGGACCGTCCGCAACGCCAGCCACATATCTGGTGAAGCCGCGATCTGGTTGGTCAGAGACGGCAGACCAACTCGAACGGCGTGGTCTTATCAGCGATGCGCGCATTTTCCAGATGGGCGTGCGCGCCTATGGAAATTCATCCGCCCTGAAGGCTGGCGAATATGAAATCAAGCCTGGTGCTTCTATGCACGAGGTGATGGACGCGCTGACAAGTGGTAAGTCGATCCTCTATTCGGTTACGATACCAGAAGGACTGACGGTCCAGCAGATATGGCAACGCATTGCCGAAAACGAAGCTCTGACTGGAGACATGCCAGCCGAGATGCCTCCGGAGGGAACACTTGCAGCCGATACGGTGCGGGTGACGCGCGGCACGCCGCGTGAGCAGGTGATTGACAAACTGAAGGCTGATCAGAAGAAGTTGGTGGAAGAAATCTGGGAGCGCCGTGCTAGCGGGCTTCCCATCGAAACGATTGAAGAATTCGTCACTCTCGCCTCGATCGTCGAGAAGGAAACAGGCAGAGGCGATGAGCGCTCGCGCGTGGCATCGGTATTCATCAACCGGCTGAACAAGGGAATGCGGCTGCAGTCAGACCCTACGATCATCTACGGCATCTTCGGAGGTGCCGGAAAGCCTGCTGATCGACCAATTTACAAATCGGAAATAACCAAACCGACGCCCTACAATACCTATGTCATCGACAGGCTTCCGCCCACACCGATTGCCAATCCGGGGAGGGCTGCGCTGGAAGCGGTGGCAAACCCATCGCAAACCAAGGATATATACTTCGTTGCAGATGGTACCGGGGCCCACGTTTTCGCTGAAACGCTTGATGAGCACAACGCGAACGTTGCGCGCTATCGGGCAGCTATGAAGAAACAGGCCGAGGAAGCCGCCGAGACTAAGGACGGCGACGCCGAAAAGCCTGCAGAATAGGGGCCAGATATGGCTCGTTACAGGGACTAAAAATGGCTTTGCAAAGCATGACCGGCTTTGCGCGGTCGTCCGCCGATGTTGCGGGCGTCGCGATCAGTTGGGAGCTCAAATCCGTCAACGGCAAGACCGTCGACGCACGATTGCGTCTGCCGCTGGGGTTCGAGCGTATCGAAGGATTGGCTCGCCAGGCGATCCAGAAGCGATTTTCACGCGGCAACATTCAAGCGACCTTGAGCGTAGCAAAGCACGGCGCACAGGTGCAGCCTGTGATCAACGAGGCGTTTCTCAAGGATGTCGCGGCGCTGGCGCAGCGGCTCGAGCAGCAGTTCGGCGCATCTCCTGCAAGCGCTGACGGGCTGCTTGCGCTGCGCGGTGTACTCGATCTTCCCGAAACAGCCGAAGATGACACTGCGCGCTTGTCCTCGGAGGGCACCATCCTTGCCGCTCTCGATGAAGCGCTGGGTGGCCTCGAAGCTGCGCGTCTCGCGGAGGGCCGCGCGCTCGGAGATTTGCTGGCCGGGCATGTCACGATCATTGAACAACTCACTGCGCGCGCCGAAACCGATCCGTCACGCCAACCGGCCATCATTCGCCAACGTCTCGCCGAGCAAGTAGCGCTCCTCATGGATGCCAGCACCAACTTAGACGAACAGCGCCTGCACATGGAGGCGGCGTTCCTCGCAACCAAGGCTGATATCCGCGAGGAAATTGACAGGCTTACGACACATGTCGCTTCAGGGCGCGCGCTGCTGGCCACTGGAGGGCCGATTGGCAGAAAGCTCGATTTCTTGGCGCAGGAATTTAATCGGGAATCAAATACTCTATGCTCCAAGTCCAATTCCGGCGCTGTGACCGCGATAGGTTTGGAGTTAAAGGCCGTGGTAGACCAGTTTCGTGAACAAGTCCAAAATCTGGAGTAGAGCATGCCCCGTCAAAACGCATCCTCTGCCATCCGCCGCCGCGGCCTGATGCTAGTGTTGTCTTCTCCGTCTGGCGCGGGCAAATCGACGATTGCCCGCAACCTTCTGGAAGACAAGGAGATGGACCTTGTGCTTTCCGTGAGTGTCACTACGCGCCAACGGCGGCCGAGCGAGATTGAGGGCGTGCACTATCATTTCGTTTCGACCCGCGAGTTCGAACGGCTGCGGGATTCCGATGCTTTGCTGGAATGGGCCGAGGTTCACGGCAATTTCTACGCGACGCCGCGCGAACCCGTAGAAGCAGCCATGGCCACCGGACAAGATATGTTGTTCGACATTGACTGGCAGGGGACGTCGCAGATGAAGGATAAGATGCGGGCCGACATCGTCTCCATTTTCATTCTGCCACCGTCCATGCGGGAGTTGAAAGCGCGGTTGAAGCGTCGGGCGGAGGATCAGGAGTCAGTTATCGAAATGCGCCTGACCAACGCCCGCGTCGAGATCGAGCACTGGCGCGATTATGATTTCATTATCATCAATGATGACCTCGACCGCGCCTACCAGGAGGTCCGAGCCATCGTGACAGCTGAGCGGTTGCGTCGCGATCGACGTCCAGGTCTGTTCGAATTCGCCTCTGGCCTGCTCGACGAAACTGTAGCCTGATCGCCTTACCAGCGCCCAGTCCACTTTCCGATTAATGCGCCAGTGCCTGTCAAAATGGCGATTGCCAGCGGATACCAGATCGCAACAAACAGCGGCGAATCATCATTGCACTGCGCGGCGTAAAAGGTTGCGGCGATGGCACCCGCCAGCAATCCGGCAGTGCCGCCCGCCAGCCCCGGGCGAGTTGGAGCACCATATCGCAGAACAGAAAGAAAGATGACCAGCGGCCCAAGTCCTATCAACGGGATGTAGGTAAGACATATTGTGCTGTTCGAGCCGAAAGCTGCTGCCCTCCAACCGTCCGATGGCAGCAGGAAAAGTTCAAAAATTACGGCAATAGCCAAGATCCCTGGAGCAACTAGCAGGCTGACCGACACGTCTCGCCAGCTTGAGCCCGGACGCGACAAAGCGCGTGTCGCACCAAACGCGCCTGTTGCCAGGGCAAGAGTCACCACAAATTTGAACAGAAAGCGCGATGTTTGCGACGCGTGTGCGATATCGGGCCGGAACCCCAATGTTCCAAAAAACACTGCTCCGGCCACAAGGGAAGCGCCGACGAGGGCAACCCACCAGACGGTTCGCAATTGCGGCTTGCCTTGCATGGTGTCTGCAGCCAGCGCCTTGATGAGATCGTCTGTCTTCATGTCAGGTGCGCCCGAACCGCCTTGCGATTGCTGCGAGGCCACGGTGCAGGCTTACTCGCACGGCGGTCTCACTCATGCCAAGCGTGGTAGCTGTTTCGCTGATCGACCGGCCTTCGACCGAGATCGCCGAGACAACAGAGCGCTGACCGGGCGCCAGAGATTGCAGCGCCCGATTAACCTCCCAGTCGCGCACGGTATCAGGTTGTTGGTCCGCAATCGTTTCCACAAAGTCCTCTATGGTCGTCTCCATGCGCCTGCCATTCCGGCGAAATGCGTCGATGAGTTTGTGCCGGGCAATAGCATAGAGCCAGGGTGTCACCGGCGCATTGTTGTCCCAGGTATGTCGTTTGATGTGGATGGCAAGGAGCGTCTCCTGAACGATGTCTTCCGCATCGAGGCTTCCTGAGGTAATCCTGTGTCGGGCAAAGCCACGTACAAGCGCTGCGGCGCGCTCGAGGAAGTCAACGTAAGCGCGTTCGTCACCCGCGATCCCCTTGCGCAAGAGTCCGGCAATATGCGCATCGCCGTTGCCGTCCACTCGTAATTCCCTCATTTCGCCATTCACGCGCCTTTGTTACATGTGATGCAAAATTTTGCACAAGCGCCAAGCTCAACGATCACGAATTCGTGTCACCGCGTGAGCGTAACAATAGCTCATCATCACCGAACTGGCTTGTACGCACCGCACAAAGGTGCGCTGAAAATCAAACCGGAGATGAGATCATGTCTGCACGTTCAATCGTCGGCACAGCCGCTCTTGCCAGTGCCGTAGCCACTGCCCTGGCTTCGGCCTCTTTCGCTGCCCCACTGTCAGAAGCGCAGGTGAAGATGGCCATGGAAAAGAAGATGGAAAAGTGTTTCGGCGTTGCCATGAAGGGCCAGAATGACTGTGCTGCTGGTGCTGGCACGACCTGTCAGGGCACCTCAACGATGGATTATCAGGGAAATGCTTGGAAGTTCGTTGATGCAGGCACTTGCGCCAGCATGATGCTGCCGGGCGAGCGCCATGGCGCACCGGACGCGTTGACCCGCGACATTCCCACC
Source organism: Mesorhizobium sp. NBSH29 (assembly GCF_015500055.1). Classification (NCBI taxonomy): domain Bacteria; kingdom Pseudomonadati; phylum Pseudomonadota; class Alphaproteobacteria; order Hyphomicrobiales; family Phyllobacteriaceae; genus Mesorhizobium; species Mesorhizobium sp. NBSH29. Next base: position 2,335,119 of record NZ_CP045492.1, read on the forward strand.
TGATGAAAAGCGCCGGAAAGTGTGAGGCTGCCATGAATGGCTTTTCCAACACCCCCTATCTGCAGGCAAAACACTTTCCGGCCTATTCTGCCGCTGGCCTTGCCGGCACCAGCTTTAAACATGAACACATGTCAGCGATCTTTGACGGAGTGCCACAGCGTGGGTTCTTCGAAGTGCATGCCGAAAACTATATGGGTGCCGGCGGTCCGCCGCATGATGCACTGACCAGATTACGCCGCGATTACCCGGTCTCGCTGCATGGAGTCTGCATGTCCATCGGCGGACCAAGTCAGCTTGATCGCGAGCACCTTGCTCGGTTTAAATCGCTCGTCGATCGCTACCAACCAGCAATGGTGTCCGAGCATCTCGCCTGGTCGACACATGAAACCACTTTCTACAACGACTTGCTCCCGCTTCCATACACAAGCGCTTCGCTGGCAAGCGTAGCTGAACATATCGATCAGATGCAGTCCGCCATCGGCCGCACGATCTTACTCGAAAATCCGTCTACTTACGTACTTTTTCGACAATCCACGTTTACGGAGACCGATTTTCTTACCGAGCTTGTGCGCCGCACTGGCTGTGGACTGCTGCTCGATATCAACAATGTTTTCGTCTCCGCGACCAATCACGGCTATGCCGCCCTCGACTATCTCGCCGAATTCCCTCTTGATTCCGTCGGTGAGATCCATCTTGCCGGCCATGCGGAGCAGGAAGACGATGAGGGCGATCTGCTCTTGATCGATAGCCATGACGGACCGGTCGCGGATGCCGTCTGGAAGCTCTTTGAGATCGTTGTCAGCAGAAGCGGGCCGCTGCCAACGCTGGTCGAGTGGGATAGCACCATTCCTCAATGGCCGGTTTTAAAGGCGGAAGCTGCCGCTGCGCAGGCCATTATGGATAGATGGATTCCACACGCCGAGAAACGGGCTCAGTACCATGCAATTGCCTGACGCTGCGCATGAGTTCAGTACGAGCTTCGCTACGCCCTTACTTGACCCGAAGCGCGCTCCGCCTGTCGAGGTGATGGGGCCGAATGGCAAAGGCGCGGTTAAGCGATATGCGGTTTATCGCAACAATGTCACAGTCAGTCTTATCGAAGCACTGACGGCGAGCTTCCCGGCAGTTCAACGGATCACGGGTGATCATTTTTTCCGGGCGATGGCGCGGTTTCATATTCGGGAGACACCGCCTGTATCACCGCTGCTATTTGAATATGGCAGCGACTTCCCAGGCTTCATAAGGCGCTATGAACATGCCCAATCCATACCATGGCTCTCAGACGTCGCTTCGGTTGAACGCGCCTGGCTTGATGCCTATCACGCCGCAGATCAAAAACCTTTGGCGCCCGAAGCGCTGGCGGGGGTCGCACCCGAAAATCTTGCTGATGTTCGATTGAAGCCCCATCCGGCAACGCGCGTGGTGCGTGCCGGCTTTCCAGCCATAAGCATCTTTGCAGCCAACCGGAGCAGCGGGCCAGTTGGACCCATTGACGTGCAAGGACCGGAAGATGGGCTGATCACCCGGCCCGGCCTGGAGGTTGTTGTGCGCCACTTGCCCCTAGGCGGCGCTGTCTTTTTCACCTGCTTGATGGCTGGCATGACGTTGGGCGATGCGGTGGAAGCGGCCACAGCTGAGAACGCGACTTTTGACATAGCTGCCAACATCGCGGGCATGATTGAAGCTGGCGCTTTCGCCACCATCCATTCAGGAGATTGATCTATGACGATGGTCAACACAGGCAGAAAAAATAGCCTTTCGGCCAACGTGCAGCGGACCAATGCAATGGCCACACACATCGCATCCGGGTGGATCGCGCCAACCGTGCTGCGATTGGCTCTTGCCGTTCCGTTTTGGCGCTCGGGTGTCAACAAATGGGATGGGTTCCTGCAGCTGAACCCCACCGCCATCTACCTGTTCAGCGATGAGTTCAAACTTCACTTGCCGGGGGGGCCTTATAGCTATCCCGCACCCGGTTTGATGGCGTTTGTTTCAGGCAGCGCCGAGATCCTGCTACCGATCCTTCTCGTCGTGGGGCTCTTTTCCCGCGCTGCCGCGTTGGCGCTTTTTGGAATGACACTGGTGGTGCAGCTTACCGTGCCTGATGGGTGGCCGATCCATATCACATGGGCAGCGATGGCCCTGGCGCTTATCGCATGGGGCCCGGGCCGCTTCTCGCTCGATCGAGTGGCAGGCATCGAGCGCGCTTGATGGTGGTCGGACGCAGCTCGCTAAAGAGCGTTGGCCAGTTGGACGAATTCCGCGACGCTAAGTGTTTCGGCCCGACGAGTCGGGTCGATACCGACGCGGTCCAGGAGCGCTTCTCCACCCAGAATTTTGATGCTTTGGCGCAGCATTTTGCGACGCTGGCCGAATGCCGCCTCGGTCACCCGGCCAAGGATTTTGACATCGGCAACAAGCGGTGCCTCCCGCGGCACCAAATGAACGACCGAAGAAGTTACCTTGGGTGGCGGCGAAAAAGCCTGAGGAGGGATATCGAAAGCGATATGCGCGCGTGTGCGCCATCCAGCCAAAATCCCCAGCCGCCCATACGCGCTGTCCCCGGCCTCAGCCACGATGCGCTGTGCAACTTCACGTTGGAACATCAGCGTGAGCGACTCATAGAAGGGCGGCCAACGGGTATCCGTCAGCCAGCGGATCAATAGCTCCGTGCCGATGTTATACGGCAGGTTTGCGACGATCCGGACTGGTCCATCAGGCGCAAGTGATGCAAAATCGGTCTTCATTGCATCACCGGAAACAATCTCCAGCCGTCCGGGATAGTGTTCCGATACTTCTGCTAGAGCCGCCAGGCAGCGCTCATCGCGTTCGATGGCAATGACTTTTTTCGCGCCGTGCATCAGCAGCGCACGGGTCAGCCCCCCCGGTCCGGGACCAACCTCAATGATGGTGTGATGCGAAAGATCACCGGCGACGCGTGCGACTTTGCTGGTGAGGTTGAGATCAAGCAAAAAATTCTGGCCAAGCGATTTTTTAGCCGCGATCTGGTGGCGCTGAATCACATCGCGCAGCGGCGGCAGTCCATCGACGCTCATGTGGGGTCAACGCGGTTGTCTGCGAGATGGCGGGCAAGCTTGAGTGCCGCAATCAGGCTGTCGGGTCGCGCGATACCCTTGCCAGCAATATCGAAGGCCGTACCGTGATCGGGCGAGGTCCGAATAAAGGGAAGTCCAAGTGTCACATTCACCGCTTCGTCAAAGGCCAGTGCTTTAGCTGGAATGAGCGCCTGGTCATGATACATGCAAATCGCGACATCGTAGTTCTGGCGCGCCCGCGCATGAAACATGGTGTCGGCGGGCAGCGGACCGATTGCGTCGATGCCCTCGGCGCGCAGAGCTGTCACAGCAGGGCGAACGATCGCGTCGTCTTCACGCCCCATTGAGCCCTCTTCGCCGGCATGCGGGTTAAGGCCCGATATGGCAAGCCGCGGACGAGCAATGCCGAAGCGGTGGGAAAGATCGCGGGCTGTGGTACGCGCCGCAGTGACAATCATCTCAACCGTCAGTGTGGAAGGAACATCGGCCAGGGCGATATGAATGGTCACCGGCACGGTGCGCAGGTCCGGTCCGGCAAGCATCATCACCGGCGTGGCAGGTATGCCGGTCAATTGCTGCGCCAGATGCGCCAGAAATTCGGTGTGACCGGGAAATAGGAAACCGGCATCATACAGCGGCTTTTTGGCAATAGGGGCGGTAACGACAGCGCTTGCCTCCCCGGCGAGCGAGAATTGCACCGCCTTCTCTATCGACGCGATAATACCGGCGGCATTGACCGAACTCGGCTGGCCTGGGGAATCCACAAAAGCCTCCGCCAGCGGCAATACGGGTAGTGCATGCTCAAATGCCTGCTCTGCATCGCCTGGTCCCGCTTCACGGATTGGTATCGTCAGGCCAAGAAGACGCGCCCGCGATTTCAGAAGGTCCGGGTCGCCGATCAGGAAAAAAGGTGGAACGCCATGGCTGTCACGCAATAACCATGCAGCAATCGAAATCTCGGGACCAATGCCGGAAGGATCGCCCGCCGTCAGCGCAAGAGGCGGCACGACAGGCTCTCAGCGTTCGACGATGCGGGCTTTTTTCCGCAGCTCTTCGGTGTAGGTTTTGCTCACTTCGTCGGCTTTCTGATCACCTAGGGCTTCGCCATTCAGCACCAGTTGCGCGACACGGTCGTCGGAAACCTCGCGCGAGCTGCACACACCGATAAACTCAAATCCCCGTTCGGTTTGCTTTGCAGGTGTAGCAGAACCAGCAGATGTAGCCTTGATCGCGTCAGCCCATTCCGACGGAAGTTCGGGTGCAAGCACACGTCCAAGGTCACGCACCGTCACATCCACGAGCCCCTTGGCAAATTGCCGGGTGGTATCGCAGCCCTTGAAGCGCTGACGCATCGCATCAGCTTCCTGTTTGCGCCGACCCGCCGAGCC